>DASYCO010000057.1:0-90309 GCA_036500145.1 Alphaproteobacteria bacterium | reverse complement strand
GCCTCTTTCCCGAGATAATGGTCGATGCGAAACACCGACGATTCGGGAAAGACTTCGTGCAGCGTGCGATTGAGCGCCCGTGCGGAGGCGAGGTCGCGGCCAAACGGCTTCTCGACCACCACCCGCGCCCCCGACGCGCAGTCGGCGCTTGCCAGGCCCTGGACCACCGTCGCAAACAGGCTGGGCGGAATAGCGAGATAGTGCAAGGGCCGAGAAGCGCCGTTCAACGCCTGCTTCAGACGGCTGTAAGTTGAAGGATCGTTGTAGTCGCCATCGATGAATTTGAGCCGAGCGGACAACTTCGCGAATGCAGGCTCGTCAAAGCCCCCGCTGTTCTCCACACTGTCACGCGCACGGGCGCGCAACTTCTCCAAGGACCAGCCGGCGCGCGCCACGCCGATGATCGGAATATCCATGTCGCCGCAGCGCACCAAAGCCTGCAACGCGGGGAATATCTTCTTGTAGGCCAGATCGCCAGACGCACCGAAAAAGACCAAGGCATCGGAATGGGGCAAAGACATCTGTCTGCACTCTCCTAATTCTCGCCGGCGCCGCCCCCGACGAACCAAGGCAGCTCCAGCTCCGCCACAGACCCTTGAACGTCCAGCCGTGACAGCATGTTCCCCTCTCGACTGTAGGTCATCTTCGACGCGAGCAGCGATCACATGTGCATTCAAGCAGGAAGATCTGGAAAAATGCCCCCACGACGCCAGCCAATAGCGAGAAAGTGATAACGCGTGTGACAGACGTCCCGGAACTGTGAAAGCGGCCTTGGCGTTGCCTTACGCTTTTCATGGCGATGTGATTTACAATGCGCAACAAACCTCGTCGTTGCGGTTCGAGTCAGGCAGCTGGCCTTCGCGTATCGTGGCTCCTCGTCACGCCCTCATGCGGGCGCTTAACGCTTGTGGACACAAGGCAAGCGAAGCCGCTTAGGAGGCCGTCGATCATCTTGTTGAACCAGATCGAACAGAAGCGTGCCGCGGCGGTCCGCGCTGCGGCAGAAGTCGAAAACGACATGGTCGTGGGTCTCGGCAGCGGCACGACGGCCGCCTTCGCAATTGCAGCCTTGAGAGACCGCATGGCAGACGGATTGCGCATCGTCGGGATTGCAACATCCGAGAAGACAGCTGCTCTAGCGCGAGCCTATGGCATTCCCCTGACGGATTTTTCGGACCATCGCACCATTCACATCACGATCGATGGCGCCGACGCAGTCTTCCGTCACGACCTCACCCTCATCAAAGGGCTCGGCGGCGCGTTGCTGCGCGAGAAAATCGTCGCCAAGGCAAGCGACCGCATGATCGTCGTCGTCGACGAATCCAAGATGGCCGATTCCCTTGGGGCCTATGCCACGCTTCCGGTCGAGATCTTGCCATTCGGCTGGCAGGTCACATGTGACCGGCTCAAAGCGATGGGGTGCCGGCCGCGACTGCGCATGGCCGCGGCCCTTCCCTTCACGACCGACAACGGCAATTACATTGCAGACTGCAGCATGAATCAATCAGCCGCCCCCGCAGCATTGGAAGCGAAATTGGCAGCGATCCCCGGCGTTGTCGAAAGCGGACTGTTCGTTGGCTTGGCATCCATGGTCCTCGTCGGCCACCAGACGGGCGTGGAGGTCATCGAAAGATGAATGAAATGGCGAAGCCTAGCCCCGTGAAGACGCGGCACGACTTGTATACCCTAGCGATTGATGTCGGCGGCACGGGCATCAAGGCCTGCATCTTGGACGGGGCCGGCAAAATGGTGGTGAAACCGAACCGCGTCGCGACGCCTCACCCTTGCCCGCCGGATGCGTTTTTCCGTGCCGTCCTCGATATGGTGGAATCCTTTCCCGCTTTCGATCGCATTTCCATCGGATTTCCAGGCGTCGTACAGCATGGACGGGTCATCACCGCACCGCATTTGGGCACCGAATGGTGGCGCGACTATCCCCTCGAACAGGCCCTGTCACAGCATTTCGACATGCCGGTCCGCTTGCTCAACGATGCCGAGGTGCAAGGACTTGGGGTCATTGCCGGGCACGGCCTTGAGGTCGTCCTGACGCTCGGCACCGGCCTCGGCTCAGCCGTCTTCACCGATGGCCGGCTCGCGCCACATCTCGAGCTGGGCCACCATCCGATTCACGGATCTAAAACCTACGACGAGTATATTGGCGACGCGGCGCGCCACGCCTGCGGCGCCAAGAAGTGGAATCATCGCGTGCTCAAGGCGATCAACATCGTCCATACGCTTCTCAACTACGACACGCTATATCTTGGGGGCGGCAACGCGGCAAAGCTCAAAGGCCCGCTGCCTGAACATACCCATGTTTGCTCCAACGACGCCGGCCTCACCGGCGGCATCCACCTCTGGGACGCGGGCGTTATGGCCGACAGATGACGGCTGGCACCCTCGTAATCTCGGACGTCGACGGGACCTTGCTCAGAAGCGACAAGACGCTCAGCCCACGCAATCAGATGGCGGTGCGGCAACTCGCGGCTGAGGGCATTCACTTCACCGTCAGCAGCAGTCGACCACCCTTCGGGTTGCGCGCCCTAAGCGCGCAGCTTGGCCTCCGGGTGCCGTTTGGCGCTTGCACAATGTATGGGCAACCTATGCAAGGAGTTAGATGTAACCAATGTTATTGATTCCTAATGTGAACGCAACTTGCACCTCAATGTTCGCTTGCGCTACCGAGTTGCGCTGGGCTGGGCTCAGTGACGGTCGTCCTGACGAAGTCGCTAAATTCGGTCAAGGCGGTCGTGGCCATGACCGATAACGCGTACCGTGTGACTCGCTTGTCGAGGATCGATGGAGTCTTGACCACCCATCCCTGTTGGATGAGATGGTTGAGGTGGCGCATGACGGATGAGCTCGGTCCGATGCCTGCGGTCATGATATCGGTCAGGTTTCTTGGTGAACTACACTGTCTCTCCCCGATGTGCAGGACGAGGGCATAGTCTATCGCCGACTGAAGAACCGAGGTTTTATCGCGTTTGAAGGCCCGGATGTGGAGCAGCACGTCGAAGGCTTGCTGAAGCTCTTCACGGCTTCGCCCGACTTGATGTTTGTTTTGGTTATCGATCACATCCATCACGTCGCCCATTCCCTTGCGCCGCAGCCATTTAGCGCATACCGACGAGGTCAATGCACCCTTTTCCAGATGTACGTTGACGTACAGATCGTGACTGCCATGGCCTTCCGAGTAATCTGCGACATCGCGAACCAGAGCAGGGTCGAGAGAGAGCTTGCGGCCGAAGACATTGTCTTCCTCTGCAGCAGTCGATTGGGCGGCATCGTTTTTTGCTTCTTGACGGATATTGACGCGGATCGCGGGCTTAAAGCCTGCGTGAGGATTGGCGTGCAGGCCGTACGGGAGTCCTAACGGGATCCTCGCGAACACAAATGCCATCAGCAATCCGGGGGCTTGCTGACGGCATTCTGCGTGCCGCTACTTTTGCGACGTGCGACTAAGGCTATTAGAGCTTAGCTCATCAGAACTTTTTATCGGGCCAAGTTGGCAGTCGAGATGGTTGGCATGTCGCCAAAAGGTTTTGGCGGTGACCTCATCGTCGAACTCTACGTCCCAGCTTTTCCCGCCTGACGACTTCCATCGTCCGTAAGGGCAGAAATTCAATAGCAAATCCATGATTACTAGAGTTGCGTTAATACGAATTTGGAACATGGCATCGACGCTCAGGAAGCACGCCTGAAAGCCTACCTTATGATGTCTGGGCGCTGTGTGGAGGGCAATGGCACTGCAAGCGGGTGCCTTTTCCGACGGCGTGTGATCCCGACTTCCGGCGAAATGTCGCTGATCGCCAAGCCGTTCACCATTTCCATTAGCGCGTGCGCGCACGCGGCAGGCGCGAGCGGATCGTGCCGATAGGCACACCGGTTACGCGTGCCGCTTCCTCATAGCTCATGTCTTCCAGGGCGACTAGGATCAGGGTGTGACGCTGCTCTTCAGGCAGGCCGCTGAGCGCGGCCTGCAGATCGTTCAACTCCAGGTTGGCAAGTTGACTGGGGCGTGTGTAGAGGCCGCTCAAACGCTCTTCCGCTTCATGGTTGCCGTCGCGCGAACGCTTGGCCTTGCGCGTGTCGTCCATGAAGACGTTGTGCATGATGGTCAGCATCCAGGCGCGCAGATTGGTGCCCGCCTCGAAGTGATGAATACTGGCAATGGCGCGCACCAAGCCGTCCTGCACGAGATCGTCGGCGGATGAGACATTGCGCGTCAGGGCGCGGGCGTACCGGCGTAGATAGGGGATTTCAGCGACGAGAAGGTTGATGTCCGTCGTGGGCATGTCGTTGGTCATATTTGTTCTCCCTGCTGTACCTTCGCAGGTTGGACCTCCGCGCATCCCCTTGGGGTGTGTCCCGTCGCCTAATTCTGTGACAAATCAAGGATTTATGTTCGATATTGTACGGACAACATTCCTTTCTGCAATTGCAAGACTGGTAGATATCGAAATAGCACCACTTTGCCGGGCTCGGCGTCGACGACTGATTTCAGGTGTTCAAAAATCGCTTCGAGAGGCTTGAATGGACATACGAAGAGCATCGATGTCGCTCTCGCGCATGTCATCATTCAACGCTTTGGTCCGCCAATATTCAGGCAGACAATCTGTCTTGTGCTGATACCAATCTGTCTTGTGCTGATACTAAGCCGACCGGGCGCAGCATCAGCGCCAAGTCGCAACACGGTCACGGCCCGCCGTCGCATGCCGCGGCATTGGTGAAGCCGACCGAGCCGCTGCCGCCACCCGTCGTGCCGCATGGCTGCCCGGCGACCACCGTGTTGCCGGTCGATCCGGCGGAAATCGTCCCGACCTGCAAAACGACAGCGCCAGACAGGCCGCTCAGAACGCCTTGCACCTCTATGCTGTTGTTGGACACGGTCGCGGTCGAACCGCTCACAGTGATGCCGGTCGCGGGGCCGCTTACCACCTGAGTGCTAATCGTATTGCCGCTGATCAGCACATTGGCGGAAGTGCTGATGATGACGCCTCGAGCAGAACCGCCGGGATCGGTGGCAGTGGCGGTGATCGTGTTGTTGAGGATGCGCGCGCCGGTGAGGGTAGATCCGCCAGCTGCCACACCGAACGCGTTTGTCGAATCCGTGTCGTGGAGCGTCATGCCGGTCAGCGTGCTGTCCTTGGCCATATTGACGGTCCCGCTAACTCCTCCGGGGATCGTGCTGTTGATCGTCGCCGTTGGGGTGTTGAGCGTGGCGGTCTTGCCCGAGGCGCTGCGCACGGTCAGGCTGCCGGCCCCCATCAGGGTCTGCCCGGTCTGAAGTTGCGTGCTGGCCGTGGTGGTGAAGCTGCCGGACAGGATGACCGTGCTGTTGACGCCGGCGGCGGCGACGGCGCTGATCATCTGGGCGCCGGTGGTCGAGGCGCTGTCGATCACGGTGAGGGCGCTGCCGTCGGCGGTCGCGGTTGCCGTCTCGACGGTCGGCGCGCCGCCGCTGATGCTGCGGGTCTGGCTCACGATGTCGATGTCGCGCACGATGGTATCCGTCATGCGCTGTTCCTGCGGCGTCAGGCGGCTTGAACTCTCGCCGCCGTAGAGCGGGATGCGCAGGCGGATGCTGGCGAACGCCTGGGTGCCGCGCGGGTCGTCGTGCTGGATCTCGGCGCCGAGGGTGAGGCGCGAGCCCTCCCACAGGAACGGCACCTTGGCCATGGTGAAGTCGAGCCGGGCGCGCGGACCCGCCACGTCCTCGACGCCGTCGGCCGCGAAGCGGTAGCCGCCGACGTAGAAGCGCAGCTGCTCGTCGTTGTTGGCGTCGAAGACTGGCAGGCGCCAGCCCACCTCGGCGTCGAAGCCGCCAAGCGAACGCTCTTCCAGCATGTTTCCCGGCGTGGTGATGATCGCGACGCTGGCACCCGACAGTTCCGCCGTCGAGCTTGACGCACCCGTGCCGATCTTGCGCGTGTCGGCGCCGAGCGGGATGTAGCCGTTGACGCGGACGTCCCAGTCGGTCGAGAGGGCTTCGAGGCCGAGGGTCGCCTGGCTGAACTTTGTATCGTTCTCGGTGCCGCGCCGGTCGAAGTAGCCGTAGGCGCCGAGGTTCCAGCCCGAGGAGAGCATGTGGCGGACGCCGAGGCCGATGTTGCCTTCGCTGCTCTCCTGATCGTCGAAGCGCATCCGCATGTCGCCGAAGACCAGCGTCGTGTCGGTCTGCGCCAGCGGCAGGAAGAGGTCGCCCTCGCCGAGGTTGCGGTCGGTGCCGGCCTTGCCTTCGAGGTCGAGGTGCGCGCCCCACTTGTCGGCGCTCTGGGCTTTGGCAGCAGCGACGGGCAGGGCGATCAGGGCCGCGCTGGCCAGAAGCGCCGCGATGAAGCGGCGCTGCGTCAAATTTCGAAAAGCGCCCATGTTCCCCGCCCGTACTCTTGATGAAATTCAAAGGGGGTATTAGGGGAGAACGAAGGGACCGGGTAGGAAAGATATCTATCAACATGAGCGGCATCAGAATCACTCTGGCCGTGCCGGCTAGCCCACCGCTTATGAAAACACACGCTGCGCAGCCTGCGCTGGTTTCACCGCCTGCAGATGCTGGGGAAGGGCTGGGCGTCGCCTCCGCGCCGCTCACGCCGACCGAACGGCGCATCCTGCAGGGCCTGCTGCAGGGGGTTGACGGAAAGGCAGATCGCCGCCGCCGTGGGGCAGAGTCCCCACACCATGGCCATGTGAAGCGCATCTTCCGAAAATACGGCGTCAGCAGCCGTAACGCCTTGATGGCGCCGTGGCTTGGCCGCCCTCTCTTGAATAAAGGGCTGAAACTCCGCATCTCCAGCAGATATACTGCGCCGCAGGCAAGGATGCCTCTCGCCGGACTTGCGCCGTGGGGGCTTGCCTGCCGTCGTCCCGACGAGAGCAAGCCGATCTGGCTTGCGACATCAGAATAAGCGAGGCGCGGGGAACAGCATTCGCGCCGCAACACGGGGGATCATTTAGTGCGTCAGACTTCGCGCGCGGCACACCGCGCGCCGCAGGCCACCCAGGCATCCACCGGGCCTTCCGCGAATCGACGCGGCGCCCGCCTCATCGCTCCCCCCGCGTCTTCTCCTTCGCCATTCGAACGCTACACACGGCTCCTGAATCGCGCCGGCTGGGCGCTCGCCGGCCTGGCCGGACCGCTGTTCGTCGCCGTCTATCCGGCCCAGGCGTTCGACGTCGCCAATGAGACCGATCTGCGTAACGCCATCTTCGCCATCAACGCCGGCAGCGCCGACCGCACGATCAATCTTCTCGGCGGCATCACGCTGACCCAGTCGCTGCCGATGCTGTCCGCCGGCAGCGGCGCGGCGGTGACCGTCGCCGGCAACGGCTTCGCCATCGATGCGGCCAACGCCGGCCGCGTGTTCTTCGTCGAGAGCGGCACGGTCGGCATCGCCAACGTCGCCGTCAACAACGCGCGCGCCCAGGGCGGCGCCGGCGGCAGCGACGGCGGCGGCGGCGGCCTCGGCGCCGGCGCAGCGATCTTCGTCAACGCGGGCGCCGCCGTCACGGCATCCGGCGTCACCGTCGGCAACGCCGCGGCCCAGGGCGGCGTCGGCGGCAACGGCAACGGCGGCGGCGGCGGCGGCGGTCTCGGCGGTAACGGCGCCGCCGGCGGCAGCAGCGGCGGCGGCGGCGGCGGCTATGCCGGCAACGGCGGCCTCGGCGGCGGCGGCGGCGGCGGCGGCGGCGGTGAGTTCGGCGCCGGCGGCGACGGCGGCGCCGGCAGCAACACCGGCGGCGGCGGCGGCGGCCAGCAGGCCAGTGGCGGCGCCGGCAGCGTTAACGGCGGCAATGGTGGCGGCGCGAACGGCGGCGGCGGCGCTGCCACCGGCGGCGGCAGCGCCGGCGGCCCCGGCGGCGGCGGCGGCGGCGGCGGCGGCGGCGCGAACGGCGGCGGCGGCGGCGTTGGCGGCAGCAGCGGCGGCGGCGGCGGCGGCGGCACGAACAGCGGAAACGGCGAGTTCGGCGGCCTCGGCGGCCTCGGCGGCGGCGGCGGCGGCGGCGCCGGCGACGGCGGCCTCGGCGGCCTCGGCGGCGGCGGCGGTGGTGGCGGCAACGCTGGTGTCGGCGGCGACGGCGGCGACGGCGGGTTCGGCGGCGGCGGCGGCGGCGCCAATGAAAACAACCAGAACGGCGGCAGCGGCGGGTTCGGCGGCGGCGGCGGCGGCGGTGGCGCCGGCGGCGCCGGCAGCGGCACTGGCGGCGCCAGCGGCGGGTTCGGCGGCACAGGTGGCGATGCCGCCGCTGGCGGCCTCGGCGGCGGCGGCGGCGGCGGCGCGGCGCTCGGCGGCGCTGTCTTCGTGCGCGACGGCGGCAGCCTGACCATCACCGACGGCGACTTTACTGGCGCCTACGGCGTCACCGCTGGCGCCGGCGGCACCGCCGGCGGCGGCGTCGGCGGCACCGCCGGCCAGGCGCAGGGCACGGTGATGTTCCTGCACGGCACGGCGAGCACGACGGTCGAGATCACCGGAGCCAACAGCCGCACCATCGCCGGCACCGGCGCCATCGCCGGCGACGGCGCGCTGGCCAAGACCGGCAGCGGTACGCTCGTCATCTCGGGCGCCAATGCCGATTATTCCGGCGCCACGACGGTCAGCGCCGGCACGCTCGCCGTCGGCGCGACCGACGCCCTCGGCAGCGGCGGCGTGACGCTGGACGGCGGCACACTGCGCGGCGACGCCAGCGCCACTCTCGCCAACAGCCTCACGCTGACTGCCGCGTCGCGCATCAACGCCAATAGCGGCGCCAGCCTGACACTGGGCGGCGGCATCAGCGGCGCCGGCCAGAACCTGACGGTCGACGGCGCCGGCGACACGACGCTTTCCGGCGTCATCGCCACCGGCACCGGCGGGTTGACCAAGGACGGCGCCGGCACGCTCACGCTGACCGGCGCCAACAGCTACAGCGGCGGCACCACGGTCAGCGCCGGCACGCTGGCGCTCGGCGGCAACGATCGCTTGGCGGCCAGCGGCGCGCTGACCGTCGATGGCGGCAGCTTCGATCTTGGCGGCTTCAACCAAACCGTCGGCAGCCTGTCGGGCGCCGGCGGCACCGTCGCGCTTGGCGCCGGCACGCTCACGGTCGACCAGAGCGCGGCGACCAGCTACGCCGGCGACATCGGCGGCACGGGCGGCCTGACCAAGACCGGCGCCGGCACGCTCAACCTCACCGGCATCAATAGCTACAGCGGCGACACCACAGTGGACGCCGGCACGCTGCGCATCAACGGCACGACGGCAAGCGACGTGACGGTGAACGCCGCCGGCACGCTGGGCGGCTCGGGCACCATCGGCGGCGACGTCTTCGCCTTCGGCATCTTCGCGCCGGGCAACTCGATCGGCACGATCACGGTGACGGGCAACGTCACCTTCGCCGCCGGCTCGGTCTACGAGGTCCAGGTCAACGCGGCGGGCGCCGCCGACCGCATCGGCGCCACTGGGTCAGCGACGCTGACCGGCGGCACGGTCAACGTGCTGGCAGAGACCGGCAGCTACGGCTTCGCCACCAACTACACCATCCTCAACGCCGTGGGCGGGCTGAACGGCACGACCTTCGATGCCGTCACCTCGAACCTCGCCTTCCTGACGCCGAGTCTGGGCTACGGCCTGACCGATGTGACGCTGACCCTCACGCGCAACGACGCGAGCTTCGCCGACGTGGCGGCGACGGCCAACCAGCAGGCCGTGGCGACGACGCTGGATCAGGTCGCCGCCAATGGCCAACTGACCACGACGATCGCCACGCTCACTGGCCTGTCGGCGGCTCAGGCGAACCAGGCCTTCACCCAACTCTCGGGCGAGATCTACAGCGGGCTCGACACGGTGGCCCTGCTGGCGGGCCAGCGCTTCCTGAGCACGGTCGGCCAGCAGGCCGGCTATGCGCGCGCCGGCGACGCGCTTGCCCAGGGTGCAAACGCGAAGGGCCAGCGCGTCAACCTCGCGGCGGCCATGACGCAACTCGCCAGCACCGACGAGACGGCGCAAGCGCCGGCACCGATGCGCCTCGGGCCCTGGACGGCCTGGATGAGCGGCGGCGGCGTGACCGGCGACATCGACGGCGACGCTAATAGCGCAGCCGTGAGCTATTCCGGCGGCGGCGGTGCGGCAGGCCTGGACCGGCGCTTCGGTCCCGATTTGGTCGTCGGCCTCGCCGGCGGCTACGGCGAGACCAAGCTGAATGCCGCCGGCGGGGCCGGCAAGGCGACGACAGAGAGCTATCAGCTCGCCGTCTACGGTGCCTGGCAGCCGAGCGCCTTCTATCTGCAGGGTTCGGCGGGCTACGCCTATGCCGACAACGCGGTCGAGCGCTCGATCGACTTCATCGGCGCGACGGCGAACGGCGACGCCGCGGCGCATCAGCTGCTGGCCAGCCTGGAGGCCGGCTATGCCGTGACGCTTGACCGGCAGACCACGGCGACGCCCTTCCTCGGCCTGGAGGCGAGCCGCGCCGACCGGGGCGGCTTCACCGAAACGGGCGCCGGCGAGCTCAACCTCGCCGTCGCGGGCGAGACCACCGACGCGCTGCGCAGCATCTTCGGCCTGCAGCTCGACCATGACGCCGACATCGGACGCAGCTATCCGCTGACGCTGCTCGGCCGCATCGGCTGGGTGCACGACTATGCCGACACGGCACGGCCGGTCAGCGCCGGCTTCGCCGCCGCGCCGGGCAGCGGCTTCACCGTGCAGGGCGCCGAGATGAATCGCGACAGCGCCCTCGTCGGGCTCGGCCTTGCCACCCAGATCGACGACGGCATGACCCTGTCGCTGCGCTACGACGGCACGCTCAACGCCGCCGACAACAGCCATGCCCTCACCGCCAGCCTGAGCTTCACCTGGTGAACAGACGGCCGAATGCGGATACCACGGCCGGTTCGCCGTCGCGTTGACGAAGTGGGAAGCCTCTATTCCTATGACAACGGCCTACATGGCGAATGCGCGCAAGTTGAACGAGCAATTTTTCGTAACGTCAGTTCTGCGATCGCTTAAGAGGCGGGGGTCCCCGGCGACACCCGTTCTATGCGATAGGCTTACTCCAACATCCACGCATCCACAGTATTCGAGCAGCACGATATCGTGCGAACCCAGCTCTAAGCTCATGGGATCCACCCAAGTAACTTTCTTTAAGAGCATGCCCGCGCGCCGCGGCACAGCGCACCGACGTCAATAATACATATCAAACTTCAACATCGACGTTCGCCAATCAAAATTTATTGGGTTTTGGCTAACACTGCTCCTCGATATTTTTCGCAAAGAGTCTGCCAACGCTCTGCCTTTCGTTTCTGCGCAGCATCCACTTCTGGCGGAATTTCCAAAAAGGGCAGACGTAGCGGGCCTGGATCGACGTATCCCGCATAACGAATGGCGTGGCCTAAACCTGATCGAAGGCGGCTTCGACATCGCTGTGCGCACCCTGCCCGTGCGCGACTCCTCCTTGATCGCTCGCCCGATCACTGGGTTGCCGCGTGTGCTCGTGGCCACGCCAGCCTACCTTGATGCTCACGGCATCCCAGGCAGGCCAGAAGATCTTGCCAGCCATAACTGCCTTGATCCGAGTGGCATGGCCCAATATCGCTGGGACTTTCGCAGCAAAGGCGGCACGCGAATCCAAACCATGCGCGTGTCTGGGACGCCGCGGGCGAACAATAGCTTTGTTATTCGCGATGCGGCATTGGCCGATCTCGGCGTTGCCATCCTGCGCGAATATTTGATTCACGATGACATTGCCGCAGGCAGGCTCGTGCCTGTGCTGACCGACCACGTAATTGATGAACGAACACTACATATGATTTATCAGAAAGACCGCCGCCTCCCGCTGCGTATGCGCGTCTTCATCGACTATTTATCAAAAGGCCGTTATCCGTCTTTGCATAGAGTGCAGCAGGCCTCTCAAAAATTAGGTGGCTTAAATATCCGCCTAGCCAGCTGCTTCGGCCGTGGGTTTTGTGGTGGCGTCCAGTTCGGACGGCAACCTGTTACCCCAATGTTCTCAAGGGCTGTAACCCCTTCCATCAGGTTATGGGGCGCCATGTGCAAGTAGCGCATGGTTGAGAGCAACGTCTTATGGCCTAACCATTCTTTGACCGTCAAAAGATGCACGCCGCTGTAGATCATGCGGGTTGCACACGTATGGCGAAGACAATGGATAACGAATTCCGCATCCTGCTGTAAGTCCATGGCGCAGCGAATGCGCTGCCATACGCGGTGATAATAGTGGTAGCTGCGCGGAAAGAGTTTCCGCGTTCTTCGGCCCCCCTTAACCCGATCTTGCATGATCTGGCGAACGCTATCGGTCATCGGGATAGAACGTGGCGTATCAACTTTATTGAACCAGATGTGGATGAGCCCTTGGTCAAGGTCGACATCTCCATCCGTGAGCTTCATGACTTCGCCGACACGCATGCCCGTATCCAATAGGACGCGAATAAAGGCAGGGTCGTCGGGATGCCTGCAGTCTTCCAAGACCCTAAACATCTCCTGTTCTTCGGCCAGCGTCAGATAGCGGGTACGTCCAGCTGGCTCAAGCAAGCGAGTGATCATAGGCAAATGATCTGTACCTCGCCGATGATACGTAAACCTGATCATGCGGGAGAGAGCGGACAAGTGATGATTAATCGTAGAATTTGCCAGGCCGCGCGCCCGCAAGTGCTCAGTCCAATGATCAATTGCATGCAACGTTACGAATTTTACGAGGGTATGACGCCCAAAATAATTTAGTGCGGCACGCCCATAACCTAGACTGTGACCCGCATCGCGCCCATGACTCCATACCATGGCGGCGGTTCGATCAAAGGCATGCTCAAGCGTCCAAGGCCTGAACTCAATATCAGGAGCGGGCACGCCCGTAGGGCGCTCAGAAATTAAATCATCAAGCAACCGGCCTTTGCGAATTTCTGCGGCAAACAAGGTCGCTTCGCACGCTGTCGCGTGGTGGCGCCTGTAGGAAACATGAATGGCGTAATAGCCATTTACCCGCGTGATGCCGCGCGGCAGCGAACTGGCCATAGCAACTCCTTCGCCAAGAGACTTTGAGGCGAAGAATAGAAGGGTGCCCCGGCGACCGCGTCCCGGTCATTAGAAGTACGCATCTAGGGGGCTGTGGGTGAAATGCCCAAAGAGGTCATGGACCTGTAAAGCCGATTGCCTATGCGCAGCTAAATTCGTGGCGGCGGTAGATCGAGACATTCACGCCAGCACACGGGCGTTGCCGGCATAGTCCAAGCGAAGTCCTGCGTGAAGAATTCTGGTGCCCCCTTCCGGACTCGAACCGGAACACCCTTGCGAGTCAGGGATTTTAAGTCCCATGCGTCTACCAATTCCGCCAAGGGGGCGCGCTTTACCTGACGGCAGGTAATCGCTCGAAATGCTTCTGGCGGAGGGCAACTGACATGCTGCCATTCTCCGGCGCTACGGCCGCCATGGCAAGCAGGATCAGCTTTGCTTCTTGGGCTTACGGCGCCATTCCCAGGGGGCTTGAACCTCGCCCTGCCAAATCCCCACCTTCTGCCGGCGGGCGGCTTCTTCGATGGCAACGTAATCCTTCGAATATTGCCGGTAAGCCAAAGCCCATCCCTCGCGCACCAGCCAGGCATTTACGTCCGTCGTGCCTACGTAGCAAATCGCGACGATGCGCTTGTAGCGATCAACGTCCTTTTTCTCGCAACGCACCGATTTCTGCCCGAGATAGTCGGACAGAGCCAAGGCGGCCTGCTGGCCACAGCGCCAGGGCTTTCCATTCCGCTCACAAGTTTGCCGGCTCTCCGGGGCATCGATGCCATGGAAGCGAATCCGCTGACCATGGATATCGATGGTGTCTCCGTCGATCACCGACGCAATGCCTGTAAGGCCAGCGTCCGCCGGTTGCGCCGTCAATTGTGAGTAAAGCGCGCTGCCTGCCGCAACGATGAGCGCCACAGCTATGCTGATGAGCTTGCGGCGCGTTGGGAGCCTAGTGCTGAACCGTGCCATTCGGAACGTTTACCTCCTGCAGCTGCTGGATAGCTGCAATGACCCTAACCCAGACATTAAATCCCGCCCGGTCGTGACGCGTTGCGCAGAGGTCAGCAAACTGTGCGGCTTGCAGCCGTGCGTCGGCCGCGTGATGCCGTATGAGCTCATTCGCCGTGCGATAGATGTCGAGATCGGAAATGCTCATTCAGGCTTGCGCTGCGTCGCTTGCCATGTCGATCCGCGTCACCCGCGGCTTGGGATGGCCGTGCCATTCCAGACGCCAGATCCCCCCCTGCTGCACGTTCTGCACCAACCCTGGGCGAAAGACCGCAAGGCAGACGCCATTTTGCCGGCGCACGGAGGGGTAAATCACGCCGTTGCTGACTTCTTTCGTCTGCAGCTCCCTGGCGAGCGCCTGACCGGCGGGATAGCCCACCGAAATATCTGCGGCGAGATAGCGCATGCCGGTGTGCTGCCCGCCCCGCAAATCATGGAACGGGCCGCTAAAATCGGCAAAGAGCTCGGTATAGTCGGTGACGTTCTCGAAGCGGCCGATGGCCTGCAATTCGCGCGTGAGATGGTAGGCGACTTCCGCGATAGCCGTGCGCGTCTCGAAGGCTGAGTACCAAGCGCCGCGGTTCTCATCATTGAAGCGACTGCCACCTGGCCGCACGTGCGTGAAGGCAGCATTGATCAGCGTATGTCCCGCGCGACCAAACACCAGCTCACGTGGATGCAGATCTGGCAGCCCCGTGTGCTGGGCGGTGAGACGTTCATTGGTGACCCCTTCCAATTGCGCCAAAGCCTCCAGTCCCTGTGCGCTGGAGGCCAATGGCTGCAGGACGGGATCCTTAAGGCGCCCCGTTGGAATCAAGCGCACGGTTCGACGGGGCTTGAGGCTGGTCACGGCAATTGGCATTAGAGCCCGCCGCGCAACGCATCCACATGCCGGCGGACTTGCAGCATGGCCGGAATACCGCCATCTCGCATGACATCGTAGGGCGCACGGCCACCGAACACCGGCCCTGCATTGGCCAGCTTGACCCATTCATCTGCCAGCGGCAGCGAAAACAGCAAGCGTAGGCCCTTGAAGATGCCGATGGTGGCACTGATGCGCGTCAGGCTGTCCTGCGTGAGCTCGCCGCTCCAAGTCGATGCCTTCATGCGAAACCAAGTTCGCTCCGACATGTCTCCCAGCAGCGCGCAGGCCTCGCTGTTCGTCAGGCGCCACAGTTCGCTCAAGCGGACAAACCCCTCTATCGCAGCTGGTGTCAGACGTCGGCGTGTCGCCGCATCGGCCAAGTTGGCCGGCAAGGTCAAATCGCTGCCATTGCCGACAGAAGATGAGGGATGTAAGACCATTGATACCACCTTATGGCAGTATATAGACTGCCATTTGGCAGCATCAATGGTAAAAATCCCCTATAGAGCCTCAATCTTCATAATGTAAGTATTACTTACTTTAATTGGGCTGTCAATACGATATGCGGTGATTTTCGTTAGCCTATGCTTGCGCATATAAGGACAATATCCCCATTCAGGCCGGCGACCAGACGCCAGCCTTTTCGCACAAGGATCAAGCTGTGACGGACGGCACCGAGGCCATGGCAGCCACGCTCGAGGCCTCAGGCGACTACCGCGTGCTGCGGCGCCTGCGCCCGCGCAGCGTGATTACGCCGGCAGACGGCACTCCCACCAAGCGCGCCATCTTTCTCGATGTCGAGACGACGGGCCTCGATCCCGCCCGCGACGAAATCATCGAACTGGCGATGGTGCCCTTCACCTACAGCGCCGATGGGCGGATCTTCGAGGTCGGGCGGGCTTTCGAGCAGCTGCAGCAGCCGGCCCAGCCGATCTCTGCTGAGATCACCGCCCTCACGGGCATCGACGACGCCCTGGTTGCCGGCAAGACCATCGATCTGGCGGAGGTGCGGGCATTCGCCGCCCCGGCCTCTCTCGTCATCGCGCACAACGCCAACTTCGATCGGCGCTTTGTCGAGAGGCTGAGCGATGTCTTCACGACCAAGGCCTGGGCATGTTCCATGTCGCAGGTCCCGTGGGCGGCAGAAGGCTTTTCAGGCGGCAAGCTGCGATACCTCGCCTCCGACATGGGTTTCTTCTTTGACGGCCATCGCGCCGCGGCTGATTGCCAGGCAGCCATTGCGCTTCTGGCTGAGCGCTTGCCCAAGAGCGGCGTTCTCGCCTTGGCGGCCCTGCTGGAGAATGCGCGCAAGGTCACCCAACGCATCTGGGCGGAAGGTTCGCCCTTTGACCTCAAGGACATCCTCAAGGCCCGTGGCTATCACTGGAATGGCGACAACGCTGCTCAGCCAAAAGCTTGGTACAGGGACGTCGCAGCTGCGGATGTCCCGGACGAATTGAGGTTCTTGCGGACCGAGATTTATCAGCGCGATGTCGACCTGCGCATGACGGAAATCACCGCTTATGACCGCTTCTCAGTACGCATTTGAGACTAGCGATTTACGCTTCCCAGCACGACACAGCGCATCCCGGGGGACCATGACCTTCATCGACGCGATCAAAGCTTGCTTCCAGAACTACGCGACCTTCCGGGGGCGGGCTCCGCGAGCGGAATATTGGTACTTCGCTCTGTTCTGCACCGTTGCCACCATCGTGCTGCAGGTGATCTGGCCACCGCTCGCTTCGGCCTTCAATCTTGCCACCCTGATTCCGACTTTGGCAGTCGGCTGGCGCCGGCTCCATGACGCTGGCCGTTCAGGCTGGTGGGGCCTCCTGCCTCTGGCCAGCCTGCCGCTCTGGGGCCTGGCGATTGCGCTGAAGTCCGATGGATGGGCCTACGCCGCCCTCGCGGCGACGGTTCTCTTTGCAATCATCGTCTTGTTCTGGCTCTGCCAAAAGGGCAGCGCGGCCGACAATCGGTTTGGATCGGCGTCCGCATAGATGCGAGCCAACCAGATGCAGATCATGCGGATTGATGACTAGAATCGCCCCGCCCCCAGCGCGTCCAGATTGGAACTACGGCTAACACGCTATGGTTGCTCTCCATGAATGCCGCATGGCCCGCCCCGCCGGCGCTTTTCCTGTTGTGTTGTCACCATCGGACCTGAATATCATCGGCATGGACGAATCCGCTCCCAGCCCGCCCGGTTCCACGCCTCCCGATTCTGCGTCTACCGGTTCCGCGCCTATCGACCGGCACATGCAGGACCGTGTTCACGCGTTGTGGGACACGCTGGCCGATTTCGAGGCCGCGCACGTGGAAGAGGCGCGCAACCATTTGCTGTCCGGCGTCTGCGGCCTGATCGGCGCGCAGAACGCCGTCTGGATCGGCGCGGTGCGGCTGGGCGACCCGCAACCCGAAGATCCGGTCAAGGGCTGGCGTCCGCGCGCCGTCCGCCGGCTCCATCCGACCCCGCTGATCGAGCGGAAGGCCAAGGAGCAGGCGGACATGCTGGACGCGGGCGTTGTGGACGTCACCGTATTCCGCAACGTCGAGCTGTCCGGGCAGTATCGCGTCAACCGTCTGGTAGAGCTGGCGCCGGAGAACTGGTTCGAGGGCGACTACTACCGCACCTTCTATCTCGGCGCCGGCTACCGCGACGCGATCTGGGTCGGCATCCCGATCAACGAGGACGCCGAAACCTATTTCGGCTTCTATCGCAACCTTGGCCAAGAGCCCTTCGGCACGGCGGAGCGTGACATCGTCGCCTATGCCCTGCGCAGCCTGCGCTGGTTTTACCGCCTGCAGATGCTGGGCGAAGGGCTGGGCGTCGCCTCCGCGCCACTCACGCCGACCGAGCGGCGCATCCTGCAGGGCCTGCTGCAGGGGGTGACGGAAAAGCAGATCGCCGCCGCCGTGGGGCAGAGTCCCCACACGGCGCATGGCCATGTGAAGCGCATCTTCCGAAAATACGGCGTGTCCAGCCGTAACGCCTTGATGGCGCTCTGGCTTGGACGCCCTCCCCCCTGAATAGGGGGCTAAAACTCCGCATCCCCAATAGAGATACTCGCGCCGCAGGCAAGAATGCCTCTCGCCAGGCTTGCGCCGCGCGGGGCTTTGCCCGCCGTCGCCCCGGCGAGAGCAAGCCATTCTGGCTTGCGACGCAGGGACGAGCGAGGCGCGGGGAGACAGCCTTCGCGCCGCAACACGGGGGATCGTTCAGTGCGTCAGACCTCGCGCGCGGCACGCCGCGCGCCGCAGGCCATCCAGGCTTCCAGCGCCAGAATGAGAGCCAATGCGGTCGTCGCAAAGGCCGTGATTTTGGCCGGTGCATCCACCCTGGCGATGACACTGGTGGCGGCGCCGGCCCTTGCCGGCGGATCCGGCGGCAACGGCGGTGCAAATCGAACAGTCCGGAGTACCGGCGGCAACGGCGGCACCGGCAGCGACGGCACTGACAGCAATGCCAACGGCGCCGCCGGCGGTGCCCCACGCGACGACGGCGGTGGTTGCTGCGGCATTGGCGGCGGTGCGCCGGGCATGAACGGAGACAATGGGGGTACGGTTGGTGGGGGTGGAGGCGGCGGCAATCTCGTGTCGGCACCGGCAACCGTCGGTACAGGCGGACCGGCCAGCGGGGTTGGAACACCCGGTGGCGATGGGGGTGGAATCGGCATTAACGGCAATGATGCCAGTGGAAACGTCCACGGCGGCGGCGGCGGCGGCGGCGGCGATGGTGGCATCGGCACCGTTTCCACGATTGGCAGCAGCATCGTCGGGGGCCGTGGTGGCAACGGTGGCAGCGGTGCTGCCGGCGGCGGCGGCGGCGGCGGCGGCGCGGGATTCGTGTCGCTCGGAAGTGCCATCCTGAGCGTCGAGGCCGACATAACGGGCGGCGCTGGCGGTAATGGGACTTCCGCCACCTGGGGCGGCGGCGGCGGCGGCGGCGGCGTGGGCCTTTCCTTCCACGGCAGCGGGGACATAACGATCCAGAATGCCAATGCCGTCACCGGCGGCGCCGGCGGCAATGGCACTCCCACTGTTTTCGGTCCCAACGCCAACGGCGGCAATGGTGGCGCCGGTATCTATTTTACGGATTCTGACGCGCGTCTCAGCAATGAAGGAACCATCTCTGGCGGCAATGGCGGCGGTGGCGTCTTAGGCGGTGCCGGTGGCTCCGGCGTCGTCGGCTCGGACCTGACCATCACCAACAGCGGCACCATCGCCGGCGGCCTCGACGGCGACGGGACGACCCGCGCCAATGCCATCACCTTCACCGGCGGCGCCAACACGCTCACTTTGCAGGCCGGTTCGACCATCACCGGTAACATAGCGGTCAACGGCGGCAGCTTGACCTTCGATCAGGCGACGGCCCAGGTCGTGGGTAACGCAATCACGGGCAACGGATCAGTCAATCAGGACGGCAGCGGCACGCTGACGCTGACCGGCGTCAATACCTACAGCGGCGGCACCACAGTGACGGCCGGCACGTTGGCGCTCGGCGGCAACGATCGCCTGGCGGCCAGCGGCGCGTTGACCGTCGATGGCGGCAGCTTCGATCTTGACGGCTTCAACCAGATCGTCGGCAGCCTGTCGGGCGCCGGCGGCACGGTCGCGCTTGGCGCCGGCGAGCTGGTGGTCGATCAGAGCGCGACGACCAGCTACGCCGGCGACATCGACGGCACCGGCCACCTGACCAAGACCGGCACCGGCACGCTGACGCTGACCGGCGCCAACAGCTACAGCGGCGGCACCACGGTCAGCGCCGGCACGCTCGCCGTCAGCGCGACCGACGCCCTCGGCAGCGGCGGCGTGACGCTGGACGGCGGCACGCTGCGCGGCGACGCCACCGCAGCGCTCGCCAATGACCTCACGCTGGCCGCCGCGTCGCGCATCGACGCCAACAGCGGGGTCAGCCTGACGCTGAGCGGCAGCATCGGCAGCACCGGCCAGGACCTGACGGTCGGCGGCGCCGGCGACACGACGGTCTCCGGCGACATCACCAGCACTGGCGGCCTGACAAAGGACGGCAGCGGCACGCTCAATCTCACCGGCACGAACATCTTCACCGGCGGCACGACGGTGGATGCCGGCACGCTGCGCATCAACGGCACCACGCTGAGCGACGTGACGGTCAACGCCGCCGGCACGCTCGGCGGGTCGGGCGCCATCAACGGCGACGTGTTCGCCTTCGGCACCTTCGCGCCGGGCAACTCGATCGGCACGATCATTGTCGCCAGGTCCGTCACCTTCAACCCCGGCTCGGCCTACGAGGTGGAAGTGAACGCGGCAGGGCAGTCGGACCGCATCAACGCCAACGGCAACGTGACGATCAACGGCGGCACCGTCCGCGTGCTGGCCGAGACCGGCAGCTATTCCGCCGCCACCAACTACACCATCCTGAACAGCGCCTTCGGCAGCGTCACCGGCAGGTTCGACGCCGTCACCTCGAACCTCGCCTTCCTGACGCCGAGCCTGACCTACAACTTCCGCGACGTCGGCCTGACCCTCACCCGCAACGACGTCAGCTTCGCCGACGTAGCGGCGACGGGCAACCAGCAGGCCGTGGCGACGACGCTGGATCAGGTCGCCGCCAACGGGCAGCTGGCCACGGCCGTCGCCACGCTCACCGGCCTGTCGGCGGCGCAGGCGAACCACGCCTTCACTCAGATGTCCGGCGAGATCTATGGCGGCCTCGATACAGTGGCCATGCTAGCGGGCCAGCGCTTCCTGAGCACGGTCGGCCAGCAGGCCGGCTATGCGCGCGGCGGTGACGCGCTTGCCCAAGGCGCGAACGCGAGGGGCCAGCGCGTCAACCTCGCGGCGGCCATGACGCAGCTCGCCAGCGCCGACGAGACGGCGCAGGCGGCGCCGCCGGTGCGCCTCGGGCCCTGGACGGCCTGGATGAGTGGCGGCGGCGTGACCGGCGACATCGACGGCGACGCCGACAGCGCCGCTTTGAGCTACTCCGGCGGCGGCGGCGCGGCGGGTCTGGACCGGCGCTTCGGCCGCGACCTCGTCGCCGGCCTCGCCGGCGGCTACGGCGAGACCAAGCTGAACGCCGCGGGCGGCCTCGGCAAGGCGACGGCCAAGAGCTATCAGCTCGCCGTCTATGGCAGCTATCAGCCGAGCGCCTTCTATCTGCAGGGCTCGCTGGGCTACGGCTACGCCGACAACGCGGTCGAACGCCCGATCGACTTCATCGGCGCGACGGCGAACGGCGACGCCGCGGCGCACCAGCTGCTGGCCAGCCTGGAGGCCGGCTATGCCGTGGCGCTCGACCGGCAGACCACGGCGACGCCCTTCCTCGGCCTGGAGGCGAGCCGTGCCGACCGGGGCGGCTTCACCGAAACGGGCGCCGGCGAGCTCGATCTCGCCGTCGCCGGCGAGACCACCGAAGCGCTGCGCAGCATCTTCGGCCTGCAGCTCGACCATGACGCCGACGTCGGCCTGGCCTCTCCGCTGGCGCTGCTCGGCCGCGTCGGCTGGGTGCACGACTATGCCGACACGGCGCGGCCGGTCACGGCGGGCTTCGACGCCGCGCCGGGCAGCGGCTTCACCGTGCAGGGCGCGGAGATGAACCGCGACAGCGCGCTGATCGGGCTCGGCCTTGCCGCCCGGCTCGACGACGGCGTGACCCTGTCGCTGCGCTACGACGGCACGCTCAACGCCGCCGACAGCAGCCATGCCGTGAGCGCCAGCCTGAACTTCACCTGGTGAATGGACGGCCGAACGCGGATACCACGGCCGGCTCGCCGTCGAGTTGACGAAGTGGGAAGCCTCTATACCTATGACAACGGCCTACATGGCGGATGCGCGCAAGTTGAACGGCCAATTTCCCGTAACCTCGGTTATGCACTGGTCGTACCCCCCGATTGTTTCAGTAAAACCGAGGAGCCAATTGAACTTTCGGCCTACGCTCATAAAAATAACGGTACCGAACCTCAGGTCGTAATTGCCGTCCCGACGTCAGAAGTCTCTCAGGGGCTTGTGAAGCTTGTCGTATTGGGACTTCAAGGCCAACCGCGAGAAATGGGCAGGCTACGACGCTTGCCACAGAACTTGGCTGAACTTGCCGCCGAACTAAACAAAATCGGCATAGATCTCATGCCCATCTTGAAAAGGTGGTTTACGAACTGGGCAGGGATAAGCACGGAGGCAAAACAGCGCCTCGATTCTCACTTAGCTCTTGCGGTAGCCTTCGACATCGTCCGGCCAGATACCGGAGAACATATCGGCGTCGATCGCCGCGCGTTCCTCATTGTTCCTTCGATTGGTGATGCGGGGAACACTCTTGGGTGGCTTGCATCGCCTGGTCAGGCTGGTGCCTTCCTTCCGTTAGTCGGAGTTTCGACGAACGGCCCTGGTCTCGGAAAGAATGTTTCCGTTCAGCCGCTCGACCTCCATGTCGCTTTCAACAGAGAGTTGGCGGCTGAAATATCGGGTCGTCCCGCACCTGATGATCGCCAGATCGCCATGGTCGGTGCCGGATCGCTGGGATCGCAGTTAGCGGAAACCCTCGTCCGCGAAGGGGCCTTTAAATGGGCGATTCTCGATCACGATCACCTACTGCCGCACAATCTTGCCCGTCACGCGTTACTGCCATACGCCGTCGGGCAACTTAAGGCGAACGCCCTGGCCGAGCATCTCTGTACGATTGCTCAAGATCAGACCGTCGCGGAGTGGCTGGCCATCGACGCACTTGGCGTAGAATCGTCTAGCAGCGCCTTAGCAAGGCTATCTGCGGCTGACCTGATTCTCGATGCATCAGCCTCGGTAGCGGTCGGCCGACATCTCAGCGACATCGAATCGACGTCACGCCGATTCTCCGTCTTCTTCAACCCGGCGGGCACCGCGCTCGTAATGCTGGCCGAAGACAGCGGAAGGACGGTCACACTCCGCGACCTTGAGGCACAATATTACCGCCTGATGCTCAATAAGCCCGAGTTGGCTGGCCATCTGGAGGCGCCCGAAGGTGTGCGTTATTCCGGATCTTGCCGCTCCTTGACGAACCGGATTCCCCAACATCGGGCAAGTATGCTCAGCGCCATCGCCGCCGGCGCCGTGGCTGAGTTTATGGATGATCCACAAGCACAAATAGCGATATGGACGCTTGGATCTGGAGGAAACGTCAACCGCATCACAGAAAATGGCGAGAAGGCCACGCACCGAATGGCCATTGACGACTGGATGGTCACCGTCGACGAAGGCCTGCTGCGGACGATTCGGGCTTTGCGCGTATCCGAGCTGCCCAACGAGACCGGAGGACTGCTGGCTGGAGTCGTGGATCGAGTCGCCAAATCGATCCATCTCGTCGACGCTTTGCCGGCGCCAGCCGACAGTAAAGGTGATCCCAGCGGATTCGAACGAGGAGTTCAAGGCACGTCAGCAAACATCGAGGACATCCATGCCAAAACCATGGGTCAGGTCCGATATGTCGGCGAATGGCACTCACACCCCGAGGGCTCTTCTGCCACCCCTAGTCGAACGGACATCAGCCAAATGTGTTGGCTTTCGACAGAGTTGATAGTTGAAGCCTGTCCGGCAATCGTCCTAATCGTGGGCGAGAAAGGTGAAACTGTGAATCTTACAATCCCTTTGGAGGCCACAGAATGAGCGATCGTTTTGATCCATACGAGTACATCGGTGTCATCGTGCCGGGCAGCGTAGCCATCTTCGGAACCATATACTTGTATCCGGACGTAAAGGCGATGTTCGGAGGCAACGACTTCAATGTCGGTGGCCTAGGCCTTTTCCTGATCGCCTCACTGGTCGTCGGCCATCTGATCCAGGGCATCGGGAATCTCATGGAGATGGCCTGGTGGCGCGCTCATGGCGGCATGCCATCCGACTGGCTTCTGAAGAATAACCAGAAGCTCGTCAGCGAGACGCAAAAACAGCGCCTGCTCGACTTGTGCAGCCAGCATATGAAGATCGACTGCGGCGCCCTGACGACGCGCCAGTGGTACCCTGCGGTTCGCGAAATGTATTCCGTCCTGGAATCAGCCGGGCGCGCCAAAAGAGTAGATGCCTTCAACCGGACCTATGGGCTTCTGCGCGGGATTAGCGCGGGCTGTCTAGTCTTCGCGGCATTGGCCGCAGCAACAGCGCCAGAACGTCATGAGCTTTGGATTGGCGGCCTCGTCGTGGCGATTATTGCCTTCTACCGGATGCAACGCTTCGGAAAGCGCTATGCCCGGGAGATCTTCGTGGCATATCTCGGCATGAATAACGGGAAGTGAATTGCCACATAACGGCCTGCTAGTATGGCCCCCATGAATCAGGAGAAAACGTAAATCCAATCCGACCGTCGCGGCGGGTCGTTAGTACGCGGCGCTCCGGGTCTTTTCGAAACGGCCCGCCGCGGGCATGTCGGCGATAGAATGGGATCGTCTGCTGCGTATCAAACGTGTAGCCCTGATCAGAGATCACCACGTAGAACGGATTGCAGTATTCAAATACTTCCGCACAGCAGCCGTTCTCCCGACCATGATGAGAAGCCACTAAAACACTTGTATTTTCTAAGGCAGCCTTAAAGTCCGCGCGCTTTAATAATTCTATCCAGCCCTTACGCTCAAGATCGCCCGGGAACATGACGCCCTTACCGTGGCAACTGAGATGAACAACCATACTGAGATTGTTTTCATCATCAAAGGTTGGATAAGTGTTCCAGAAAACCTGCCGAACTAAGCCCTGAAACTGTGGCAACGTCGCCATTCCACCTCCTGTGAAAACATGATCAATGTCATGGGTGAGACGCTGTATTCCAGCACCCATTCCGTCTTCTGTTTTGAGAGCACGAATGGCTCCAGAAGATACACTCGTGTTTCGCGACAGCCACTGAACATCGACGTTATCGAATAGATCACCGATGGCGCTGACATGGTCTTCGTCATAGTTAGTGACGGCTAGCATCTCCAGTGAAGAGATGCCGTTATTCTTGAGATATGTGCCTGGCCGCCAGGCTGTTGTTGCGTTATGGCCGCAATCGACCATCAGGCGAGTGTAATCGTCACATGTGAGCAACGCGCATGCGCCGTGCTCCACATCAAATATCTTGAGGTCCATATAGGCACCTTCTTGTTTAGTACGACAACAACGCCGTCGGTCCATCCACCGCCTTAGCGATGCTCACTGTCGCATTGCTAAGGCGCCCTAGATTTGAGACGAAAGACAGAGAAGTGCCGAGACATATTCGACGTATTACCTAATGAGCCGCCACCCCCGAAATCGCTAATGGAGACGCTCGGCCAATACTGGCCATACCATCGCGACTAAGACCGTCTCTGGGTGGCACCGGTAATAAAAAAGCCCGCCATTGGCGGGCTTTTTCGCAGTTCTGCCGCAAAGTCTCTAAGAGACGCGCAAACCGCAGACTGGTTGGCTGAGCAGACAGGATTCGAACTCGAGAATGTTCGTGATGCACTGCCCCACATACCTTTGAATTCACGCAGTTATTTTCTCAAGGCGCCACCCCGGAGACTGGGGCATCAGGCGACTTCAGACCAGTGCCCATAGAGCGCGCTATCTGCACCCTATCTTAGCCACTACCTCCGCGAGGTAGGCTATCCTCGTAACAAAGAGAATAATTCGAATCGCACAGGGGAGTTATTTATGTGGCGCGAGCGAACGAGCTTACTGGCCTTCACCGGCATAGCCATAACAACGGCGTTCGGCCTATCCCCCGCCATTGGACAGTCAGTCCAAGATTTCTACCAGAAGCGGCAAATAACCCTCATCGTCAGCACCACCGCGAGTGGCGGTTACGATATGTACGCCCGCACTTTCGCGCGTAGCTTCCCTCGCCACGTGCCTGGCAACCCCTCCATCATTGTGCAAAACATGCCCGGCGCCGGTGGATTGACGGCAACCAATCACCTTTATGAAAGAGCGGCCAAGGACGGCACAGTCATCGCCACGATCCATTCCTCGATGATGACGGCGCCGCTGCTCGGCATCGAGCATGCCAAGTTCGATCCGCGCCAGCTCAGCATGATCGGCAACATCACCAAAGAGCAGCAATTCTGCGTCTCTTGGGGCACGGCGCCGATCAAGTCCTTCGACCAAGTTTTAGCCAAGCAAGAGTTCATCGTCGGCGCCGGCGGAGCCGGCGGAAACATCGCGAGCGTGCCGGTTCTCATCAACAATCTGTTTGGCGCGAACATCAAGGTGATCTCAGGCTACGGCGGCAATGCTGTCCTACTGGCGATGGAGCGCGGCGAGGTTCATGGGCGATGCGCCTGGAGCATGCCGAGCCTGATGACTACGCATCCGGAATGGCTCAAAGAAAAAAAGATTAATTTCATCGTTCAGCATGCGCTGGAAAAGCATCCCGACTTGCCGGATGTCCCGCTGCTCATCGACTATGCCAAGACCGATGAACAGAAAGGCATCCTTGACTTGGTGTTTGCCCCGCAGACGATCGCGCGGCCGATCCTCGGACCTCCGGGCATTCCATCCGACCGGCTGCAAGCCCTGCGCACGGGATTTCAGGCAACCATGAAAGATGCGGATTTTTTGACAGAAGCCGAAAAGCAGGGGTTGGACGTAATGCCGAGCACCGCCGAGGACATGTCGACGCTGCTGGCGCGTCTCTATGCTATTCCGGATGCGATCGTGCAGAAGGCCATCGAATATTCTGCCAAGTGATCAATGGACGCCTACGAGTGATTGAGCGCCGCGTTAACCAGGCATTTAGGTCAACGGCAAGCCGTCACGAATTGACCAACGCGGGGCGCGGGGCAGCAGTGTCTCCCTTCAAATCGCGGAGATAGTCCACCGCCGCGTCGATGGATATGACATCGGCGTATTTCTGATGCATGTCGAACAGGTTGATGGCATGGCAGGCTTCGTGGCGGTCGAATACGCAGTCCTCGATCACCTGCACGCGGAAACGGTAGCTGGCGGCATCGACGACGGTCGCGCGCACGCATCCGCTGGTACTTTCGCCCGCCACCAGCAGCGTATCAATTCCCAGGCGCACGAGCTCAGCGATAAGTGAGGTGCCCCAAAATGCGCTGGGCGAAGCCTTGCGCACGACTACATCGCCAGTTTGTGGCGCGACCTCGTCGATAATGTCGTAGCGCCGCGCAAAACGATCCCGCGCAGCCTCATCATTTAGAGGGATACGGCGCGGGGACGCGGCGTGAATGGCCTGAGACCAACCGGGAATGCCGGACTCTTCGTCAAGAAGCCCCGTGGCATGGCAGATCGGAATGCCGGCGGCCCGTGCTTCGCGATGCAGCCGCTGGACATGAGGAATTGTGTTCCAGCCAACCGGGCCGCAGTACCCCGACCAGAGCTTGGTGCCTTCCAGCAAGGGCACATTCGCGTCGCCGAACACGCCGCGATAAAGGTCGATGTTGAGAATGGCAGGCCGCGTGCCGAAGCCAACGCGTCGATCGCCGCCGCGTCTCTCCGCGAGGTGAGCCTTGTCCTGTTCGGTGAGGAAAGGATCCCAAACTCGAGCCATTGCACACCCTCCTGATAGCTTTTTTAAGCCTTAGCGGCCCAATAATTTAAGGATGCAGGATAACCCGTCGGCCATGGGTGGTCGATGGGTGCTGACCGCGACACATTCACGGCAAGTGTCGGGCGGAACCCCGCAGACAAATCAAAATACTGTTCTGTCGATCCAATGAAATTCACAGTGGCCGTCTTGAGCACTTTATGGAGGTGCCACCCCCGAAAACGCGAATGGAGACGCTCGGCCAAAACTGGCCATACCATCGCTGTAGAACGGGTCTCCGGGTCACTCCGAACGTAAAAAAGCCCGCCATTGGCGGGCTTTTTCGCAGTTCTGCCGCAAAGTCTCTGAGAGACGCGCAAACTGCAGACTGGTTGGCTGGGGCGCCAGGATTCGAACCTGGGAATGCCGGTACCAAAAACCGGTGCCTTACCGCTTGGCGACGCCCCAATGCGGGCCGGACCATAGCGACAATGCCGGGCCCCCTCAACTGGCAATACCGCCTTTCCGCGCCGGAGATTTCAGCGCCGAAATGCGCTAGTCTGCCCCCTGCTGACGCCCCACCGACGGACCCCGCCGCCATGACCGACCTGCCCGACGACCAGCCGAACAGCCAGCCGACAGCCGCGTCGGCGGACGGCACCGGACTTTGGCGGCTCGCCGGCCTGTCGCCGGAAGCGGTGGCCGCGGCCAATGCCGCGGCGCGGCGTGCCCATGTCCCCATGGCGACCTGGCTGGCCAGCCTGATTCATGCAGTGGCCGACCATGAAGAGGCCGCGCGCGAAGCGCCGGGCGAATTCACCGAAGATTGAATGCGGCGCGCCCGGTAGGGCCGGGTAGCGCTTTAGGCTTTTCGTCTTCGCTTGCCCGCCGCGTTCATAAAAAGCCGGATGGCCGGAACCCGCCAGCCTTTACATACCGGCGTATTGCGTAACATTATGTCGGGCATTTTAGATGACTGAAGGTAGCATAGCGGTATGTCCAATGTTCCGTGGAGCGTAAAGGGCGTCGAACACGAAGCCCGCGAGGCCGCGAAACTGGCGGCGCGCAAGGCCGGCCTGCCCCTCGGCGTCTGGCTCAGCCAGACGATCCATGCCACGGCCGCCCAGCAGCTCAAGAGCTCGAGCGGCCCGGCCGTCTACGCGCCGTCGAACTATGCGTCCTACGGGGCCGACATGCCGGCCGGCTCGTCCACGCCCAAGCCCCCGGCGCTGACCCCCGAGGCCGTGCTCGAAAGCATCAACCGCCTCGCCAACAAGATCGAAGAGACCGAGGCGCGCACCGCCGAAGCCCTGGCGCCGATCATCGAGAAGGTCGCCAAGCTCTCGGCCCAGGTCGAGGAGAACGGCGGCGGCAACGCCCGCATCGACGTCGACCCGATCGAGCGCGCCATGATGCGCATGACGGAGCGGCTCGACCGCATCGAGCATGGCCCCGGCGACGAACGGCCCGACCCGCAAGGACGCCGCCGGCCGGGCTTCTTCTCCCGCCTCTTCTCCGATTGAATCTTCCGGGCTGAGCCGGACGGCGCCGCCGCACCGGTCCCGTCCGCCTTTCCGGCTGCCGAGCGTCCCATCATGGATCTGCGCCTTTCCGATTTCCGCTCGACGCGGCCAGCAACGACGGCCGCATTCCTGAGGCGTTCCTAATGGACTGGACCGTGCGCGGCATGGATGACGCGACGAAGCGCCGCGCGCAGGCCGCCGCCGACGCCGACGGCCTATCCCTCGCCGCCTGGCTCGACCGCGCCATCCTGGCCAACGCCGACAGCCATGTCGTGCCGCCAGCCTGGTCCGAGGACGAGGACGTAGACGCGAGCGAGGCCGACGCGGACTCCTTGCTCGACGATCCCGAAGCGCAAGCCGCGATCCAGCAAGTCCTCGGCGTCCTGGAAGCGCGGCTGCAGACGGCGCAGGACAATGTCACCCGGCTGGTCACGCCAATGACGGCAAGGCTCGACGGCTTGACCGAACGGGCGGCCCATGGGCCTGCCGCTGACGCGCCCGCCCCCGACGCGCCAGTCAAGGCGCCGCCGCCGGGCCAAGCCTATCGCCGCGGCCTCGGCATATTGGCGGGCGGCCTGCTCTTCCTCTCCTTCGCCGCCGCCGGCGGGCTGGTCTGGCTCTGGTTCGACATGGAAGAACCGCCGCCGCCCTCTTACGTCGAGGCCGATGTCGACGCGGTCCTCGGGACACCGCCTCATGCGGCAGCGGCCGTCGACCTGCCTTTGCCCGCCAGCTCGGCGACGGCGGCAACGCCGGCAGCGACACTGGCGACGGCAGCGCCGCTGCCCGCCCTCGCCGCTCCTGCGCCGGTCGACATCACGGCGCCGCCCGATGCCGCCCCTGCTGCTGCGCCCGATCCTGCGATCCAGCTGGCCAACCTGGATGAAACGCGCGGCCCCGATGCAAGCGCCGCCGACCTATCGATGGCACCCACGCCAGCCGCAACCAAGCCGCCAACATCGCTCACGCCCGCCGCCGCCGTGCCCGTCGCCGCCGCCCAGCCACCGGCGGCCACGCCATCGCCCGGCGACGCGCAACTGGTCGCGCAGCTGCGCGCCGACGCCGCCAAGGGCGATCCCAAGGCCCAGCACGACCTCGCTCTCCTGCTGATGGAAGGCCGCCTGCTGCCAAAGGACCAGAAGACCGCCACCGACCTGTTCGAGAAGGCCGCGGTCCAGGGACTCGCCAACGCGCAATATAATCTCGGCGTGATCTACGACCATGGCATTGGCCGGCCGGCGGACCAGACCATGGCCTACTTCTGGTATAGCGCCGCCGCCGACCAGGGCCATGTCGCCGCGCAGTACAACCTTGGCGTCGCCGCCGCCCAAGGCCGCGGCGCGCCGCGCGACTACGACGTCGCCGCGGTCTGGTTCCGCCGCGCCGCGGAAGGCGGCCTGCCCGACGCGCAGTACAACCTCGGCCAGCTCTACGAGAACGGCCTCGGCGTCCCGCTCGACCTCAACGCCGCCTACAGCCTCTATCGACAGGCCGCCGACAGCGGCTATACGCCGGCGCGCACGCGGATGATCGCGCTCGAATCCAAGATGCTGCCGGGCCAGCAGCCGGCGCCGCACGGCGCGTCGCTGCCGCCGGCGAGCGCCGCTCCCGCCGCGCCGCCTCCGGCGCCAACTGTGGCGACTCCCCCGGCAACGCCGCCGCAAGCCCTGGCGCGCAAGGACATCGTCGAGCTGCAGACCTTGCTGCGCAAGCTCGCGCTGACGCGAAGCGCGCCCAACGGCACACTCGACGCGCCGACGCGCGCGGCGATCAAGCATTATCAGGAGATGGCCGGCCTTCCGCCGACCGGGGAGCCGTCGCTCGACTTGCTGAGCGAACTGCGCGAAGTCGCTGGCCCGAACTAAGGCGGCCTCAGGCTAGACCGAAATCTCCGCGCGATCGGCGATCAGCCGGCCGGCGGCGATCCACCAGCTTTCATGCCCCGCGCGCAAGACGCGCGCCGCCGCCTCGGCGGCAGACGCGTCGTCGAACAGCGCGAAGCAGGTCGCGCCGCTGCCCGACATGCGCGCCAGGCGCGCGCCGGGCAATCTCTCCAAAGCCGCCAGCACCTCGCCGACGACCGGCGCCAGACGCCGCGCCGGCGCTTCGAGGTCGTTGCGCCCGGCCCGCAAGGCGGCGAGCAGCGACGGCGCGTCGTTCGCCTGGTAGGCGAGGCGCGTCTCTGCGCCGAAGTGGCCGTCGAGCGCCTGGAACACGGCGGCGGTCGGCAGCGCGACGCGTGGATTGACGAGCAGCAGCCCCAAGGGCGGCAAGGCCGGCGCCGGGGTCAGCCGCTCGCCGATGCCGGACATCATCGTCGGCCGGCTTGCCAGGCAGACCGGCAGGTCGGCGCCGAGCGGCAGGGCGATGTCGGCCATCGCCGCATCGGTGAGATCCAGCCGCCAGAGGCGCGCCAGCGCGATGAGCGCGGCCGCCGCGTCGGCCGAGCCGCCGCCGATGCCGCCGGCGACCGGCAGGGTCTTGTAAAGGCCCAGCGCGGCGGCGGGGTCGGCGATGCCGGCCGCTTCGGCTAGCGCGCGCGCCGCGCGCAGCACGAGGTTTTCGCGCGACGGCGTCCTGGCGAGGTCGTCGGCGAGGGCCTCGGCCCCCGGCCCCGCCAGGTCCAGCGTCAGGCCCGCCGCGTCCTCGGCGCGCAGGACGTCATGCAGGCTGGCGAAGGCGACGAGCGAGTCGAGCCGGTGGTACCCGTCGGCGCGACGGCCCAGCACATGAAGCGTGAGATTGACCTTGGCGGGCGCCGCGACGGCGATCATGTCTCGACCTCGAAGGCCTCAGGAAAACGACGGATGAGCGGCGGCGAGTCTCAGCCGCCCTGGCCGGGGGCGGCTTGCCGGTCGGCGGTCGCCTTGGCGGCGGGCGCGCTCGAACTCTGCGCCGCAAGGCCCTGCTTGATCTTCGTCTCGATTTCGCGCGCCTCGGCGGGTTCCGGCTTGAAGACGAGCGCGCGCTGCCATTGGAAGCGCGCCTCGAGCTCGCGGCCGATGCGCCAGTAGGCGTCGCCGAGATGGTCGTTGATCGTCGCGTCCGCCGGCCGCAGCTCGACGGCGCGCTCGAGATGCGGCACGGCCTCGTCGTAGCGGCCGAGGCGATAGAGCACCCAGCCCATCGAATCGACGATGTAGCCGTCGTCGGGGCGCAGCTTGACCGCCGTCTCGATCATCGCCAGCGCCTGGTCGAGGTTGACGCCATGCTCGACCCAGGAATAGCCGAGGTAGTTCAGCACGTAGGGCTGGTCGGGATTGAGCTCGAGCGCCTTGAGGAAGTCGGCCTGGGCGCGCTCCCACTGCTTCGAGCGCTCAAGCGCGATGCCGCGCGAATAGTAGAGTGCCCAGTGGCGCGGCTCGATGGTGGCGATGCGCGCGAAGGCCTTGTCGTAGGCGGCGGCGGCTTCGGCGAAGCGCTCCTTGCTGCGCAGCAGGTCGCCGAGCGCCACGAGCGCGTCGGAGCGTGTCGGCCGTTCCGCCGCCAGGGCGTCGAGGTCGGCGACCGCCTCGTCGGTGCGGCCGACCTCGTCGAGCAGGGTGGCGGCGCGCAGGCGCGACGACCAGGAGAGCTGCGAGGTCTTCGGGATGCGGTCGTACATCTCGATGGCCTGCTCCTCGCGGTTGCTGTCTTCGAGGATGTCGGCGCCGAGCAGCAGCGAGATGTCGAGGTCGGGCTGCAGGTAGAGCGACAGGCGCACCATGACCATGGCGAGGTCGTCGAGGTTCTGCTGGTTGAGCAGGCTGGCGAGGTCGAACAGGCCTTCGGCCATGCCTTCCATCGGCTTGGTCACCAGCGGCTGGGTCAGCTGCGGGCTGTCGCCGAGCTCGGGGCGGTTGCCGCGCACCACCGATTCGGCGCCGTCGTTGTCGAAGGCGGCCAGCGCCGCGCGCGCCTTGTCGGGCTGGCCGCTGCGCGCGTAGTAGGAGGCCATCGCCTGCACGAGGCGGAGATAGGTGGCGCCGCTCGCCTGGGCCTTCTCGTAGTAGGGCCCGGCGGCCTTGAGGTCGCCGGCCTGGTCGAGCATCAGGGCGGTGTGGAAATCCTCGAACATCTCGAAGCCGCGCGTCTGGCCCAGCGCCGCCAGCGTCTTGACGCCGCCCTGCGGATTGCCGCGCGCGGCGGCCAGCCAGCCGCGCAGCAGTGGGCCGATGAAGCTGTTGTAGCCGCCCTCGGGCAGGGCCGCGAGTTCGGCCTCGGCGCGGTCGTACTGACCGAGCTTGGCCGCCTGGACGGCGCGCACCAGGCCGGCCATCTGGATGCCGCTGCCCATGGCGCGCAGCTTTTCGGCCAAGGCCGCCGCCTCTTCAATGCGGCCTTCGGTCGCCATCAGCGTGAAGGCGCGGCGCAGCAGCTCGGGATCGTTGGGATCCTGCTGCAGGGCCTGGGCGTAGAAGTCGGCGGCGTTCGTCGTGTCGCGCGTCAGCGTCGCCTGCCGTGCGGCGAGGTAGCTGCCGAACGCCGAGAACTCGGCCGGCGGCACGTTCGTTTCGATCGGCTTGTCGCCCGGCACGCCGCCGCAGCCGGCGAGCACCGCCGCCATACTCATCATGCCGAAGCCGATCGCGAACGCCTGACGAAATTGCATGAAGCCTGCCGTGAGCTGAGGGGAGCCGATGGGATGGCCGGGACGCGGCCGGGCAAGCGGGCCACCCGGCGCAGCAAGAGCGAAACCCTAAGATATAAGAAAATCATGGGTTTTTGCCAGCGAGACGGCGCGAAGGCTGTCCCGCATAGGCGAAACGGCCCCCGGCGCAGGGCGTTCCACGGGCTGCATGTCATAGGGAAACGGCCGCGCCGCCCCGCAGGAACCGCCGAACATGGCCGATCCCGCGCCAACTCGCACGCGGGCGGCGGGCGCGAAGCCCTTCGCTAGCCTCAAGCTTTTGTGATCGGCGCGGCCGGGCGCTCGTCGCCCGGCCTGCTCAGATCGAGGGCCCTATACGTTGGCCGTGCGGACGTCGACGATGGCGACGCCGCCGTCCTCGACCACCTTCACCGCACGCTTGAAGACGTCGCCCAGCTTGTCCGGGTCGGTCACCGGGCCTTCGGCATAGCCGCCGTAGCCTTCGCAGACCTTGATGAAGTCGACGTCGGGATCGCGCGTCGTCGTGCCGATGTGGGCGTTCTCCGGCGGACGGCCGCGGGCCACGGCGAGCCTGTGCTGGTGTTCCTCGTCATGGAACCAGGAGGTGTTGTTGTTGACCACCATCAGCAGCGGCACCTTGTAATGCGCCGCGGTCCAGACGGCGCCTGTCGCCATCAGGAAGTCGCCGTCGCCGATGATGCCGACCGGGAAGCGGCCGTCGTCGAGGCAGGCGAAGGCGGCGCCCACCGAGGCGCCTGTGCCGTGGCCGAGGCCGCCGCCGGCGGAGTGGCCGGCATATTGCCCGGCGCCGTCGAACTCCCAGAGGCCTTCCGGCCAGGAGCGATGGTTGCGCAGCGTCAGGTACCAGGGCTTGTCGCGCACCGCCGTCCACAGTTCGCCGACCATGCGCTCGGGCGAGATCGGCGTCTCGTTCCAGCGTTCCTGAATCTTCTTCTGCTGGTGCTTGGTAAGCGCCGCCTTCTCCTTGGCGATGGAGGCCGTGCGGCGCACGAGGCGCGCGGCGAGGTCGCGGTCAGCCAGCACGCGCTCGCGCACCGCCTCGGCGATCAGCTTGAGGCCCGTGATCGGGTCGGCCATCACCTGCATCGCCGTGTCGGCAATGGCGCCGCCGACGCGGACCCAGCGCTTGCTGGCGCTCTCGTTCATGGAGAGGTCGATGACCTTCTTGCCGTTCGATTCGAGCTTCTTGTAGGCGTTGCTGCGCCGGACGTTGTAGCCGCCCATCGTCCAATGGACGTCGGCGCAGTCGACCGCCAGCACGACGTCGGCCTTGGTAAGCGCCTCGCGCGAGCCGGTCAGGTTCTGCGGATGGCGCGTCGCCATGGCGACGAAGGTGCGGTCGTCCGCGTAGGCGCAGCCCAGCAGTTCCACCAGCTCGCGCAGCGGCTCGGTGGCGTCGGGCGTGAAGCCGATGCGGCCGCCGACGATCATCGGATAGCGTGCCTTGAGCAGCATGTCGGCGATACGGTCGACGACGTCGGGGGCGGGCGCCGCCGGGGTCGGGGCATGGTAGCGCGCCTGGCTGACGTCGGGCAGCGCGATGGGTGCCTCCAGCTTCTGCTCCTGGATGCCCGAATCGAAGGCGATGTAGACGGGGCCCTTCGGGCTCGTGTTGGCGATCTTGTAGCCGCGCAGCACCGAATCCATCACGCCGTCCAGCGTCGTCGCCTCGTCGTCCCACTTGACGTAGGGGCGCACCGCCTCGCCCTGGGTGTTGGCGGAATGGAGATAGTCGACCGGGCCGCGCAGCTTCGGGTCCGACGGGCCCGAGCCGCCGAGGATGACGATCGGCATGCCCGAGCAGTACATGTTGAAGATGCCCATGGTGCCATGGAGCAGGCCCACCAGGTTGTGCAGGATGCAGAGCGCCGGCTTGCCCGACGCCGTGGCGTAGCCCTGCGCCATCGAGGTCACGACGTCCTCGTGCAGGCCGAGCACCACCTTGGGCTTGACGTTGCCGTTGTAGTTGACGATCGAGTCGTGAAGGCTGCGGTAGCTCGAGCCGGGATTGAGGAAGGCGTAGTTGAAGCCGAAGCCGTTGAGCAGCTCGACGATGGCGTCGGAGCCGAACTCGGGGCGGTTCGGCTTGCGCATCTTCACGCCGGCCTCGACCGACATCATGGCCTTGCGCTGCGCGGCGTTGCTCTTCGTCGCGCCTTTCGCGGGCGCCGGTTTCGCGCCCTTCGTCTTCTTCGCGCTGGCCATGGACGTATCCTCCTCAGGTATCTTTTAATGGTGATGTTAAGCGGTGAAATCGACGAACGAGCGGCGCCGCCCGCCTGGGCGACGCCGCTGTCCGGAATGTCTCAAGTCTGACTGGCGGTCTTGCTGCGGCCGCTGGCGAAAGGCGACGCCGGCACGCGCTATTCGGAGCCCTCCCCGCCGGCCGACGGATCGCCGCCGGCGCCGAGCCAGTAGCCGTTCCAGCTCTTCAGCATCTGCTTGTGCAGGTCGCTGCCGAGCAGGCGCGTGTCGTCGCGGATGTTCTTCTTCTTGCCGACGATGGACTCGGACGCCGGATCGAACTGCGGGATCTGCAGGTCCTTGTGCACCGGCACGACGTAGGAGTCGAAGTACTGCATGACCTGGCCCTCGCGGCTCAGCATCCAGTTGATGAAGACGCGCGCCGCGTTCTTGCGCGGCGACTTGTCGATCATCACGATCTGCGACAGCGTGATCGGCACCGGATCGGGGCAATGCAGCGCGATGGGCGCGCCCTTGTCGATGTAGCCCTGGATCTGCCATTCGGGCGCGGGCAGGTTGGCGTAGAACTCGCCGGCGACGGTGAGCGCGGTCGCCGCCGACATGCCTTCCTTGCGCGGCTGCGGCTTCACGTCCTGGAACAGGCGGCGCGTGAAGTTCTCGCCCCAAGCCGCGCCCTTGTCGTCCCACAGGCCGAGCAGCCAGGAGTTCGGATGGTTGGTGATCGCGAGGTTGCCGTTCTTCCACAGCGGGTTGTTCGGCAGGTCGTCCCAGGTCTGCGGCAGGTCGCTCTTCTTCACCTTCGTGGTGTTGTAGCCGATGCAGCGGTAGGACAGCTTGTGGCTGACCCAGGTGCCGTCGGCGGCGACAAACTCGCTCGGCACGTTCTTGATGCCCGGCAGCTCGCGCAAGTCGGCGAAAGCCTTCATCTGCATGAACGGCAGGAAGGCGTCGGCGATGCTGGTCAGCACGTCGGCGACGACGCGGCCGTCGCGCAGCGCGATGACCACGTTCAGGCCGCGGGCCGCCGTGCCGGAGCGGTTGTAGTTGAGCTTGATGGCCGGATAGCGCTCGCGGAACGGCTCGGTCATCGTGCGGAACTGGGCGTTCGGCCAGGTCCCGAGGATGATGACTTCCTTCTCCTTGGCGGCGTCGTCGAGCCAGGCCTGAGGCACCTTGAGCTCGTCGTCGAGCCCGTCCATCAGCTTGGGGTCGACCTTCATCTTGGCCAATGCCTTCTGCGTCGACGGCGGCAGGTCCGTCGCGGCCGCTGCGCCGCCGAACGCGAGGGTCAGAGCAAGCGCCGCGACTGTCGCGTATAGCCCGTTGTTCATGAGGCAATCCTTTTCATGAGAGGGGACGCGTACGCGGACTGGCGCATTCCCCCTCCGTCCAAAAGTGCCGCACGGAAAAGGGAATTACATAAATGCAAAGATTATAGGATACGCCTCTTATTTGGATGCAAAAACCGAGTCAACGTCTTTGTCGTTCCCTGCGAGCGGCGTCTTCATTCATCGCCGCGCGCGCTGACAGGCGAGATGAGTCTTATAGATAACCTGCGGCACCGCAGCATTTCCCGCCGGAAATGGATTGGCGAACAAGGGTGAGGGCGCCCGACCGCACAGCGCGCGGAGCGAAGGTGACGTCATTAAAATAGTCGTTGTTCCGTCGAAATATTGAATGCAATATTCGCAGCAACCGAAGAACAGCGAGAGCGCCACAAGGCGCAGGCCTTCGGACAAAAACATCGCGGGCAGGAAATATCGGCTTCGAGCCAGGCATCGCCGCGCACGTCGGCGAGGCGGCCAACAGGGAATGTCAGCGCAAATGATTGTTGGAGGCGGCCTGCGGCCATGCCCGCGCCACCTTCGCGCTTGGACGCGGAAACGCGTCGAAACGATCCGGCAAAAGAGGGATTCACGACATGCGTAATTGGATGCTTTCGGGCATATCCGTTCTGGCCCTGGGCCTGACGTCGATCGTCGCGGCGAACGCGCAAGCCGCGGACCTGCCGAAGGCGACGCAGAAGGTGCTCGCCGACCTCAAGCTCGACGCCTCGATCCTGAACGGCCTCGACGACGAGCTGAAGGTGCCGCAGGCCTGGCTCGACGGCGCCAGCAAGGGCGCCGGCGTCGTCATCCTCGGCACCTGGAAGGACGACGAGTTCCGCCGCATGACGACGGCCTTCAACGAGCGCTATCCGTCGGTGAAGCTGGCCTACACGCGCGCCGGCACCGCCGCGCGCGGCATCAAGGTGATCCTCGCCCTGCGCGAGGACCGCGCCATCGCCGACGTGCTGATGAGCCCGACCGATTCCTACGTGCAGCTCAAGAAGATGAACGCGCTCGCCGACCTGCGCGAGCTGCCCGGCTTCAAGAACATGGACAGCAAGTACGCCGCCGCCGACGGCACCTGGGCCAGCTACAAGCTGGCCTTCCGCTGCATGGCCTACAACACCGCGAAGGTGAAGCAGGCCGACCTGCCGAAGACTTGGGACGACCTGCTGACCAACCCGGTGTGGAAGAACGGCAACCTGGCGATCTCCAACTATCCCGACACCTGGCTGCTGGCGCTGTGGACCACGAAGGGCGAGGCCTGGGGGCAGGACTTCACCCGCCGCCTCTTCACCGAGGTCGTGCCGCAGCAGCGCAAGGAAGGCATGATGGCGGTCACCGCCCTGTCCGTCGCCGGCGAGTTCTATGCCAACCAGCCCGCGCCGGAGCGCCGCGCCCAGGAATATTCCGACAAGGGCGCGCCGATCAGCTACCACTGCCCGGACCCGGTGCCCATCACGCTGTCGCAGATCGTGATGCTCGACAAGGCCAAGCAGAAGGACGGCGCGCGGCTGTTCATCAACTGGCTGATGAGCAGCGAGGGGCAGGTCATGCAGTTCGCCACCTCGAACTCGATCCCGGTGCACAAGGGGCTGCAGTCGAGCCGCTTCGTCCCCTTCGCTGAGACCACGCTCAACAAGCCGACTGTCGTGCGCGACGAGGAGATGCTGGGCAGCGATCTCGACAAGACGATGCTGAAGGTCTGGAACTCCTACTGGACGCAGCCTGTCGAGCAGGGCAAGCGCGAAGAGGAATGAGATGATCCCCGGCGCCCATCGGGGGGTGGGCAGCCAGGGAGCATGAGAAGGGGAGCCGAAAGGCTCCCCTTTTCCGTATGCGGCTCTTGCCGCGCGGCCGGCGCTATTCCGTCACGTCGAGCAGCAGGCCGTCGGGATCGGCGAAGTGGTGGCAGCCGAGGGGGCAGCTCTTGCGGAACATGGTCAGGCGCCCGCCGCCTTCCTTGCCGCGGCCGACGACGCTGGAGCTCGGCTGGAAGCCCGGATTGCGCGCGGTCGCCTGCTCGATGTCGGCCTTCAGCGCGGCGACGCTCTCGACCCTGAAGCCGATGTGGTCCATGCCGCGCGCCGAGATGCCGGTGCCGAGGAAGTCGCTCAGCCGCCAGGGGATGACGACCAGCGTGACGTTCCCGTCGGAGAGGAAGACGGTGCCGTTGTCCGACGGCCGGTCGAGCCGCTTCAGCTCGAAGACCGTCTCGTAGAACTCCGCCACCTGCCTGGGATGCAGCACGCGCAAGGCGACATGGTCGATGGCGCGCGCCTGCTTCTGATCGCTGGGCTCGTAGATGTCGTCGCGATCCTTCCGGCCCGCCTGGGAGAGGATGAAGACGTTGCCGTCCGGGTCGTGAATGGAGATCGAGGCACCCTTCTGGCTGGCAGGGGATTCGCCGCTGGGCGGCTCCAGCCATTCGATGGCCGGATAGCGTTCGCGGATGCGGCCCATGGCCTGCGCGATGTCGTCGACCTCGATGCCGAAGCGCTCGAGCTGCGCGCGGTAGCCCGACAGGCGCGGATTGATGTTCAGTCCGACATGCCCGTCGCCGATCCGCACGTCTCCCAGCGGCTGCTGCGTCGCCGCCGGCCGCATGTGGAAGAAGCCTTCGTAGAAGCGGCCGAGCGCGTAGTGGTCTTCGCTGAGGATGGTGAGATGGTTGATTCTGGCCTTCATCGCCTGCGTCCCTGGTTTCTCTGATTCTTTACGCGACGATGTCGAGCAGCACGCCGTCCGGATCGGCAAGCTGCCAGGAGCCGAGCCCCATGCGCTGCAGCATATCGAGGCGCGCCTTGCCGGCGGCGCCGACGCCGAGCGGCGCAGGCGTCAGCAGCGGATTGGCGTCGCCGGCCGCCACCACGTCCTGCTTGAACTTGTCCAGGTCCTCGATCTTGAAGCCGATGTATTCCATGCCCGGGCCCGAGACGCCGGTGTCGGCGTAGTCCTTGATGCTCCAGGGCATGAGGATCAGCGTCACATGGCCGTCGGTGACGCCGTAGGCCTTCTCGATCGGCAGGTTGGCCGGCTTGAGGTCGAACATCTTCATGTAGAACTCGGCGCAGGCCTCGGCGTTCATGGTGCGGATGCCAATGTGGCTGATGCTGCGCTCCGACTGCCAGTCGTTGTGGGCGTAGATGTCCTTGAGGTTGCCGCCCTTCGCCTGCGTCAGGTCGAAGACGTTGCCGTCCGGGTCGTGGTTGGAGACGTCGGCGAAAGGCCGCGAGCTCGGGCGCTTCAGCACCTCGCACTCGGGATAGCGCTCCTTCAGGCGGGCGACGGTCGCCTCCAGGTCGTCCACCTGGATGCCGAAATGGTCGAGCCGGCCTGGGCGTCCGGCGCGGCGCGGATTGATGTTCATGCCGACATAGCCGTCGCCGATGGAGACGGCGCGGGTCGGCCGGTTGTTCGGCGAGCTCTTCATGCCGAACAGGGCTTCGTAGAACTTCGATTCGAGCGCGTAGTTCCCGCTCATGATCGCGACATGGTTGATCTTCGATGCCATGGACTCCGCTTCCTCCCGAACGGGGCTCGCGACGGCGATGCCGTCGAACCCCTTTTTGTCTTGCTGCCTTGGTTCCGCCGCTCCGCCGCGATGCGCGCCGCGCCAGCCTCGAACCGGCGGGAATAGCAGCACAGAACGGTGAATGCATAAATGCAAAGGTTATAGGCCACGCCTAATATTTGGATGCAAAATTCTCGTCAATCGCTTTGCGATGGCCCGGCTGCCCCTTCACAACTCTTATAGATAACTCGGGATACTTTCAGATCAGGATTGAGAAAGCGACTGATGCACAAAGGCAAACAGCCGCTCATGGCAGGCTGTCGCAAGCAGGTGGCTTCATTAAAATATTCATTGTTCCTCTGAAATCTTGAATGCAATATCCAGCCCTTCTCGAAGACAGCGAAATGGAGCCGCCAAGGCCAGCGTCTTCGGGAAAGGGTAATCGGCTTCGTTCAATCAAGGCTTGCCGGGTAATGTCCGGCATGAGCCGAGTCCGACGCTTCAGAAGGCGGACCGGCGGGGGATGTGAATGTCTGTACTGACCATGTCGGATGCGGCCTACGGCTACGCGCGCACCAAGTTCTCGCGCGTGAACCCGTGGCACTGGGTGCTGTTCCTGGCCGTCCTCTTCGTGGTGGGAACGCCGCTCGTCTTCCTGGTCCTCGGCAGCCTGTCCGTCGCCGAACTGCCGACCGACTTCGACCTCACGGCGCTCACCCTCGCCAACTACCGCGAGGTCTGGCTCGATCCGCGCACCTACGCGCTGTTCACCAACACCTTCATCTACGTCGCCGGCGCGACGGCCTTCGGCATCGCGCTGGCCGGCACGCTCGCCTGGCTGGTCGAACGCACCAACATTCCCGGCAAGCTCTGGATCTATGCCGGCGTGCCGATGACGCTCGCCATGCCCGGCATGCTGCAGGCCATGGCCTACGTGCTGCTGCTCAGCCCGCGCATCGGCTACCTCAACGAGCTGCTGCGCTTTGTCGGCCTCGCCCCCATCAACATCTATTCGATGGGCGGCATGATCTTCATCGAGGGCCTGCGCCTCGTGCCGACGGCCTTCCTGATGCTGGTGCCGCTGCTGCGCTCGATGGATCCGGCGCTGGAAGAGGCGGCCGCCATGTCCGGCGCCAAGCCGAGCCGCACGCTGCGCCGCGTCACGCTCAAGGTCATGCTGCCGGGCCTGCTCGCCATCATGATCTACCAGTGCATGACCGCGCTGGAGGTGTTCGAGGTGCCGGGCGTGCTCGGCCTGCCGGCGTCGATCTACGTCTTCTCGACGAAGATCTATTCGCTGATGAACTCCAGCGCGCTGTCGCCGGCCTATGGCCAGGCCGACGCCCTCGCCATGATCTACGTGCTGCTCGCCATCGGCGCGACCTGGGGCTACGCCAAGGTGATCTCCCGCTCCGAGCGCTTCACCATCGTCACCGGCAAGGGCTACCGCCCGCGCGAGACCAAGCTCGGCCGCATGCGCTGGGCGGCGATCGCCCTCGTGCTGGCGTTCCTCTCCTTCTCGATCATCCTGCCCTTCATGGTGCTGGCCTACGTCTCGTTCCTGCCGTTCCTGCGCTCGCCCTCGATCGCCGCCTTCAAGACGATGAACTTCGCGCACTACATCGACCTGTGGCGCACGCCGCTGATCGGCCAGGTGCTGATGAACACGCTCTACCTGGTCGTCATCACCTCCACCCTCACAGTGGTGCTGTCCTTCGTCATCTCCCTGGTGATCGTGCGCTCGAAGTTCTGGGGCCGCCGGATTCTCGACCAGCTCTCCTTCATGCCGCACGCCATCCCGGGCATCGTCATGGGCCTCGCCTTCCTGCTGGTGTTCCTCAAGGGCGCCAAGTACGGCATCGACCTGCACGGCGGCATCTGGGCGATCTCCATCGTGCTCGCGGTCGGCTTCATGGCCTACGGCACGCGCGCGATGAACGCGGCGATCCTGCAGATCCACAAGGACCTGGAAGAAGCCGCCTACGCCTCGGGCGCGGCGCCGTGGCGCGCCATGTGGCGCGTCTTCTATCCGCTGATGCTGCCGACCTTCGTCGGCGTCTGGGTGTGGACGATGCTGCACGCGATCCGCGTGGCCGGCGCGCCGCTGCTGCTCTACGAGGGCTCGGAGCACCAGGTGCTCTCGGTGCTGATCTGGAACATGTGGGACGAAGGCAACGTCGAGGGCGTCGGCGCCATCGGCACGCTGATGATCGCCTTCCTGCTGATCGTCACGCTCGGCCTCCGCCTCGCGAGCTCCAAGCGCGGCGCGGCCGTCCAGCAGTCCGGCAAGTAAGCCCGGTCACATGTTCGGGTAGTTGGGCCCGCCGCCGCCTTCCGGCACTGTCCAGTTGATGTTCTGCGTCGGGTCCTTGATGTCGCAGGTCTTGCAGTGCACGCAGTTCTGCGCGTTGATCTGCAGGCGCGGCCCCCCATCTGGCTGGTTAGGCGCCTCCCGCACGATCTCGTAGACGCCGGCCGGGCAGTAGCGCTGCTCCGGCGCGTCGTACTCCGCGAGGTTCACCGTAATGGCGCGCGACGGATCGGCCAGGCGCAGGTGGCTCGGCTGGTTCTCCTCATGGTTGGTGTTCGAGATGAACACCGAGGACAGCCGGTCGAAGCTGACCTTGCCGTCCGGCTTCGGATAGGCGATCGGCGTGCAGTCCTTCGCCTTCTTCAGGCTCTTGTGGTCGGCGTGATGCCTGAAGGTCCAGGGCGCGCGGCCACGAAAGATGTAGGTCTCGAGCGCGCCGTAGACGATGCCGGCAAACAGGCCCCAGCGGAAGGCCGGGCGAATGTTGCGCACCTTGGCCAGCTCGTCCCACAGCCAGGTCTTCTTCAGCCGCGTCGGGTAGTCGTTCAGCGTGACGGACGCCGGCGGCGCATCCGTCAGCAGCAGGTCGGCAGCGGCTTCCGCCGCCGTCATGCCCGACTTCATCGCCGTGTGGATGCCCTTGATCTTCGGCACGTTGAGGAAGCCCGCCGAGCAGCCGAGCAGCGCGCCGCCCGGGAAGACCAATTCAGGGATCGCCTGCAAGCCGCCTTCGTTGAGCGCGCGCGCGCCATAGGCGACGCGGCGCGCGCCCTCGAAGATCGGCCGGATGTCCGGATGCTGCTTGAAGCGCTGCAGCTCCTCGAAGGGGCTGAGATAGGGGTTCTCGTAGTCGAGGCCGACGACGAAGCCCACCGCCACCTGGTTGTTCTCCAGGTGATAGATGAAGGAGCCGCCGTAGGTCTTCGCGTCCATCGGCCAGCCGACCGTGTGGATGACGCGCCCCTGGTGATGCTGCTTCGGATCGACTTCCCACAGCTCCTTCACGCCGAGGCCGTAGGTCTGCGGGTGGTCGTCGTCGCGCAGGCCGAAGCGCTGGATCAGCGTCTTGGTCAGCGAGCCGCGGCAGCCTTCGGAGAACAAGGTGAGCTTGGCGCGCAGCTCGACGCCCCGCTGGTAGTTCGCCGTCGGCTCGCCGTCCTTGCCGACGCCCATGTCGCCGGTGGCGACGCCCGCGACGTTGCCCGCCTCGTCGTACAGCACCTCGGCGGCGGCGAAGCCCGGATAGATCTCGACGCCGAGCTCTTCCGCCTGGCTCGCCAGCCAGCGACAGAAGTTGCCGAGGCTGATGATGTAGTTGCCGTGGTTGTTCATCTGCGGCGGCGTCGGCAGGCGAACGCTCGCCGTCTTGGTGAGGAACAGGAAGCGATCCTCGCCGGCCGGCGTGTTCAGGGGCGCGCCGCGCTCTTTCCAGTCGGGGATCAGCTCGTTCAGCGCGCGCGGCTCGAGCACGGCGCCCGACATGATGTGCGCGCCGACCTCGGAGCCCTTCTCGATGACGCAGACCGCCAGCTCGCGGCCCGCATCCGCCGCGCGCTGCTTCAGGCGGATCGCCGCCGACAGGCCGGACGGCCCGGCCCCGACGATGACCACATCGAATTCCATCATTTCCCGAGGCTGGGCATCGCGCGGCGACATGCTGATTCCTAGAAGGCGGCCTTGAAAGGCCATTGGGTGAAGCGGCGAGTGTAGCGATTAGGGCGAGTCCCGCAACCTGTACGAATCCCAAAAATGGTTCACGCGGTCCTCCAGGAGGATTTCACGCGCCCACCGCCCATGATAGGACTTCGCCATGTCCGAATCAGCCTTTCCCGCCCTCGACGCGCTCGCCGCCTTGCGCTGGCAGGTCGACGCCGGCGCCGACGAAGCCCTCGCCGACGAGCCGGTCGACCGCTTTGCCGTCTCGAAGGCGGCCAAGCCGGAAGCGCCTGCGCCTGCCCCCGCCGCTGCGAAACCTCGCGCCGCCGCGCCCGTCGCCGCGCCCACTGCCGCCGCAGAGGGGCCGCGCGCCTCGGCCGCCATCCTGCAGACGCCGACCTATTCCGCCTCGGGCAGCCAGAACGTCGAGCTGCTCCATTCGGCCAGCACGGCCGCCGCGGCGGCCAACAGCCTCGAGGAACTGCGCGCCGCCCTGGCCGCCTTCGATGGCTGCGCCCTGAAGAAGACGGCGACCAACCTCGTCTTCGCCGACGGCAACCCCGCGGCGCGCGTCATGTTCATCGGCGAGGCGCCGGGCGCCGACGAGGACCGCCAGGGCCTGCCCTTCGTCGGCGTCAGCGGCCAGCTGCTCGACCGCATGATGTCCCATATCGGCCTCAGCCGCGCCGAGAACGCCTACATCACCAACGTGCTGTTCTGGCGGCCGCCCGGCAACCGCACGCCGACGCCGGGCGAGATCGGCGCCTGCCTGCCCTTCGTCGAGCGCCACATCGAGCTGATCGACCCGGCCGTGATCGTGCTGGTCGGCGGCATCGCCGCCAAGACCATGCTCGCCCGCTCGGAAGGCATCACCCGCCTGCGCGGCCAGTGGCACTCCTACGAGACGCCGCGCATGAGCCACCCGGTGCCGATCATCGCCACCTTCCACCCGGCCTACCTGCTGCGCAGCCCCGGCCAGAAGCGCGAGGCGTGGCGGGACTTGTTGTCCGTCGCCGAGAAGATGGAAGAGCTCGGCATCGCCCCCGCTGCGACTGCCGCCACGCCCTAGGTCTTTGCCGCGCTGCCGCGCGCCGGGGCGCGACCTCCTCTCCGTCGCCGGGAAGATGGAAGAGCTCGGCATCGCCCCCGCCCCAGCCTCCTAAATTTTCCCTTCTCAACCGTCACCCTCGGGCTTGGCCCGAGGGTCCATCCCCAATCACCTGAGCGCCGACCCTGGACCCTCGGGCCAAGCCCGAGGGTGACGGCGTTTGGGAATCGAAGGTAACGAGGGAGGATTCGGCGGAGTCAACGTCGCATCTGGCTATCGGTGCCGCCTTGGGGTCATAAATATACCCATTGAAATTCCTTACTTATTTCCATTCGTCCACAGCTTTTATAGGTTTTTAATAAATACCAGGCAGTAACCATGCTTGCCCCCACCTGCGAGCTTCCGGTAAGAACCATCCCATGACTGAGGCGGCGAACCACCCCAGCCAGCGTGTTATGTGTCCCCAACGCTCCATCAGCGGGATTCACAGCGCCAACCGAACCCTGAAGGCCATTTTGGCCGCCGGGGCTTTCTCGCTCCTCTCCTTCACTGCCCTGACCTCGCCAACCAGCGCGCTTGCCAGCGAGCCGGGCCGCGCGGCTTCGCCTTCCGTGGCCGCCGATCAGCTGGCGCCGGGCGAGCTGCCGGATGTCCTGTCGTCGGCGGACGCCGCGCGCTACGAACAGATTTTCGACCTCCAGGACGACGGCCATTTCCCGCAGGCCGACAAGCTGGTCGCCGCGCTGCGCGACAAGTCGCTGATGGGCTACGTCGAGGCCCAGCGCTACCTGTCGCCGCGCTACAAGACGACCTACGTCGAGCTGTCCAAATGGCTCGCCGAATACGGCGACCATGCCGACGCCAAGCGCATCTACGCCCTGGCGCTCAAGAAGAAGCCGGCCAAGGGCGTGCCGCCCAAGGCCCCGACCGGCACGCCGAGCACGACGATCCCCTATTCCATCTTCGGCGGCGTCGTCGAGCCGCCGGCCAAGCCGTGGAACGCGGCGCTCGACGCCTTCCGCAAGGGCCAGTACGCGGTCGCCGCCAAGGGCTTCGAAGGCATCGCCCGCACGCCCAAGGCGTCGCCCTGGGTGCTGTCCGCCGGCGCCTACTGGGCCGCCCGCTCCAACATGCTCGCCCGCCAGCCGCAGAAGGTGACGGCCTGGCTCGAGGAGGCCGCGCGCTATTCCCGCACCTTCTACGGCCTGATCGCGCGCGAGAGCCTCGGCCTCGATCCCGACCTCGACCTGCGCACGCCGCCGCTGGAATCCCGCGACCTCGCCGCCCTGCTGCAGATCCCCGCCGGCAAGCGCGCCGCCGCCCTGCTGCAGATCGGCGACAGCGACCGCGCCGAACAGGAGCTTTCCACCCTCGGCAACGCGCCGGCCGCCGCGACGCGCGCCGCCCTGGCGCTCGCCGGCCGCGCCAACATGCCGAACCTGGCCTTGCGCCTCGGCAACGCCTTCTCGACCGACGGCGACGGCGCCTTCCGCGATGCCGCGATCTATCCCGTGCCGGGCTGGCGTCCGCCCGAGGGCTACGACGTCGACCGCGCGCTGATCTTCGCCGTGATGCGTCAGGAATCGGCCTTCAACACCCGCGCGCGCAGCCCCGTCGGCGCCAGCGGCCTGATGCAGCTGATGCCGGCCACCGCCAGCTTCATGTCCGAGGGCGAGCGCTTCCGCGGCAACAACAAGGACCGCCTGTTCGAGCCGGAGACCAACATCTCGCTCGGCCAGCGCTACATCCGCCACCTGCTCGCCGACCCGTCGGTCGGCAACAACCTGATCATGCTCGCCGTCGCCTACAACGGCGGCCCGGGCAACCTCGCCAAGTGGGTCAAGAAGACCAACGGCGAAGACGATCCGCTGCTGTTCATCGAAAGCGTGCCGTCGCGCGAATCGCGCATCTTCGTCGAGCGCGTCATGGCGAACCTGTGGATCTACCGCATGCGCCTCGGCCAGGCGAACGACTCGCTGGCGGCGCTGGCCAGCGGCGGCTGGCCGATGTATTCCGCCCTCGACGGCCTGGACGACGGCGACGTGCGCATCGCCGAAGCGCCCCGCGACGGCGCCGACGCCCCGAGCGAGGCCGACGCCCTCAACCGCGCCGCCCTCGACCAGATGGGCCCGCCGCCCGGCAGCATGGGCGTCCTCGACACCCTCGACGCCGGCGAGTAACGCGCCGGCAACCAGGTTGCGCAACGGCAACCTGATGACGCCCTTGAAAGCGCGCCGCGCGTTTTGACGGCTGGCCCGCCCGGGCGTAACATCCGCCCATCATGGCCATCGACGAAACCCGCACCCTCATTCCCGTCAACATCGCCGTCCTCACGGTGTCCGACTCGCGCCGTCCGAAGGACGACGAATCGGGCGACGTGCTGCAGAGCCGCCTGATCGAGGCCGGCCACAGGCTCGCCGCGCGCGACATCGTGCATGACGACGTCGGCGAGATCACCGCCAAGCTGAAGCAATGGATCGCCGACCCGAACGTCGACGTGGTGATCGCCACCGGCGGCACCGGCCTGACAGGGCGCGACGTGACGCCCGAGGCCTTCGAGGCGATCTATGAAAAGAAGATCGACGGCTTCGGCGAGCTGTTCCGCATGCTGAGCTACCAGAAGATCGGCACCTCGACGATCCAGTCGCGCGCCACGGCGGGCCTCGCCGGCGGCACCTATCTCTTCGCCCTGCCCGGCTCGCCCTCGGCCTGCAAGGACGGCTGGGAGATCATGAAGACCCAGCTCGACTCGCGCTTCCGCCCCTGCAACCTGGTGCAGCTCATGCCGCGCCTGCAGGAGCACGTGAAGAAGGCGACGGCCTAGCCGCCTCAGCGTCCCCTGAACAGGCCGCCGAGCACGCCGCGCACCAGCGAGCGGCCGAGCTCGTTGGCGACCTGGCGGCCGAGCGAGCTGGCGACCGAACGCGCTGCCGTCGTCGCCATCTTTTCCGCCACGGAAGGCCGCGCGGCCGCGGCGCGCTCCGCCCGCGCCCGGCGCTCCTGCTCCCTCAAGTCCGCCTCGCGCTGCTTCGCCTCGAGCTTGGCGCGCTCGGCGGCGGCCCGGTCGGCTTCCTTGTCGGCCTTCGCCGCGACCGCCGCGGCAGCGGCCTCCTGGCCGCGCGCCATCAATATTTCCGCCGCCGATTCGCGGTCGACCGGATGGTCGTACTTCCCCTCGACCGGCGAGACCGAGCGGATGATCGCCCGCTCCTTCTCGCTCAAGGGGCCGACGCGCGAGCGCGGCGGCTTGACCAAGGTGCGCTGCACGACCGAAGGCGAACCATCCTCCATCAGGGTCGAGACCAGCGCCTCGCCGATCTTCAGCTCGGTGATGACGGCGGCGACGTCGAGCGCGGGATTGATGCGGAAGGTTTCGGACGCTGCCTTGATCGCCTTCTGGTCGCGCGGCGTGAAGGCGCGCAATGCGTGCTGGACCCGGTTGCCGAGCTGGGCCGCGACCTTCTCGGGAATGTCGATCGGATTCTGGGTGACGAAGTAGACGCCGACGCCTTTCGAGCGGATCAGGCGCACGACCTGCTCGATCTTGTCCTCCAGGGCCTTCGGCGCGTCCTCGAACAGGAGATGCGCCTCGTCGAAGAAGAAGGCGAGCTTGGGCTTGTCGGGGTCGCCCACCTCGGGCAGCGTCTCGAACAGCTCCGACAGCAGCCAGAGCAGGAAGGTGGCGTAGAGCTTCGGGCTCTGCATCAGCTTGTCGGCGGCGAGCACGTTGACGTAGCCGCGCCCCTGCTCGTCGAGCTGCAGGAAGTCGCCGATCTCGAGCGCTGGCTCGCCGAAGAACAGCCCGCCGCCCTGCGAATCGAGCTGCAGGAGCTGGCGCTGGATCGTGCCGACGCTCGCCTTGGTGACGTTGCCGTATTTCGCCGACAGCGCGGCGGCGTTCTCCGCGACATGGGCAAGCATCGCCTGCAGGTCGGCGAGGTCGAGCAGCAGCAGACCTTCCTCGTCGGCATAGCGGAAGGCGATGCTGAGCACGCCCTCCTGCGTCTCGTTGAGGTTCATCAGCCGCGACAGCAGCAGCGGCCCCATCTCCGAGACGGTGGTTCGGATGGGATGGCCCTGCTTGCCGAACAGGTCCCAGAAGATCGCCGGGCTGTCGGCGTAGCTGTAGTCGTCGAGGCCGATCTCCTTGGCGCGGGCGACGAAGGCGTCATGCGCCTTCGCGGTCGGCGAGCCGGCCATGGCGAGGCCGGCGAGGTCCCCCTTCACGTCGGCGACGAAGACCGGAACGCCGGCGGCGGAGAAGCTTTCGGCCAGGCCCTGCAGCGTCACCGTCTTGCCGGTGCCCGTGGCGCCGGCGATCAGGCCGTGGCGGTTGGCGCGGCGCAGGCTCAGCGTCTGGCGCTGGCCGCCGCCGAGCCCGATGAAGATCTCCGTCTCGCCCGCCATGCCGCCTCTCCCCTGTTCGCCCCGGCTTCATAGGCCAAGCTTACGCGCCTCAGGCTTTTGCCAACAGCGCCTTCATCTCGCGGCGCATGTCGGCGAGCTCGCCGCGCATCTTGCCCAGCTCGCCGCCGAGCCCGGCGATCTGGGCGCCGATGGTCGCCGTCTCCTCCTGCGACGCCTTCTCGATGGCGGCCATCTCGGCGCGCTGTTCCGCCTCGTGCTCGCTCTGCATGGCGTTGACGATGATGGCGATGAACAGGTTCAGCATGGTGAAGGTTGCCACCAGGATGAAGGGGATGAAGAACAGCCAGGCGAGTGGCTGCGGCTCCATGATCTCGCGCACGATGTCGGCCCAGCCTTCCAGCGTCATGATCTGGAACAGGGTGAACATCGAGCCGCCTATGCTGCCGAACAGCTCCGGCGTGGTCCCGCCGTAGAGCTTCGTCGCCAGCACGGCGCTGACGTAGAAGAACAGCAGCAGCACGCCGGAGATGGCGCCGAGGCCGGGAATGGCGCTGACCAGCGAGGCGACGACGCGGCGCAGCGACGGCACGACGGAGACGAGGCGCAGCACGCGCAGGATGCGCAGCGCCCGCAGCACCGAGAGCGCGCCGCTCGCCGGCGCCAGGGCGATGCCGACCACGGCGAGGTCGAAGAGGTTCCAGCCGTTGCGGAAGAAGGCGAGGCCGCGCCCAACCATCTTCGACGCCAACTCGGCGACGAAGACCAGCAGGATCGCGAAATCGAGCCAGGCGAGCCAGGGCCCGGCGGCGGCCATGGCGGAGGGCGAGGTCTCCAGGCCGAGGATGACGGCGTTGAGGACGATCAGCGCCGTGATGGCGCGCTGCACGCCGACGCTTTCGGCGGCGTCGGCCAGGCGCGCGCGCCAAGGGCGCGGCATGGCGGCGGCATGCGGACGGAGATCTGGCGTGGGCGGAAAGTCGGTCTTGGTCATCGGGGCTCCGGAGGGTCATCAACGGGGCGGCGAAAAGGCCGTGGCGCACTATGGCGAAGCACGACGCCCCTGTCATGACCGCAGACATGACAAGAGAGTGAGCGCGCCCCATCTCCTGCATCACCCTCGCGCTTGACCCGAGGGTCCCTCGGCGGAAGCGCCGATTTCGCCGATCATGCCGCCCGCGCTGAGACGCCCTCCTTCCCTCGCCATGACCGTCGCTCAGGCCTTCGCTCCTTTCCTCCGTCATGGCCGGACTTGGCCCGGCCATCCACGCCTTCTTACGGGGGCATCGCGAGGCGTGGATGCCCGGCCAAGCCCGGGCATGACGATGTGAGGAAAAAACCCTGCACTTCCAACGGGGAACTCAGGACTGCGACTCTTGTTCTTGATTTGTTCTTATGACGCGACTAGCCTCGCGCCATGACCCAAAATCATCCCCATGCGTCCGACGCGGATGCGCCTCACCCGGCGAGCCTCTCGGCGTCCGCGCCGTCCGACGATTTCGCGCCATCGCCCGATTCGTCCTTCGAGCCCTCCGCCTTCGAACCGACGCCCTTCGAGCCCTCCTTTGAGCCGACGCCGTTCGAACCGGAAAACGGATCGGACAACGACGCCCTCGACCCCGACCAGGCGCTGCCCGACCGCGCCATCAAGGGGCGCGGCGCGGTGAGCAACGCCACCGGGCGCTTCGAGCCTGAGACGCGCATCCTGACCGACGACGGCTGGGACATCGCCCAGCGCCTCGCCGAGGACGAGGAGATGCCGCCGCTGCGCACCACCGTGCAGAGCGACACCAGCCGCAGCGTCATTGCGCGCAACGATTCGCCCGACATTCCCTTCACCCAGTCGATCAATCCCTATCGCGGCTGCGAGCATGGCTGCATCTACTGCTTCGCCAGGCCGACCCACGCCTATCTCGGCTATTCGCCCGGCCTCGACTTCGAGACGCGCCTCGTCGCCAAGTTCGACGGCCCGCGCCTGCTGGAAGAGGAGCTGCGCAAGCCCGGCTACAAATGCCAGGTGATCGCCATGGGCACCAACACCGACCCCTACCAGCCGATCGAGCGCAAGCACGAGATCACGCGCGGCATCCTCAAGGTGCTGCAGGCCTACAACCATCCCATCGGCTTCGTCACCAAGTCGGCGCTCATCCTGCGCGACCTCGACATCCTGGTGCCGATGGCGAAGAAGGGCCTAGCCCATGTCTTCGTGTCGCTGACCACGCTCGATCCGGAGCTGGCGCGCAACATGGAGCCGCGCGCCTCCTCGCCGCGCCTGCGCCTGCAGGCGATCCGCGAGCTGAACGCGGCGGGCGTGCCCTGCGGCGTGATGACCGCGCCGATGATCCCCGGCCTCAACGACGCCGAGATGGAAAAGTTGCTGGAGGCGGCCTGGGACGCGGGCGCGCGGCGCGCCGGCTACGTGCTGCTGCGCCTGCCGCACGAGATCAAGGACCTGTTCGCCGAATGGCTGTGGGCGCATTACCCGATGAAGGCCGAGCATGTGCTCTCGCTCATCAAGGGCACGCGCGGCGGCAAGCTCAACGACCCCAACTTCGGCAGCCGCATGCGCGGCGAGGGCCGTTACGCCGAGCTGATCAAGCAGCGCTTCGACCTCGCCGCCAAGCGCCTCGGCTTCAACGCCGAACCGCGCGGCGCCGGCCTGCGCACCGACCTGTTCGAGCGGCCTGCAAGGGTGGGGGACCAGTTGAAGCTGCTGTAGAAATAAAGGCGCCCCCATTGCGCCACATTGCTGAGGTTTGCTCTCCCGCACCAGCAACCCTCCGTGTTACTTTTCCCCCAGCATGTTCCATGAAGCCGGTCTGATCGCCATCGCCGTCGTCGGTCTTGCCGCGCTGCTGTGCGGCATGGTCATGACTTGGCTGCGCCAGCCCGCCATCGTCGGCTACATCCTCGCCGGCGTCATCCTCGGCCCTTCCGTCCTCGGCCTCGTCGCGGAACGCGACAACATCAGCCTGCTCGCCGACATCGGCGTGCTGCTGCTGCTCTTCCTCATCGGCATGGAACTGCCGCTGCGCTCCTTCATGCGCGTGTGGAAGACGGCGCTCGGCTGCATGGCCCTGCAGATCGCCGGCGCACTCGGCTTCAACATGCTGCTGTCCTACGCGCTCGGCTGGAACCCGACCGCCGCCCTGGTCGGCGGCTTCATCATGGCGCTCTCCTCCACGGCGGTCGCCATCAAGATCCTCGAGGACATCGGCGAGGTCGACAGCGAGACGGGCCGGCTCACCATCGCCGTGCTGATCGCCCAGGACTTGGCCGTGGTGCCGATGATGCTGGTGGTGCGCAACCTCTCCGGTGAGGGCGGCATCGGCTGGATCGGCATGACGCAGATCGCCTTCGCCGTGCTCTTCCTCATCGGCTTCCTCGTCGTGCTGGCAAAGAGCGGCACCATCCGCCTGCCGCTGATCGAGCGCCTCGCCGGCCACAACGACCTGCGGGCGCTCGCCGCCCTCGCCGTCTGCCTCGGCGCCGCCACCATCTCGGGCCTGATCGGGCTGTCGCCCGCCTACGGCGCGTTCCTCGCCGGCGTGCTGATCGGCAACAGCCGCGAGAGCGAGGCCATGGCCGAGGCGACGCGGCCGATCCAGAGCATCCTGATGATGGTGTTCTTCCTCTCCATCGGCCTGCTGATCGACCTCGGCTTCATCCGCGACAACATCGGCGCGGTGCTGCTCTGGCTGCTCGTCGTCACCCTGTTCAAGACGGTGCTGAACATCGGCATCCTGCGCATGCTCGGCACGCCGTGGAACCGCGCCTTCCTCGCCGGCACGGTGATGGGCCAGATCGGCGAATTCTCCTTCGTCATCGCCGGCTCGGCCGCCGCCAACGAGCTGGTGACGCCGGAAGGCCACCGCATGGCCGTCGCCATCATCGCGCTGTCCCTGGTCGTCAGCCCGCTGTGGATGGTCATGGCGCGCAGGCTTGACGACGCGGCCGCCATCGGGATTACATCCTTCCGCGAAATCCTCCGCGCCCTCTTCACCCCGGGCGAGACGCCCAGCATGGCCAAGGTCGTGGTGGCGGCGGAGGAAGGCCTGCAGCGCCGGCGCGAGGAACGCGACGGCAACGGCAGCAACTGACCACAGTCTGAGTTCCGAGCGAGTCCATCAAGCCCATGCCGAGACCGAGCTACCGACACGAGACCGAGCTGATGCGCGAACATGGCGCCACGCGCGTCTGCGGCATCGACGAGGTCGGCCGCGGCCCCTGGGCGGGGCCGGTGGTGGCCGTCGCCGTGATGCTCGACGTGGCCCTGCTGCCGAAGAAATTAGCGCGCCGGCTCGACGATTCCAAGGCGCTGACCCGCGAGGCGCGCGAGGACATCGACGCGAGCCTGCGCGCGCTGTTCGGCGCCGCCGTCTGGGCCGGCTTCGGCGAGGCCAGCGTGGCCGAGATCGACGAGATCAACATCCTGCAGGCGAGCTTCCTCGCCATGCGCCGCGCCCATGACGCGCTGCCCGTGGCGCCCGAGGCGGCGCTGGTCGACGGCAACAAATATCCGGCGCTGCCCTGTCCCGGCCGCGCCGTGATCGGCGGCGACGCGCTCTGCTTCTCCATCGCCGCCGCCTCGATCCTCGCCAAGGTGGCGCGCGACCGCACCATGCGCGAACTGGCGGAGACGCATCCCGGCTACGGCTGGCACACCAACGTCGGCTACGGCACCGCCGAGCACCAAAGCGGCCTGGCGCGCCTCGGCGTCACCCCGCACCACCGCCGCAGCTTCGCTCCGGTGGCGAAGCTGCTCGCCACCATCAGCTAAGCTCGCGCGCCTGCTGGCCAACGTGGCGACGGACTAATTATGAATCGTCACCCTCGGGCTTGACCCGAGGGCCCATCTTACCGGCGCTTCAACGATGGGCGGATACGTCTACATTCTCGCGAGCGACAGAAACGGCACGCTATACGTCGGCGTGACCAGCGATCTTGTCCGGCGCATTCACGAGCATCGGGAAGACGCCATAGATGGATTTACGAAACGCTATGGCGTGAAGCGGCTCGTGCATTACGAGCAATACGACGACATCCAGACCGCCATCCAGCGCGAGAAGAATCTCAAGCGATGGATCCGCGATTGGAAAATCACGCTCATTGAAAGGTCGAATCCTGACTGGCTCGACCTTTACCCGCAAATTATCACCTAGGCGGCGGCCCCGTGGACCCTCGGGTCAAGCCCGAGGGTGACGGTTTAAGAAACTCGAACTCTGCGCGCGTGGATAGGGCGAGGTATTTCCATCATCACCCTCGCGCTTAATCCGAGGGTCTATCTTGCTGCACGCATAAAAAAGGCCCGCCGGTTTGACGCGGCGGGCCAAGTCTTGGTTTGCGAAGAAAAAAGCGCCCATCGAGAAGATCGGCGCGATCGATAAGCGAAGGCACGGCGTACGCTACTCCGCCGCGCCGAAGCGCGGCGGTCGAACTACTTGACGCCGTTCGTTTCCGGCGCGGCCGACTTGGCCGCGCGCGCGGAGGCGGCGGAGGCGTTGGACGCGAGGCCGATCTGGCCTTCGAACAGCAGGTTGCTCTGCGCCAGCTCGGCGCGGATCTGCTGGCGCAGCACGTCGATGCTGATCGACTTGCCCTCGGCGTCGAAGTTCCAGAAAGTCCAGCCGTTGCAGGTCGGCGCGTTCTGCACATGGGCGCCGGCCTGGTGGATGGAGCCGGTGAAGTCGGCGGTGACCAGCTGGCCGTCGGCGCGCACCTTGGCGGTCCAGCGGCGGCGGTCGTCAAACAGGATGTCTCCGGGGTTGAGCAGGCCGCGCTCGACCACCCAGCCGAAGGGGATGCGCGCTTCCGTGCGCTTGCTCGGCGTCGTGACCAGCGCGGTCTCGACGACCGGCTGCACGGCGGCGATGCGCTTGCGCGCGACGTTGGCGTATTCCGGGCTCGCCTCGATGCCGATGAAGCCGCGGCCGAGCTTCTTGGCGACGGCGCCCGAGGTGCCGGTGCCGAAGAAGGGATCGAGCACGACGTCGCCCGGCTTGGTCGAGGCCATGATGACGCGATGGAGCAGCGCTTCCGGCTTCTGCGTCGGATGCGCCTTGGTGCCTTCGTCGTTCTTCAGCCGCTCGCCGCCCGAGCAGAGCGGGATCAGCCAGTCGCTGCGCATTTGCAGGCCGTCGTTCAGCGCCTTCATCGATTCGTAGTTGAAGGTGTACTTCTGGTCCTGCGACTTCGAGCACCAGATCATCGTCTCGTGCGCGTTGGTGAAGCGCTTGCCGCGGAAGTTCGGCATCGGGTTGGACTTGCGCCACACCACGTCGTTCAGCATCCAGAAGCCGAGGTCCTGCAGGATGGCGCCGACCCGGAAGATGTTGTGGTAGCTGCCGATGACCCACAGCGTGCCGTCGTCGCGCAGCACGCGGCGCGCGGCCTTCAGCCAGTTGCGGGTGAAGCGGTCGTATTCCTCGAAGCTGGCGAACTTGTCCCAGGCGTCGTCGCAGCCGTCGACCAGGCTGTCGTTCGGGCGGCGCAGGTCGCCCTTGAGCTGCAGGTTGTAGGGCGGATCGGCGAAGATCATGTCGACCGATTTCTCGGCGAGGCAATTCATGACCTCGACGCAATCGCCTTCGAGAATCTGCTGAACGGGGAGGTCGCTGGAAGCGTGGGAGGGTGCGTTTGTCATGGCGGGCAGAATGAGTCGGCCGCGACTCCCCGTCAATCTCTTTTTAGAATCAATGGGTTACAGACTCTGTCCACACAACATGTGGGAGTCGGTGGATAAGACGACTCGATATCTAGTTTCGGTTGAAAGAGGTAACCGTCACGTTTCCGAACGGAAACGGCCCGGGCCGGGGCGGCCGAAGGGAGAGCGATCCGGCACCCGTTCCCCTCCCGCCATCAGGGCCGTCGCGCTATGATCCGGCGACCGTCGTCGTACGCTGACCGCCTATTGGCCGCCTCTCGCCCGGGAGACCCACGATGCCGTCATTCGCGCTTCGCCGCCGCCCCGCCTCTCTCGCCTGCGCCCTCGCCTTCGCCATCGCGTCGGCGTCCTCGGCCGTCGCGCAAACCATCGATCCTGCCGGAGCCATGCGCAGCGGCGATCCCGCCGCGGGCCAATGGGGCCAGCGCGCGCCGCTTCTGGCGCCCAATTCCGAATTCACGCTGACGGCGGCGGGCGGCAAGATCTACGTGCTCGGCGGCTACCCGAGCGGCCGCGCCAGCGTGCGCACCGTGCAGGTCTACGACATCGCCGCCGACAGCTGGTCCTTCGGGCCCGACCTGCCCGAGGTCAACAACCACGGCGTCGCCGCGACGGTCGACGACGTGATCTACCTCATCGGCGGCCAGACCGATCCCAACACCGCCTATGTCGACAGCGTCTACGCGCTCGACACCCGGCTCGGCCCGAACACCGCCCGCTGGGTCGAGAAGACGCGCCTGCCGACCAAGCGCAGCGCCGGCGCCGCCGTGGTGCATGACGGCAAGATCTACGTCGCCGGCGGCCGGCCGCCACGCGGCAGCGACTTCGCCGTCTACGATCCCAAGGCCGACGCCTGGCAGGCGTTGCCGGACCTGCCGAACCAGCGCAACCACATCGCCGCCGCGCTGATCGGCGGCAAGATCCATGTCGTCGGCGGCCGCCTAGCCGGCGGCTTCCAGAGCGACAAGACCGCCGCGCACGACGTCTACGATCCGGCGACGAAGGCCTGGTCGTCGGCGGCGCCCATGCTCAAGGCGCGCAGCGGCATCAACGGCGTGATGGTGCGCGGCTGCTTCCATGTCTGGGGCGGCGAGGAGAGCGCCGGGCTCTTCCCCGACCACGACTATTACGATCCGCGCGCCGACAGATGGACCAAGCTTGCCGACATGGCCATCCCCGTGCACGGCGTGACGGGCGCCACCTTCGCCGACGGCCTCATCTACGTCACCGGCGGCGGCACGGCGGTCGGCGGCAGCAGCGGCAGCCTGCTCAACCAGGTCTACCGGCCGAACGTCAGCTGCGAATGAGATCCGCGACGATGGGCGCTTCCAGCCCATAGGCCGCCGCCATCACGCGGATGTCGGCGAGCTTGTCGTGGAAAGCCTGCCAGTCGTCGGCCTCGGCGATGCGCTGCCACATCGCCTCCACTTCCTCGATCAGCATGCTGCAGGGCTGCGCGCGCGCGAAATAGGCATGGTCGAGCGCGGCCGCGTCGCGCGGCGCATGGTCGGCCCAGGCCCGGCGCACCGCCAGGAAGCCTTCCGCCTCGTAGAGCGCCGCCACCGGGCTCCGCCTGGCGCGCGCGGCGCTGGCCTCGCCGTTGAACCAGTCGAAGAAGACCTGCTCAAGTGGCGCGCCGCTCGACGTCAGGAAGCCGTAGATCGCCGCCAGCAGCGCGCCGTCGCGCGCCTCGCCGGCGGAGGCTAGGCCGAAGCGCGCGATCAGCGCGTCGACGAAGGCCTGCTGCAGCGTGGGCGCGAAGCTCTGCTGCGCCGTTGCAATGGCGTCGGCGTCGGCAAGCGGCCGCAGGCATTCGGCCAGCCGCGCCAGGTTCCAGGCCAGCGCCGTCGGCTGCTGGCCGAAGCTGTAGATGCCGTTGCGGTCGAAATAGGCGGCGGTGAAGCCGAGGTCGAAGGTCGGCACGAAGCGCCAGGGGCCGTAGTCGAAGCTCTCGCCGGTGACGTTCACGTTGTCCGTGTTCAGCACGCCATGGGCAAAACCAGCAGCCAGCCACTTGGCGCCGGTGGAAGCGACGGCGCCGCAGACGGCGGCGAGGAAGGCGGCGATCCGCGCCGGACCCTGCTCCGCCGCGAGCGCCGGGTAGTAGTGGCGGATGCAATGGTCGACCAGGCGCTCGACGTTCGCCGTCTCGCCGAGATGGGCGAAGCGCTGGAAGCTGCCGATGCGGACATGCGAATGGCTAAGGCGCACGAGCACGGCGGAGCGCGTCGGCGACGGCTCGTCGTTGCGCACCAGGTTCTCGCCGGTCTCGACCAGGCTGAAAGCCTTGGACGTGTTGACGCCGAGCGCCTCGAGCATCGCGGCGGCGAGCACCTCGCGATAGCCGCCCTTCAGCGTCAGGCGGCCGTCGCCCTCGCGCGACCAGGGCGTCCGGCCGCTGCCCTTGGTCGCCAGGTCGAGCAGCCGGCCCGAGCCTTTCTCGCGCAGCTGCGCGAAGAGGAAGCCGCGGCCGTCGCCGAGGTTGGGGTTGTAGCTGCGGAACTGGTGGCCGTGGTAGCGCAGCGCCAGCGGCGCCGGCAGGTTGTCCGGCAGCGGCTCGAAGAGGCCGAAATGCCGCACCCACTCTTCGTCGCTCAAGCCTTCGAGGCCGACGGCGGCGGCGGCGCGGCCGTTGCGATAGCGCAGGACATGCTGCGGAAAGTCGGCGGCAGCGACCTCGTCGTAGAAGTCTCCACCAAGGTCCAGGTGCGCGCGCGACGGCCGGTAGCTCGAATCAGTCGATATCGTCACGCCAGCTCCATCGTTACGCAAGTCCCCGCACATGCAGACGCGCCAGCGGACCCGCGCGGGAGCCTCTCCCGCGCGGGCGCATGGCGAACGAAGCCGTTATAGGACGAAGTCGCGGCAGGCGGTAGCGGCTCAGCGCGCCGTCGCCATCTCGTCTGCCGCCTTCTTGGTGCCGAGGATGGAGACTTCCTCGTTGACCAGCGCGTCGGCGCTGCAACCGGTCTCCAGGAAGCCCCAGCTCTTCATCCAGTCGTAGGTGCGGTTGAGCTCCTCCGTCGGGATCGGCGCCGGATCGACGAGGAACAGCCGGCTCGGCCGCAGGTCGTCGACGGTCAGCTGCGTGATCTTCGGATCGAGCTCCTTGTAGTAGTCGATGAAGTACTGCAGGTACTTCCGCTTGTCGGCGTTGATGCGGCGCACCGCCTCGCGCACCGCGCGGTTGAACTTGCCGTAGGTCTCGGCGTCGACGCGGTCGGAGGCGACCTCCGTGCCGTGATGGAAGGCCGAGATGACGACGCGGCAGCCCATCTTCTCGGCGAGCGAGATGTAGGGCTCGGTCAGCGTCGTCGCCTCGATGGTGCCGTCCAGCAGCATCTGGAAGCGGTAGTTCGAGCCGTTCGGCACGCGGCCGATCTTGATCATGTCGCGCGGCACGAAGCCTTCGAGCATCTGCAGGCATAGATAGTGGGTGCCCGAATACATCGGCACGCCGATCGGCACGTTGGCGAACTGCTGCGGCGTCTGCACCGGCGACTCCGGGCGCACCACGAGGGCGGCGAAGGTGACGATCGAGCGGCGCCCGACCTGGCGGCTGCCGACCTTCGACGTCTCGACGCGCGAATAGTTGCCCCATTCGCAGGCGTTGTAGAGGTCGGCCTTGCCCTGCTCCATCATCTTGCCGTGGCTGAGGAAGCGCGAAGTGTCCTTGTGGTCGGTGATATGCATCTGGGGGCTCTTGTCGACGCCCTTCTCGCGATCCATCCACTCGATCTCGATGCCCTCCTTCGCGAAGAGGCCTTCATCGTAGGCGACGAGCTCCGCCAGGCCCTGGAAGGGGGCGGTCGTCTCGAGTCGCAGCTTGCTTAATGCCATTTTGCACGTCCCTTTTTATAGATTTGAAAAAAGCTCGATATCTATCGGGAGCGGGCGCGGTGCGCCGAGCGACGCGCTGCGCCGTTATGCACGCTTAGTTGTTATGCACGCGTAATTCGATGCACGTCGTTCGGTTCCGGCGGCGTGGGCCGGATGATCTAAGCACTCAGATTATCGGTACGGTTCTTCTTTTGAGTCAACGTAGAAAAACCAAGCGTTTCCATACAAATTCCCGGCGCGATGCATAATTAATCGGCAAGATTTATTAGGACGAATACTTATGATTTTTAGTTGCTCGCCTGCCCCCTGAGCGATTTTCTGCCCGCCGCGCGGACAGATGCCCTATCCTGTGCAGGCCCTCATTTCGCATCGCGTCGAGGGCGAGACGCCACGGCATCGCGCCGCGCGGCATAGCCGCCGGACCGCGAACGCGCTTACCAGAGTTGCGGACCGCGTCAGCGCGCAGATCGTCGCGCAATATCAATCAGTCGCTTCATTGCAGCAGCTTCACCAGTCGCGTCCGCGTCGCCGCCACCGCCGCGCCTTGCGGCGTCGCGCGCATCCGACATCGGCACTGGCATGGCGCTTGCTTCGTTTCGCGTCGATGGCTGCCGCGCGTCGCGGCGGTCGAGTGCTAGCCGACAGCGCCGCCGCGCGGCGCTGAGCGTCACTTCTGCCCGGCCGCCGGACCGGACGAGCGTGCAGTGCAAGCCTCCACGGCGGACGAATCGCGCCCGCCATCGTGAAAGAGCCGTTCGCGGCCTTCGAAGTCGACATTCCCCAGCTTTTCGTGACTCGCCTTCCCACTGCTCAATTCAATTGGCATGAGATGGAGTAGAGCATGCACAAGACATTTCTCGGCGTCGTCGGATGTTCCCTGCTGATGATGACGGCGCACACGGCGGCCCATGCGCAATCCACGCAGACGGCGTCGGCGCCGTCCGACAAGAAGGTCGTCGAGTTCTACAAGGGCAACACCGTCTACATGATGATCGGCTCGGCGACCGGCGGCGGCTTCGACTATTTCGGCCGCACCGTCGGCAAGTACATGGCGAAGTACATTCCCGGCAATCCAGCCGTGGTGCCGCAGAACCTGCCGGGCGCCGGCGGCTACACGGCGGCGGCCAAGGTCGCGGTCAATTCGCCGCAGGACGGCACCTACGTCGGCGGCATCCATCCGACGGTGATCGTCGATCCCGTGCTCGGCGATCCCAGCAAGGGCTCGAAGGAGCTGAAGTTCGCCTATCTCGGCAACGCCAGCCCCAACGTCGAGGGCTGCTTCATCCGCACCGACGCCCAGGTGAAGACCTTCGCCGACGCCTACGACAAGGAAATGGTGCTCGGCGCCTCCAACGGCGCCTCGTCGACGCGCGAATACGCCTCGCTGCTGAAGAACGTGCTCGGCATGAAGGTGAAGATCGTCACCGGCTACCCCGGCAACGCTGACATCTTCCTGGCGGTGGATCGCGGCGAGGTGCAGGGCCTGTGCGGCGCCAGCTACCTCAACGTCATCGCGACGAAGCCCGAATGGTTCACCAGCAACTTCGTGCGCGGCCTGTCGCACCAGGGCTCGAAGCCCATCCCGCCCGACTTGAAGGAGATGGTCGGCGTGCCCGCCGCCGTCGACTTCGCCAAGACCGAGGAGGAACGGCAGATTCTGACGCTCTACGACATGCAGGAGCAGTTCGGCCGCCCCTTCGTGACGGGCGCCACCGTGCCGCCCGAACGCATCAACGCCCTGCGCGGCGCCTTCATGAGCGCGATCAACGATCCGGAGCTGCGCAAGGAGATGTCGGCGCGCGGCTTCGACATCGAGCCCTCCCCCGGCGAGGAGATCCAGCGCCTCGTCGCCGCCGTCTACGACACGCCGCCGGAGATCATGCGCAAGGCCCGCGTGGCGATGGGATACGAGTGAACGAAGCGACATAAACGCCACGCAGACGAAAAGGGCGTCGCCGGCAGCGACGCCCTTTCTCGTTGCGCGAAAGACTCAGCCCGGCGCGTGCTTGGCGATCTTGGCGAACACCGTCGGCAGGCCCGCCTCGGCGATCTTCGCGCGCGGCCACCAGATGCAATCCTCCGGCGTGTTGACGCCCGGCCGCGCGTGGGCGGCGAGCACGGTGAACTCCAGCTCGAAATGCGTGAAGCCGTGGCGCACGACGCCGGGCAGCGTGACCCACTTTAGTTGCAGCGGCGCTTCCGCCTCGGCCGCCTTGAGGTCGAGATCGCCCTCGTGCCATGCGCTCGACGGCACTTCCAGCATGCCGCCGAGCAGGCCGCTCGGCGCGCGGCGGCGCAGCAGCACGTCGCCTCCCTTCACGATCCAGAAGGCGGCGGCGCGCTTGAAGGGCCGCGCCTTCTTCGCCGCCTTCTTCGGCAGCTCGGCCTGGATGCCCTGCCTGCGCCCGGCGCAGTCCTCGCTCAGCGGGCAGATCGCGCAGGCCGGGCTGCGCGGCGTGCAGATCGTCGCGCCGAGATCCATCATCGCCTGTGCGAAGTCGCCGGCGCGCCGCTGCGGCACCAGCGCCTCGGCCAGCCGGCGCAGCTCGGGGCGGCTCGCGGGCAGCGGCGCGGTCACCGCATGGAGACGCGAGACGACGCGCTCGACGTTGCCGTCGACCGCCGCCGCCGGCAGGTCGAAGGCGATTGCGGCGACGGCCGCCGCCGTGTAGGGGCCGACGCCCGGCAGCGCCAGCAGGCCTTCGAGCGTGTCGGGGAAGACGCCGCCCAGCTCGTCGCGCACATGTCGCGCGCAGGCATGCAGGTTGCGGGCGCGCGCGTAGTAGCCGAGGCCGGCCCAGGCGGCGAGCAGGTCGTCGAGCGGCGTGGCGGCGAGGTCGCCGACCGTCGGCCAGCGCGACACGAAGGCGCGGAAATAGGGCCCGACGGCAGCCACCGTGGTCTGCTGCAGCATGATCTCCGACAGCCAGACCTTGTAGGGATCGGCGGCCTCGCCCGGCAGGGCGCGCCAGGGCAGCACGCGGCGATGGCGGTCGTACCAGCGCAAGACCCTGGCGGACATTGCCGATTCGGCGGAATCGCGGCCGCGCGCAGAACCAGCCGCAGGTTTCGCCGCGCGCTTGGCCGTCACGTTCTTGGGAGAGGATTTTCGCGGGTTTGTCGCTGCGCTCATGGCCGGGTACGATAGCGGACATGAGCACGGCCCCCAAGTCTCCCGCCAAATCCCCCATGCCGAAGCAGCCGCCGCAGCGCCGGGGCCTGCGCAGCCTTGCCGCCACCCTGCCGCCGATCACCGCGCCCATCTTCAAGACGCGCGGCTTCGCCGAGGCCGGCATCCTGACCGACTGGCCGGCCATCGTCGGCGACATGCTGGGCCGCCACACCTCGCCCGAGCGCATCGCCTTCCCGCGCAACGACCGCCGCGCCGGCACCCTGCACGTCACCTGCGAGAGCGCCTTCGCGCCCGAGTTGCAACATCTGTCGCCCCAGGTTATCGAGCGCATCAACGGCTACTTCGGCTATCCCGCCGTGGCGCAGATCAAGATCCTGCACGGCCGCGTCGCGCCCCGCGCCAAGGCGAAAGCCGCGGCGAGGCCCGCCAAGGCCCTGGCGGAAGACGTCGCCGTCCATGAAGACGCCAACATCGAGGATGGCGACCTGCGCGCGGCCCTCGCCCGCCTGGGCGCCGCGATCAAGACCAAGGGCCGCTGACTATATTCCCAGGCCGCCTGCTCATCGGCTTTCCGGTGAGTCGGTTTCCTGAATAAAGCGCCCTAAATGCCGGATCGGCAGGTTTTCCACAGAGCCGTGGAGGACCGAATGCTTATCCACAAGAGTCTGGCCGGGAGGTGCCGCCGCCCCGACTCGTTTGCTGGACGACTGAGGCGGACCCGCTATATCTTGTGTCTCGGAGAATCAGATGCGTAACATGTTGGTGATTTTAGGCGTCGTCGCGGCTGTGGCCGTGGTCGGTTTCGCCGCTTATGAGAAGTTCGGCACGGTCAGCGTGAGCGCTCCGGCGCCGGTTGCCGCGACCAATGGCGCGACCTCTTCCGCCGCCGCCCAGCAGTCGACCACGCCCCGCCTGCAGTCCACCCCGGCCGCCGCCAGCGGCGCCATGACCTTCACGGTCAAGCCCGACGACATGGTCCTCGGCAGCCCGGACGCCAAGCTCACCATCTACGAATATGCCTCGCTGACCTGCCCGCACTGCGCCAATTTCGCCGTCAACATCCTGCCGGCGCTGAAGACGGAATATATCGACAAGGGCCTGGTCAACCTGGTCTACCGCGACTTCCCGCTCGACGGCCTGGCGCTGCGCGCGGCCATGATGGCCCATTGCGCCGGCCCGGAGCGCTATTTCGGCTTCATCGACCTGCTGTTCACCCGCCAGGTGCAGTGGGCCACCGCCAAGGATCCGCTCGAGGGCCTCGCCGCCGTCGGCAAGATCGGCGGCATGTCGGACGACCAGTTCAAGGCCTGCCTGACCGACAAGTCCGTCGAGCAGGTCGTGCTGGCGTCGGCGCTCGAGGGCGAGAAGACCTACAACGTCACCGGCACGCCGACCCTGTTCATCGATGGCGGGCGCTACAGCGGCGTGCCCATCGAACAGCTGCGCGCGATCCTCGATCCCATTCTCGCGTCCAAGTAAGGCCCGCCCGCCTGGGCGCGCCGCTTTGAGTTCACCGCGCGTCCTTCTTTCGCGTCAACGATGACCCAACTGTAACGAGGGGGCACATTGGTCCAGTTCACCAAGCTCCGGCTGTCCGGCTTCAAGTCCTTCGTCGATCCGACCGAGCTCCTGATCGAGCCCGGCCTGACCGGCGTCGTCGGCCCCAACGGCTGCGGCAAGTCGAACATCGTCGACGCGCTGCGCTGGGCCATGGGCGAACATTCGGCGCGCCAGCTGCGCGGCGGCGAGATGGACGACGTCATCTTCGGCGGCACGTCCAACCGCCCGGCGCGCAACAACTGCGAGGTGACGATCACCCTCGACAACAGCGACCGCACGGCGCCGGCCGCCTTCAACGAGAACCCCGACCTGGAAGTGACGCGCCGCATCGACCGCGGCGAAGGCTCGGCCTACAAGATCAACGGCGGCGACGTGCGCGCCCGCGACGTGCAGCTGTTGTTCGCCGACGCCGCCTCGGGCTCGCGCTCGACCGCCATCGTCAGCCAAGGCCAGGTCGGCGCCGTCATCGCCGCCAAGCCGACCGAGCGCCGCGCCATCCTGGAAGAAGCGGCCGGCATCACCGGCCTCTATTCGCGCCGCCATGAAGCCGAGCTGCGCCTGCGCGCCGCCGAAGCCAATCTGGCCCGCCTCGACGACGTCATCGCCGCGCTCGACGCCCAGCACCAGTCCTTGAAGAAGCAGGCCCGCCAGGCGACGCGCTACCGCAACCTGTCGGACCATATCCGCAAGGCCGAGGCGCAGGTCCTGCACCTGCGCTGGACCGTCGCGACGAAGGCGCTCGAAGAGGCCAACGCCCGCCACGCCGCCGCCGAGACGCTGGTCGAGGAGCTGACGCGCGAGGCCGGCATCGCCGCCACCGCCCAGGCCGAGGCCGCCGCCTCCCTGCCGCCCTTGCGCGAATACGAGGCCGAGGCCGCCGCCAAGCTGCAGCGCCTGCTGGTCGCCCGCGAGCAGCTGCAGGCCGAGGAAGCCCGCATCAACGCCGCGCGCGAAGCCTGCGAGCGCCGCCTGTCGCAGCTCGCCGCCGACATCTCGCGCGAGCAGGCCCGCGCCCAGGACGCCGACGAGGCCATCGCGCGCCTCGACGCCGAGAGCAAGCTGCTCGACGAAGCCCGCGCCAACGAGGCCATCGAGATCGAGTCCGCCGTCGCCGCGCTCGAAGAGGCCAAGGCTGCCACGGCCGAAGCCGAGACGGCCCTGACGCGCACGACGGAAGAAGTCGCCGCCATCGAGGCGCAGCGCCGCGAGATCGCCCGCCGCCTCGGCGAATCCGAAGGCCGCCACGCCCGCCTCGCCGAGCGCATCGCCCAGGCGACGCGCGAGCGCGAGATCGCCGCGGCGGACGCCATCGACCAGGCCGCGCTCGCCGAAGCCGCCGCCGCCGCCGAGGAAGCGCAAGCCGCGCTCGAGAACACCCGCGCCGAGGGCGCCAGCGCCGAAAGCGCGCGCCTCGACGCCGACCGCGCCGCCAGCGCCAAGCGCGACGAGCTGCAGACCGCCGAATCCGCCGCCGCGCGCCTGCGCGCCGAGGAAAAGGCGCTCGGCGACGTGCTCGCCATGTCCGACAACGACCTGTGGCCGCCGCTGATCGACGCACTCACCGTGCAGCCGGGCTTCGAGACCGCGCTCGGCGTGGCGCTCGGCGACGACCTGACGGCGCCGGCCGACGAGGCGGCGCCCATCCATTGGCGCACCCTGCCGCCGCTGCACGATCCGCGCGCGCTGCCAGGCGGCCTGCGTCCGCTCGCCGACTATGTCGAAGCGCCTTCGGCCCTCGCCCGCCGCCTCGGCCAGATCGGCCTGGTGGAGAACGACGAGCAGGGCAAGGCGCTCTCCTCCGAGCTCGCGCTCGGCCAGCGTCTCGTCAGCCGCTCGGGCGCGCTCTGGCGCTGGGACGGCTACACCGTCGCCGCCGGGACCACGACCGCCGCCGCCGCCCGCCTGACCCAGCGCAACCGCCTGAAGGCGCTGCGCGGCGAAGTCGAAGGCGCCGAGCAGGCGCTCGAACTGGCGCGCGACACCTACAAGGAAGCGCGCGACGCCGCCGAAGCGGCGGCCGAGCTGGAGCGCAACCTGCGCGACGCCAGCCGCACCGCCGAGCGCACGCTCGACGAGAAGCGCATCCAGCACAACAAGCTGAGCCAGGCCGACGCCGCCGCCTCGTCCAAGCTCGCCGCCGCCGAAGAGGCGCTGGCCCGCCTGACCGCCGACTTCACCGAGGCCAGCGCCGCGCTCGAAGCCGACCGCGCCGCCCAGGCCGGCCTGCCCGACGAGCAGGGCGGCCGCGAGAAGGTCGCCGAGCTGCGCGCCCAGCTCGCCGAGCTGCGCGGCCAGCAGGGCGAGCGCCAGCGCGCCTACGACCTGCTCGCCCGCGAGGCCGAAGGCCGCCGCCAGCGCCTGCAGACCATCGCCCACGAGCGCGCCTCATGGCAGGGCCGCGCCGACAACGCCATGCAGCAGCTCGCCGAGTTCGCCGAACGCAAGGAGACGAACGACGCCGAGCTGGCCGAACTGGCCGCCCGCCCCGAGCAGATCGCCGAGGAGCGCCACCTGCTCGAGGACCAGATCGGCGAGGCCGAAGCCCTGCGCCAGCAGGCCGCCGACGCCCTGGCCGCCGCCGAGACGGCGCAGACCGTCTCCGACCGCGCCCTGAAGTCGACCGAAACCAGGCTCGCCACCGCCCGCGAGGAGCGCGTGCGCGGCGAAGGCGTCGTCGGCACGTCGCAGCAGATTCTCACCGACCTCGCCGAGCGCATCACCGAGAAGCTGCAGTGCGCCCCCGAGGGCCTGCTCGCCATCGCCGAAGTGGCCGAGGACGAGCTGCAGGACCAGGCCGCCGCCGAGGCGCGCTTCGAGCGCCTGGTGCGCGAGCGCGACAACATGGGCCCGGTCAACCTGCGCGCCGAGGTCGAGGCGACCGAGCTCGAGGAGAAGGTCACCGGCATGCAGAGCGAGCGCGAGGACCTGGTCCAGGCCATCGCCCGCCTCCGCCAGGGCATCAACGAGCTCAACCGCGAGGGCCGCGAGCGCTTCCTGGCCGCCTTCGAGGCCGTGAACACCCATTTCCAGGAGCTGTTCACCCGCCTGTTCGGCGGCGGCACCGCCCATCTGCAGCTGACCGAGGCGGAAGACCCGCTCGAGGCCGGCCTGGAGATCATGGCCTCGCCGCCGGGCAAGAAGCTGCAGGTCCTGTCGCTGCTCTCGGGCGGCGAGAAGGCCCTGACGACCACCGCCCTGCTGTTCGCCGTGTTCATGACCAATCCGGCGCCGATCTGCGTGCTGGACGAAGTGGACGCGCCGCTCGACGACTCCAACATCACCCGGTTCTGCAACCTGGTGGAGGAGATCGGCCGGCGCGCCAACACCCGCTTCCTGGTCATCACCCACCACCGCCACACCATGGCCCGCATGGACCGCCTGTTCGGCGTCACCATGCCCGAGCGCGGCGTCTCCCAGCTGGTCTCGGTCGACCTCAAGGGCGTCAGCCATCTCCGCGCGATCGCCTGACGGCTCGGGGGGCCCTCGCGTGAGCTTCCAGCGCCCAATTTCCGGCAATCGGCCCCGCTTCGGCGGGGCCTTTTGTTTGGCCCGTCCGGCAGCCGCGCCGCAGGGGCCTCAAAGGACCGTTCCGGGACGGCTTTTCTTCAACGAATTCAAGCCGCTGGATAGGGAACGGCTGTTCCATTTCCGCGTTGACAGGAAAGCCCCGCAAACCTTATGGTGCGCGCGCTTTGCTGCGGCAGTGGCAGCGAGGGCGTTTGCGCGATTTGCATGACCGACAGTCATTCTTCGCCTCCTCCCGACGATCCTAATCGGCAAGGCCCGACACTCGAAGACCTGGGCGCGCGCATAAGACGCGCAAGACGCACCAGGGACCCGGGTCAGGGCGCCGGTCAGGGCGGGGCCGATCTTTCCGGCATGGGGCTCGTGCTTCGGATCGGCATCGAGATGGTTTCGGCCGTCGCGGTGGGAACCGGCATCGGATGGCTGCTCGATCGATGGCTTGGGACCAAGCCATGGTTGTTGATCCTGTTCTTCCTGCTGGGATCGGCCGCCGGAATCCTCAACGTCTACCGCGCCACTGGACGGATGGCCCAACCGGGCGGGAGCTTGAACCCGAACGCCAAGCCGAAACCGACGGACGCCGACGGCAAGGAAGAATGACCGGCGCGGTTCTGCCCGCGCCGAACAAATAAAAACGGCGCGCGTACTTGCGCCGATAAGGGCGCAGTCCAGTAATCTGTTCCCACGCGAGATGACCCCGCGCGGCTTCTTCGAGCCGCGCTAGAGCAACCGGTGCGGCTTCCCCAGGAGGCCAGCGCCCAAAAGAATGAGTGGACCGTGGCCGGACCTCTTGAGCAGTTCGAGATCAAGACGATCGTTCCCCTGGAAGTGGGCGGCGTCAACGCGTCCTTCACCAACTCCTCCCTGTTCATGCTGGTGGTCATCGCCGCCGTCACGCTGTTCCTGACCGTCGGCATGCGCCGCCGCGCGCTGGTGCCGGGCCGCTGGCAGTCGATGGCGGAGCTGAGCTACGAGTTCATCGCCGGGCTGCTGCGCGAGAACGTCGGCCGCGAAGGGCGCGCCTTCTTCCCCTTCGTCTTCACGCTGTTCATGTTCATCCTGTTCGCCAACACCATCGGCCTGGTGCCCTACGCCTTCACGGTGACGAGCCACATCATCGTCACCTTCGCGCTGGCCGCCCTGGTGTTCCTCGGCGTCACCGTCGTCGCGATCTGGAAGCACGGCTTCAAGTTCTTCACCTACTTCATGCCGAACGGCGCGCCCGTGTACATGGCGCCGCTGCTGATCCCGATCGAGCTGATCTCCTACCTGACCCGCCCGGTGACCCTGTCGCTGCGACTGTTCGCCAACATGATGGCGGGCCACACCATGCTGAAGGTGTTCGCCGGCTTCATCGTCGTGCTCGGCATCGCCGGCGTGGCGCCGATGGCGATCATCGTCGCGCTGTTCATCCTCGAATTGCTCGTCGCGTTCCTGCAGGCCTACGTCTTCACGGTGCTGACCTGCCTGTACCTGCACGACGCGATTCACCTGCACTGAGTCACCCCTTAAAGTCCGCCCCACCCCTAACCTGAGAAAAGTTGAAAATCATGGACGTTCAGGCTGCTAAATACATCGGCGCTGGTCTTGCCGTTATCTGCCTCTTCGGCGTTGGCATCGGCATCGGCAACATCTTCTCCGCGTTCATCACGTCGGTCGCCCGCAACCCGGCCGCCCGCCCGATCGTGTTTCCGTTCACGATGCTGGGCTTCGCGCTGGTCGAAGCCATCGCGCTGTTCGCCCTGCTGATCGCGTTCCTGATCCTGTTCGGCTAAGACGTTCCGCGGGCCCGGCCTGAAAGCCGGGCCCGCTTCGTTTTCCGCCACGCGTTTCAGCACACCGCTCTTCCCTAAGGAGCCGCACGCCCGTGCCGCAACTCGATCCTTCTTCCTTCGCCCCCCAGCTCGTCTGGCTGGCGATCACATTCATTCTCCTCTACGTGCTGATGGCGAAGCTCGCCCTGCCGCGCATCGGCGACGTGCTCGAGGAGCGCAAGAAGCGCATCGACGGCAACCTCGACAAGGCCGCCGCCCTGCGGCTGGAAGCCGAGACCGCGAAGCAGGCCTACGAGAAGGCCCTGGCCGAGAGCCGCGCCAAGGCCCACGCCATGACCGCCGCCGCCGCCGACCGCGCCGCCAAGGACGCGACCGCGCGCCAGCAGGCCCTGGCCGCCAAGCTCGCCGCCCAGACCAAGGACGCCGAGGACAAGATCGCCGCCGCCCGCGCCGGCGCCCTGTCGCACACCCAGACCATCGCCGCCGAGATCGCCCGCGAGGCCGTGCGCAAGCTGCTCGGCCAGGACATCGACGCCGCCTCGGCCGACGCCGCCGTGCAGTCCGCCGCGCGCGCCAAAAGCAATTAACGAGGGCCCTTGAGCATGTTCATCTCCTCCGCCCTCGCCGCCACTGGCGAAGCCGCCGCCGAACATGGCGGCTCGCTGCTGTCCGATCCGGAATTCTGGCTCGCCGTCTCCTTCGCCCTCTTCGTCGGCCTGCTCGCCCGCCCCGTGGGCCGCAAGATCGGCGCCGCGCTCGACGCCCGCTCGTCCAAGATCGAGGTCGAGATCGAGGAAGCCACCCGCCTGCGCGACGAAGCCCAGGCCCTGCTCGCCTCCTACCAGCGCAAGAGCCGCGAGGCCCTCAAGGAGGCCGAAGACATCATCGCCAACGCCGAAGCCGAAGCGAAGCGCCTGAGCGAGGAAGCCGCCGCCGAGTCGGCCGCCGCCCTCAAGCGCCGCGAGCAGCTGGCCATCGACAAGATCGCCCAGGCCGAAGCCCGCGCCATCGAAGACGTGCGCAACGCCGCCGTCGACGTCGCCCTGGCCGCAACCCGCGAGTTGATCCAGAAGAACCTCGACGGCAACAAGGCGACGGCCCTGGTCGACGCCGCCATCAGCGAGCTGCCGAAGAAGCTGCACTAAGCGCAGCGCCTTCCGCCGAAACAAAAGCCCCGCCGGTTCCGGCGGGGCTTTTTTCGTTGGGGCATTTGCTTTGCCGTCACCCTCGGGCTTGACCCGAGGGTCCATCTCTCATCCGCCTGAGCGCCGGCTCCTGGATCCTCGGGCCAAGCCCGAGGATGACGACCTGTTTGACGCCCGACTACTTCACCGGCGCCTTGTAGATGTAGTCGTAGGCCTTCTTCGCCAGGACGGGGTCGTGCTGGATCGCCTTGGAGATGGCGTTGTACATGACGACGGTCAGGCCGGCCTCGCCGACGGCGGCCTGCTTGTCCTTCTCCTCGGCCTCCGACAGCGCCGTCAGGTCGGCGCCGGACTTGCCGTCCTTCTTCTTGGTGTATTCGCGATCGACGATGCGGATCTTGGCGGTGGCGGCGGCGAAGCGCCGCAGGTCCTCGTCGTCGACCGCCTGCGGATGGGTGAGGCCCGGCGAGATCGACTCGCCCGGCGGCTGCGGCTCGGGCGCCTGGGCCCAGGCGTGGGAAAGGACGAGCATGGAGGCGACGAAGGTCGCGAAGGCGGTCCCGCGTGCGGACGACATGAGGGTTTCCCTGTTCCGTTGTCGTTCTGTCGATGGTGGGAGGTCATCCCGGCCGTCAGTATAGCCAACAGGAGGCCGCCGGGTGACGTTCCCTTCAGGCCTCTGAGCCGGCACTCCGGGCAGGACGACGCCCGCAAAGCCGCCTTGGCCTTGCGGGCGTCGCCTGCCATGGACGAAGCGCCAGGGACGCTATTTGGCCTGCTTGGCGTAGTCGTCGATCTGCTGCGCCACCTCGGGGTCGGCCTGGGCGACGTGCACGATCTGGTTGTACTTGTCGACCGTCAGCCCCTTGTCCTGCACGGCGGCGGCCATCTTGTCGGTCGCTTCCTTCTGCACCTGCTGCTTGGCCTCGGGCGTGTCGGCGGACTGATAGCGCGGACGGTAGCTGTCGTTGATCTTCTTCACCTCGAGCGCCGCGACGGCGAAGGTCTTGAGATCCTGGCCGCTGATGTCGGCCGCGGCGGCGGACGGCGGCGTGCCCTGCGAAGCGCGACTGGCCGGCGCGGCATTCGGCGCCGGCTGGGCGAAGGCCGTGGATGCGCCTATCCCGGAGGCCATGCCTGCGGCGAGCGCTGCGGCAAGCAAGGTCGAACCGGATGCTGTGCGGAAAAATCGCATGAAAATATCCCTCCTATGCGTGAACCCCACCCACAGGAGGAACGAGACCGCTCCGGCGACGTTCCCGGCGACAAGATTCCCAGAAAGAACCGTCGCCGGAACGCGTCGCGGAGAATCGGAGAGTGGCTAGGCCTGGCCCTTCATCAGCGGCGAATGGCCCTCGTCATCGACCAAGGCGACATGCTTGTAGCCCGCGTCCTGCATCATCTTGATGTGGGCGTCGTTGCCGCCGGAATGGACGAAGTGGTCGGCGTTGAGGAACCAGCCGCCCGGCACCAGCACGTCCTTCACCGCCTTGTAGACGGCGCCGATCTTGCCATGGTCGCGCAGGTTGTGGATGGCGATGGAGGAGACCACCAGGTCGAACGGCTTTCCGCCGGCTTCGGCCACGGCCTTCTTGGCCCAGGTCGGGTCGGTAAGGTCGCTCAGCGCATAGTGGATCTGGCCGGCATGGGCCTTCAGATGGTCGCGCGCGCGGTCCAGCATGGGCTGCGAATAGTCCTGCAGCGTCACCTCGGCGCGCGGGAAGATCTTCAGCAGCTCGCCGGTGACGAAGCCGTAGCCGCCGCCGACGTCCATCACGCGCAAGGGCGCGTCCTTCGGATAGGGCGCGTTGGCCGCGATGAGCGCACGCAGCATGTCGCCGCGCTCCTCGCGCTTCTCGTTCTTGTCGTACCATTCCTGGACGTAGTCGTCGGCGTGCCAGTCGTGATCGTCGTGGCCGTGCCGAGGCTTATGGTCGGTCGCCATGTGCGTCTCCCTCATGATGTTTTTCTGAGCACATGGTCTGCCTGGCCCATGACACTGTCAATTCACGGACAGGAAAGATTGCCTTTCCCCAGGATGAAAAACCGACCACTCCATATAAAAAAACCCCGCCGGAAAGGCGGGGTTTTTCGTCAGGGATTGCGGGGCGAAACGCAGGTCATTCCGCCGCCTGCGCCGGGGCCGGCGGGCGCCAGCGCAGGACCGGCTTGCGGGCCGCCGCCGTCTCGTCCAGCCGGCGGCGCGGCGTCAGGCGCGGCGCGGCGTGGAAGAAGGCCTCCTCGCCCGCCTTGGCCTTCTCGGCGAGCGAGCGCAGCGCCATGACGAACTGGTCGAGGCTTTCCTTGCTCTCGGTCTCCGTCGGCTCCATCAGCATCGCGCCATGCACCACGAGCGGGAAGTAAATCGTCGTCGGGTGGAAGCCTTCGTCGATCAGCGCCTTGGCGAAGTCGAGCGTGGAGACGCCGGTGCCGTCGAGGAACTTGTCGTCGAACAGCGCCTCATGCATGCAGGGACCGTCGCCGAAGGCCGGGCTCATGACGTCGCGCAGGCGCGCCAGCAGGTAGTTGGCGTTGAGCACGGCATCCTCGGCGACCTGGCGCAGGCCGTCGCTGCCGTGGCTCATCATGTAGGCGAGGGCGCGCACGAACATGCCCATCTGGCCGTGGAAGGCCTTGAGGCGGCCGACGGACGCCTTGGCGGCGCCTGCCGGCGTCTCGATCAGCTCGAACCCATTCGGCCCATGCACGACCCAGGGCGTCGGCGCGTAGGGCGCCAAGGCCGCCGTCAGCACCACCGGGCCGGCGCCGGGGCCGCCGCCGCCATGCGGCGTCGAGAAGGTCTTGTGCAGGTTGATGTGCATGACGTCGACGCCGAGGTCGGCCGGCCGCACCTTGCCGACGATGGCGTTGAAGTTGGCCCCGTCGCAGTAGAAGTAGGCGCCATGGTCGTGCGCCGCTTTGGCGATGGCGATCACCTCGTCCTCGAAGAGGCCGCAGGTGTTCGGGTTCGTCACCATGATGGCGGCGACGTCGGGGCCGAGCTTGGCCTTCAGCGCTTCGAGGTCGACGCGGCCGCGCGGCGTCGCCGGGATCGATTCGACCTCGTAGCCGCAGGCCGCCGCCGTCGCCGGGTTGGTGCCGTGCGCCGATTCGGGCACCAGCACGCGCCGGCGCGCGTCGCCCTTGGCCTCGTGGGCGGCGCGGATGGTCAGCAGGCCGCAGAACTCGCCGTGCGCGCCGGCGGCGGGCGTCATGGCGACGGCGGGCATGCCGGTGAGCGTCTTGAGCCAATGGGCGAGGGTGTCGATCAGCTCCAGCGCGCCCTGCACGGTGGAGACCGGCTGCATCGGATGCAGGTCGCCGAAGCCCGGCAGGCGCGCCAGCTTCTCGTTGAGGCGCGGGTTGTGCTTCATGGTGCAGGAGCCGAGCGGGAACAGGCCCGTGTCGATCGAGTAGTTCTTCTGGCTCAGGCGCGTGAAGTGGCGGATGACCTGCGGCTCCGAGAGGCCCGGCAAACCGAGATCACTCTTGCGTGCCAGGCCGCCCAAACGGTCCGCGACCTTCGGCGGCTCGGGCAGATCGACGCCGCAGCGCGCCGGCTCGCCTTGCTCGAACAGCAGCTGCTCCTCGATCATCAGGGCGCGGTTGCCGGTCGCGGTGCCGGGATGGGCGCCGATCACGGCCGGGCTGTCCTTGTGCGTGTTGCGCGCATCATGCGTAAAGTCGGGCATCACAGCGCTCCCTTCAAGCCGGAGACGAGAAGATCCATCTGCTCCTCGGTCGTCGTCTCGGTGACGGCGACGAGCAGGTCGTTGGCGAGCTTGGCCTCGCCCGGATAGAGCCGCGAGAGCGGCACGCCGGCCAATATGCCCTTGGCGGCGAGCGCCTCGACGACCGGCGCCGCCGGCTTCGGCAGGCGGACGGTGAATTCGTTGAAGAAGCTGTCGTTGAGCAGCTTCGCGCCGGATACGCCCGCGAGCCGGTCGGCGAGCTGCACGGCCTTGGCATGGTTGAGCCGCGCCAGCTGGCGCAGGCCCTCGCTGCCCAGCAGCGCCATGTGGATGGTGAAGGCGAGCGCGCAGAGGCCGGCATTGGTGCAGATGTTGCTGGTCGCCTTCTCGCGGCGGATATGCTGCTCGCGCGTCGAGAGCGTCAGCACGAAGCCGCGCTTGCCGTCGGCGTCGACCGTCTGGCCGGCGAGGCGGCCCGGCATCTGGCGGATGTATTTCTCGCGCGTGGCGAACAGGCCGACATAGGGCCCGCCGAAGTTGAGGCCGTTGCCGATGGACTGGCCCTCGGCCACCACGATGTCTGCGCCCATCTCGCCGGGCGGCACGATGGCGCCGAGCGAGACGACTTCCGTGACCACCGCGACCAGCAGCGCGCCCTTGGCCTGGCACGCGCGGGCGAGCGGCGAGAGATCGCGGATGCGGCCGAAGACGTCGGGGTTCTGCACGACGAGGCAGGCAGTCTGCTCGTCGATGAGCGCCGCGAGGTCTTCGTCCTTGGTCGGATCGGGCGCGTTCACGACGATCTCGCCGTCGCTGTAGCGCGCGAAGGTCTGGATCGTCTCGCGATAGTGCGGATGGAGCGCTGCGGAGAGCACCACCTTCTCGCGCTTCACCGTGCGCCGCGCCATCAGCACCGCTTCGGCCGCCGAGGTCGCGCCGTCGTACATGGAGGCGTTCGCCACTTCCATGCCGGTGACGAGCGCCACCTGGCTCTGGAATTCGAACAGCATCTGCAGGGTGCCCTGCGAGATTTCCGGCTGATAGGGCGTGTAGGCCGTCAGGAACTCGCCGCGCTGGATCAGGTGGTCGACGGCGGCGGGCACATGATGGCGATAGGCCCCGGCGCCCACGAAGCTCGCCTGGGCCTGCCCCGCCGCCAGGTTCTTGGCGGCGAGCGCGCTCAAGGCGCGCTCCACTTCCAGCTCGCCCGCGTGGGGCGGCAGGTCGACCGGCTTGGCCAGCCGCGCCGAGACTGGCACGTCGACAAAGAGGTCGTCGATGGTTTTGGCGCCGATGGCGCCCAGCATGGCGCGGCGGTCGTCGGCGGTGAGCGGCAGGTAGCGCATGGGTCTTCGTCCTTTGGCCTTAGCCGAGATCAGATAGGAATTTCTTGTAGGCGGCTTCGTCCATCAGGGCGTCGAGCTGGCTCCTGTCGCCGAGCTTGATCTTGACGAACCAGCCCTTGCCGGCCGCGTCGGCGTTGACGGTCTCGGGCGCGCCGGTCAGCGCGTCGTTCACGCCGACGACCTCGCCGCTGACGGGGGCGTAGACTTCGCTCGCCGCCTTCACCGATTCGACCACGGCCATGTCGCCGCCCTGCTTCACCGCCTTGCCGACGGCCGGCAGCTCGACATAGACCACGTCGCCGAGCTGGCCCTGGGCATAGTCGGTGATGCCGACGGTGCCGACGTCGCCCTCGACACGGATCCATTCGTGTTCTTGCGTGTATTTCGTCTCGCTCATGGGATGGGTCTCGCGTCTAGGGTTTGAAATAGCGGTTGGGCACGAAAGGCATGGCCACGACCTGCGCCGGGCGCGGCGTGCCGCGCACGACGAGCTGCACGATGGTGCCGGGCTTGGCGTAGGCGGCTTCGACGTAGCCCATGGCGATGGGGCCGCCGACCGTGGGGCCGAAGCCGCCGGAGGTGACTTCGCCCAGCGCACGCTCGTCGTCGCCGTGGATTTCGGTGTGCTCGCGGGCCGGCGCGCGGCCTTCGGGGCGCAGGCCGACGCGGCGGCGCGGCGCGCCGCCCTTGAGATGGGCGAGGATCATGTCGGCGCCGGGAAAGCCGCCTTCCTCGCGGCGGCGCTTGCCGACGGCCCAGGCGAGGCCCGCCTCGATGGGCGTGGTGGCCTGGTCGATGTCATGGCCGTAGAGGCAGAGCCCGGCCTCCAGGCGCAGCGTGTCGCGCGCGCCTAGGCCGATGGGCTTCACCTCCGGCTCGGCGAGCAGCGCCTTGGCCAGGGCCTCGGCCGAGCCGTTCGGCACGGAGATCTCGAAGCCATCCTCGCCGGTGTAGCCCGAGCGGGTGACGAAGCAGGCGACGCCGTTGACCGTCATGGCCGACGCCGTCATGAAGCGCAGCTTGCCGGCCTCGGGGGCGAAGCGCGCCATCACGGCCGCCGCCGCCGGGCCCTGCAGCGCCAGCAGCGCCCGGTCGGTCAGTTCCTCGACCTTGATGGAGGGCGGCAGCTTGGCCTTCATGTGCGCCACGTCCTGCGCCTTGCAGGCCGCGTTGACGACGACGAAGAGATGGTCGCCGGCGTTGGTGACAATGAGGTCGTCGAGGATGCCGCCGGTCTCGCTGGTGAAGAGCGTGTAGCGCATCTCGCCGGGCTTCAGCGCCTGCAGGTCGCCGGGGACCAGCGTTTCCAAAGCTTTCGCGGCATCGGGGCCGGTGAGCCGGACCTGGCCCATGTGCGAGACGTCGAACAGACCGGCCTGGGCGCGGCAATGCTGATGCTCGGCCATGATCCCGTCGGGATACTGGACCGGCATGTCGTAGCCGGCGAAAGGCACCATCTTGCCGCCGAGCGAAAGATGCAGGGCATGCAGCGACGTGCGCTGGAGTGTCTCGGCGGACTGTTCGGCAGATGACAAGGTGGGCGATCCCTTCGGTCCGATTCAGAGTCGTGGCTGCCCAGCGAGTCGTGCTGGCAGCCCCCTCTGTCCTCGGACCTGAAAGATTCGTCCATCGCATCCCTGGCGGGACAGCGACGGCGTTACCTCGTCGGTGGGACTTCGCCAAACATGGCGACGTCCGCTTTCCAGAGCATCATCCCTCTACGGTTCTTTTGCCTGAGAGTTTCCGGGGCGGTTGCTCCTTCGGCTCCGCCTGCGCCTTGCCCCTTCAATCCAGGGCCAAAGCCGGCGGTCTCTCCCGCAGAGATCGTCTGATCGCTAGATGGGCATTGTAGACGAGCGCCCCAAGGGGTCAATCGCAGCGCAGCATGGGAATCGTTTCATCCACAGGATTTTGACGTGAAACGAAAAAGGCCCCGGAATCCGGGCCTTTTTCGTCGACTCCAGGGATCGCCGGTCAGCGCTTGGTGGCGTTCTGGCGGTTGTATTCCAGTTCGGCTTCGCTGAGCTGCAGGCCGACGATGACCTGATAGCCCGAGGCGGAACGGCCGATCGGCAGCGGGATGCGCTGGTCGAGCTCGTCGGCCTTCTCGACGTAGCCGACGTTGGGCGGGAAGCTGAGCGACACTGGGAAGCTCTGCCGCGCCAGCACCTTGCTGTCCGGATCGGTGATCGCGACGAAATACTCGAAGCTGGCGTTGCGGTCCGGGTTGGCGGCGCCGAGCTCAAGCGAGAAGCCGACATGCGCGGTCATGGCCACGCCCTTGTTGTCGTACTCGCAGTTCAGCGACACGCCGGCGAGCTTCACCGTGTACATGACGTCGGTCAGGTCGCGGCCTTCGCCGGGGCGGAACTTGACCTGCTGGGTCGCCGTCTCCAGGCCGCCGAAGCGCGGGCAGGCGAACTGCGTGTTGTTGTTCTTGAAGGGATCGCAGGCGGCGAGCGCGCCCCCGATCAGCAGCAGCGGCAGGATGACGCGAAGCGGGCGGAGCAACTGGGGGGCGAAACGCATCGGTACCATCCTGGGGAAAAGCGGTCGGAAATTACAGCAGCGCGTGCATGCCGTCGCAGTAGGGCGCGTCCTGGGTGCGCTTGCAGCCGCAAAGATACAACGTCATGGCCTCGCCGACCTTGATCATCTTCGGGACGAACTCGGTGCCCTTGTGCGAGCCGTCGCAGAACGGCTGGGTCTTGCTGTAGCCGCAGGCGCACCACCAGTATTCCTGGCCGGGCTCGAGATCGACCGCATAGTAGTTGTCGCGCGGCATCGCCGGTTCGGCCATGGGCGGGTCCTTTAGAAGCGGATTTGAGGGCTTCGGGCAGGCCGAAGCGCCGGAAACGCGCGGAAATTGCTTGTTTGCGTCCGGTGGGTTACTACCTTGTCGGGTAGGAACGCGCAAGTCGCCTGTTTTTCCTGGGATTTCCGCCATTTTGCGGCGTTCCGGCGCTCCGGCCCACCCAAACCAGCCCTCAAGGCCATATGTCCGACAAGCCGGCCCTCACCGTCCTCCTCGCCAGCCCGCGCGGCTTCTGCGCCGGCGTGGACCGGGCGATCCAGATCGTCGAGCAGGCCCTGGTCCGCTACGGCGCGCCGGTCTACGTGCGCCACGAGATCGTGCACAACAAGCATGTGGTCGACAGCCTGCGCGCCAAGGGCGCCGTCTTCGTCGACGAGCTGGACGAGATCCCCGCCCCTCTTCCTGGCCAAGAATCGGCCCATGTCATCTTCTCGGCCCACGGCGTCGCCAAGTCGGTGGTCGCCGCGGCGGAGGACCGCGGCCTGGCGGCGCTCGACGCCACCTGCCCGCTGGTCAGCAAGGTCCATTCCGAGGCCAGCCGCCACCATTTCCAGGGCCGCGAGGTGCTGCTGATCGGCCATGCCGGCCATCCGGAGGTCGAGGGCACCATGGGCCAGGTGCCGCCCGGCGCCATGACGCTGATCGAAAGCGTCGCCGACGCCGAGGCCGTGCAGCCGCGCGACCCGGCCAACGTCGCCTACGCGACCCAGACGACCCTGTCGGTCGACGACACCGCCGAGATCATCGCCGTGCTGACGCGCCGCTTCCCCGCCATCAAGGGGCCCGGCAAGGCCGACATCTGCTACGCCACCACCAACCGCCAGCAGGCGGTGAAGGCCATCGCCGAACGCTGCGAAGCCATCCTGGTGGTCGGCGCGCCCAATTCGTCCAACAGCAAGCGGCTGGTCGAGCTCGCCGCCCAGCTCGGCTGCAAAGTCAGCGTGCTGGTGCAGACCGCCGCCGAAATCCCATGGGAAAAGCTCCAGGGCGTGCGCAGCCTCGGCGTCACCGCCGGCGCCTCCGCCCCCGAGATCCTCGTGCAGGACGTGATCCGCGCCCTGCAGACCCATTTCGACGTTTCGCTTGAAGAAGTCAGCGTGACGCGCGAAGACGTCATCTTCAGCCTGCCCAAGGCGCTCGCCAGCTAGCCGGCCATTTACGAACGACGCGAAGAACAGAACCGAAGCTCATGGCCGTCTATACCGAAGTCAGCGACGAAGACCTTGCCGCGTTCCTCGCCGCCTACGACCTTGGCGCGCTGCAGTCCTACAAGGGCATCGCCGAGGGCGTCGAGAACTCCAACTTCCTGCTGCAGACCGACCGCGCCAGCTACATCCTGACGCTCTACGAGAAGCGCGTGGCGCCTGCCGACCTGCCCTTCTTCCTCGGCCTGATGGACCATCTCGCGGCCAAGGGCATCGCCTGCCCAACGCCGCTGCACGGCCGCGACGGCCAGGCCCTGCGCACCCTCGCCGGCCGGCCCGCCGCCATCGTCAGCTTCCTCGCCGGCATGTCGCCGCGCCGCATCCTGCCCGGCCATTGCGCCAGCCTCGGCCGCGCCATGGCCGAGATGCACCTGGCGAGCGAGGGCTTCGCGCTGAAGCGGCCCAACGCGCTGTCGCTCGACGGCTGGCAGCGGCTCCATGCCGAGACCAAGACGCTGGCCAACGACGTCGCCCCCGGCCTCGAAGGGCTGATCGAGGCGGAGGTCACCTGGCTCTCCACCAACTGGCCGGCGCAGACGGCGCTGCCCGCCGGCATCATCCATGCCGACCTGTTTCCCGACAACGTCTTCTTCCTCAACGAGAAGCTGTCGGGCGTCATCGACTTCTACTTCGCCTGCAACGACCTGCTCGCCTACGACCTGGCGATCTGCCTGAACGCCTGGTGCTTCGAGCCGGACGGGATGTTCAACATCTCCAAGGCGCGCTCCATGCTGTCGGCCTACCGCGACGTGCGGCCGATCACGCCCGACGAGCTCGCCGCCCTGCCGACGCTGGCGCGCGGCGCCGCGCTGCGCTTCCTGCTGACGCGCCTCTACGACTGGCTGAACCGCCCCGAGGGCGCCTGGGTGAAGCCGAAGAACCCGATGGAATACGTGCAGAAGCTGCGCTTCCACCAGAGCGTGCCGGGCCCCGGAGCCTACGGCCTTGACTGAGGACACTGACGCCACCGGCACCGTCGAGGCCTACACCGACGGCGCCTGCAGCGGCAATCCCGGCCCGGGCGGCTGGGGCGTGGTGCTGCGCTGGCGCGGCCAGGAGAAGGACCTCAAGGGCGGCGAGGCGCAGACCACCAACAACCGTATGGAGATGATGGCCGCCATCGCCGCGCTCGAAAGCCTCAAGCGGCCGCTGACCATCGATCTCTACACCGACAGCCAATATCTGCGCCAGGGCATCACCAGCTGGATACACGGCTGGAAGAAGAACGGCTGGAAGACCGCCGACAAGAAGCCGGTGAAGAACGTCGACCTCTGGCAGCGCCTCGAAGCCGCCGCGCTGCAGCACGAGGTGCGCTGGCACTGGGTGAAGGGCCACGCCGGCCATCCCGAGAACGAACGCGCCGACGCGCTGGCGCGCGCCGCCATCGCCGAACTGAGAAGCGGGACAAGCGCCTAACCCTGGAAGGGTCGAAGAATGCCGCTTTCCCGTTCGTCCCTTCTCGTCCTGCTCGCCCTCTCCGCCTGCTCCACGCGCAGCGCCGGCATCAGCGCCGCGCCGAGCCCGCCGCCCTGCCCTTTGACCAACGTCGACGAAACCTTCGACTCGCTGGACGCCATGCCGGCCGAGATCGGCAAGGATCTCGTCTCGCGCTTCTCCGACGTGACCGTGCTCACCGGCGGAACCGGCATCGCGCGGCGCGACGAATTCTACTATGTGGGCGACGTGAAGTTCGCCAGCCTCTCCGGCCCTGACCGGCGCTTCGTCCAGGGCGCGCGGCGCGGCCAGCGCTTCGTCCTGCTCTACGAACATGGCGGCGTCGGCCATCACGACCATGTGGTGGTCTATGAGCGCGGGACAGACGTTCCGCTGCACGCGGCGGTCAACGCCACGGCCAATCCGCGCGAACGCTGCGACATCGCGCAGCGCGCGCTGGACGATCCCGCCGACAGGTCGCTGCGGAGCGACCGGCGCGACTGGTAGGCGCAAAGAAAAACGGGGGCCAGAAGGCCCCCGTTTTCATTCGCAAGGCTCGAAGACTTAGAGCTGGCTCAGCACATATTCGGCCGACGAGACTTCGTACTTGCCGGGCGCTTCGACGAACAGCTTCTCCACCGTGCCGTCCTTGACGACCATGGCGTAGCGCTGCGAGCGGACGCCGAGGCCCTTGTCCATCAGGTCGAGGTCGAGGCCGAGCGCCTTGGCGAAATGGGCCGAGCCGTCGGCCAGCATCACAACCTTGCCGTCGGCGCTCTGCGCCTTGCCCCAGGCGTCCATCACGAAGGCGTCGTTGACCGACACGCAGGCGACGGTGTCGATGCCCTTGCCCTTCAGGTCGGCGGCATGCTGCACGAAGCTCGGCAGGTGCTTGGCCGAGCAGGTCGGCGTGAAGGCGCCGGGCACGGCGAACAGGACGACGCGCTTGCCCTTGAACAGCTCGTCGGTGGTGATCGGGGTGACGCCTTCGGCGGTCTTCTGCTGCAGGGTCACGGCCGGAATCTTGTCGCCCACTTTGATGGTCATGGGGGTTCTCTCTCCTGGTTGATTCGCGAGGTCTATTGATAGGCGAGGCAGGCTAGATGGTCAAATCGGCTCATCTCGACGCGATGCCGGCGCTGCCGGCCTTGTCGAGGGCGGCCAGCACCTCCTTCGCCGTCAGCAGCTCGGAAAGCACCAGGCCGGCTGGCGCGCCGGGGCCGTAGACGACGTTGAAGGGAATGCCGTAGCGGCCGAAGCCGGCGAGATAGCCGGCGATGGCGTCGTCCGGCCGCGTCCAGTCGGCGCGCATGGCGATGACGTCGCCGTCGGCGATGCGGCCGCGCACGTCGCCGCGGTCGAGCACCAGCTTCTTGTTCACCTGGCAGGTGGCGCACCAGTCGGCGGTGACGTCGACCAGCACCGTCTTGCCGGTGGCGACCGCGTTGATGACCTGCACGCGGTCGAACGGCTGCCAGTGCAGGTCGGCGACCATGGCGCGCGGCGCATCCGGCTTCGCGGTGAGCGCCACCACGGCGAGCGCCACGGCGAGGCCGCCGACGCAAGGCCAGGCGGCGCGGCGCAGGACCGAGCCTTCGCGCGCGACGGACTTCAGCGTCAGCACGGCGGCGACGCCGATGAGCGCCAGCCCGCCCAGGATCGCCGCGGCCAGCCCGGTCTGCGCGGCAAGCACGGAGAGCAGCCAGACGGCGGTGGCGGCGAGGATCAGCGCCAGGAAGCGGCAGAGCCAGGCCATCCAGGCGCCGGGGCGCGGCAGCAGGCGCGCAAGACGCGGCACGGCGGCGACCAGCAGATAGGGCGCGGCAAGGCCGAGGCCGAGGGCGACGAAGACGGCGACGATCTCGGCGGGTCCGCGCGTCAGGGCGAAGCCGACTGCCGTGCCGAGGAAGGGCGCCGAGCAGGGCGTCGCCAGCAAGGTGGCGAACACGCCGGTGAAGAAGGCGCCGGCCAGCGCCTTGCCGCCCCATTGGCTTTGATCCGAGGCGCGGTTCGCCGCGTCCATGATGCCGCCCGGCAGACGGATGGCGAAGACGCCCCACAGGCTGCAGGCGAAGAGCGTCAGCACGAAGGCCATGGCGGCGAGGAAGACCGGCTGCTGGAACTGGATGCCCCAGCCGACCGCGAGGCCTGTGGCTTTCAGCGCCACGGCGCCCCCCGCGAGGACGAGGAAGGCCGCGAGAATGCCCGCCGCCGTGGCGAGGAAGCTGAGGCGCAGGTCGCGCGTGGCGTAGCCGGCGGCGCGCACCGCGCCCATCAGCTTCAGCGACAGGACCGGCAGCACGCAAGGCATGAGGTTCAGGATCAGGCCGCCGAGCAGGGCGAGGCCGAGGATCGCGAGCAGGCGCGCCGGCGCCCGCGCATCCGACAGCGGCGCCGCCACGTCCTGCTCGATGGCGCGGTCGCCGTCGAGCAGGGTGAGCGTCAGGATCGGATTGTCGGGCACGCCTTCGTTGGCGGATTGCCCGGCGGGCGCGGCCGCATGGCCGACGACGCCGACGGGCAGGCGCAGGAGCGCAAGGCGGCCGCCGTCGGAGAAGCTGACCGCCTGCGGCGCGCCGAAGGTGAGCGGCGCCGGGCCTTCGACGATGACGTCCGGCTTGGCGAAGGGGCGGTCGCCACGCGCCAGCACTTCGAGCATCAGGCCGCCATCTTCCGGCGTCAGCGCCGCATGTTCGATGGCGAGCGCTTCGCCGGGGGCATTCGCGACCAGGCGCGGCACCTTGCGTACGGCGGCGTCGATGGCGGCCGCATGGTCCGTCGCCTCGGGCGGCCCGGCCGGCAGATCGAGCGCCAATGTGCCTTCGTAGGGAATGCAGATCTTGTCGCAGAGCAGGTATTCGAGCTTGCCGCGCAGCATCACCGGCTCGCCCGGCGTCTCGGGCGTGATGGCGAACGGCAGCACCACCGCGTTGTGATAGACGAAGGTGTTGAGGCCGAAGATCGTGTAGCGCTCGGGCGCCGGCCAGGAGAATTCCGCCTTGCCGAGGTTGTGCGAGCCCGACCAGTCGACGCGCGGCGGATAGCCGGCGTCGCCCGGCGTGCGCCAGTAGAGCTTCCACTCCGGCGCCATCTTGAATTCGAGGCCGAGCGGAATGGCCTTCGCATCGCCCTCCGTGCCCGCCGTGGTGACGCCGGAGATCAGCCGCGCCTGGGCATGGTCGTTCCTGGCCCAGCCGGATTCGGCGATGGAGATGGTCTGCACCGCGGTCTTGGGACTGGCCGGCATCGATTCGGCCGGCGAGATGCTGAAGCTCGGCCCCGCTCCGCCCGGCTCCACCGGCGCGCGGGAACGGGCGCGCGACTGGGCCGCCGCCGGGTCGGCCGCCAGCGCCGCGAGCAGCGGCAGCGCCACGGCGAAGATCGCCGTCGCCGCGCGCCAGCGCCGGAAAACTGGGAAAAACCGGGGGGCCGTCTCGAAATCCTGGATCATGGGCGCAATCTAATCCCCAAGGCGGGTTCCCGCGCGGGCAAAGGTTTCACGTCTTTGTCAGACCCCAGACACTTGCCATCGGCGGATTTCCGCCCCACGTTTGGGGCATGCCGAAACAAACGACGCCCGCAGAGAACGGCTACCTGGCGGGACAGCTGCTGATCGCCATGCCGCAGATGACCGACCCGCGCTTCGCCCACGCGGTGATCTATCTGTGCGCCCACAACGCCGACGGGGCCATGGGCCTGGTGCTCAACAAGGGCGTCGAGCGCCCGAGCTTCCCCGACCTCCTGAACCAGCTGAAGATCGTGCCGGCGGAGAAAGCCGACCCGATCAACGTGCTGTTCGGCGGCCCGGTCGAGACCGGGCGCGGCTTCGTGCTGCACAGCGCCGACTACCTGCAGGACGCGACCCTGCTGGTCGACCACCATGTCGGCCTGACGGCGACGCTCGACATCCTGAAGGAGATCGCCGCCGGCGGCGGCCCGCGCCGCAAGCTGCTCATGCTCGGCTATGCCGGCTGGGGCCCGGGCCAGCTCGACGCCGAAATCCAGGCCAACGGCTGGCTCAACGCGCCCGCCGACGAAGGCCTGATCTTCGATCACGACCTCGATACCAAGTGGGACAGGGCGCTCGCCAAGCTGGGCGTCGACGGCGCCATGCTGTCGGGCGACGCCGGCCACGCCTGAGCCCCGAGCAGTCCGCTGCCCTGCGACGCGCTCGCCGAAGCGACGGGCTGCAGGTGGGCATAGAGCACATGATCGCGCCACGATCCGTTGATCTTCAGGTACTGCGCCGCATAGCCTTCTTCCTGGAACCCGCACTTGCGCAGCAGGCCGCGGCTCGCCGCGTTGTGCGGCAGGCAGGCCGCCTCGACGCGGTGCAGGCCCAGCTCCTCGAAGGCGAAGCGTAGCATCAGCCCGACCGCCTCGGTCATGACGCCCTTGCGCGCGTGCGACTCGCCGACCCAGTAGCCGATGGTGCCGGCCTGGGCGACGCCGCGCCGCACGTTGCTGAGCGTGATGCCGCCGAGCATCGCGCCGTCGTCCCGGCTGAAGATCATGAAGCTGTAGCTGGCGCCGAGGTGCCATTCGTCGGCGTAGTGGCGCAGGCGCCGCCGCCAGCAGCCGCGCATCAGCGCGTCGCGCGGCCAAGTCGGCTCCCAGGGCACCAGGAAGTCGCGCGAGGCGCGCCGCAGGCCGGCCCATTGCGCGAAGTCGCCGTCGCGCGGCGGGCGCAGCATGACCTTGCCGCCGGTCAGGCGGACATCGGGCATCGGGACCAGGCGGCGCAGCAGACCGAACACGTCGCGTTCTCCTCGAAAAGCGACAGGCACAAACGATAGCGGCAGCGGCGCCTTCCGCCGCGCGGCTTCCCCTAGGAGAAGCGCGCGGAGATCGGCGCCATGCGTTCCAGGCGGCCGACCGGGCCGAGAGCGGCGACGGTCGGCTTGCTGCGCAGCATCCGCTGCGCGGCGCGCATCACCGCGGCCTCGTCGACCGCGTCGATCTTCTCGATGATTTCCTGGTAGGTGAAGATGCGGCCGTAGATGACCATGTTCTGCGCCAGGCGCTCGCAGCGCGACGACGTGCTTTCCAGCGACATCAGCAGGCCGGCCCTCATCTGCGCCTTGGTGCGCTCCAGCTCGTCGGCGTCGATGGCGACGGCGACCTTGTTGATCTCGTCGCAGAGCACGGGCACCAGCTCGTCCACTTCCTTCTCGCCGGTGCCGGCATAGACGCCGAAGTTGCCGCCGTCGTGGTAGGACGAGGTGAAGCTGTAGATGCTGTAGACGAGGCCGCGCTTCTCGCGGATCTCCTGGAACAGGCGCGACGACATGCCGCCGCCCAGCAGGTAGGCCAGCACGCTCATGGCGTAGTAGTCTGGATCGCCGTAGGCGACGCCGTCGAAGCCGAGCACGAGATGGACCTGCTCGAGGTCGCGGTTCTCATAGCGCTCGCCGCCGGCGTAGCGCGCCGCGATGGCCTTGGGCGGCGCGCCCCGGCCGATCTCGGTGAAGGCGCCTTCGGCCTGGGCCACCAGGGCGGCATGATCGACGTTGCCCGCCGCCGCCAGCACCATGCCGGACGCCATGTAGTTCTGCTTCATGTAGCTGGCGATCTCGGCGCGCGGGATCGTGTTGATCAGCGCTTCCGAGCCGAGGATCGGGCGGCCGAGCGGCTGCTCGGGATAGAGCACTTCCTGGAACTGGTCGAAGATCACGTCTTCCGGCGTGTCGAAGCTCTGGCCGATCTCCTGGATGATGACGGCACGCTCCCGCGTCAGCTCCGTCTCGTCGAAGGTCGAGTTCTGCAGGATGTCCGACAGGATGTCGACGGCGAGCGGCACGTCGCCCTTCAGCACGCGGGCGAAGTAGGCGGTGTTTTCGCGCGAGGTGTAGGCGTTCAGGCTGCCGCCGACCGCTTCGATCTCCTCGGCGATGCGCCGCGCGTCGCGCTTCTCAGTGCCCTTGAAGGCCATATGCTCGAGCAGATGGGCGACGCCGTTGATCTCGGCCGCTTCATGGCGCGCGCCGACGTTGACCCAGACGCCGACCGCCGCCGATTCCACATGGGGAATGTGGTCGGTGACGACGCGCAGGCCGCTCGGCAGGGTGGTGATGCGGACGCTCATGCGGGACTCCGTTGCGCCGCGCGCGCGTGGGCGCGGACGAATTCTTTCAGGGGGGCCAAGTCGTTGGGCAGCACGGTCATGCGCTCTTCCTTGGTCATCAGGTCGGCGAGGCGCGGCGGCAGCGCCGGGCGCTGGCCGATGGCCTTCTCCACCGCGTCGGGAAACTTCGCCGGATGGGCGGTCGCGAGAACGATGGAGGGCACATGCGGATCATGCTCCGCCGCACGCCCGCCGGCGAGGCCGACCGCCGTGTGCGGATCGAGGATCTCGCCGGTCGCTTCGTAAATCTCGGCGATGGTGGCGACGGTCTCGGCGTCGTCGACGCGCGCGCCGGCGAAGAGGCGGCGCGCCTCGGCCAGCAGGTTCGGCCCGAGGGCGAGCGCGCCGGTCTTGCGGAAGCTCTCCATCTCGGCGGCGAGCTTCCTGCCGTCGCGGCCGTAGAGGTCGAACAGCAGGCGCTCGAAGTTGCTGGCGACCTGGATGTCCATGCTCGGGCTGAGCGTCGGCGCCACTTCGCCGATGCGCATCTCGCCGCTGGCCAGGGTGCGCGCCAGGATGTCGTTGCTGTTGGTGACCAGCACGAGCTGCTCGATGGGCAGGCCCATGGCGCGCGCCGCGTAGCCCGCGTAGATGTTGCCGAAGTTGCCGGTCGGCACGGCGAAGCGCAGCTTGCGGTCGGGCGCGCCGAGCGCCGCCCCAGCCACGAAGTAATAGGCGATCTGCCCCAGGATGCGCGCCCAGTTGATCGAGTTGACGCCGCTCAGGGCCACTTCGTCGCGGAAGGGAATGTCGTTGAACAGTCCCTTCAGCAGGTCCTGGCAGTCGTCGAAGGTGCCCTCGACGGCGACGTTGTGCACGTTGTCGGCAAGCACGGTCGTCATCTGGCGGCGCTGCACCTCGGAGGTGCGGCCCTTCGGATGGAGGATGACGATGTCGATGGCCTCGCGGCCGCGGCAGGCCTCGATGGCGGCCGAGCCGGTGTCGCCCGAGGTGGCGCCGACGATGGTGGCGTGCTGGCCGCGCGCCGTCAGCGTCTGGTCGAGCATACGACCGAGGAGCTGCAGTGCCACGTCCTTGAAGGCGAGCGTCGGGCCATGGAACAGTTCGAGCAGGTGCAGGCCTGAATCGCCCAGCGGCTTCAGCGGCGCGACCTCGGGTGTCTCGAACGAGGCATAGGCCTCGCCGATCAGCCGACGGAAGGTCGCTTCGTCGAACGCGTCGCCGACGAACGGCTGCATGATGCGAAAGGCGAGCTCGGTGTAGCTGAGACCCTTCAGCGCCGCGATCTCGGCGGTGCTGAACTTCGGCCACTCGGCAGGCAGATACAGGCCGCCGTCGCGGGCGAGACCCGCAAGCATGATGTCTTCGAAGCCAAGCGGCGCAGGATTGCCCTGCGAGCCGTGGCGGGTGCTGATGTAACGCAACGGGAACTCCGGCTAGGCGACCTGCCGACAGGCCTCGTGATCCTTGCGGACCCGCTTGGTGGAGGCCGGGAACTTGGCCAGCGCCTTCTCGGGGCGAGTCGGGCGCTTGACCAGTTCGCCGGCACAGTTCGGGCAATGGCCACCCAACCGCGTTTGCGCGCAGTCCGCGCAGAACGTGCACTCGAAGGTGCAGATCAGGGCGTCGGACGCGCCATTGGGCAGGTCCTTGTCGCAGCATTCGCAGTTCGGGCGCAGGTCAAGCATGAGTCCCTCTTACGCCTACAGGTAGCGGCTTTCCAGATGCGCTTTGAAGGCGGCGGCGCCCAGCGGCACCCCCGTGGCTTCGGCCAGGATCTCGTCGGTCGTGGCGATCGAGCCCTTGCCGTGTACGTTTTCGCGCAGCCAGCCCAGCAGCGGGGCGAAATCGCCCCGGCCGATGGCGTCCATCAGGCCTGGATTGGCGCGGCGGGCGGCGGCGAAGAGCTGGGCCGCAGCCAGCGCGCCCAAGGTATAGGTCGGGAAGTAGCCCCAGCCGCCATCGGGCCAATGGATGTCCTGCAGGCAGCCCACCGAATCGTCCGGAGGCACGATGCCCAGCAGTTCGCGCGTACCGTCGTTCCAGGCGCCCGGCAGGTCGGCCAGCGCCAGGTCGCCGCCCAGCACCGCGCGCTCCAGCCGGTAGCGCAGCATGATGTGCAGCGGATAGGTCACCTCGTCGGCATCGACGCGGATGAAGCCCGGCTCGACCCGGGTGTAGATGCGATGGATGTTGCCGGCTTCCCAGGCCG
>DASYCO010000056.1:0-22604 GCA_036500145.1 Alphaproteobacteria bacterium | reverse complement strand
ACGCCGTGAACGTCGCCCCGCCCGTCTCCGCAAGCACCTTCGTGATCGCGGCCGTCAAAGACGTCTTGCCGTGGTCAACGTGACCGATCGTCCCGATGTTGCAATGCGGCTTGGTCCGCTCAAACTTCGCTTTAGCCATGGTCAGTCCTGCGCAGATGTCGTGATTAGATTTTGTGGATGTAATCCGCTTGAAGTGCGTCGCTCGTACGATCCAGCCCCTATCGGGAGACCCCGCCGCGCCGCCCCTCTAGGGGGTGGAGCGGGTGATGGGAATCGAACCCACGTAGCCAGCTTGGAAGGCTGGTGCTCTACCATTGAGCTACACCCGCCTACGTCCGGCCCCGTCGCACCTTTCCTTCCGTTCCTTACGCCTTGCGGTCCTTCCGCCCGACGGAGGCTCTCCGTTCACCCCTGCCAACGGCGGCGCGGGGCTTACCCGGCAGGCCACGTGGTGGAGGGGGAAGGATTCGAACCTTCGTAGACGTACGTCGGCAGATTTACAGTCTGCTGCCTTTGACCGCTCGGCCACCCCTCCGCGACGACGTGCCTAGCCGGCGGAGGTGCGCAATATGAGGATTTAGTCTTTAAAGTCAACCTCGAATCAAGTGCATAGACGACCTTCTCGCCCGTCCTGCGACAACGGCGAGGAGCGTCCTTGCAACTTGCTTTAAGTCGCTGAATATAGGGGCCATCATGACACAGCGCAAGCACCATGGCCGGTCTTCCGGCCCCTCCCGCCCCGAAGCCCCCTCCCATGGAAAGGGCCGCGACGACCGCCGTTCCCCCAAGCCAGAGGGCCATTCGGAACGCACAAACCGCCATTCGGAGGAAGGCCAGTGGGCCCCCGGGGCCGACCGCCCCCGCCGCCCCGACGTGGCCCGGGCGGGCGCCGCCAAGGCCCAGGCCGGCAAGGGTCCGCGCGGCACCTGGCTCTACGGCCTCCATGCGGTCAAGGCCGCCCTGGACAACCCGCGCCGGAAGGTCCAGCGCCTGCTCCTGACCGACGACGCAAGCGCCTCGCTTGCCGGAAATCGTAGCAATCTCAAGCAGATGTACCCCCAGGCGGCGGCCGAATCGGCGACCCGCGAGACGATCACCCAGCTCCTGCCCGCCGGCGCCGTCCACCAGGGCGCCGCCATGCTTGCCGACCCCTTGGCCGACGTGGCCCTGGAGGACGTCCTCGACGAGATGACTGGCCGCGACCAAGCCGTCATCCTGATCCTCGACCAGGTCACCGACCCCCAGAACGTCGGTGCCATCCTGCGTTCGGCGGCCGCCTTCAACGTTGAGGCCGTAGTGGTTCCCGACCGCCATGCGCCGCCGGAGACCGCCGCCATGGCCAAGGCCGCCTCTGGCGCCATCGAGGTCGTTCCCCTGGTCCGGGTCGTCAATCTCGCCCGCGCTCTCGCACAATTGAAGGACGCCGGATTCTGGATCGCCGGCATGGCCGGCGAGGCGGAGCAAACTCTCGCGGCCGCCGATCTCTCCGGCAAGGTTGCGCTGGTGCTCGGCGCCGAGGGCGAAGGCCTGCGCCGGCTCACGCGCGACCATTGCGACCTGCTGGTCCGCCTGCCGATCTCGCCGCGCATGGAGAGCCTCAACGTCTCCGCCGCCGCGGCCGTGGCGCTCTACGAACTGGCACGCAACGTGAAGTGAAGCCGTCGCGCTTGCCCGCCTTGCGGGCGGGCGATACAACCCGACGACACCCATCACGCCGTCATGCCGGATTAGCTCAGCGGTAGAGCAGCGGTTTTGTAAACCGAAGGTCGGGGGTTCAATCCCCTCATCCGGCACCAGTTCCTTACGCTTGCGGGGACCTATGTCCGATCCGATTCGCCGTGCCGGCAGCAGCTCCCCGCCTCTTGGCGACGATGACCCGCTCGATCCGCCGCCCGGCTTGCTCGAGCTGTTCTGGGTCTTCGCCATGATCGGCATGATGAGCTTCGGCGGCGCGCTGTCGACCTGGATCCACCGCGAGATTTCGGTGAACCGGCGCTGGATGACGGAGACCGACGTGCTGAGCGGCCTCGCCCTCGCCCAGGTCATGCCGGGCATCAACGTCGTCAACCTGGCGCTGTTCGTCGGCCAGCGGATGCGCGGCGTCCTCGGCTCCTTCGCCGCCGTCATGGGCATGCTGCTGCCGCCGAGCATCCTCGTCGTCCTCATCTCGCTGATCTACGAGCAGTTCGCGGACCTCGTCTGGCTCGGCGACATGCTGAACGGCATCGCCGCGGCGGCGGCCGGGCTGCTGGTCAACATGGGCGTGCGCGCGACGCGACGCTCGGCGCGCAACCTGCCGCTGCTGCTGATCGTCGTCGCGATCTTCGTCACCGTCGGCATCATGCATTGGCCGATGGTGCCGGTGGTGCTCGCCCTGGCGCCGATCAGCATCTGGATATCCTACCGCAACGTTCTCGCCGAACAGCGCCTGCGCGAGGAGACGATCCATGCGCAATGACTGGCTCTGGACGCTGTTCCTCGTCTTCCTCCCGCTGTCGATGCTGTCGGTCGGCGGCGGCGCGACGATCATCGCGCCGCTGCACCACCAAGCGGTCGAGACCTTCCACTGGCTCAGCGAGAAGGAATTCGTCGAGGTCTTCGCCATCTCGCGCGCGGCCCCCGGCCCCGGCTCGATGATCGTGCCGCTGATCGGCTGGAAGGTCGCCGGCGTGATGGGCGCGATCGTCGCTTCCATCGGCATGTTCCTGCCGTCGTCGCTGCTCGTCTACGGCGTCGCCAAGCTGTGGAACCGCTATCGCGGCACCACCGTGCACACCAGCCTCGAGCGCGGCCTCGCCGCCGTGGCCGCCGGCCTGATCCTCGCCAGCACGCTCGCCATCATCCAGGCCGCCGGCACCGGCTGGCTCTCCTGGGTCATCGCCGGACTCGCCTCCGCCGTGCTGTTCTGGCGCAACGTCAATCCGTTGATCGTGCTGTTCGGCGGCGGCGCGCTCTACGCCGTCGGCATGAACTTCCTGCGCTAGGCGCCGATCCTTCGGGCAGCCCCTGTCACCAGGCGCCATGCTCGTTTCAGCGGCCATACGGACAGCTTTCCCGAATCGTGTTGTGCGCGCCCTTCGGCCGGGCAATGCTACCTGGAAGGCTGCGCGAATCCGTTCCGCGCGCCGAAATCAGAAACGATCAAGTCGGGGACCATGCGTATCGGCACGCCGCTCACTCCATCCGCCACACGCGTCATGCTGCTCGGCTCCGGCGAGCTCGGCAAGGAGGTGGCGATTGCGCTGCAGCGCTTCGGCGTCGAAGTCATTGCCGTCGACCGCTACGCCGACGCGCCGGCGCAGCAGGTCGCCCACCGCGCCCATGTGATCGCCATGACAGACGGCGACGCCCTGCGCGCCGTGATCGAGGCCGAGCGGCCGCACCTGGTCGTGCCGGAGATCGAAGCCATCGCCACCGACATGCTCGTCGAGATCGAGCGCGCCGGCCTCGCCGAGGTGATCCCGACGGCGCGCGCCGCGCAGCTGACGATGAACCGCGAAGGCATCCGCCGCCTCGCCGCCGAGGAGCTCGGCCTTCTGACCTCGCCCTACGTCTTCGCCGGCACGGCCGACGAAGTGCGCGCGGCGGTCGCCAAGGTCGGCCTGCCCTGCCTGCTCAAGCCGGTCATGTCCTCGTCCGGCAAGGGCCAGAGCGTGATCCGTTCGGCGGACGAGGTCGACGCGGCCTGGGACTACGCGCTGAAGTCCGGCCGCGTGGCGCAGGCCCGCGTCATCGTCGAGGGCTTCATCAAGTTCGACTTCGAAATCACGCTGCTGACCGTGCGCGCCAAAGGTGCCGACGGCGCGATCGAGACTTCCTTCTGCGAGCCCATCGGCCATGTGCAGGTCGACGGCGACTACGTCGAGTCCTGGCAGCCGCAGGCCATGACGCCCAAGGCGCTCGCCAAGGCGCAGGCAATCGCCGCGAAGGTGACCGACGCGCTCGGCGGCCGCGGCGTCTTCGGCGTCGAGCTGTTCGTCGCCGGCGACGAGGTGTGGTTCAGCGAGGTCAGCCCGCGCCCGCACGACACCGGCATGGTGACCATGGCGAGCCAGCGCCAGAGCGAATTCGAGCTGCACGCCCGCGCCATCCTCGGCTTGCCCATCGACACGCGCCTGAACGCCCCGGCCGCCAGCGCCGTGATCTACGGCGGACTTGAGGAAACGGCCATCGCCTTCGAAGGGCTCGACGAAGCCCTGGCCGTGCCCAACAGCGACGTCCGCCTGTTCGGCAAGCCCGAATCCTTCAAGAAACGCCGCATGGGCGTGGCGCTCGCCCATGCCGCCGACACCGACCAGGCGCGCGCCGCCGCCAAGAAGGCTGCCGCGCTCGTGCGTCCCGTCTCCACGCAAGGCTCTTCGCTCAACACCCGGAACGAGGTACTCGCATCATGACCAAGACAAACTTGAGTCCCGAGAAAGAGTTCATCTTCGAGTACATCGACCGCAACGCCGACGCCATCGCCACGCTCGGCGACAGCATCTTCTACTTCGGCGAGCTCGGCATGCAGGAGTTCGAGACGTCGAAGCTCATGACCAGCATCCTCGAGGAGCATGGCTTCAAGGTGGAGCGCGGCATCTCCGGCTTCCCCACCGGCTTCTGCGCCACCTACGGCTCGGGCCATCCGGTGATCGCGATGCACACCGAGTACGACGCCAACCCGGACAACTCGCAGCTTCCCGGCATCACCGAGCAGAAGGGCGTCGTCGAAGGCGCGCCGGGCCACTGCGAAGGCCACAACGTCAACGGCGCCGTGCTCGTCGCCAGCGCGCTGGCCGCCAAGGAGGCCATCGACAAGTTCGGCTTCAAGGGCACCCTGAAGGTGTTCGGCGCGCCGGCCGAGGAGCAGCTCGTCAGCCGCCCCTACTACGTGCGCGACGGGTGGTTCGACGACGTCGACGTCGCCTTCCACGACCATGTCGGCCAGGTGTTCGGCTGCGGCTACGGCCTCATGCAGTCGTCGCTGATCTCCGCCACCTACACCTTCCACGGCGAGTCGGCCCACGCCGGCACCGTGCCTTGGAAGGGCCGCGACGCGCTCGACGCCGTCGTGCTGATGGACATGGGCATGGCCCAGTACCGCGAGCACATGATGCCGACCATGCGCGCCCAGCGCGTCATCACCAACGGCGGCGACCAGCCCAACATCGTGCCGCGCATCGCCTCCGTCTGGTGGTACTTCCGCGACGCCTCGGCCGAGGGCGCGCGCAAGCTCCTCGCCCAGGCGGAGAAGATCGCCCAGGGCGCTGCCCTGATGACGAACACGGAAGTCGAGATCGACGTCATGGCCGCCGTCTGGCCGTCGCGCGGCAACCAGACGCTCGCCGAGCTGGTGCATTCCAACATCGACATCGTCGGCATGCCCGAATGGAGCGCGGAGGAAGAGCAGCTCGCCCGCGCCCTGCAGGAAAAGGCGAAGGTGAAGGTCCAGGGCCTCAACCGCGACGTGCTGCAGGTGAAGGCGGCCTCCGTGCAGAAGCCGTCCGCCAGCGATTCGGGCGACGTGTCCTGGAAGGTGCCGCAGGTGAAGATGTACTATCCGGCGAACATCCCCAACATCAACAGCCATCACTGGGCGGCCGGCGTCGCCATCGCTCATTCGATCGCGCACAAGGGCGCCGTCGCCGGCGCCAAGGCGATGACGGGCGCCGTCATCGACTGCCTGAAGAATCCGGAGATCGTCGCGGAAGCCAAGCGCACCTTCAAGGAAGAGATCGGCGGGCAGGAATACAAGCCGCTGATCCCGGTCGGCCAGAAGCCGCCGGTCGAGCTCAACCGCGTCATGATGGAAAAGTGGCGGCCGGAGATGCGCAAGCACTACGTGCAGAAGAAGCCAGTTTTCGCCTAGGCGAACCGCTTCGCTTCGACAACGCCGCCGGCGCGCATCCCGCGCCGGCGGCGTTCGTCTGTCAGGCGTCGAAGTAGCCGGTCTTCTGCGCCCACAGCCAGAGATAGGCGATCTTCTCGTTGTACAGCTCGCAGTAGCCGACATGGCCGTAGCGGGCGATCACCGCGACCGCGGCGCGCCTGGCGCCCATGGCGCGGTACTTGGCCACCATCCAGGGCTCGCGCTTGTTCTCGACCTTGTCGCCGTGCAGCCAGTGACCGCGGTCGTTGTCGCCGACGACGAGCAGCACCGCCGCCCGCTTCAGCCAGGCCGGATCGGGGTCGACGAAATGGCTGAAATACTCCTCGCGCGGCAGGCCGGTGCGCGCGACGTACTGCTCCAGCATCTCGAAGTTGCCCATGTGCTGGTTGTCGCAGAGGCTGGTCTTCATCTGCGAGCGGATGCGCTCCGCCCAAGCGATGTACTGCTCGGCTCCGCCCCACGGGCAGAGGTCGGGCGGGTCTTCGTAGCCGGACGCCTTGAAGGTCTTGGGCGAGCGCCGCGCCACATGTTCGACCGGATGCTCGGTCGTCTTCTCCGAACCGGTCTCCAGGCGCCATTGGCGACGCCAGCCGTCCGGCCCGCCAGAGCCGAAGCCCGCGATGCCGACGATCTCCACCTGCTTGACGTAGCGATGCAGCAGCGCCGCCATCGGGCCGCCGGTCGAATGGCCGAAGACGATGGCCTTGCGGCCGGCAAGATGTGCGTCCGCCAAGGCCACCGCGCCCTGCACATGCACGTGAAATGTGCATTTGAGGTTGCGGTCGAGGATTTCCGCCGGCGGCAAGGCACGGTCGAAGAGATAGATCGGCTGACGTTCCGGCACCGGCGTCGTCCAGTCGCCGCCCGGCTTGGGCGACCAATGGCCGACGTAGGTCACTGCCAGGGCCGTGAAGCCCTGCGACGCCAGGACGCGGGCAAGGCCGGGGCGGCCGTCCGGCGTGCGGTCGAAGATGTTCTCGCTGCCGGCGCCGCCATGGAACATGACGAAGCAGAGGCCGGACGGATGTTCCTTCTCCGGCAGGAACAGCGAGCCATGCATGTCCCAGTCGTAGCCGTTGCGCGCGAAGCGGGTCGTGACTTCCTTGCGGGTCACGCCCGTCTCGCCGTACGGCGCGCCGATCTCGAGCCATTGCGGCCAGGAGACGGGCACGAGCGGATCGGCCGCCTTGAGGGCCGCGAGATACTTTTCGACGGCCGCGTTCGCGGCCTTGTCCATGACGGTGCTCATGACGCCCTCCTGATCGTTGAGACGAAACGGCGACGGCACGCGTGACGGGCTTAGCCCATCGGTTGGTAGTCCTCGACGGGCTGGTTGCTCGACAGCATGTAGTCGGCGATTTCGTCACGCGTCGGGAACCACACGTCGTCCTCGTACTGCTTGCAGTACTTGATCATCTTCTCGAAGGCATTGGCCATGTAGGGCCGGCCGCCGAGCTCGGCGTGGACCAGGGCGTCGATGCGGCCGGGGCGGCCGCGCAGCGCCTCCTCGTAGACGAAGTCGAAGCCGTCCTTGAATTGCTGGAAGGCGTTCTCGCCGCTGCTCGCGCCGCCGTTCCAGGCGCGCCAGTCGTTGAAGAACCAATGCTTCGGCACGATGACCATGCGCTTGCCGTCGACCTGCACGATGTAGGGCGGATCGTCGTCGCACTGGTCGCCGCACCAGGTGTAGCCCTCGTCGGCGAGAATGCTCAGCGTCTCGGCCGTATGGCCGCCGCCGGGGCTGACCCAGCCGACCGGCTGCTTGCCCGTCACTTCCTTGACGATGCGATTGACCTCCTGGATCTCCTTGCGCTGCTGCTCGGGCGTGAGGTCCGTCATCTTGATGTCGTTGGTGGTGCCGTGGCCGGCGATCTCGTGGCCGGCGGCGGCGAGCGCCTTCACGGCCTCGGGCCACTTCTGCACCGCAAGGCCGTTGACGTCGACGGTGGCGCGCACCTTGTTGCGCTCCATGACTTCCATGATGCGCCAGATGCCCGCGTTGCCGCCGTAGTTGGCGTGCGAGATCGACACCAGGTTGACCTCGAGCGACTTCGACTTCTTGAAGTGCCCGCCCTTGGTGAAGGCTTCGAAGGCGACGGTGAAGGTGGCGCAGATCTTTTTATTGTCCGGCCAGGTGACGGTGCGGCGCATGGCGAATTCCTCTCTAAGGTGGACCCGCCGAGCCTAGCACAAGCCCCTGTCCGCGCAAGAAAACCCCGGATTTGCAGGGTGAAACGCAAGTCGTCCACGAGCTCGAAAGCGCGTTCGGCGAGAACTTGACGGTCCCCAGGGCAACCGTCAAAGTGCTTGCGGTAGCCCACCTTATGGGGAGTAAGGGCGGGCACGGCCCGGGGCTTGCATGGAATCTGCTGGCGCTTGCCATTCATCCACTCCCCCTCTCAACCCTTGAGGTTGCCATGACCGCGACATCACCCACTGCATTGCGTTTAGTGAAATGGGCTGTCGCGACGAGCCTCCTCGTCGCCGCCATGACGCCGCTCGCCGCCAAGCCGGCCGCAGCCCAAGCCGATGCGGCGCTGACGCCCGCGGAGCAGATCTACGCCGACCTCGCGAAGCTGCCGACCGCCGAGCGCCAGCAGCGCATCGAAGAGGGCGCCAAGAAGGAAGGCGCGCTCAACTTCATCCACACCTGGCGCGGCAAGCTGGCCCGCGACCATGTGGCGATGTTCCAGAAGCGCTATCCCTTCCTCAAGCTCGACTTCAACGACATGGGCTCGCAGGACGCCGGCGAGCGCCTCGTCGCCGAGGAAGTCGCTGGCCGCCACCTGACCGACGTGGTCAGCATGGCCGTTCCCGACCTCGTCGACATCCTCAACAAGAATCTCATCGCGAAATATCCGACGCCGGTCACCACCGACAAGATCCTGCCGCAGTACAAGGGCTTCTCCGACCCGCAGAACCGTTGGGTCACTTTCTACTGGAGCGAATTCGGCATCACCTACAACACCGACCTGGTGCCGGCCGGCCATGAGCCGAAAGGCTGGGACGATCTCTGCAAGCCGGAATTCAAGGGCCATGTCTCCTACGATCCGCCGACCGTGCGCTTCCTGGTCGGCATCTGGACGATGATGGGCGAAGACAAGGCCAAGGCCTGGATGAAATGCGTCGGCCAGAACAAGCCGATCGTCCAGCGCGGCCACACCCAGCGCATGGAGCTGATGATCGCCGGCGACCACTGGGTGCAGGGCGAGAACTACATGTACACCTGCTACGAAAAGCTGGCGAAGGACCCGAAGACTCCCTGCAAGGGCGTGTTCTCGGCCCCCATCCTCGGCGTCGGCGGCGCCATCGTCATCAACAAGAACACCCAGCATCCCTATACCTCGGCGCTGTTCGCCGACTGGACGCTGAGCGAAGAAAGCCAGGTCTACACCGGCAAGAACTTCCGCGGCCCTGTCGGCGTGAAGCATCCGTTCATTCCCGACGGCACCAATATCTTCGCCTACGGCATCGTTCCCGACGACGTGCTCGACAATTCCCTCAAGTACTGGGACGAGTACGTCACCAAGGTGAACTGAGCCGCCGTCGATTTTTCGAGACCGTACTACGCGTTGATGGCTGAGAGGATGCGGACGTGACGATGAGCGAGCAGACGGCCGGCGCAGGACCGTCGCGCCTCAAGACCTTCGTCACGGCGTGGACGACGGGCTGGGACTGGCGACGCCTCATCCTGGTCGCGCTCGTGCTCATGCTGGTCTACCAGGTGGTCGTGCCCTTCGGCATGATCGCCTGGACCAGCTTCAAGACGGCGCGCCCCGGCGACGCGAGCTTCCTCGACCTCGACTTCACCCTGGCCAATTACGTCCGCGCCTTCGGCACGCCCCGCTTCTGGAGCGCGACCTGGAGCACGCTCGCCTTTTCCACCGCCTCCACCTTCGTCGCCTTCACCATCGGCGCCTTCCTCGCCTGGGTGATCGAGCGCACCAACACGCCGCTGGCGCGCCTCGTCGGCATCCTGCTGGTCGGCCGCATCATCATCCCCGGCATCCTCATCACCATCTCCTGGATCCTGATCGCCAGCCCGAACATCGGCCTGCTGAACCATCTCGGCCTGTGGCTCACCGGGGTGCGCAACATCTTCAACGTCTACAGCTTCTGGGGCATGGTCTGGGTCCATTCCATCGAGATGGTGCCGCTGACCTACCTGCTGCTCGCCGCCGCCTTCCAGGCGATGGACCCGAGCCTGGAGGAAGCCTCGACGATGACCGGCGCCGGCGTCTGGCGCACGCTCCGCCGCATCTCCATGCCGCTGGCGCTGCCGGCCGCCGGGGCTGCCGTGCTCCTGCTGTTCATCACCACCATCGAGACCTTCGAGGTGCCGCTGCTGATGGGCGGCCGCGCCGGCATCCGCGTCTACGCCACGGAGATTTTCTTCAACACGTCGCGCACGCCGACGGACTGGGGCATCTCCGCGACCTACGCCATGGCGATGACCGTCATGTCGATCATCTTGCTCGTGGTCTACTTCCGCCTGATCCGCCACAGCGAACGCTACCAGACCATCACCGGCAAAGGGTACCGGCCGCGCCGCATCGACCTCGGTCGCTGGCGCTACGTCACTTCCGCCCTCTCGCTGCTGATGGTGTTCATCATCACCGGCGTGCCCTTCCTGATGATGCTCTACGTCTCGTTCCTGCCGGTCTACCTGCCGCCGTCGATGCGCGCCTTCCAGAGCATGTCGCTCGTCAACTACACGGCGATGCTGGAAGACCCCGCGGAAGCGCTGATCCCGATGTGGAACAGCACCCTGCTCGGCCTCGGCACCGCCACCGTCGTCGTGCTCGTCGTCTCCGCCATCGCCTACTTCGTGCACAAGACGAAGATCCCCGGGCGCAAGGCGCTCGACTTCCTCGCCTTCTCGTCGATCGCGCTGCCGAGCGTCGTGCTCGGCGCCGCCTTCCTCTGGTTCTACCTGCTGGTGCCGATCCCGGTCATCGGCACGCTGACCATCATCGGCCTCGCCTACCTCACGAAGTACATGCCCTTCGCCCTGAGGTTCGTCTCCTCCTCGATGGTGCAGATCCACAGCGAGCTGGAAGAAGCCGCCCAGGTCGCCGGCGTGCCCTGGCGCAAGAACTTCTTCCGCATCTTCCTGCCGCTGCTGAAGCCGGGCCTGCTCGCCGCCTGGTTCTGGGTGATGGTCCACGCCTACCGCGAGCTGACCGTCGCCCTGATGCTGGCGCGCTCGCAGAACCGCACCGCTTCGGTCGTGATCTACTACCTCTGGGAAAACGGCTCCTTCATGCAGCTCAGCGCCTTCGGCGTGCTGATTTTCATCCTGCTGATCGCCCTCGTGACGGCGTCGCACTTCATCAGCAAACGCTACGGCGTCAAAGAACAGTATTGATCGAGGACCAGCCATGATCCGCGTCGAGAACCTGCGTAAATCCTTCGAGACCAAGAGCGAGACGGTCCATGCGATCGACGGCGTCAGCTTCGAGGTCGCCGCGGGCGAGATGGTCACCCTGCTCGGCCCCTCGGGCTGCGGCAAGACGACGACTCTGCGCTGCGTCGCCGGCCTGGAGCGGCCGACCGGCGGACGCATCGTCGTCGGCGACCAGGCGGTCGTGAACGTGGAAAAGGGCGTCTTCGTGCCGGCGCACCTGCGCCACCTCGGCATGGTCTTCCAGTCCTATGCCATCTGGCCGCACATGACCGTCTTCGAGAACGTCGCCTATGCCCTCGAAGGCCGCAAGATCTCCAAGGCCGACGCCAGGAAGCTGACCATGGAAGCGCTGGAGACCGTGCAGTTGGCGGGACATGCCGACCGCCCCGCTCCGCGCCTGTCGGGCGGCCAGCAGCAGCGCGTCGCCATCGCGCGCGCCATCGTCGGCAAGCCGCAGGCCCTGCTGTTCGACGAGCCGCTCAGCAACCTCGACGCCAAGCTGCGCGTCGAGATGCGCACCGAGCTCCGCCGCCTGCAGAAGCAGATCGGCCTGACCTCGATCTACGTCACCCACGACCAGGCCGAGGCGCTGGCGATCTCCGACTGGATCATCGTCATGAAGGACGGCAAGATCGTCGAATACGGCCGGCCGACGCAGATCTACCGCTATCCGGCCAATGCCTTCACCGCTCAGTTCATCGGCTCGACCAACCTGATCCCGGGCGCCGTGCGCTCGGTCGACGGCGAGCATGTCGGCGTCGACACCGCCTACGGCGTGCTGGTCGGCATCGACAAGACGAAGCGGGTGCGCAACGGCGACAAGGTCTGGCTCAGCATCCGCCCCGAAGACCTCGCCTCGGACGCGGCGGGCGTGAACCGCATCGACGGCCACCTGGACTTCGCGATCTTCGCGGGCGCCGCCGTCGAGGCCGAGGTGGCCTGCGGCGACCTCAAGATGTTCTGCCTGCTCGGGCGCGACGCGCCCATGACGCCCGGCGAGCCGATCAGCCTCAGCTTCGGCCCCGACGTCGCGGTGGTCCTGCCGCAGGACTAGCTCTCGCTACGGCGTCGGACGCCGCCGCCGCGGGCCCTGGCGTCAAACGACGCCGCCACAGGCGATACAGCGCATGTTGGCCTTGTGGAAGATCTGGTCGAGGTCGCCGTCCTGCACGGCGTAGTCGAGCAGGACGCGCAGCGCCTTGCCCTCGTCCTTGATGTTGTACTTGGCCATCATGTCGCGCAGAAACTCGACCTGGTAGTCACGCACCTCGAAGCTCTGAGAGCTTTTGTTTCCGGCCATTGCCCGGCCTCCCTGATCGGCGGATCGACAGGCTTCAGCTTTGGCCATTCGCCCCGGCCGGTCAAGGGCGCCAATGCGGCGCGCGAAACGCCCAAAGCGAAAGGGCCGCCCCTCGCGGGACGGCCCTTTGCCGATAGGGTCTGCTGGACGGTTCAGGCGACCTTGCGCTGCTGGGCGAGGCCGTCGAGATGGGCGATCACGTCCTGCACATGCATCACGTCGGCGTATTTGTGATGCAGGTCGAACAGGTTGACCTTGTGGCTCAGCATCGAGCGGTCATAGGTGCATTCCTCGACCAGCACGTTGTGGAAGGCGAAGGAATAGGCGTCCACCGTGCTGGCGCGCACGCAGCCCGAAGTGCTCTCGCCGCAGATGATGAGGCTGTCGACGCCCATCTGGCGCAGGTGCGCGACCAGCGGCGTGCCGAAGAAAGCCGAGGCGCGTTCCTTGTAGATCACCAGCTCGCCGGCTTCCGGCTTCAGCTCTTCCTTGATGTCGTAGATGTCGGCGGCCATGTCGCGCTCGTAGTTGTTGCGGTTGGTCGAATGGACCCCGCGGGTGTCGACGTGGCGCGTCGTGTAGACGACCGGCACGCCGGCGCGGCGCGCGGCGGCGAACAGCTTCTGGGTCGGCTCGATGGCCTTCCAGGCGTTCTCGCCGCAGGAGCCGGAGAATTCCTTGTTCACTTCGCGGACCGGCTTGTTGCCGCCGAGATAGGCCTTGTTGTAGAGGTCGATCGCCAGGATCGCCGGATTCTTCCCGACGTAGATCTTGCGATGATAGGCCTCGTAGATTTCGAGGATCTCGTCATCGACGATGTCTTTCCAAATGTGGTCTTCGAAATCGCCGGCCATATTTTCCTCCTCGTTTGCGATGCGATGATCGGTGAATGCCCGCAGAATAGCGGCTTCCTCTTCTCTTGCAAAAGACTCATCGCCGTCCGCCAGGCGAAACGGAAACGGCTCCGATAGCGTTTCGAGCTTGAAAATGAAGCACTTTCGGCAGCTCCGCCATCTTGTGCCGCGCATAGGCCAGGAGTAGTGTGCCGCGCGATTTGATCACCAGGACGCGTCGCCGCAAGGCCGTTGGCTAAGTTATGGACAGCACCGAGAAACCCCGAGTTCCCCTCAGCAGCGTGCTGCTGATCTTCATGCGCATCGGCATCACCGCAGTCGGCGGCGGCACCGCCGCCTGGACCCACCGCGAGCTGGTCGAAAAGCATCGCTGGATCACCGACGAGACCTTCACCACCGGCATGACCTTCTCGCAGGTGCTTCCCGGCGCCAATCCGGTGAACCTCGCCCTCTACATGGGGCTGCAGCTGCGCGGCGGCATCGGCGGCACCGTCGCCGTGCTCGGCTTCGTGACGCCGTCCTTCTGCGCGATCATCCTCCTCGGCCTCGCCTACAACTGGCTCAGCGTCTACCCGCTGACCAGCATCATCCTCGGCGGCATCGCCGCCCTCGGCGTCGGTGCGACCCTGTCGGTCGGCATCAAGCTGTCGCGCCACCTGCGCGCCAAGGCCGTCCCGATCCTCATCGCGCTGGCCACCTTCGGCGCCATCGGCGTCATGCAATGGCCCATGATCCCCGTCGTCGCCGTCGCTGTGCCCGTCAGCGTCGCCTACGCATTCTGGCTCGAACGGAAGCGCCGCCATGGATAACCGCCTCATCGGCCTGATTCTCGTCTTCGCCCCGCTGTCGCTCGTCTCCTTCGGCGGCGGCCAGGCCATCGTCGCCGACATCCAGCACCAGACGGTCGACGTGCACAGCTGGCTGTCGAACCAGGAGTTCGCCGACCTCTTCGCCATCGCGCGCGCCGCGCCCGGCCCCAGCACCATGATCGTGGCGCTGCTCGGCTGGCACGTCGCCGGCTTCTGGGGCGCGCTCGTCGCCACCATCGCCATCTTCCTGCCGTCGTCGCTGGTGATGTACTTCGGCGCGAGCTGGTGGCAGCGCAACGAAGGCACCTCCTGGCGCCTCGCCATCGAGCGCGGCCTGACGCCCGTCGCGGTCGGCCTGCTCTTCGCCGGCGCCGTCGCCGTCATGCGCGCCATGCACATCGACTACATCGGCATCGCCATCGCCGCCGCCTGCGCGGGCTTGATCTACTTCACCAAGCTCAACGCCTACCTCCTCATCGTCGGCGTCGCCGCGCTCTATGCCGCGCTCTATTTCCTGCATGTCGTGCCGCTGAGCATTTAGCGCGCATTTTACCGGTCGTTTACCATGCGGTAAGGCGCAACGATTAGCTTGAGCCCCGTCCGGCCGACCATGGCCGGTTCGCATGGGGCTTCAGATGTCGCCGAACCGCCTGATATCGCTTCGCTTCCTCCGCGCACTCCTCCTGGCTAGCGCCGCCCTCGGCGTCGCCGCCTGCTCGAGCGACCTGAGCCTCGGCTCCCTGCAGAGCTCCGCGTCCGGCAAGGACCAGAAGGCGACGGCGGACGCCATGCTGCGCAGCGCGCAAGGCGCGCGCGACGCCGGCGACCTCGCCAACGCCGCCACCCTGTACAAGACCGCCTACGACATGGCCCCCGGCCGCACCGACATCCTCGTCGAGCTGGCGCAGACGCTGGGCGCGCTCGGCGCGCAGAACGAAGCGGCCGCAGCCTACCGCAGCGCCCTTGAGGCCGCCCCGAAGAACGCCGACGCGCTGCGTGGCCTCGGCAACACGCTGATCGCCCTCAACCAGCCGCGCCTGGCGCTCGAGCAGTTCCAGGCGGCGCTCGCGATCAAGCCCGATCCCCGCCTCTACAATGGCATGGGCGTCGCCCACGACATGAGCGGAGAGTCGGCCACGGCCCAGGCGAGCTACCGCAGCGGCCTGGCGCTGGCACCTAACGACCCCTCCCTGCGCAACAACCTGGCGCTCTCCATGGCCCTCGCGGGCGACTACGGCCAGGCCATCGGTCTCCTGGCCAAGTTGGTCGACGAGCCGCGCGCCGGTACGCGTCCGCGCCAGAACCTGGCGCTGGTCTACGGCCTCGCCGGCCGCGACCAGGATGCCGCCAAGCTCATCCGCGTCGACTTCGACGAGCGCACCGTGCAGAACAATCTGGCCTATTACGAAACCTTGCGCGGCATGGCGACGAACCGGCGCGCGGCGGCCATCTTCGGCGTCGCCACCCTGCCGCCGATGCCGCCGCCCCGCAAGCCCGAGACCAGCGCCGCCGAGCTGCCGGCCATTGCGAACGACGCGCAGCCCTAAGCGCCGCTACATCTTGCGCAGCGCGTCGATCACGTTGAGGATCGCCGGGCCGATCAGGACGATGAACAGGGTGGGCAGGATGAACACCACCATCGGCACGGTCAGCGTCGCCGGCAGGCGCGCCGCCTTCTCTTCCGCCCGCATCATGCGCTCCATGCGGAATTCCGCCGCCAGCACGCGCAGCGACTGCGCCAACGGCGTGCCGTACTTCTCGGTCTGCTGCAGCGATCCGACCAAGGCGCGGACCGCCGGCAGCGCGACGCGCTTAGCCAAGTTCTCCAAGGCCTGACGACGTTCCGGCAGAAACCCGAGTTCGATCGAGGTCAGGCGCAGCTCGTCGGACAGCTCCGGCGCACCGGGCCCGAACTCGCGCGCCACGCGGCCGAGCGCCGCGTCCAGGCTCAGGCCCGCCTCGACGCAGATCACCAGCAGGTCCAGTGCGTCGGGCATGCTCTTGCGGATCGCCTGGTAGCGCTTGGTCGTGCGGTTCTTCACCCATAGCGCCGGCGCGAAGGAGCCCGCCAGCACGCTGCCGAGGCAAGCCAGCAGCTCGCCGTTGGGCGACAGCTTAAACATGCCGAGCCCCTTGATCAGCAAGAGGGACAGGACGCCGAAGACGATCGGCAGGGCGAACTTGGCGAATAGCAACGCCACCAGGGCCTCCCGCGAGCGCAGGCCTGCTTGCGCCAGCTGGTCCTTCATTTCCGCCGTCTTGCGGCCCTGCAGCAGGCGCAGCTTCCGCACGACCCGCGCCATGAAGGTCTGAGCGCTGTCGCTCGGCTTGCGGCGCTCCTGATGCAGGTACTGCGTCAGGAGCTCGCTGCGCCGCGCCAGCAGCGTCTTTGTGCGCGCCATGATCGGTGCGCGCGCACGCAATCCCTGCCAGACCGCCAGCACGACCATGAAGGCCGTGATCCCCGACAGGCCCGTCAGGACGTCGATGGCCGTGATGCCCGGCGGCAGGAAGGCGAGCAAGGCGCTCATATCTCGAACTTCACCATCTTGGCCATGACCAGGACGCCGATCAGCATCGTCGTCAGGCCGATGCCGAGCACGACTAGGCCGCGCGGATCGGTGAACAGCTTCATGACGTAGGCGGGATTCATCACCATCAGGATGGCGAATATGATGAAGGGCAGCGAGCCGATGATGTAGGCGCTGGCCTTGGCCTCCGACGACATCGCCTTGATCTTGAGCTGCATCTGCAGCCGCCGGCGCAGCACCTCCGACAGGTTTTCCAGCGTCTCGGCGAGGTTGCCGCCGGTCTCGCGCTGCACCGACAGGCTGATGACGAAGAACTTGAACTCCGGCGTCGCCAGGCGCGTCGCCACGTCCCACATGGCCTCGTCCATGGATTGGCCCAGCCTGACCCCTTCCGTGATGCGGCGGAATTCGGTGCCGACCGGGTCGGCAAGCTCATGGCCGATCGAAGCGATCGTCTCGCTGACCGGCAGGCCGGAGCGAATGCCGCGCACCATCAAGTCGATGGCTTCCGGGAACAGCTTGACGAAGCGCTTGAGGCGCCGCTCGGTCTTCTGCGCCACCACCCAATGGGGCAGGCCGAGTCCGCCGGCGATGCCGGCGCCGAGCCCGAGCAGAAGCGGCATGTGCAGCAGCAGGACGGCCGCGCCACCGATGGCCAGGGCCAAGGCGAAATTGACCAGGGCGTAGCGGCCCGGCGACATGGCTATGCCGGCCTTGGCGAGGCGCTGGCGGATCATGTGGCTGCGCGGCATGGCGCGCAGCAGAAGGGCGCCGAGGCCTTTCTCCGTGCCGTCGCGCAGCAGGCTGGCTGTGGCGTCGGGCGCGCCGTCCGCCACCATCCAGCGCTGGCGCAGCGTCGCGTAGCGCTGCCGGCGGCGGCGCGAGGTCGCGCCGTTCAGCACGATCCCTAGGGACGCCAGGCTTATGAGCGCGCCGACGAAGACGGCGACGGTGATGAGGTCAGCGGGGCCCATCAGACGACAGGCTCCGCGCTGCCGCCCGCCACCGCCTCGATCAGCGTGCGGCCGAGGCCGTAATATTCCGCCTTCTGCGTGAAATGTGGCCGCAGGCCCGACGGCTTGAAGGCGCCCATGAGCAAGCCCTCGCTGGTCTCGCCCTGGAATTCGTACTGGAACAGCGGCTGCGTCGTGATGACGTCGCCTTCCATGCCGACCACTTCGGTGACGTTCGTGATGCGGCGCACGCCGTCACGCATGCGGCTAATCTGCACGATCATGTGGACCGCCGAAGCGATCTGGGTGCGCACCGCGTGGCTCGGCAGGTTGACGCCTGCCATCGCCACCATGTTCTCCAGGCGCGTCAGGGCTTCGCGTGGGTTGTTGGCGTGCAACGTGCACATGGAACCGTCATGGCCCGTGTTCATCGCCTGCAGCATGTCGAGCGCTTCGGCGCCGCGCACTTCGCCGAGGATGATGCGGTCGGGCCGCATGCGCAGGGCGTTCTTCAGCAGGTCGCGCATGCCGATCTCGCCGCTCCCTTCCAGGTTGGCGGGCCGCGTCTCCAGGCGCACCACATGGGGCTGCTGCAGCTGCAGTTCCGCCGCGTCCTCGATGGTGACGATGCGCTCGCCGTGGTCGATCAGCTGCGACATGGCGTTGAGCAGCGTCGTCTTGCCGGAGCCGGTGCCGCCGGAGATCAGCAGGTTCAGGCGGCAGCGCGACGCGATCTTGAGCGCCTTGGAGATTTCCTCCGACATGTTCCGCTGGCGCGACATCACGTCGAGCGTGATCGACTTCTTGGAGAACTTGCGGATGGAGATGCTGGGGCCGTCGATGGCGAGCGGCGGGCCGATGATGTTGACGCGGCTGCCGTCCTCGAGGCGCGCGTCGACCAGCGGGGTCGTCTCGTCGATGCGCCGGCCGATGCGGGTGACGATGCGCGTTGCGATGTTCATTACATGGGCGTCGTTGCGGAAGGTGACGTCGGTCAGCTCCAGCTTGCCGCGCCGCTCGACGTAGACCTGCTTCGGCCCGTTCACCATGATGTCGGTGATGCTCTCGTCGGCCAGCAGCGGTTCGAGCGGACCGAGGCCGAGCATGTCATGGATCAGCATCGTCACGAGGTCGCGCTGCTCGATCAGGTTGAGCTGCAGCTTCAGCTCGCCCAGGATCTCGACGACGATGTTGCTGATCTGGCGCGAAATCTCCTTGCGCGGCATGTGAGCCGCGGCAGTGACGTCGATGCGTTCGAGCAGGATGGCCTGGATGCGCGCCTTGGCGCTTTCCAGGTTTTCGCGTTCGGCCGAAGCGGCCGGCGTACGGGGGCTCGGCGCCGGCAGAGCCAGCCTGCCCGCCTCGTCGTCCGACGGCTTGGCAGGCTCCGGCGGCACGGCGCGCAAGCCGTGCGGATTGGAAATGCCGTCGACGAGATGGGCGACCAGGTCGCGCTTCTCGTTCGCCTCCAGCACGAGGCGCCTCTCGGCGAGAATTTCGTCGACCAGCGTCCCCACCTGGGCCGTCAGGCTCTGGCGCGGCAAGCGGGCCAGGACGGCCAGGTTGACCTGCTGCAGAAAGATCGACTGGACCTTGAGGCGGCGCAGCTCGGCGCTATCCGCCGTTTCTGCCACGGGTTCGCCCGTCGCACTGGCCGAGGTTTCCGCCCGCGCCAGGGTCGGAAAGGGCGTGACCGAGCCCTCGCTCTTGGCCGAGCGGCGGCCGAAGACCGGCGGCTTCATGGCTTGCGGAAGCGGGCCAGCAACCCGCCGCGGCGCGTCGAAGACTTTTTGGCCGCGACAAGGCCCGTCGCCAGCTTGCGCAGGGCCTGGGCCGCCTTGGCGCTTTTCTCCGTGGCGACGAAGGGCTTGCCGCTGCCGGCAGCCTGCACTGCCGCCTTGGCGTCGAACGGCAGTTCGCAGCCGATGGGTTCGCCCAATGTCTTGGCGAATTCCGCCGCCGGCACGTCGTTCTTGCCGGCCGGCCGCGGCCGGTTCAGCGCTAGCGAAAGGCGCGCCCTGGGCGCCAGCTCGCGCGCCAGGCTCACCAGGCGCAAGCTGTCGCGCAAGGAAGACAAGCTCATGTCGGCGGCGAGGAGAACCGTGGAGGCCGCCGCGAGCAGTTCGGGATGCTCCATCACCATGCCGCGCGGCAGGTCGAGCAGCACCACTTCATGCGCCTTCGTCAGCTCGTCGAGCAGCGGCCTGAAGGCGCCCGCGTCCCAATGGCGCGTGGCGGTCAGCGGCTCTTCGGTGCCGAGCACGATCAGGCGCTCCGCCGCACGGATCGAAGCGCGCTCAAGGAACAGCGGATCGATGCGCGACGGGTTCTGCAGCACGTCGCGAAAGCCGTTGCCGGTTTCCAGGTCGAGCGAAAGCGCGATGCTGCCGAAATGCAGGTCGAGATCGACCAGCGCCACCTTGCGCTCGCGCTCCTGAGACAACAGCCAGGCAAGGTTGAGCGCGATGGTCGAGGCCCCTACGCCGCCACGCGCGCCGACCACGGCGATGACTTGGCCGCGCGCGCTTTCGGAGGTTTCGGCAGCCTTGATGCCATTGGCCTGGTCGATGGCGCGCTGCAGGTCGTCGGCCGAAACCGGCTTGACGAGATAGTCGACGACGCCGGCCTCGATCAGGGCGCGGAACAGCTTGACGTCGTTGGTCGTGCCCAGCGCGATGACCCGCGTGCCCGGCTCGCAGACGTCGGCCAGGCCGTTGATGGCGCCGAGCGGATCGCCCGCTTCGGAGAGGTCGACGATCAGCAGGTCCGACGACGCGCCATCGGCGAGATAGCGATGCGCGGCCTCGACGCCGCCAGGCTCGATGACCGGATCCAGCCAGCGACGCTCGCCTGCGAGGCGCGTCAACGTCTGGCGCGTCACGTCGTCGGCGAGGAAGGCCATGACCGAAAGGTCGTCGCCCGCCTCGCTCGGCGCGCTCGGCATGCGTGCGGCGGAGGCGCTCATTCGGTCGTGGCTCCCTTGTCGAGGCTCTTCACCTTGTCGGCGCGGTAGCGCTGGACGGAGGCCGCCGCGACCGTGCCGTCGGCGTCACCCGGCCGCTGGCCCTGGATAAGGTCGCGCGGATTGGCCAGCATCATGCCGAGATTGGCCGCGTTGGCGCAGCCCAGGTTGCTCATGGGCGTATTGCCGTAGTCGGTGACGGACGGCTTGCTCCAGTCCGGGCAGTTCGGCGGCACCACGACGTAGCGCTCGACCAGCAGGCGCACGCCGCCGGCGGGAAGGTCGGCCGCGCCGGCGGCGGGGATCGCAAGGCTCGTCTGGATGCCTTGGCGGCGCAGATAGTCCGACAGCGGCTTGCCGGCCCGTTCCGAGCCAGCAAGGACCGTCACCGCGTCGCCATAGCCGACGTCATGGCGCGTCAGGAAATCGTCGAGGCTGGCCAGCTCGGCGCCGCCCAGCTTTCCGGAGACAGGCGGACGCATGTCGTGGGTCAGGCGCACGGCCTCGACCTGGTTCTGCTTCGGCGACTGCGCCTCCGACCAATAGGCTTCGGTCGGCGTGCAGGCGGCCGCGGAGAGGGCGCAGAGAACGATGGCGACGACGCGCAGGCTGGTCATGATCGTCTCTCCTCAGTCCAACATGAAGCCGGTCTGGCCGATCAGGCGGCGGCCGGATGACAGCACCGGCGCCGGCGCAAGGCCCTGCTGCTGCGGCTTGTAGAGCGGCGCCGTGGCGAGGCGGTCCCCGTCCGTCGGCGCGACGAGGCCGTCGGTCGGCGACGCCATGCGGGGATTGGACACCGGCTTCACCACGTAGGGCGTGACCAGGATCACCAATTCGCTCTCGTTGCGCTGAAATTCGGTGGAGCGGAACAAGGCGCCGAGGACCGGCAGGTCGCCGAGGCCGGGAAACTTGCGCACGTCATGCGTCGAATTGTTCTGGATCAGGCCGGCGATGGCGAAGCTCTGGCCCGAACCCAGCTCCACGGTCGTGTCGGCGCGGCGCGTCGTCAGCGCCGGGATGACGAGATTGTTGACGCGCACCTCGCCCGTGCTGGTGAGCTGGCTCACCTCAGGGCGGACGCGCATGTTGATGCGGCCGTCGGCCAGGATGGTCGGCGTGAAAGACAAGCCGACGCCGAACTTCTTGAAGTCGACCGTGATCGTGTTGTTGTCCTGCGGCACCGGCACCGGGAATTCGCCGCCTGCCAGGAAGCTGGCCGTCTCGCCCGTCGTCGTCGTCAGGTTCGGCTCGGCCAGCACGGTGAGCAGGCCCTGGCTCTCCAGCGCGTCGAGCATGGCGTTGGCGTTCCAGTTGCCGCCATGGATGCCGGCGCTGAGATTGTCGGCCGTCGGGCTGCGCTGCAGCACGCCCGCGGCGCTCACGATGTCGCGGCCCGTGCCGAGGCCGAAGACGAACGAGCCGGCGTTCAGGATCGTCTCCCAGTTGACGCCGATCTGCTTGAGGACGGTGCGCTGCACCTCGGCGATGCGCACGCGCAGGTTCACCTGGGTCGGGCCGTTCAGCGACAGGCGGTTGATCACGTTGGCGTCGCCGCCGGCCAGGCGCGCCGCCAGGCTGCGCGCGTCTTCCGACTGGGCGGCGGTCTGCACCGTGCCGGTGAGGACGACCGCGTCGCCCAGGCTGGAGACCTGGATGGCCGTGTCCGGCAGGTAGCGCCGCAGCGCCTGGTCGAGCGCGCTCAGGTTGTGCGTCACTGCGATGCTGAAGTTGGCCAGGATCTGGTCTTCGCCGTCGACGGCGAAGAGCGACGTCTCGCCGGCCTTCTTCCCGAACACGTAGACCAGCGTCGGCGACTTCACCTGCACGTCGGCGATGGCCGGGTCGGCGAGGAAGACGCTGGTGACCGGCTGGTCGAGCCGCACCAGGCGGCCCTTGTTCACCTCGATGTTGATCAC
>DASYCO010000055.1:0-114384 GCA_036500145.1 Alphaproteobacteria bacterium | reverse complement strand
GAAGCGGCCGTGCGCCTGCGGGCTCGGACGCTCGCTGCGCCCCTCCAGCCACGCGAACAGATCGCCGTAGGGCGCGGCCCGACCGTGCCAGATTTCCTCGATCTCGCCCACGTCGACGCCGCCCAGATCGGCCAGGGCCTGCTTGGCCAGGCGTGCGGAGAAACCCACGCGCAGGCCGCCGGTCATCAGCTTGAGCAGCGCCCAACGCCCGTCGGCGTCCGTCGCGTCGAGCCAGCCCTCCAGCAGGCCCGCCACCTCGCCCCGCTTGGCGGTGCGCAGGGCCTCGACCACCTCGTCCAATTCGGGCTCGCGGTTGGAGCCATGCCGCTGTGGCCAGATCAGGGCCACTGTCTCGGCCAGGTCGCCGACGTAATCGTAGGACCAGCGGAACAGGACCCCGTCGACCCGTCTTTCCACCGCCTCGCGGATCATAACAGGCTTAGCCGCGTTGAAGGTCAGATCGCCGGTCAGGGCCGCCAGCGCCCAACCCCGTTCGGGATCAGGCCTGTTCTTGAGGTAGTCACGCACAAGCACTAGCTTGGCATTGCGCGAAGACGTCAGGGACAGGCGGTCGAGCAGGGTCGCAAAGGCGCGCATGAGACCAGCTTAACGCACGGATCAAACGCAGGGAGTCTTCCGATGACCTACACTCGCAGAACTATTTCCGCTTCGCTTCTGGCTTTCGCCGCGGTGACGCCTTTCGCCGGCCCCGCCCTGGCGCGCGACCGCGGCAAGCTCGTCGCCCGCGCCCGCCAATCCTTGCGCGAACTGGAGTCGGACTCGCCGGCGGCCCGACGGGCGGGCAAGACCGCCCATGCCGTGCTGGTGTTCCCCTCGGTGCTGAAGGCCGGCTTCGTGTTCGGCGCGGAAACCGGCGACGGCGTGCTGTTCGAAGGCGGCAAGGCCGTGGGCTACTACAACCTGTCTGGCGGCTCCTGGGGCCTGCAGATCGGCGGCCAGGACTTCGCCTACGCCCTGTTCCTGATGAGCCCGGACGCGCTGCGCTACCTGCACAAGAGCGGCGGCTGGCAGGCCGGCACCGGCCCCAGCATCACCGTGGTCAACAAGGGCGCGGCGGCCGAGGTCGACACCACCACCGCCACCCACGACGTGCTGGCCTTCCCCTACAACGGCAAGGGCCTGATGGCCGACCTGACCTTCCAGGGCGCCAAGATCACCCGCCTCGGGAGCTGAGGCTCCATGGGCCGCCTCCCCCGCTTGGCGGGGGAGGACGCGCCTACTTTCCCCGGTTCTTGACCAGGTCGTCCACCACCGCGGGATCGGCGAGGGTCGAGGTGTCGCCAAGGGCGCCCATCTCGTTCTCGGCGATCTTGCGCAGGATGCGGCGCATGATCTTGCCCGAGCGCGTCTTGGGCAGCCCCGGCGCCCATTGCAGCACGTCAGGGGCGGCGAAGGGGCCGATCTCCCGGCGCACCCACTTGATCAGCTCCTTGCGCAGCTCCTCGGAGGGCTGCACGTCGGCCTTGAGCGTCACGTAGCACCAGATGCCCTGGCCCTTGATGTCGTGCGGATAGCCGACCACCGCCGCCTCGGCCACGGCCGGATGCGCCACCAGCGCCGACTCCACCTCCGCCGTGCCCAGCCGGTGGCCCGAGACGTTGAGCACATCGTCGACCCGGCCGGTGATCCAGTAGTAGCCGTCCTCGTCGCGCCGGCAGCCGTCGCCGGTGAAGTACTTGCCGGGGAAGGTGCTGAAGTAGGTCTCGATGAAGCGCTTGTGGTCGCCGTAGACCGTGCGCATCTGGCCGGGCCATGAGTCCAGGATGCAGAGGTTGCCCTCGACCGCGCCGTCCAGCGACTTGCCGTCGCCGTCGACGATCTCGGGGCGGATGCCGAAGAAGGGCTTGGTCGCCGAGCCGGGCTTGAGCGCCGTGGCGCCCGGCAGCGGGGTGATCATGTGGCCGCCGGTCTCCGTCTGCCACCAGGTGTCGACGATGGGGCAGCGTTGCCCGCCGACGACGCGGTAGTACCACAGCCAGGCTTCCGGATTGATCGGCTCGCCGACGCTGCCGAGGATGCGCAAGGATGCGCGGCTCGTCTTCGCCACCGGCGCGTCGCCTTCGCGCATCAGCGCGCGGAGCGCCGTCGGCGCCGTGTAGAAGCTGTTGACCTTGTGCTTGTCGATGACCTGCCAGAAGCGCGACACGTCGGGATAGTTCGGCACGCCCTCGAACATCAGCGTGACCGCGCCGTTGGCGAGCGGGCCGTAGAGGATGTAGCTGTGCCCCGTCACCCAGCCGACGTCCGCCGTGCACCAGTAGACGTCGCCGTCATGGTAGTCGAACACGTACTGATGCGTCATGGCGGCGAACATCAGATAGCCGCCGGTGGTGTGCAGCACGCCCTTCGGCTTGCCGGTGGAGCCCGAGGTGTAGAGGATGAACAGCGGGTCTTCGGCGTTCATCTCCGTCGGCGGGCAGTCCTCCGACGCCGCGGCCATCGCCTCGTGGTACCAGACGTCGCGGCCCGGCACCCAGCCGGTGCCGCCGCCGGTGCGCTTGACCACCAGCACGGTCTTCACGTCGGGGCATTTCGTCAGCGCCTCGTCCGCGTTGGCCTTGAGCGGGATCTTCTTGCCGCCGCGCACGCCCTCGTCGGCGGTGATGACGTAGCGCGAATCGCAGTCCTGGATGCGGCCGGCCAGACTGTCCGGCGAGAAGCCGCCGAACACGACCGAATGGACCGCGCCGATGCGCGCGCAGGCGAGCATGGCGTAGGCCGCCTCGGGGATCATCGGCATGTAGATGGTGATGCGGTCGCCCTTCTGGACGCCTTGGGCCTTCATCACGTTGGCGAGCTTGCAGACCTGGCGGTGCAGCTCGCGATAGGTGATGCGCGCGTCCTCCTTCGGATCGTCGCCTTCCCAGATGATCGCCGTCTGGTCGCCGCGCGCCACGAGATGGCGATCGATGCAGTTGGCGCTCGCGTTCAGCGTGCCGTCCTCGTACCAGCGGATCTGCACGTCGCCCGTGAAGCTGGCGTTCTTCACCTTGCTGTAGGGCTTGATCCAGTCGAGCCGCTTGCCGTGGTCGCCCCAGAACCTGTCCGGATCGTTGACCGATTCGGCGTACATCTTCTCGTAGGCCGCGGCGTCGATCCAGGCGGACTTGGCCAAGGCTGGCGGCACCGGCAGAAGCTGGGGGCTGGACATGATCGAACTCCCTTTGCCGGCGGCCTTGATCGGCCGTCCGGGCGCATGATGCGGATTGTTGGGTCGAATTATTGGCTCAAGCGCCGCGCGAGACAAGTCGCGCCGGCGTGATCAATCGGCGAGATAGATCACGCCGTCGGCGACGCGCAAGGCGACCGGTTCCAGGGCCTGGCCGGGGCAGGGGCCGCCGCGGCAGACGCCGTCGCGCATGTCGAAGGTGGCGGCATGGACGATGCAGATGATGCGCGTCTTGTCGTAGTTGAGGAAGACGTGGGGCTTCCAGTTGAGCGGCAGGTAGCGGTGCGGGCAGACGTTGACGTAGCCGAAGGCTTCGTCGCCCTGGCGGATGACGAAGATCTCCTCGCTGTCGTTGCCGCGCTGCATGATGAACTCGCGGCTGCCCGGGTCGGCCATCTCGTCGAGGCGGCAGAGCGCCTCGCCGGGCTTCACGGTCAGCACCGGAACCGGCGGCGGCTTCGGCGGCTCGGGCTTAGGCGGCTCGGGGGTGGCCGGCTCGTCGCTCACCCGTCAGCCCTTGTAGCCGCCGAGCGCGCAGATGACCTTCCAGGACGCCGCGTCGATCGGCATCACCGACAGGCGCGACTGGCGGATCAGGGCAAGCTCCTGCAGGCGCGGGTCGGCCTTGATCTGGTCGAGCGACACGGGCTTGGGGAAGGGCTTCAGCGCCTTGACCTCGACCATGCCGAAACGGTGCGTCTCGTCGGTCGGGTCGGGATGGTGCGCCTTGGAGACCTCGACGACGCCGACGACGCTCTTCTCGCTGACCGAATGGTAGAAGAAGCCGAGGTCGCCGACCTTCATGGCCTTCATGTTGTTGTTGGCCTGGTAGTTGCGCACGCCGGTCCAGCCGGTGCGCTTCTCCTTGACCAGCCGGTCCCAGGAATAGGCCTCGGGCTCGGACTTGAACAGCCAATGGGCCATGGGCTTACTTCTTCACCGCGTCGGGATTGAAGACGGTGAGGCGCCAGGGCGTGATGGTGCGGCTCGCGAACAGGCCGGCCTTGGCATAGGGGTCGCCGTCGGCGAAGGCCTCGGCGGCGGCGCGGTCCGGCACGTCGATGATCAGCACGCTGCCGTTCATGATGGTGTCGTCGTCCGTCACCGTCGGGCCGGCGACGAACAGGTTCTTGTGCGAATTCAGGTATTCGACGTGCACCGGGCGCGTTTTCACCCGCAGCTCCAGGCTGTTGGGCTTGTCGACGTTATGGATGACGAACAGCATGATCTAGGTTCCTCCGTAAGGCGTCGCAATGTAGCCGAGGGCCGTGCGCTTGCCAACGCGGCCGTCTCGCCGCCCCCGGTTGTTCTGCCGTCATCTTGCCGCCCTGCCTTGCCAATGCGGAGGCCGGGGTGCAGACTCCGCGCCCCGTAGCTTCCCATGATGGCGCTGCCTGACCATGACCATGCCGGATTCCAGCGCCCGACTGCCCGACGAGACGCCGCCCGCCGCGGCGCCGCCGGTCGGGCTGCGCCCTGCGGAAGCGCCTGAGGCGTCCGCGCAGGCCTCTGCCGCAGCCGCCGCGCCGCCGGGCGTGCTGTCGGCCATCGCCGCCGCCATCGTCATGCCGCCCGGGCGCGACCTCAGGCTCGACTTCTTCCGCGGCCTGGCGCTGCTCTGCATCTTCATCGACCATATCCCCGGCAACCGGATCGCCGACTACACCATCCGCAACGTCGGCTTTAGCGACGCCTCGGAGCTGTTCATCTTCATCTCGGGCTACGCGGCGGGGCTGGTCTACATGGCCGCGTCGCGGCGCGAGGGCCTGATGTTCTCGAGCCTGCGCGTCTGGCGCCGCGTCTGGCAGCTCTACGTCGCGCATCTCGTCCTCTTCGTCATCTTCACCGCCGAGGTCGCCTGGACCTCGATGCGCTTCGACAACCCGATGTACGTCGAGGAAATGAACATCGCCAGCTTCCTGAACGAGCCGCACATCGCGATCCTCCAGGCGCTGCTGCTGAAGTTCAAGCCGGTCTACATGGACATCCTGCCGCTCTACATCGTCCTGCTGGCCTTCTTCCCGCTGGCGCTGTGGCTGATCCGCCAGAGCCGCCTGTTCACGCTGGCGCTCTCCGCCGCGCTCTACCTCGCGGCGCGCACCTTCCACCTCAACCTGCCGGCCTATCCGGAAGACGCGGTCTGGTTCTTCAACCCGCTCACCTGGCAGCTGCTGTTCGTGATCGGCGCCATCCTCGGCGCGTCGACGCAGGACAGGATCTTCCCGATCCCGCGCAACCGCTGGCTGCTAGGCATCGCCGTCGCTTACGCGCTCTTTTCCTTCGTCGTCTGCTTCCTGTGGGAGCACGACATGATCGACTGGCTGTTCTCGCATGGCGCCGAGGCCTTCATCTTCCCGACCGACAAGACGAACCTGTCGGGCTGGCGCTTCACGCACCTGCTGGCGCTGGCCTACATCACCGTCTATTTCCTGCGCGCCGACAGCCCCATGCTGCGCTGGCGCGGACTGCGCCCGCTCATCATCTGCGGCCAGCATTCGCTGCACATCTTCTGCCTGGGCGTGTTCCTGTCCTTCGCCGGCCTGATCGTGCTGGTCGAGATCGGCGATTCGCTGCCCTACCAGCTGCTCGTCAACGGCGTCGGCCTTGCCGTCATGATCGGCGTCGCCAGCCTGCTCGCCTGGTATCGCGCCAAGGAGCGCATGCCGCGCAGGCCCGCCGCCGCGCCGCCCATGGGCGGCGCGTCTGGGGACATCGTGCCGAAGGCACTCGAAGGGGGTTCCGTGGAATGACCGTCATCGCGCAACGCGGCGGCCGCCCGCCGACCCGCCCATTCGCCGCCTCTTTGCTTGCCGCCGGCGCGCTCGCGCTGCAGCTCGTCCTCGTGCCAGCTTTCGCGCCGGCCGCCTTCGCCACCGACGCGACGCCGCCGGCGGAACTGGCGAAGTTCTGCGAAGTGCCGGACGACCTGATCTCCGACGGCTTCCTCAAGTACGCCCGCAGCGCCTACCGCACCGGCCAGCCGCTGCGCATCGTCGTGTTCGGCACCTCGTCGAGCGCCGGCGCGGGGGCGTCGACGCGCACCGACGCCTACGCGGCGCGCCTGCAGCAGGACCTGCAGGCCCGCTTCACCATTCCCGTCGAGGTCATCAACAAGAGCATCGGCGGCCAGACGGCGCGCCAGATGACGGCGCGCCTGGAAGACGACGTCGTCAGCCTCAGCCCGACCCTGGTCATCTGGCAGACCGGCACGGTCGATTCGGTGGGCAACGTCCAGGTCGAGGACTTCGGCCGCGCTCTGTCTCAAGGCGTTGAAATACTTGAGAAAGAGGGAATCGATGTCATCTTCATGAATATGCAATATTCTCGCCGCATAGAATTGCTTGTAAATTACGGCCCCTATACTGAGATGATGAACGCGGTCGTCGCCCAGTCGGACGCGGTTCTGTTCGACAGGCTCGAGATGATGCGGCACTGGGCGACCGAGGGCCGCCTCGACTTCGACGACATGCCGCGCGCGCAGCGCGCGAGCCGTGCCGCCAAGCTTCATGAGTGCATCGCCTTGCAGTTGGGCGATATGATCGAGAAGGCCGTTCGCCGCTGATCGCGATCGGGACATCGGGCATAAAACAACGGCGTAACGCTCCATAAGCCAGGTTCAACGCTGCCCGTGTCGCACATGCTCCCGCAACGGTTCCTCGCGGCCCTCGCTGTGGCCGCCGTCGTCGGTGCGAACCTCGCCGCCGGCACCGGCGCGTCTGCCCAGCCTGCCCCCGTCCAGCCTGTTGACGCGGCCGCCAAGGCGGCGGAACACAAGGTTCCCGAACATAAGAGAAGCGTGCGCTTCGACACGTCGCGCTGCGCCGTGCCCGATTCGCTCGTCTCGCAGGACGTGGCGCTGCCGCATGTCGGCCTCAAGCTGCGCAACGACCAGCCGATCAAGATCGTCGCCGTCGGCTCGTCCTCGACCGCCGGCCATGGCGCGTCGAGCCCGAGCCATGCCTATCCGGCGCGCCTCGCCGTCGAGCTTCTGGAGCAGTGGCCGCGCGCCCAGCTCACGGTGGTCAACCGCGGCGTCGGCGGCGACCGCACGGCGCAGATGATGGCGCGCTTCGACCGCGACGTGCTGCGCGAGAAGCCCGACCTGGTGATCTGGCAGGTCGGCACCAACGACAGCCTCGCGGGCGACGCCATTCCCGCCATGCGCAAGCTGATCCTCGACGGCATCGACGAGCTGGAGGCGGCGGGCAGCGACGTCATCCTGATGTCGCCGCAGTACGCGCCGCGCTTCAACGAGAGCGCCGACCATCTGCTGCGCGTCGAGGCCGTGCGCCAGGCGGCGCGCGAGCGGCACGTCGGCCTGTTCCGCCGCTACGAGATCATGCAGAGCTGGATTCAGCGCGACAAGATGACCTTCGCCACCATGGTGTCGAAGGACGGGCTGCACATGAACGACCTGAGCTACGCCTGCATGGCGCATCTGCTGGCGCGCCAGGTGGCCGACGCCAGCCGCGCCATCCCGCTCGTCGCGATCCGGCCTGCGACGCCGATGCCGACCGCCAACGCGATGCCCGCGTCGGTGATGTCCTCGGCGCCGATGGCGTCGCAGCAGGCGCCCGTGGCACCCGTCGGCACGCGCCCGGTGGAGGCGCCCGCCGTCGCCGCGCGCAGCGTCGAGCCTTCGGCCGGCGCGGCGCCCGCGCCTATCTCCCCGAATACTCGCTGGTAAAAGGCCGCGACAGCAGGCCGTCGATCGCCGTGTCGATGTCGGCGCCGCCGTTGAGCACCGCGTCGACCGCGAAGCAGATCGGCATGTCGACGCCACGCCGGCGCGCCAGCGCGACCACCGCCGGCGCCGAGAAGACGCCTTCCGCCACGGAGCTCTTGCCGCCGAGCGCTTCCGCCAGGCTGCGGCCTTCGCCGAGCGCGAAGCCGACCGAATAGTTGCGCGACTTGAGGCTCATGCAGGTGAGCATGAGGTCGCCCGCGCCCGACAGGCCCATCAACGTCTCCATGCGCGCGCCGAGCGCCACGCCGAGCCGCACGATCTCGTGCAGGCCGCGCGTGATCAGCGCCGCGCGCGCGTTCTCGCCGAAGCCGCGTCCGCCGACGATGCCGCTGGCGATCGCCATGACGTTCTTCACCGCGCCGCCGACCTGGGCGCCGACGAGGTCGTCGGAGAGGTAGGGGCGCATCCGCTGCGAGCCGATGGCGGCGACGAGCCGCGCGCCGAGCGCCGCGTCGGCGCAGGCGAGGGTGACGGCGACCGGCAGGCCTCGCGCGGCCTCGCCGGCGAACGTCGGGCCGGACAGCACGGCGAGCCGCGCCTGCGGCAGGGCGTCGCGCACGACCTCGCTCATCAGCGCGCCGCTGCCCTGCTCGATGCCCTTGGCGCAGATCACGGCAGGCAGGCCCTCGGGCCAATGGGCGGAAAGCCTGCTCGCGGTGGCGCGCAGGAACTGCGCCGGGGCCACCAGCAGCACGGCGTCGGCGGCGCAGGCGGCGGCGAGGTCGCCGGTCGCGACGAGGCTCTCGGGCAAGTCGACGCCGGGCAGGAAGACGCGGTTCTCGTGATGCGCGTTGATGTCGGCGACGACCTCGGGCTCGCGCGCCCACAGGGTCACGGCGCGTCCGGCGCGCACGGCCGCCGCCGCCAGGGCGGTGCCCCAGGCGCCGCCGCCGATCACGCCGATGCGGGTCATCGCGGAGGGACTGGCGGGAGACTCATTGCTCTGGTCGGTCATGCGCACGCTTCGCTGAAATGAAAGAACAAGAGGTCACAAAGGGCATCAGGTCACGAAGGGGAAGGTCATTCTGCCATCCCGTCGGCGGATGGTCATGCCTTTACGCCGGCGCCTGCCGCGCGCGGCGCCGTGGGGTCGAGCGGCCAGCGCGGGCGTGGCGCGAAGTCGAGCGGGTCTCTGAGGCCCAGGCGCAGGCGCTCGACGCCGGCCCAGGCGATCATCGCCGCATTGTCGGTGCAGAGCGCCAGCGGCGGCGCGACGAGGCGCACGCCGCGCTTGCCGGCCAGCGTCGTCAGGCGCGCGCGCAGCGCGCCATTGGCGGCGACGCCGCCCGCTACGACGAGATGGCGCGTCGCCGGATCTGGGTGGGCACGCAGGAACATGTCGAGCGCGTTGGCGGCGCGGTCGGCCAGCACGTCGGCGACGGCATCCTGGAACGCGCCGGCGATGGCGGCGACCACGGGCCGCGTCGGCAGGCCGTCGGCGAGGTCGTCGGGCCCGAGCCGTTCGATGGTCTGGCGCAGCGCCGTCTTGAGGCCGGAGAAGGAGAAGTCGCAGCCCGGCCGCCCGGCGAGCGGGCGCGGCAAGGGGAAGCGGCGGCGCGCGGCCGCGTCGCTCTCGGCGGCGGCGCGTTCGATCTCGGGGCCCCCGGGATAGCCGAGGCCGAGCATCTTGGCGGCCTTGTCGAAGGCTTCGCCGATCGCGTCGTCGATGGTGGTGCCGAGCCGCTTGTAGCGGCCGACGCCCTCGACCACGAGCAGCTGGCAATGGCCGCCGGTGACGAGCAGCAGCAGGTAGGGGAAGGACAGGCCGTCGCTCAGCCGCGCGGTCAGCGCGTGGCCTTCCAGGTGGTTGACGGCGATCAGCGGCTTGCGCTGGACCAGCGCCAGCGCCTTGGCCGTGGTGATGCCGACGATGACGCCGCCGATCAGGCCGGGGCCGCCGGTGGCGGCGATGCCGTCCAGCTCGGCCAGCGAGACGCCGGCTTCGGCCAGGGCCTCGCCGACCAGGCGGTCGAGATGGTCGAGGTGGCTGCGCGCGGCGATCTCCGGCACGATGCCGCCGTAAGGCGCATGTTCCAGCGTCTGCGACAGCACGCGGCTCGACAGGATCGCGCGACCGTCGTTGACGACCGCGGCGGCGGTTTCGTCGCAGCTCGTTTCGATACCCAGGATCAGCATGGCGCGGCACCATACACGGTCGGGCCGGCCCTCGCCACGGCGGCCGACGAGCGGCGGGCTGGGCCGTTTCCGGGCGAAAGGGCCTTTGTGCGGAACGCCCCTGCGGCGCGGTTGCCTGCCAGGCCTGAAGCGACTAAACCCAAGGCATGATTTCGTCCGTTTCCCCCCGCGATTCGCGGCTCACCGCCGCCGGCCGCGTCGTCCTGGCCACGCGCGGCAGCCCGCTGGCCCTGGTCCAGGCGAACCTGGTGCGCGACCTGCTGCTCGCGCGTGATGCGGGGCTGTCCGTCGCCGTCGAGGCGATGCGCACCACGGGCGACAAGTTCCTCGACCGGCCGCTTGCCGAAATCGGCGGCAAGGGCCTCTTCACCAAGGAACTCGACGAGGCGCTGCTCGACGGCCGCGCCGACTTCGCCGTCCATTCCATGAAGGACCTGCCGACGCACCTGCCCGACGGGCTGGCGCTCGCCGTCATGCTCGAGCGGGAAGACCCGCGCGACGTCTGGATCGGCCGCAACGGCGCGGCGCTCGCCGACCTGCCCGCCAAGGCCGTCGTCGGCACCGCTTCCCTGCGGCGCGGCGCGCAGATCCTCCATTGCCGCCCCGACCTGCGCACGGCGATCTTCCGCGGCAACGTGCAGACCCGCCTGAAGAAGCTCGCCGCCGGCGAAGCCGACGCCACCTTGCTGGCGCTCGCCGGCCTGCACCGCCTCGGCATGAAGGTGGGCGAGGGCGATCTCGCGGGGGCCCGCGTGCTCGACATGAAGGACATGCTGCCGGCGCCCGCCCAGGGCGCCATCGGCATCGTCTGCCGCACGGACGACGCGGCGATCCATGCCTTGCTGGCGCCGCTCGCCCACGCCGCGACCATGGTGACGGTGAGCGCCGAACGCGCGGCGCTTGAAGCGCTCGACGGTTCCTGCCGCACGCCCATCGCCGCCTTCGCCGAGACCGATGGCGTCAGCCTCTCCCTGCAGGTGGCGATCTTCTCGCCGGACGGCGCGGCCGGCCATCGCACGGCGCGCAGCGGCCTCGTGCAGGACGCCGTCGCCATGGGCCTGGATGCCGGCGGCGAGCTGCGCCGCCAAGCCGGCCCGAATTTTTTTGCAGGGATGAAGTGATGCGCATTCTCGTCACCCGCCCGCGCGCCGATGCCGAGGAACTGACCAAGCTGCTCGTCGCGCGCGGCCATGACGTGATCGCCGAGCCGCTGATCGACGTCGCGACGCTGTTCGGCGAGCCGGTCGCGACGGAAGGCCTGCAGGCCGTCCTCTTCACCAGCGCCAATGGCGTGCGCGCGCTTGTCACGCGCAACGGCGACGAGCTTGCGGCTCTCCAAGGCCTGCCGGTCTATGCCGTGGGCGACGCGACCGCGCGCGCCGCGCGCGAAGCCGGCTTCGCGCAGGTCGAAGCGGCCAGCGGCGACGTCAACGCGCTCGCGGCCCTCGTCGCCTCGCGCCGCTCGGCGAGCGCCGGCCCGCTGCTGCATGTGGCGGGCTCGCATGTGGCGGGCGACCTCGCCGGCCTGCTCGCGACCCAGGGCTTCACGGTGACGCGCGCGGTGCTCTACGAGGCGAAGGCCGCCGAATTCCTGTCGCCGGAAACGGCGGGGGCCTTGCGCCGCGGCGACGTGAAGGCGGCGCTGTTCTTTTCGCCGCGCACGGCGACGACCTTCGTGTCGCTCGCGGGCGCGGCAGACCTCGCGCCGGCGCTCGGCCGCACCACGGCGATCTGCCTGAGCCCTGCCGTCGCCGACGCGGTCGACGACCTGCCGGGCGCCGCCAGCTGGCGCGACATCCTGACGGCGAGCGAGCCGACGCAGGAAGCGCTGCTCGTCGCCCTCGACCGCTTCGTCGAACGCGAGACGCGCCCGACCCTGGCCTCGTCGCCCTGGGCGGCGACCGAAGGCGCGCCGTCGGACGTCGATCCGGAGCCGGCCTCGATCAACGAATCCCTCAACGAATCACGGGCCGAGTCGCCAAGCTTCGATTCGCTCGTCTCCGATTCGCTGAAGCCTGACGCCGCCGATCCGGTCATGTCGGAATCGCCGCCGGCCATGCCGCCGCCGATCTTCACCTCGTCGGCGTCCGCTGCGCCCGGCGCGGAAGACCGTCCCTCCTGGCAGAGTCGCGTCGCCCTCGCCGTCGTCGGCCTGCTGGTGATCGGCGGCCTCGCCGTCTATCTCGCCCACCCGGCGGAGATGCGGCAGTTCCTCGCCTTCGAATGGCTGACCTCGCCGCGTTCGATGCTGGTGCCGCAGACGCCGCCGTCCGACGCGCCTGCGCCAAGCCCCGGCAACGCGGGCCTCGACGACATAGCCAAGGAAAGCGACAAGTCGGTTGCGGCGATGCGCCAGGACTACGACCTGACCATGACGTCGCCAACCGTCACGTCGCCTGATTCCGTGCCGTCCACGTCGCCTTTGGCGGACGACGAGCGCACGGCGCCAAGCGTGCCGTACGAAGCGCTATCGGACAATGCCGTGGCGCAAGCGCCGACGCAGCCCGCGCCGGAGCTGCTGGCGCGGCTCGACGATCTCGAAACGCGCCTGTCGCGCCTCGCCGACCGTCCGGCCGTGGCGCCGGAGACTTTGCAATATGCGACCGACGCCTTCGCCATGCGCCTCACGCGCCTCGACGAGACGCTGAGCGCCCTGACCCAGAAGATCGAGACGCAAAGCGCCGAACAGGGCGCCGAGCGCGACCGGCTGGCGCGCGGCCAGGCCCTGGCCTTCAGCGCGCTGGTGCTGCGCGACTCGCTCGACCGCGGCACGCCCTTCGCCGACGCCATGGCGGGCCTGCAGCCGCTGGCGCAGGAAGCGGGCCTCATGGCGCAGGCCGATCTCGTGGCGCCGGCCGCGGCGACGGGCCTCGCCTCGACGGACGACCTGCACAACCGCCTGCTGGCGCTCGGCGGCGACATGGCGCGCGCGGAAGCGGGCCCCAAGGACAACGGCATCCTGGCGCGCCTGGGGCGCAGCCTGTCGTCGGTCGTCGTGGTGCGCCGCGTCGACGACGATGCGGCGACGCTGAACGCCTCCGATCCGGCGGACCTTCTGCTGCGCCGCGCCGACCGGCGGTTGCTCGCCGGGGACCTTGCCGAGGCCATCGCGCCGGTCGGCTTGCTGGCGCAGCGCGAATCGCTGACGCCGGCGGCGCATGCCTCGCTCGAAACCTGGCTGCGCGATGCGCGGGCGCGAAAGGCGGCCGAGGAGCTGCAGGCGTCCCTTCTTCAGCGCGGCTTGGCCATGCGGCAGGCGGCGCCGCGATGATCCGCGTCCTCGCCTATGTGCTGATGGTCGTCGCCGCCGTCGCCGTCGCCGGCTGGTTCGCGCTGCGTCCCGGCCTGGTCGCCATCGAATGGCTCGGCTGGCATGTGGAAGCGCCGGTCGGCCTCGTCGTCGTCGCCGTGCTGCTCGCCGTGGCGCTCCTCATCGCGCTGTGGCGCTTCTGGAGCTACATCTTCGGCGCGCCCAAGCGGATGCGCCATTGGCGCCAGATGCGCCGCCGCGAAGCGGGCCATGCGGAGCTGACGCGCGGCATGATCGCCGTCGCGTCCGGCGACGCGGAGGCGGCGCGCCTCGCCGCGCGGCGCGCGCAGGACCTCGCCGGCAAGGACGAGGCGGCGCTGGCGTTGCTGCTGGCGGCGCAGGCAGCCCAGCTCGCGGGCGACGAGGTGGAAGCCGAGCGCAGCTTCACCGCCATGCTGGCGCGGCCCGACACCGAGTTCATCGGCCTGCGCGGCCTGCTCGCCCAGGCCAATCGCGGCGGCGACCGCCAGCAGGCCCTGGCGCTGGCGCGCCGCGCCTATGCGCTGAAGCCCGATGCGCCCTGGCTGCTCACCACCATGTTCGACCTCAGCCTGCGCGAAGGCGACTGGCGCACCGCCGAAGAGGTCGTGACGCGCGGCGAGCGCCGGCAGCTCTTCGCGCCGGCCCGCGCGCAGCGCCATGCCGCCCTGCTCGCGCATCTGCAAGCCGAGGCGGCGGAGCGTGCCGGCGACCTGCAGGGCGCCCTGCGTCAGGCGCGCAAGGCCTATCGCCTGCTGCCGGATTCCGCGCCGCTCGCCATCCAGCTCGTGCGCCTGCTGATCGCCGACGGCGCCCGCCGCGAAGCGGTGAAGACCATCGAGGCGGCTTGGCCGCTAGCGCCGCATGCGGAGCTGGCCCGGCTCTATCTCGAGGCGCGCTACGAGCCCGATCCGCTCAAGGCCTTCGGCCGCATGGAGCGCCTCGTCAAGCTGGCGCCCACGCATCTCGAAAGCCGGCTCGCGCTGGCGCGCGCCGCCATCGCGGCGAAGCTCTGGGGCACGGCGCGCGGCCAGCTCGTCGCCGCGACCGCCGAGGCGAACGATCCGCCGGCGCGCGCCTGGCGCCTGCTCGCCGAACTGGAGCAGCTCGAACATAACGACGAGGGCGCTGCGCGCCGCGCCCTCGACCATGCGGCCCATGCGCGGCCCGACGAGGCCTGGACCTGCCGCAGCTGCAACGCCCGCACGGCGGCCTGGTCGGCGGTCTGCGGCGCCTGCGATTCGTTCGACAGCCTGGATTGGACGAGCCCGCCGTCCGTCGTGGCCCTCACCATGGACCAAGCCTTGCCCGACGAGCTGCCGAAGCCGGCGAACGCCTAGAGCCAAAGCTTCATGTCGTCATCCTCGGACTTGATCCGAGGATCCATCCATCAATAGCTTGAGCGCTTGCCCTGGATGCTCGGATCAAGTCCGAGCAAGACGGCTGAAAATGGGCGGCTCGCGCTCAGACGAACGGGGTGCCGACGATCCAGCCGACCCCCGCACGCGTCGCGGGCAAAGCCGAGATTCGATGGGCGGCTTGCGCTCAGACGAAGGGCGTGCCGACGATCCAGCCGACCATCGAGCGGCGCACGCCCTTGGTCACCGGCGTCACGCGGTGCAGCACGAAGGACGGGAAGATGATGACGGAGCCGCGCGCGCGGGTGCCGTCGATCTTCACGACCTTGTTCTCCTCGCCGGGATCGCGCAGCTCGAGGTCGCCGCCTTCGTAGTCGCTGTCGTCGCTGAGCTGCATGGTGAAGGAGAGCTTGCGCGTCAGGCCCTTGTTGGCGCCTTCCTTGTAGGGGAAGGGATGCTGGTCGACGTGCCAGTGGTAGTACTGGCCCGGGTTGTAGACGCCGTACTGCAGCGGCTCGACCGACGAGAGCTTGAAGTGCCAGTACTTCGTGTTGGCGGCGTTGATGAACTGCAGCACGTAGTCGTAGAGCCAGCCATAGGTTTGGTCGTGCGGGAAGAAGGTCAGCTCGGTGCTGCGCATCGTGGTGTCTTCGCGCTCGCCCTCGAACATGCCGACGGTGCCCGTCGCCGTGTGCGGCAGCTTCTGGCCTTCGGCGATCACCCTGTCGCAGAAGTCGGCCGGAAAGACGGATTTCTGATAGACGTAAAAAGGCCGGATGTTCATGGCGGCGACGGGGCTCAGGTCAGTGGTGGCGCGGGACATGCGGCGCCGGGCTGGCCTCGGCGCAGGGCGAGCCTAGCCCAGGCCGGTCCCGCCCGGCAAGTCGGCTGGCAGCCCGCCCCGGTAAGATTCCCATGCAAAGTCAAAGGCTTGGCGAATCCGCGGCCGGCCGCGCGATTTGCGGCGCGGCGCGCGCCGCAGAAAGCGCGGGAAGGTTTCCAGGCGACAATGGACGTGCTACAACCCGGCCCCTTCGAGGCCATTGCCTCGCGGCGGACCCCGTTTGGCGGGTCTGCCTGGGTTTGCCGGCTTAGCTCAGGGGTAGAGCAACTGATTCGTAATCAGTAGGTCCGCGGTTCAATTCCGCGAGCCGGCACCATTTCCTTCCTCGATGTCCTCCCAAACCGTCGCCCGATAGAGACGCTGGCGCTTCATGGCGTCGTCCCGCCGGTCTTGAAAGGGCAGGCGATGGTTTCCGCACGCGTGCAGCCTCGGTACTTTGCCTTTCGCCGTGCTGCCGCCCTCGCCATGCGTCCAGTCGAATCGCAGGCCGTATCCTGCGCCCATCGTCCAGAGTCGGCGGCTTTCAACGCGCCGTTCCGCGAATCCTCCATGTTGCCTTTGCCGTCATCGGAGGCGCGGCGCATGGTGCGTGCGACGACGACGTCGCGAGCGGCGTACGTGCAATTGAACCGACGGCCAGATCGGGGCCCGTTGGCTGAGCGGCGCCTCGACGCGCGCGTCCGGCTGTTCAAGCTGGACCGGATGTTTAACCCCTGATCCGAAGGAACAGAGACATGGCGAAAGCTCCGAAGAGCGACAAGCCGAACATTCTCGTAATTTTCGGCGACGACATCGGGATGTGGAATCTCGGCGCCTACACCCACGGCATGATGGGCAAGACGCCGAACATCGACAGCATCGGCCAGGACGGCATCATCTTCACCGACCATTATGGCCAGCCGAGCTGCACTGCCGGGCGCGCCGCGTTCATCATGGGCCAGCTCCCCATCAGAACCGGCATGACGACGATCGGCATTCCAGGCTCGCCGCGCGGCATCCAAAAGGAAGACCCGACGCTTGCCGAGGTTCTCAAGTCGCGGGGCTACGCAACGGGCCAGTTCGGCAAGAACCATCTCGGCGACCGCAACGAATTTCTGCCGACCATGCACGGCTTCGACGAATGGTTCGGCAACCTCTACCACCTGAACGCCGAGGAGGAGCCGGAAGAGCTCGACTATCCGGGCCAGAAGAATCCCGCCTATCTGAAGAAATACGGGCCGCGCGGCGTCCTCCATTCGTGGGCGACGGACAAGGACGATCCTGCCGAAGACCCGACGTTCGGGCGCGTCGGCAGGCAGAAGGTCGAGAACACCGGCATGCTGACCCGCAAGCGCATGGAAACCTTCGACAAGGAAGTGCTCGACCATACGCTCGACTGGCTCGACCGGAACGGCAAGGGCGACAAGCCCTTCTTCTGCTGGTTCAACACCACGGCGATCCACATCTGGTCGCATCCGACGGATAAATACCTGCAGATGGCGGTCGACGAAGGCCGCGCGGAGCAGGACGTCGTGCGCGCGCGCATGCTGGAACATGACGAGCATGTCGGCGCCCTTCTCAAGAAGCTCGAGGAACTCGGCGTCGACGACAACACCATCGTTGTCTACACGACCGACAACGGCAACGAGCTGATGATGTGGCCGGACGGCGGCTATGCGCCGTTCCGCGGCGAAAAGGGCACGACATGGGAAGGCGGCGTGCGGGTGCCGCTGCTGGTCCGCTGGCCGGGCCACATTCCCGCCCATTCGGCGTCGAACGCGATTCAAAGCCACGAGGACCTGTTCACGACGCTCGCCGCCGCGGCCGGGCTGCCGGACATCAAGGAGAAGCTGCTCAAGGGCCACGAGATGAACGGCACGAGCTACAAGGTCCATCTCGACGGCTACAACAACCTCGATCACTGGACGGGCAAGTCGCCGAAGTCGGCTCGGCGCGAATATTACTATTACGACGAGACGGACTTGATGGCGGTGCGCATCGACGCATGGAAGATGCATATCGGCATCAAGCCGAAGGGCAGCTGGTGGAACGAGAAGTACTACCCCAGCGTGCCTTACATCTTCAATCTGCTGATGGACCCAATGGAGAAGATGGATCCCGAGTCGGAGGAGTGGGGTTACGTCGGGCGAAAATTCGTCGCCTATAAATTATGGGCGCCGACGGCGGCGAGCCCGTTCCTCGCGGCGCACCTCAAGAGCTTGCAGGAATTTCCGCCTCGGCAGGCCGCCGACACCCTCAGCGTCCACAAGGCGATCGAAAGCGCGATGGCCAAGATGGAGTCCGCCAAAACCGCGAACAACTAGCCTTCGCGACGCCTGCGGGGCCAGGCAAGCGGCGGCGGCCATGTCGGCCGGCCGCCGCTTTGCTTACGGCGCGACTTCGATGAACGCGTCGTCGGACGTGCGCGAGGCTGTCTGCGCCGCTGGCCGGGCGGTTGAGGGCGGCGCGCTGCCGGGGGCTGCCTCGATGGCGGCGAATCCGTCCTGCGGCGATGGTGCCGGGCCGCCAGCAATGGCGGCGAAGGGAGACGCGCCGCCATGGCCGCCGCCGAAGGGGTAGGCCAGGCTCAGGCCGATCACGGCTGCGGCCGACAGGCCGACGATGGCGGCCGTCGTCGCCCAGCGGCCGGCGGGGGAGGGCCGGCGGGCCTGTCTCGGCGGCGGCGATGTCTTGAGCTTGCGCGGGCGCGGCTTGTCGTTCCGCATCTCTTTCTCTGTCGCCGCCCGCGCGCTTGCCGCCTTCGCGCCCGGCCTTTTCACGCCAGCCCCTTTCGCAAAGGCCGTGGCGGCATCCTCCGCCGCACGGGCGTCGCGCGCCGACTTGGCGACGTAGCGGAACAGGCCCGCGCGTTCGGCGCGGGCGCGCGCCTTGGGCGAGACCTCTATCTTGCGCCAGGGAGAGTCCCTTTGCGGCGGCGGCGGAAAGGACAGCGTCGTGCGCCGTGCGCCGTCGCTGCGGCCGGCTTGCGCGAATGGGCTCTCGGCCTGCGGCCGGCGCGGAGGCGCTGCCCGGTCTTCAGCCGGTCGCGCATCGGGCTCTTGCGTTTCGGGCGGGCGCGTTTCGGCCTCTCGCGTTTCGGGCAGGCGCATCTGGGGTTGCTGTATCTCTGGCTTCGAAGGCCGATGTGGCGGGGCCGCCTGCATCTGAGACATTTGCGGCAGCGGCGTCTCCGTCCGCTGCGCCGCGACGTTCTGCCTCGGCCTCGCCGGCGGCTGCGCAGGTTGCGGCTGCGCGACCTGTGGCGGGACGGCCTGCGGCCCGTTCTTGCGGTTGGGGTCGAGCGGCTTTCCGCCGTCGAACCAGGGCTCCTGGCGCTCGATGGAGCGGCGATGGGCGCGGCGCGTCATGGCGTGGTGCCTCCGGCTGGAAGGTTGCTGGCGGATTCGCTGGCGCCCTGGCGCCAGAAGGCGGCCATGCGCTCGTCGCGCGGCACGCCGCGGCCGCTCGCATACATGTCGGCGAGGCGCGTGCGCGCCGGCGCATAGCCGGCGCCGGCGGCCTTCGAATACCAGGACAGCGCCTCGGGCGCGTTCTGCGCCACGCCGCGCCCTAGCTCCAGCATCATGCCGAGGTTGGTCTCGGCCGGCGCGTAGCCCTGCGCCGCCGCCTGGCGGTACCAGTTGACGGCCATGCCGTCGTCGCGCGGCAGGCCGCGTCCGCTGGCATACATGAAGCCGAGGTTGTTCTGCGCGCCGGCGAAGCCCTGTTCGGCGGCGACGCGATACCAATGCACGGCCTCGTCGTCGCTCTGCATCACGCCCTTGCCGTTGGCGAAGCGGTAGCCGAGGTTGAAGGCGCCCTCGGCGCTGCCGAGCGCTGCCGCCGCTTCATATTGCCGCGCGGCCTCGGCGTCGTCCTTCGCGGCGACGGCGCGCTTCAGCGAATCGGCGATCTCGTCATCTGCCGCTGGATCCTGCGCGGCGGGCTGGGGCGCTGCAGGCGGCACCGTCGCGGCAGCAGCCGGCGCGGAGGTCGGCGCACTCGGGGGCGGTGCACTCGGAGCCGGCGCGCTCGGGGCCGTCACGCTCGGGACTAGCGCGCTCGGAGCCGGCGCGGCCTTGGCGACGACGGCCGGCGGCGGGGCAGGCGGCTTCCTTGCGGGAGGCGCCACCATTGCGGTCTCGCGCGGCTTGGGCTCGGCGGCAGGCGGCGCGCTGTTCGTTGCTGTGCCGTTCGTCGGCGCTGCGGATCGCGGCGCCGATGCGACGCGGCGGGCAGGGCGGTCCTCCGCCTGCAGCCTGTCGCGCAGTTCCGCAACCTTCGGCACGGCATCGGCGATGCCGGCGTCGGCCGCGTTGCCGTACCAGGAAAGCGCGATGGCGTCGTTCTGCGGCACGCCGTCGCCGCGTTCGTAGAGTTGCGCCAGCTCGTACATGGCGCGCGCGTCGCCGTTCCGCGCCGCGCGCTCGTAGCCCTGCGCGGGCGTGCCGGGGCTGACGACACTGTCGGGCGTGGCGATGGCGGCGCCGGTGACGCGGTCGACCTCGCCCTGGGTCACGTAACCAAGAGTCTGCGGCTGGCCAGGCAGCGGCGCCTGCATCTGGGCGGCGGCGGGCGCCGCCACGGCGACGAGGGGCGGGCAAGCCAGCAGCGCCGCCAGGAAGGCGCGGCGCAGGCTTCGGTCAAGCCGCTGATTCGGAAGCGAAAACGTCATGGCCTGTTTCGCCCAATGGTGCCGGTCACGCAGACGAGGCTAGGCAGCGGGCCATGGAACCCAAAGGCGCAAAACCGTGACAGAAACGCGATTTTTTTATGAGGCGGAAAGGATGGCCCGCGCCTTTACGCCGGCTTTACGCGCTCTCGCGCAACTCCGCATGGAACCTTGAGGGCCTGCGGCGGCATGTTTCGCCGTCCCGACCGGAGTCCTTCGCCCGGCATCGCCGCCAAGCCCGTTCCGCCTTCCGCCCTTCGGCGCGTCGGCAGGCGCGGGCTGCGCCGATGACGGGCGTCGACCGTGACGACCGAAGCCATCAGGGACCGGAGACTGAAATGCTGGACATCATCTTCATCGCGTCGGGAGTCGCCTTCTTCGCCGTCGGCATCCTCTACGTGATCGTCTGCGACCGCCTGTAGGAGACAGCCATGACCTTCGACTACGCGCTGGGCGCCCTCGTCACGCTCGGGCTGCTGATCTATCTCGTTTACGCCCTGATCCGCCCCGAGCGGTTCTGAGGAGCAGGACAATGACCTTGAACGGCTGGCTGCAAATCGCCCTCTTCTGCGTGCTCGTCACGCTGCTGGTGAAGCCGCTCGGCGGCTACATGACGCGCGTCTTCGCCGGCGAACGCACTTTCCTGTCGCCCGTCTTCCGCCCCGTCGAGCGCGCGCTCTATGGCGTGAGCGGCGTCGACGAGCGCACGGACCAGCATTGGACGGTCTACGCCGTCTCCATGCTGCTGTTCAGCCTCGTCTCCTTCCTCGCGCTCTATCTCCTGCAGCGCTTCCAGGCCGACCTGCCGTTCAACCCGGCCGGCATGTCCGTCGTCGCGCCCGACCTCGCCTTCAACACCGCTGCCAGCTTCGTCACCAACACCAACTGGCAGAACTACGGCGGCGAAGGCACGATGAGCTACCTCGTGCAGATGGCCGGCCTGACGGTGCAGAACTTCGTCTCGGCGGCCGTCGGCATCGCGCTCGCCGTGGCGCTCATCCGCGGCTTCGCGCGCCGTTCAGCAAAGGGCCTCGGCAATTTCTGGGTCGACCTGACCCGCGGCACGCTCTACGTGCTGCTGCCGATCTGCGTCGCCGCCACGCTGTTCTTCGTCTGGCAGGGTGTGCCGCAGAACCTCGGCAGCTACGTCGACGCCACCACGCTCGAAGGCGCGCACCAGGCCATCGCCCAGGGCCCCGTCGCCTCGCAGCTCGCCATCAAGATGTTCGGCACCAACGGCGGCGGCTTCTTCAACGCCAACTCGGCGCATCCGTACGAGAACCCGACGGCGCTCAGCAATCTGCTGCAGATGGTCCTGATCTTCGCGGGCGGCGCGGCCCTCACCAACGTCTTCGGCCGCATGGTCGGCGACCAGCGCCAGGGCTGGGCGATATTCGCCGCCATGGGGCTCCTGTTCCTGGCCGGCGTCAGCATCGCCTACTGGGCGGAAGCCTCGGCCAACCCGGCCTTCGCCTCGCTCGGCGTCTCCCCGGATGCAGTGGGCGGCTCGCTCGGCAACATGGAAGGCAAGGAGGTCCGCTTCGGCATCGCCAATTCCGCCCTGTTCGCCACCGTCACCACCGATGCCTCCTGCGGCGCGGTCATCGCCATGCATGACAGCCTGATGCCGCTCGGCGGCGCGGTGCCGCTGGTCAACATGCTGCTCGGCGAGGTGATCATCGGCGGCGTCGGCGCCGGGCTCTACGGCATGCTGCTGTTCGCCATCATCGGCGTGTTCGTCGCCGGCCTCATGGTCGGCCGCACGCCGGAATATCTCGGCAAGAAGATCGAGGCGAAGGAGGTCAAGATGGCGATGCTCGCCGTGCTGATCCTGCCGCTCTCCATCCTCGGCTTCACGGCGCTCGCCACCGTGCTGCCCGTCGGCCTGGCCGGCCCCGCCAACCAGGGCCCGCACGGCTTCAGCGAGATCTTCTACGCCTTCACCTCGGCCACGGCGAACAACGGGAGCGCCTTCGGCGGCCTGACCGGCAACACGCCGTTCTACAACACGGCCCTCGGCTTCGCGATGCTGATCGGCCGCTTCCTGATGATCGTCCCGATGATGGCGGTCGCCGGCTCGCTGGTCGGCAAGAAGCTGGTGCCGCCGTCAGCCGGCACCTTCCCGACGCACGGCGGCCTGTTCATCGGCCTGCTCGTCGGCGTCGTGCTGATCGTCGGCGGCCTGACCTACTTCCCGGCGCTCTCGCTCGGGCCGCTGGTCGAGCACTTCGCCATGACCGCTCACACGCTTTATTAGTCGCAAGAGGCACGTCCTATGAAACCGTCCAATCCCCGGTCCTCCGCGGCCATGGCCGACGCCAAGATTCTGGTGCCTGCCATCGGGGAGGCGTTCAAGAAGCTCAACCCGCGCGTCATGGTGCGCAACCCGGTCATGTTCGTGGTCGAGGTCGTCGCCATCCTGACCACGGTCTTGCTGGTCCGCGACCTGGTGGCCCCTGAACAGCAAGTTGGGGCGGGCGGCCTCGGCTTCTCCATCCAGATCAATCTCTGGCTGTGGTTCACCGTGCTGTTCGCCAACTTCGCCGAGGCGGTGGCCGAAGGGCGCGGCAAGGCGCAGGCGGCGAACCTGCGCAAGACCCGCACCGACACCGTGGCCAAGCTGATGACGGCCGCCGGCGTCAAGAAGGTGCAGGCGGCGGCGCTGAAGCCCGGCGACGTCGTCTACGTCGAGGCCGGCGACCTGGTGCCGAGCGACGGCGAAGTCGTCGAGGGCGTCGCCTCGGTCAACGAGGCGGCGATCACCGGCGAATCGGCGCCCGTCATCCGCGAGAGCGGCGGCGACCGTTCGGCGGTCACCGGCGGCACGCAGGTGATCTCGGACTGGATCAAGGTGCGCATCACCGCCGCCCCGGGCTCGACCTTCCTCGACCGCATGATCGCGCTGGTCGAAGGCGCGCAGCGCCAGAAGACGCCGAACGAGATCGCGCTCAACATCCTGCTTGCCGGCATGACGCTGATTTTCGTCTTCGCCGTGGCGACGATCCCGAGCTTCGCGTCCTATGCCGGCGGCAACATGAGCGTTCTCGTGCTCGTGGCGCTGTTCGTCACGCTGATCCCGACGACCATCGGCGCGCTGCTGTCCGCCATCGGCATCGCCGGCATGGACCGCCTGGTGCGCTTCAACGTGCTGGCCATGTCCGGCCGCGCGGTGGAAGCCGCCGGCGACGTGGACACCCTGCTGCTCGACAAGACGGGCACCATCACGCTCGGCAACCGCCAGGCGACGGAGTTCATCCCCGTGCAGGGCGTCGGCGAGCGCGAGCTGGCCGAGGCGGCGCAGCTCGCCTCCCTGCCGGACGAGACGCCGGAAGGCCGCTCCATCGTCGCGCTGGCCAAGGAGAAGTACGGCATCGCCGGCCGCGACCTGACGGCGCTTAAGGCGACCTTCGTGCCCTTCACGGCGCAGACGCGCCTGAGCGGCGTCGACCTCGGGAGCTCGTCGATCCGCAAGGGCGCCGTCGACGCGGTGATCGCCCACGGCCAGGGCCGCGCGGCGCTGCCCGAGCCGGCGGTGCGCGAGATCAACGTGATCGCCGAACGCATCGGCAAGGCCGGCGGCACGCCGCTCGCCGTCATCAAGGACGGCCGCCTGCTCGGCGTCATCTACCTCAAGGACGTGGTCAAGGGCGGCATCAAGGAGCGCTTCGCCGCCTTGCGCCAGATGGGCATCCGCACCGTCCTGATCACCGGCGACAATCCGCTTACGGCCGCGGCCATCGCCGCCGAATCCGGCGTCGACGACTTCCTGGCGCAGGCCACGCCCGAGGCCAAGCTCAAGCTGATCCGCGACGAGCAGGCCAAGGGCAAGCTGGTCGCCATGTGCGGCGACGGCACCAACGACGCGCCGGCCCTGGCGCAGGCCGACGTCGGCGTGGCGATGAACGCCGGCACCCAGGCGGCGCGCGAGGCCGGCAACATGGTCGACCTCGACAGCGATCCGACGAAGCTCATCGAGATCGTCGAGATCGGCAAGCAGCTGCTGATGACGCGCGGCGCGCTGACGACCTTCTCCATCGCCAACGACGTCGCCAAGTACTTCGCCATCATCCCGGCGATGTTCGTCGCTTTCTATCCGCAGCTGCAGGCCATGAATGTCATGAACCTGGCGACGCCGGAGAGCGCCATCCTGTCGGCGATCATCTTCAACGCGCTGATCATCGTGGCGCTCATTCCGCTCGCCTTGCGCGGCGTGAAGTACCGTCCGGTCGGCGCCGCCACCATCTTGCGCCGCAACCTGCTGGTCTACGGCCTCGGCGGCCTCGTCGTGCCCTTCGTCGGCATCAAGGTCATCGACGTCGTCGTTTCCGCCATCGGTCTCGTCTGAGGGTCCTGTCATGTTGAAAGAACTGCGTCCTGCCATCCTCATGGTCGTCGCCTTGACCGTCATCACCGGGCTGATCTACCCGCTTGGCATGACCGGCCTCGCGCAGCTGATCTTCCCCGACCAGGCGAACGGCAGCCTGGTCGAGCGCGACGGCAAGGTCGTCGGCTCGGCCCTGATCGGGCAGGGCTTCGCCGACGCCCGCTACTTCAGCGGCCGCCCCTCCGCCACCACGGCCGCGGACCCGGACGATCCGGCGAAGAGCGTGCCGGCGCCCTACAACGCCAGCAACTCGGCGGGCTCCAACCTCGGCCCGACATCCCAGGCCCTGGTCGACCGCGTCCAGGCCGACAGCGAGCGCCTGAAGGGGGAAAATCCCGGCGCGCCGGTGCCGCAGGACCTGGTGACCGCGTCCGGCAGCGGCCTTGACCCGCACATCACGCCGACGGCGGCCTTGTTCCAGGCGGCGCGCGTCGCCCAGGCCCGCAACATGCCCGAGGAGCAGGTGCGCCGGCTTGTCGCGGACCATGTCGAAGGCCGCCTATTCGGCTTGATCGGCGAGCCGCGCGTCAACGTCCTTATGCTAAACTTGGCCTTGGACGCCCTGCAGGGAGCTGGGCCGCAAGGACAGAATGAGCAACGCCGCTGACAGGTCCGATTCCCGCCCCTCGCCGGAGGCGCTGCTCGCCGAAGCGGCGCGCGAGGGGCGCGGTCGCCTCAAGATATTCCTCGGCGCGGCGCCCGGCGTGGGCAAGACCTACGCCATGCTGGAGGCCGCCCACCGCCTGAAGCGCGAAGGCGTCGACGTCCTCGTCGGCGTCATCGAGACCCACGGCCGCGCCGAGACCGAGGCGCTGGTGGTCGGCCTCGAAGTGCTGCCGCGCGACAGGCTGCTCTACCGCGGGCATTGGCTGGAGGAATTCGACCTCGACGCCGCCCTGGCGCGCCGGCCGGCGCTCGTCCTGGTCGACGAGCTGGCGCACAGCAACCTGTCCGGCGCGCGCCATCCCAAGCGCTACCAGGACGTCGAGGAGCTGCTCGGCGCCGGCATCGACGTCTACACCACGCTCAACGTCCAGCATCTCGAAAGCCTCAACGACGTCGTCGCCAAGATCACGCGCGTGCGCGTGCGCGAGACCCTGCCCGACGACATCCTCGAACGCGCCGACGAGATCGAGCTGGTCGACATCACGCCGCAGGACCTGACCAAGCGCCTGCGCGAGGGCAAGGTCTACGTCGAGGGCCAGGCGCAGCGCGCCGTGGCGCATTTCTTCCAGCCCGGCAACATCACGGCCCTGCGCGAGCTGGCCTTGCGCCGCGTCGCCGAACGCGTCGACGAGCAGATGCTCGACTACATGCGCCAGCATGCCATCGTCAGCCCCTGGGCGGCGGGCGAGCGGCTGCTCGCCTGCGTCGGGCCGGACGCCGACGCCGTCGCCGTGGTGCGCGCGACGCGCCGCCTCGCCGACCAGCTCCATGCGCCCTGGACGGCGGTCTACGTCGAGATGCCGGGCCACTTCCGCCTGAGCCAGACGGCGCGCGACCGCATCGCCGAAGCCCTGCGCCTGGCCGAGCAGCTCGACGGCGAGGCGGTGACGCTGCCGGCGCGCGACCTCGTCGAAGACCTGCTGCGCTACGCCCAGGACCGCCACATGACGCAGATCGTCATCGGCCGGCGGCCGACCAGCTGGCTGCGCCGCGTCGTCGGCCGCTCCCTGGTCGAGGCGCTGCTGCTGCGCAGCGGCGACATCGCCGTGCATATCGTGCCGCTCGGCGCCGCGCCGCGCCGGAAGCTCAACGACTTCTCCTGGCCGGCCTTGAGCTGGGCCGCCTACGCCTGGACGACGGTCTACGTCGGCGGCGCGGTGCTGCTCGGCCACGGCACCGAGCGGCTGATCTCGCTGCCGTCGCCGGCGCCCTACTTCCTCACCGCCGTCGTGCTCGCCGCCGTGCGCCATGGCCTGCTGCCGTCGATCTTCGCCTCGCTGCTGTCGTTCGGCGCCTACAACTTCTTCTTCGTCGACCCGCTCTACACCTTCACGGTGGCCGAGCCGCACGAGATCGTCTCGCTCGGCCTGTTCCTGCTCGCCGCGATCCTGGTGTCGGGCATCGCCGCGCGGGCGCGCGACCAGGCGGAGGACGCGCGCCGCCGCATGAAGATCCAGGGCGCGCTCTACGATTTCAGCCGCAAGCTGGCGACCACCGTCGGACTCGACGGCCTGCTGTGGGCCTGCTGCTACCAGGTCGCCGCGACGGTGCAGGGCCAGGCCGTCCTGCTGCTGCCCGAAAGGGACAATGAGAAGGACCGGGGCGGACTGCGCATCGGGAATCTGCGCATCGCCGGCGCCTATCCGCCGGAGGACGACCTCGATCCCGCCGACTGGACGGCGGCGCGCTGGACCTTCGCCAACGGCGAACCCAGCGGCCATGGTTCGGCGACCTTGCCGACGCGCGTCTGGCGCTTCGAGCCGATGAAGACCTCGCGCGGCCTGGTCGGCGTCGTCGGCATGCGCGGCGCGGAAGGCCCGGCCGCGCTCGATCCCTCCACCGCGCGCGTCGTCGCCGCCTTGATCGACCAGACCGCCGTGGCCCTGGAGCGCGACCAGCTCGAAGGCGAGATTGCCGAGGCGCGCGTGCTGGCGGCGACCGAGAAGCTGCGCCATGCGCTGCTGTCGTCCATCAGCCATGACCTGCGCACGCCGCTGGCGGCGATCATCGGCGCCATCTCCAGCCTGAAGCTGCACGGAGACATCTACGACGCGCCGGCCCGCGCTGACCTGATCGAGACGGTCGAGGACGAGGCGCTGCGCCTCAACCGCTTCGTCGGCAATCTCCTCGACATGACGCGCCTGGAAGCCGGTATGCTGGCGCCCAAGCGCGACTGGGTCGCGGTCAACGATCTGCTGGCGAGCGCCGCCGCGCGCGCCAAGCGCACGCTTGGCCATCGACGCCTGACGATCGACGCGGCGGCGGATCTGCCGCTGCTGCGCGTCGACTTCGTGCTGATGGAGCAGGTCCTGTTCAACCTCATCGACAACGCGGCGAAATATTCGGCGGACGGCTCCGAGGTCGTGCTTGCCGCGCGGAAGGCCGGCGAGAGCCTCGTGATCGAAGTCACCGACCAGGGCCGTGGCATTCCCACGGCCGACCTGCAGCGCGTGTTCGACAAGTTCCACCGCATCGAGGCGGGCGACCGCCAGATCGCCGGCACGGGGCTCGGCCTCGCGGTCTGCCGCGGCATCGTCGAGGCCCATGGCGGCAGCATCCGCGCCCTCAGCCCGGGCCTGGCGGGCGGCGGCACCACCATCGAGACCGTCCTGCCGCTCGAAGCGGCGCCCAAAGCCCATAAAGAGCCGGCGCATCAGGAGCGCGGCGCGTGAGCGTTCCCTCGCCGGACAAGGGTCCAATCCGCGTGCTGGTGGTGGACGACGAGCCGCAGATCCGCCGCTTCCTGCGCCCGAGCCTCGCCGCGCAAGGCTACGAGATGATCGAGGCCGCCTCGGGCGCCGAGGCCTTGGCGCGCGCCGGCGACAGCGCGCCGCAGATCATCCTGCTCGACCTCGGCCTGCCCGACGCGGACGGCGTCGCGCTGATCCGCAGCTTGCGCGAATGGACCGAGACTCCCATCGTCGTGCTCAGCGTGCGCAACCGCGAGACCGACAAGATCGCGGCCCTGGATGCCGGCGCCGACGACTACGTCGAGAAGCCCTTCGCCATGGGCGAGCTGCTGGCGCGCCTGCGCGCCGCCCTGCGCCATCGCCTGCGCCTGGCGGGAGAGACGCCGGTGTTCCGCAGCGGCGAGCTCACGGTCGATCTCGCGCGCCGGGAGGTGACGCTGGCGGGCGTCGCCGTGAAGCTGTCGCCCAAGGAATACGATCTCCTGCGCATGCTGGTGCAGCATGCCGGCAAGGTGGTGACGCAACGCCACCTGCTCGAGACCGTCTGGGGCCCGGCCCATGTGGAGGACACGCAGTACCTGCGCGTCTACGTCGGCCAGCTGCGCCAGAAGCTCGGCGACGACGCCACGCATCCGGCCCTGATCCTGACCGAGCCCGGCGTCGGCTACCGCCTCGTGTCCGAGATCTGACGGCGCCTGAGCGCTTTCCTTCGCACGCGCTTTTCCGCTACCCTTCCCGCAGAAAATCCAGAACCGAAATCAAGGTCAGGGAAGGCCATATTTATGAGCGGAAACGGACGCAGCGTGCTCGAGGGCTTCGGCGGCGGCATGACGGGCAATGACGAAACCGTCGCCACCGGCTTCACCGCCGCGCGCCGCCACATTTCGGAGGAAGAAATCCTGACGCTGACCAGCGTCGGCGTCGACATCGGTTCCTCCACCTCGCATCTCGTCTTTTCCCGCCTCGAGCTGGAGCACCAGGGCAGCCGCTACGTCATCACCAAGCGCGAGGTGCTGGCCGAATCGGAAATCCTGCTGACGCCCTACGTCGACGAGACGACCATCGATTCCGACGCGCTCGGCCGCTTCATCGACGCGCAGTACGACAAGGCGGGCCTGACCCGCGAGGACGTCGACACCGGCGCCCTGATCCTCACCGGCGTCGCCGTGCGCCGCCAGAACGCGCGCGCCATCGCCGACCTCTTCGCGCGCGAGGCGGGCCGCTTCGTCGCCGTCAGCGCCGGCGACGCGCTGGAGACCACCATGGCCGCCCATGGCTCGGGCGCCGCGGCGCGCTCCGCCGAAGGGCGCGGCACCGCCATGAACATCGACATCGGCGGCGGCACCAGCAAGGTCGCGATCTGCGAGGACGGCAAGGTGAAGGACGTGACGGCGGTCGACGTCGGCGCGCGCCTCATCGCCATGGACGGCGAAGGCCGCGTCACGCGCATCGAGGAGGCGGGCCGCTACTACGCCAAGCTCGGCGGCATCGAGCTCGCCCTCGGCCGCCTGATGACCGAGGCGGAGCTGGACGGCATCGTCGGGCGCATGGCGGACCAGCTGTTCGAGCTGGTCCAGCTCAAGAAATTCCCCGCCGACAAGACGCACTTGCTGCGCCTGCCCGAGCTGACCTACCAGGGCAAGATCGACATCGTCACTTTTTCGGGCGGCGTGTCGGAATTCATCTATGCGCGCGAGCCGCGCAATTTCGGCGACCTCGGGCCGCGCGTCGCCAAGGCGATCCGCGAACGCGTCGAGACGCTCGGCATCCCCGTCGAGGTGCCGAGCAACGGCATCCGCGCCACCGTGATCGGCGCGTCGCAATACACGATCCAGGTCAGCGGCAGCACCATCTTCATCGCGCCCGGCCATGTGGTGCCGCTGCGCAACCTGCCGGTGATCGTGCCCGACTTCGACCTGTCGGCCGACGTGCTGGCGCCCGACGCGGTCGCCGCCGGCGTGCGCAAGGCCTTGGTGCGCCTCGGCCTGGAAGAATCGGAGACGCCGGTCGCCGTCGCCTTCCGCTGGAAGGGCTCGGCAAGCTTCGCCCGGCTCGACGGCTTCTGCAAAGGCGTCGCCCAGGCGCTGACCGCCATCACGGAACCTAAAGATGGGCAGGGGGGCCATCCCATCGTCATGGTCAACGACGGCGACATCGGCGGCCTTCTCGGCCTGCATCTCAAGGACGAGATGAAGCTCGCCGCCCCGGTGGTGTCGATCGACGGCATCACGCTGGAGGAGTTCGACTACATCGACATCGGCGCGCTGATCCCCTCGTCGGGCGCCGTGCCGGTCGTCATCAAGTCGCTGGTCTTTCCCGCCGAGCAGAAGAAGAAAAACGGCTGAAGCAAGGCTTCAGCCGTTCGGTCTTCTTCCTCGTCATGCTCGGGCTTGACCCGAGCATCCATCCTGCCGTGCTGCGGCGCTTGAAGCATGGATCCTCGGGTCGAGCCCGAGGGTGACGCTTCCTTTCCTGCGCTCAGCTTTTCGTCGCCGACCAGCCGCTGCCCGCGATGCCGTTGCCGGCGACCTTGCCGGTCAGGGTCTTGCGGCTGGCGCCGTCGACGATGTCGAGGCTGATGTTCTCGCCGCTCAGCTTGGCGTTCTCGATCTGCAGCGTCTTGCCGCCCATGCTGGCGCTGCCGGCGACGTCCTGGAACTTCTGCGTCAGGTCGAGCCTGTAGCTGTCGTTGCCGACCTTCGCCGTCCAGGCGCCGGCGACCTGGGCCGGCACGAGCCAGAAGAAGACCTGGTCGGTGCCGAGGTCCTTGAACTGGTCCGGCTTCCAGTCGCCCATGTCGAAGTCGTGGCTGACGATGCGCGTGCCCGGCTTCAGCTCGGACAGGATGCGCGGGCGCAGCTGCAGGTTCACGCTCGGCAGCAGGTACATGCTCATCACCGTGGCGTCGGCGATCTTGGTGTCGAACAGGTTCTGCTCGAAGAACTTCACCTTGTCGGTGACGCCGGCGGCCTTGGCGTTCTCGTTGCTTTCCTTGATGCGCGTCGGGTTGATGTCGACGCCCATGGCGGTGGCGCCGAGCTTGGCGGCGCTCACCACGATGCGCCCGTCGCCGCAGCCGAGGTCGATCAGGTGGTCGCCGGCCTTCACGCCGGCCAGCTTCAGCATCTCGTCGACGGTGGTCTGCGCCGTCGGCACGTAGGGCACGTCGAGGCGAAGCTCCTGCGCGACGGCGGGCGTCGGGATGGCGAAAGCGGGGGCGAAAGCCGCGCAGACGGCGAGCAGGACGAGCGCCTTGCGAGGGGCATGGTGGCGGGCGAAGCGGGTCATCGGTTCTCCTCCATCAAAAATGTAAGTGTGAACGGGTGCCGGCGTGACGCGGGAACGGTGCATCGGGACGCGCAGGGACTGCGGACATGCGGGCCGTTTCGGAAACGCGGCGAAGGCGCGGCGGTCGCTTGGGCGGATGTTCTGGTTCTTGCCGGCTCCATGGAAGTCTGCCCATGGGCCCCCGGCCGCGCAAGGCGGGGGCTCGACATGCTTATCACGAATCGGTGAAAAGGGCGCGCTTCCGGCTAAGGGGCTTCGTCCGCCGCATCGAGCAGCCGTGCCGGCCCCACCTTGGCGCGGCGCGCCACGGCATATTGCAGGTAGAGGTCTTCGAGCGTGAAGGGGCGCACGTCGCTCGGGCGCAGCTGGTTCTGGATGACGCCGCCCTCGATGAAGTCGAATCCGGCAGACACGGCCGCCGCCGCCAGGCTCAGGGTTCCGAGGTTGCAGGCCGTCGCGCGCAGGCCGCTCTGCGACGCATTCAGCGCGAAGCGGTGCATCCCGTCGATGACCTCGCTTTCGCTGCCGGGGCTGGCGGAGGCGTCGATGGCGACGCTGCCCAGGCCGGCGCGCTTCCACAGCGCGAAGTTGCTCGTCTGCAAGGGCAGCATGCCGATCAGCATGGTGGCGAAGGGCTTGAGCTGCATCAGCGTGCTGACCAGCGCGCCATGGTTTGGCTCGCCGTCGATGTTGCGGCATTCGAAGATCAGGCGCTTGCGCGCCGTCGCCGAGAGGCCGCGGCAGACGTTGAGGTAGGCGGTGCGGCGCTCGCGGTCGAGCAGCGTCTCGTAATGCACCGGCACGGCGATCAGCGCGCCGCGGCCGCTTTCCATCTGCGGCAGGCAATGTTCCATGACATGCGTGAGCGCCGCGCGGTCGACCTTCTCGATCACCTCCAGCGTCGCTGCCGGCGGCAGCACGGCTTCGCCGATGGCCAGTTCGCCGTTCGGCAGCGTGCCGGCGGCGTAGCAGCCAGAGATGGCGAGCATGTTGGTGCGCAGGCTCCAGATCGGGCGATAGACGAAGCTCAGCTTGTCGACGGTGGTCGCCGTCGGCGGCGCCGGCTTGGCGACGGCCGGCGCGCGAGTCGCGGCCTTCTTCGCCGCCGGCCCTGCGGCGAGCGCCGCCGCGCTGTCCGTCGCGGGCGGCGTCCCAGCTGCCGTCGCGGAGGTCGGCGTCAGCGACGGCCGCACCACCGGCGAAGCGTGCGTCGGCATGGCAGGCGTAGGCATGGCAGGTTTGGGGCCCGCCGGCGCGACAGGCCGCAGGTTCGGCGATTCGTTCTTCGCGGCCCGCTTGGCGAGCTCCTGCAGCGCGGCGCTCTGCGCCGAGCCGTCGAGCAGCACCGGCGCGGGCTGGTGCGGCGGGCCGCCTGCAACCTTGGCCAACTCCGGCGGCGTCAGTTCGGCGGCTGCCAGATCGGCGCCGCGTGGTTTGATGGCGGCGCGCTGGGCGAGGGGAGATTCGGCGACCTGCGCGTCGGCGTTGAAGACGCCGCGCCGGGCGATCGGCGCTGCCGTCTGCGCTGCGGTCCGCGACGTGGCCCATGCGGGATCGTCGGGCGTCTCCTCCTCTTCCAGGTCGGCTGGGTCGAAGGGCGCGCCGGCGCGCGCGGGGCGGGCCTTGGCCTTCGGGCGGACCGGCGCCAGGGCCGTGCGCGCCGCCGCCGTCTGGGCGCGCTCCTTGACCGCCATCAGGGTGCCGATGCTGCGGAACATGCGGCCGAAGGCGTCGCCGATGCCGGCCATGGCGCTGCGTCCGCCATGGGCGAAGGCGTCGAACTTGCCGCGCCCGGCCATCGGCTCGGGCGCCGTGCTGCCGTTGCCGAACAGGAATTCGGCGACGGCGGTGGCGATGCGCTCGACCAGCGCGCGCGCCTCATGGCTCGGCGCCTCGCGGAAGTCGATGACGTAGCAGTCGGCGAACTTCTCGTAGTCGTAGGTGCCGCCGAGGTGGCGCAGCAGGATGCGCTCGGCGATGCGGTGGATCAGCTCGCTGTAGGACGGCCAGCTCGCGCCAAGCGCCGTGCGCAGCGGGTTGAGGTCGAGGATCTGCGCGTTGCTCTTGCCGCCGCGCCCGCTGACGAGGTGGCGGTAGCGCTCCAGGTCGCCGACGAGCTTCTTGGCGAGCGCCTGCGTCGCGCCGGCGTCGCCGTCGCCGGCCGGGAATCCAGGCGGCACGAAGCCCGGCATCGTCGGCCGCGGATTCGTCTGGCTCGGATCGCCGGTTATCGCCGTGGGGGCCATCGCCTCTACCGTCTGGGCAGCATGGCTGGCGGGGCGCCGTCTCGTTCAGCGTCTCGGCGCGCGCGTACTGCCACGCAGGCGACCCCCGGACCACGCGCCTCGAAGACAACTAAAAAACGTCACGAATTTAGGGACAAGTAACTGCACCCTTCCGTGACATGAGACAATGCATCCTTAAGCAGTAGACGCGCGCGAATATTACTTAAAATACTCGCTAAAGTTGTGGCCGGCCCAGTATTTCCGCCAAAGGATTTGGCGGCCGGCGCTACATGGTGCCGGTGGGATCGTCGATGTAGAGCCGCGTCAGCTCCTGGGTGACATGCGCGAAGGCGTCGTCGACCGAATCGGTGCGGTACATCAGGTCGAGGTCGCGCTTGCTGATGGTGCCGTACTTCACCAGCGCGTCGAAGTTGATCACCTCGTTCCAGAACTCGGTGCCGAACAGCACGATCGGCATCTTCTTCTTGATCTTCAGGGTCTGGATCAGCGTCAGGATCTCGGTCAGCTCGTCGAAGGTGCCGAAGCCGCCGGGCATGGCGATCATCGCCTTGGCGAGGTAGGCGAACCAGAACTTCCGCATGAAGAAGTAGTGGAAGTCGAGGTTGAGGCTGTGCGTCGTGTAGGGGTTGGGCTCCTGCTCGAACGGCAGCTCGATGTTGAGGCCGATGTTCATGCCGCGCCCTTCCGACGCGCCGCGGTTCGCCGCCTCCATGATGCCGGGCCCGCCGCCCGAGCAGACGACGAAGCGCCGGCCCTTCCCGTGGCCGTGCAGGCCCTTCGACCAGAGCGTCAGCCGGCGCGACAGCTCGCGCGTGTCCTCGTAGTAGCGGGACATGAAGAGGGCGAGCTCGGCGCGCTCCAGCCGCTCGCCGGGCGTCTCCTTCTCGCCGTGGAGGGCCGGGCCGCCGGCGCGCGCCACGGCCAGGGCCGCCTCCGCCTGCTCGCGCGACAGGATGCGCGCCGAGCCGAAGAAGACGATGGTGTCCTTGATGTCATGGTCGCGGAAGCGCTTCTCGGGCTCGAGATATTCCGCGAGGATGCGCAGCGTGCGCGCCTCCAGGCTGCCCATGAATTCTGGATTGTTGTAGGCGGGCCCCGACGGGCTGACGGGCTTGCGCGGCTTCTGCTCGGGCGAGCCTTCCATCGGCTTGGGGGTGAGGGAATCGGCCGGGCTGGTTTCGGGCTTCGGCGTGTCGTCGGGGGTCGTCATGGGGATAAATACTCAGACTGCGAATGGGGGAGGGTCAGGATAGCCCGAATCCGCCGCTTGAGCCTGTCCTACCGGCTTGACGACCCATACATATGAACATATGTTCATATGTATGAACAGCGAAGCAGACAGCCATATCCTCCAGCTTTCCGAAATTTTCCGGCTGATGGGGGATTCGACGCGGCTGAAGATCATCGTCGCCTGCCTCGCCGGGCCGCGCGCCGTGGCCGAGATCGCCGCCGAGACGGGCGCTTCGCCGTCGCTCGTCAGCCATCACCTGCGCCTGCTGCGCGCCGCGCGCATCCTGCGCAAGGCGCGGCAGGGCAAGCAGGCCTTCTATTCGCCAGCCGACGAGCACATCAGCCACATGCTCGTCGACATGCTGCACCATGTCGGCGAGCCCGACGACGAGCATGAGCAGGAGGACTGAGCCCCATGACATCCGACCATGCGCATGACCATCACGCTCATGACCACGCCCATGGCGCGGCGCCGGACGACTGCTGCGGCCATGACCACGCCCACGAACAAGGTTCGGAGCCGGCGGACAAGCATGGCTTCAGCCTGCTGAAGGGCGACTGCTGCCCCGTCGACACGGTGCCTGCCGTCGATCCGGCCTATCGCCGCGTGCTGTGGATCGCGCTGATCGTCAACGGCGGCATGTTCGCCGTGGAAGGCATCGCCGGCGTGAACGCCCATTCGGTCTCGCTGCTGGCCGACGCCGTCGACTTCCTCGGCGACGCCGCCAACTACGGCATCAGCCTCTACGTGCTGGCGCTCGCCGCCGCCTGGCGCGCCCGCTCCGCATTGCTCAAAGGCGTCAGCATGGGGCTGTTCGGCCTCTGGGTGACAGGCCAGGCGATCTACAACGCTGTCTTCGCCGTTACGCCGGACGCGGAAGTGATGGGCGTCATCGGCGTGATCGCCTTCGCGGCCAACCTTGGCGTCGCGGCGCTGCTCTACAGGTACCGCACGGGCGACGCCAACATGCGCTCGGTCTGGCTCTGCACCCGCAACGACGCCATCGGCAACCTTGCCGTGCTGCTGGCGGCCAGCGGCGTCTTCGCCACCGGCACGCGCTGGCCCGACCTGCTCGTCGCCGCGATCATGGCGGGCCTCGCCCTGCATGCGGCCTTCAGCGTCGTCCGCCAGTCTCTCGGCGAATTGAAGCAGGCCCGGTTGCATCGGTCCGACCCAGCGGCTAAAGCAGGGACATGAACGCCCAGCCGTCTCCCCCCGCCGGCCCGTCCGCGCGCCGCCGTCTCGTCCTCGTCGGCCTTTCCGCGACCGTCGCCGCCTTGCTTGCCGCCGCCCTCGTGCTGTGGCTGCGGCCTGCGCCGGAACCCGCCGTCGTCGCGGCGGCGCCCGGCGCCACCAACAATGCCGTGCTGCGCTTGCCGGCCGGCACCGACCTCGGCGGGCCGTTCAATCTCGTCGACCAGGACGACCGGCCGGTCACCGATGCGACCTTCGCCGGCAAGTTCATGCTGATCTACTTCGGCTTCACCTACTGCCCGGACGTCTGCCCGACCGAGATGCAGACCATGGCGACCGCCATCGACGAGCTCGGCCCCAGCGGCGACAAGGTGCAGCCCATGCTGATCAGCGTCGATCCGGAGCGCGACAGGCCGTCGCAGCTCAAGGACTACGTCGCCGCCTTCCATCCGCGCATGATGGGGCTGACCGGCACGGACGAGCAGATCGCCGCTGTCGCCAAGGCCTACCGCGTCTACTATTCCAAGAACGCGCCCGACGCCGACGGCGCCTACAACGTCGACCACACGTCGTTCGTGTACCTCATGGGGCCGGACGGCAAGCTGCGCAGCGTGTTCCGTGGCGGCGCCTCGCCGGAGCTGATGGTCGCCGAACTGAAGGCGCAGCTCGCGAAGTGAGCGCGCCTAGGCGCCGACGCGGCGAAAGCCCGGCGGCGCGTGATGCAGCGATTCGAATCCCGTCTTGGTGATGCGCACCAGCTCGCCGGTCTGCACGCCTGCCTTGCTGTCGCGCGTGACGACCGAGGGCTGCACCACCATCGTCATGTTCTCCTGAAAGACCATGTCCGGCACCGGGCCCGACGGGCGCTCGTATGTGCCGAGGATCGGCTGCAGGTAGCCGCCGACGTAGCCATGCACGAGGTCGTCGCAGATGGTGAAGCCGGTGCCGTCGAGGCACTTGGCGGCCTCCAGCACGTCCCGCGGCGTGGCGCCGGGACGCAGCACCTGGGTCACGGCGGCGAACGTCTCCTCGGCCGCCGCGTAGAGCTCGCGGTAGAGCGGCGTCGGCTCGGCCTCGACGGCGAAGGTGCGCAGCACCTGGCCGGGATAGGACCAGAAGGAGCAGGCGATCTCGGTGAAGATCACGTCGCCCGCCTTGACCTCGCGGTTGCGCGGCAGCTGCGACGGCACGCAGCAGTCGGGATTCGCCATCGAGGTGAGGCCGAGGAAATGGATCTGCGTCATGCCGCCCCAGGGCAGGTAGGCGCGCTCGATCAGCGTTGCGAGCTCATGCTCGTTCATGCCCGGCCGCACGTCGCGCGCCAGGCCTTCGAGGCCGAGGTCGCTCAGCGCGCAGCCGATGCGCAGCCAGTCGATCTCCTCGTCGGACTTGATGAGTCGCAGCTTGGCGTAGGCGCGCGTCAGGTCGATCGCCTGCAGGCCGAGCTTGGCGAGCCGCTCGACGAAGGCGACGCCGCAGTTGCCGACGATGCCGACTTTGCGCCCCCCGTTTCCAGGGGCCGCGCGCTTGGAGAGGATGTCCATGGCCACGGCGGTCGAGCCCTCGGCGCGCCAGATCACCTCGCAGTCGGGCGCCAGCACCTGCGCCTGCGGCACATGGTTGGGGTAGGGGACCAGCAGCACGTCGCGCTCGCCCGGCGTGAAGATCGCCAGGTTGCTGTTGGTGTTGGCGGGCCAGCCGGTGAGCCATTGCAGCGCCGAGCCCCGCTTGTCGCCGCCCATCAGCAGCGCATGGTCGACGTCGGCCTCGGCGAGGGCTGCGGCCAGCGCGCTGCGCCGGCGCGCCAGTTCCGCGCCTGAGAAGCGCGGCGCTTCGGCGGTCAGCAGCGGCTCGAGGTGCGCGGGAATGCGGGGCGGCGGCGCATCGAGGCGCGCGTGCAATGTCATGGAAGTCTCCCGGAGTTTTTTATTTAGGGAGAGAGTCTATCCGAAGGTGTCGGGAAATGCGGGCATGAAAAAGGCCGGAAGCTTGCGCTTCCGGCCTTTTCGTTAGGCGTTATGCCTGCGATCAGTTGCGGCGGTTGCCGAACAGCTGCATCAGCAGGATGAACAGGTTGATGAAGTCGAGGTAGAGGCGCAGCGCGCCCATGATCGACTTCTTCTTGTGCGTCTCCTCGTCGTCGGCTTCCCAGTACATCTCCTTGATGGACTGGGTGTCGTAGGCGGTGAGGCCGACGAAGACGAGGACGCCGATGATGCTGACGGCGAACTGCAGCGCGCTGCTCTGGATGAAGATGTTGACCAGCGAGGCTATCACCACGCCGATCAGGCCCATCATCAGGAACGAGCCCATGCGCGACAGGTCGCGCTTGGTCGTGTAGCCGTAGAGGCTCATGGCGCCGAAGGTGCCGGCAGTGATGAAGAACACCCGCGCGATGCTCTCGCCCGTGTAGACGACGAAGATGCTCGCGAGCGACAGACCCATGGCGGCGGCGAAGACCCAGAACACCGCCTGGGCGGTAGAGGCCTTCATATGCTGCAGGCGGATGCTGAAGAACAGCACGAAGCCGATCGGGGCCAGCATAACGACCCACTGCAGGGGCGTGCCGAAGATGGCCTGGAGCATGGCGGGCGACGACGCTGTCAGGTAGGCGACGATGCCGGTCAGCGCGATGCCGGAGGCCATGTAGTTGTAGACTTGCAGCATGTAGGCGCGCAGGCCGACGTCGATGTCGGCGGCCTGGGCTTCGGAGCGGGACATATACCGCTTGTCGGGGGTAGTCATCTTTTCCCTCGTCAAAACTGGTGAACGCAATGAGGCGTTCGCTCTGCGCTAATATGGCATGGCGCGGCGGTTTTTCAACGGAAACCGGACCGCGCGGCGCCGCATCGCCTCATGCAAGCGATTGAAAATGAAAGACGATTGGCGCCGGGCGGCTGACAATCGCGTGAGCTACCGCATGTTGCGGCGCACTCAAGCCCGTGCGCTAGATGCGCTTGGCGCGCCGCGGGCCGCGAAGCGGCGAAACGCGGCCTTATCTCGCACGCAGGATCGGCGACGCCTTCTGGCCGAGCGCGCGCCAGGTGCCGACGAAGCCGAAGGCGACGACGGCGAGCGTGCAGACGGCGGCGGTGGCGACGAGCGTGCCGGGCAGGAAGACCCAGTCGGCGCGCATGATGCGCGTCACGATCAGCCAGCCCGCCAACGTGCCGAGCCCGGCGGCGATCACGGAAGCCGAAAGGCCGATGGCGGCATATTCGACGACGTAAGCGGCGAGCAGGTTGCGCCGCGTCGCCCCCAGCACCTTCAGCACCACGGCGTCGTAGATGCGCGCGCGCCGGCCGGCGGCGATGGCCCCGGCGAGCACCAGCACGCCCGAGATCAGGGCGAGGCTGGCGAGGGCGCGCGCGGCGGTGGCGATGCGGCCGAAGGCGTCGGCGGCGGTCGCCAGCGCGTCCTTCACGCTGACCGCGGTTACGTTGGGAAAGCGCGACAGCACGGCTTCGCGCACGACGTCTTCGGCGGCCGGCGTCGCCGTGACGGTGGCGATGTGGGTCTGCGGCGCGCCCTCCAGCGTGCCCGGCGCGAAGATGACCGCGAAGTTGAGGCTCAGCGTCGTGTAGTTGACCTGGCGCAGGTTGGCGATGGTCGCGGTGATGCGCCGCCCCAGCACGTCGAAGGTCAAGTTGTCGCCGACGCCGATGTGCATGCCGGCGGCGACGCTGGCGTCGAAGGAGATCAGCGGCGGGCCCTGGTAGTCAGGCGCCCACCATTTGCCGGCCACGACCTTGGCGCCGTCGGGCATGGTGGCGCTGTAGGTCAGGCCGCGGTCCGAGCGCACGGCCCAGCGCGCTTCGGGGGCGACGTTGTCCTCGCTCACCTCCGCGCCGTTGATGGCGACGATGCGCGCGCGCAGCGACGGCATGCGCTGCAGCTTGGAAATGCCGGGCGTACCGCCGACGATCCTGTCGAAGTCCGCCACCTGCTGCGGCTGGATGTCGACGAAGAAGTAGGACGGCGCCTCGGCCGGAATGCGCTCGCTGATCTGCGCGTTCAGGTTCCCCTCGATCTGCATCAGCGTGACGAAGACGGTGAGGCCGATGCCGAAGGACAGCAGGATGATGCCGGCGGGCGAGCCGGGCCGGTGCAGGTTGGCCAGCGCGAAGTTGAACAGCGGCCAGCGCAGCGACGCCCCGGTCAGGCGATGGCCGAGCGCCCGCGCGGCGCGCGTGATGACGCTGGCGAGCAGGCGGAACACGACGAGCGTGGCGATGGCGGCGAGGATGAACCAGAGCGCGAACTGGCGTTCGGTCGCCGAGACGTAGGCGAGGCCGGCGAGCGCCAGGCCGGCGAGCGCCGTCGCCGCGATCAGGCTCGGGCGCGGCCACACGCGGTCGGGGCTTACGAGGTCGCGGAACAGATGCGCCGCCGGAACCTCGCGGGCGCGGGCCAGGGGCCAGAGCGCGAAGGCGAGCGCCGTCAGCACGCCATAGGCGGCGGCGAGCAGCAGCGGCTGCGCATGCAGGCCGAAATGCACGTCGAGCGACAGGTTGTCGCGCACGGCGTTCAAGCCGGCGGCGGGCAAGACCGCGCCGACGATCAGGCCGAGCGCGACGCCGCCGAGCGCCATCACCATGATCTGCAGCAGGTAGACGCGGAAGATCAGCGCCGAGGGCGCGCCGAGGCATTTGAAGGTGGCGATGGTCGCGGTCTTGCCGTCGAGGTAGCTCTTGACCGCGTTGGCGACGCCGATGCCGCCGACGAGCAGGGCGGTTAGGCCGATCAGCGTGAAGAACAAGTTCAGGCGGTCGAGCTGCTGGCCGATGCCGGGCGCGCCGTCGTCGAGCGTGCGGATGCGCCAGGCGGCGTTGGGGAAGGCCCTCGTCGTCTGCTCGCTCCAGGCCGCGAGGTCGGTGCCGGCCGGCAGGCCGAGCCGGTACTTGTAGACGATGAGGCTGCCGGGCTGCTCGAGCTGGCTTGCCTTCAGGCCGGCGTCGCTGACGAGGAAGGAGGGCCCGAGCTTGAAGACGTCGCCGGCGGCGTCCGGCTCGCGCAGCAGCGTCGCGCGCAGCACGAACTTCGCCTCGCCGACCTGCACGACGTCGCCGGGCTTGAGCTTGAGCAGGCTGAACAGGTCGGGCTGCGCCACCGCGCCGTAGAGCGTTTCGCCATTGCGCGTTTCCGGCGCCAGGGCGTCGGCGAAGCTGGCCGCGCCGTCGAGCCCGACCTCGCCATAGAGCGGGTAGGCCTTGTCGACCGCCTTCAGCTCGACCAGGCGGCGCGCAGGCTGGTCGGCAATCGTCGAGGCCATCGCGCGCATGGTGGCGATGGAGGAAAGGGTGCCCTGCTGCGCGAGGTAGGCCTTCTGCTCCGGCGCCGCCTGGCGCTGGGTCAGGCGCAGCTCGATGTCGCCGCCGAGCAGGGCGCGCGCGTCGTTCTGCAGCGATTCGCCGATGGTGGCGGAGAAGGAGCCTATGCCGGCGATGGCCGCCACGCCGAGCGCCAGGCAGGCCATCATCAGGCGGAAGCCGGTGAAGCCGCCGCGCAGCTCGCGCCGCGCCAGCCGGAAGGCGAGGGTCCAGCCCGACGCGGCGGCGACGTCTGTCGTCCCGCGCGATGTGGCCTGGCGCATTGTCATTGCGGCCTTGTCGTCATTGCGCGGCTTGCGGGTTGCCGTGCGCCGCGCCGGCCTCTTCGCTGGCGATGCGGCCGTCGGCCATGCGCACCACGCGCGAGCAGCGCTGCGCCAGCTCGGCGTCGTGGGTGATCAGCACCAGCGTGGTGCCGAGGCGCTTCTGCGCGCCGAACAGCAGGTCGACGACCTGGCGGCCGTTGGCGCCGTCGAGGTTGCCGGTGGGCTCGTCGGCGAGGATCAATTTCGGCTCGGGGGCGAAGGCGCGCGCCAGGGCGACGCGCTGCTGCTCGCCGCCCGACATCTGCGACGGATAGTGGCTGAGGCGATGGCCGAGCCCGACGGCCTCCAGCTCGGCGCGGGCGCGCTCGAAGGCGTCGCGCCGCCCCGCCAGCTCGAGCGGGATGGCGACGTTCTCCAGCGCCGTCATGGCGGGCACGAGATGGAAGGACTGGAAGACGATGCCGACGGCGTTGCGGCGGAACAGGGCCAGCGCGTCCTCGTTCATGGCGGCGTAGTCGGCGCCGTCGACGGTGACGCGGCCGGCGCTGGCGCGCTCCAGGCCCGCCATGATCATCACCATGGTCGACTTGCCCGAGCCCGAGGGGCCGACGACGCCGACGCTTTCGCCCTCGTTCACCACAAGGTCGATGCCGCGCAGGATATGCACGAGGCCGGCGGCGCTCGGCAGGCTGAGCTGCACGCCGTCGAGGCGGATGATCGGCTTGGCGGTTGCGGCAGGCGTCGGGGTTGCGGAGGAGGTCATCTTCGCTCATGTATCTGGAGTAGGACGCCAGCTCACGTGAACAGGCCGGCGATGCGGAGACGCGGTGAAATGCGGAGATTGAAGCGATATGGGGGCTTGGCCAAGCGATTCAACGCGATGGCCGCGCTTTTCCTCAGCCTTTGCCTTTTCGCGATGCCCGCCTTCGCGCAATCTCCGGCGCCTGCGGCGGCGGGCGGCGGCGGCGCGATTCGTCTGCTGGTGTTGGGCGATAGCCTTGCCGCTGGCTACGGCCTGCCCGCCGAGGAAGCCTTTCCCGCGCAGCTGGAACGCGCGCTGCGCGCCAAGGGCCATAACGTAAACGTGATCGCCGCCGGCGTCTCGGGCGACACCTCGGCCGGCGGCCGCGCGCGGCTCGACTGGTCGCTCGCCGACAATCCGAACGCCGCCATCGTCGAGCTCGGCGCCAACGACGGCCTGCGCGGCATCGAGCCCGCCGCGACCTACGACAATCTCGCGGCGATCCTGAAGGCGCTGAAGGCGCGCGGCACGCCGACGCTGCTCGCCGGCATGCTGGCGCCGCCCAATCTCGGCGCCGCCTACGGCAAGGACTTCAACGCGACCTTCACGCGCCTATCGAAGGACTACGGCGTGCCGCTCTATCCCTTCTTCCTCGACGGCGTCGCCGCCGAGGCGGCGCTCAACCAGGCCGACGGCATGCATCCCAATCCCCAGGGCGTCGCCATCATCGTCCAGCGCATCCTGCCCTCGGTGGAAAAGCTGATCGCGACGGCGGCGAAGACCCAGCAAAAATGATTCGTCTCTTCGTCGGCATCGAGCTGCCCGAACCCTTGCGCGAGCAACTGTCGCTGCTGCAGGGCGGCGTGCCCAACGCGGCCTGGACCGCGCCGGAGAACATGCATCTCACGCTGCGTTTCATCGGCGAGGTGCCGGAGGGCAGCATGGGCGAGATCGACGACGTGCTGGCGGACGTCTCCGTGCCGCCTTTCGAGCTGTCGCTCGCCGGGGTCGACACATTCGCGCGGGGCCGCGAGCCGACGACGATCTGGGCCGGCCTCGATCCCAGCGAACCGCTGCACCTGCTGCATGGCCGGATCGACAAGGGGCTCGCCCGCGCCGGCTTTCCGAACGACGAGCGGCGCTACACGCCGCATGTGACGCTGGGGCGCCTGCACCGCGCGCCTGAGATGCGCGTCGCCGAATTCGTCGCGGCGCACAACCTGTTCCGCGCGCCGCCGTTCGGCGTCGAGCAGTTCAGCCTGTTCTCCAGCCATCAGGCGTCGTCGGGCACGGTCTATACGGTCGAGGCGGACTATCCGCTGATCTAGAGCTTCGCGCGCAGGCGCGCGCTGCTGTTCAAGGGCGCGCGCAGATGCGCGCCGTCTTCAGAGGCTCGCGCGCAGGTGCGCGAGCAGGCCCTTGGATGCCGCCTCGCAGAGGTCGAGCACGCGCTCGAAGCCGGGCGCGCCGCCGTAGTAGGGGTCGGGCACTTCGAGCCCCTTCGCGCCGGGGATGAAGTCGAGGAACATGCGCACGCAGTCCTGCGACTCTTTCTTGCAGAGGCCCATCAGGACGCGCTGGTTCTGGTCGTCCATGGCGAGGATCAGGTCGAAGCGGCCGAAGTCCTCGGCCCGCACCATGCGGGCGCGCAGGTCGCCGATCTCGACGCCGCGCTGGCGCGCCGCCGCGATGCTGCGCGGGTCGGGCGGATCGCCGATGTGGTAGCCGTGGGTTCCGGCCGAGTCGGTCTGGATGCGGTCGCTCAGGCCCGCCGCCGCGACCTGGGCGCGGAACACGCCCTCGGCCGTCGGGGAACGGCAGATGTTTCCCATGCAGACGAAGAGGACGCGGATGGGACGGGGAGATTCCGGCGCGGCATTCATGTCGACCGTACTAGCATAAGCCGTCTCCAACGCCCATCTTGTCCCACATGGCCATCGTCTCCGCTCCCGTCAAAACCTCTCCCCGCAAGCTCGCCGCTCTCCTGAAGGAGGTGCGCGCCTGCCGCCTGTGCGAAGCGCATCTGCCGCTCGGGCCCTTGCCTGTGGTGCGCGCCGCGGTCACGGCGCGCCTGCTGATCGTCGGCCAGGCGCCGGGCACCAAGGTGCACGCCACTGGCGTTCCCTGGAACGACCCGTCGGGCGACCGCCTGCGCGACTGGCTCGGCCTCGACCGCGACGCCTTCTACGACGAGTCGGGCATCGCCATCGTCCCGGCGGGGCTCTGCTATCCGGGCCGCACGCCGAAAAAGGGCAAGAGCGGCGGCGGCGACGCGCCGCCGCGCCCCGAATGCGCGCCCAAGTGGCATCCGCCGCTGCGCGCCCTCATGCCGCATGTCGGGCTGACGCTGCTCGTCGGCTCCTACGCGCAGGCCTATTACCTCGGCCCGCGCCGCGGCAAGACCCTGGCCGAGACGGTGGAGCGCTGGCGCGACTACCTGCCGGATTTCCTGCCGATGCCGCACCCGAGCCCGCGCAACCGCCTGTGGCTGCGCAAGCATCCCTGGTTCGAGGCGGAGGTGGTGCCGGCCTTGCGCAGCCGCGTGAAGAAGTTGCTGGCCGAAGGCTAGGGGCTCACGCCTCTTCGTCGGCGCGCCGTTCGATCTCTTCCATGTCGTCGTCGCTCAGGCCGAAATGGTGGCCGATCTCGTGGATCAGCACGTGGCGCACCACATGGTCGAGCGCTTCGCCGGTCTCGCACCAGTAGTCGAGCAGCGGCCGGCGGTAGAGGAAGATCATGTCCATGTCTTGCGGCTGGTCCATCAGACCTTTGCGGTCGAGCGACACGCCGCGATAGAGGCCGAGCAGGTCGAAGGGGCTTTCCAGCTCCATCTCCGCCTCGGTCTCCTCGTCGGGAAAGTCTTCCACGCGAATGACCACGTCGCCGACCATGGAGCGGAATTCCTCCGGGATCGCCTGAAAGGCCTCGCCCGCCAGCTCCTCGAGATCGGCGAGGCTGGGCGCGGTATGTGCGTTGTCGTTCCCGGAGGCTGTCATGATGCGCCAACGATAGCCTGGCTTGATGAACGGGCCAAGACCGCCCATCTTGTCTGTCAGGCGTTCACACCGCAGAGAGGGAGACGGAGATGTCCGCGAAACTGACCGGCGAGGCGCGCCGCCTGGCGCTCAAGGATCTGCACGGCTGGACGGAAGTCGAGGATCGCGACGCGATCCGCAAGACCTTCCACTTCGCCGACTTCAACGAGGCCTTCGCCTTCATGACGCGGGTGGCGCTGCACGCGGAGAAGGCCGACCACCATCCCGAATGGTTCAACGTCTACAACCGCGTCGAGGTCGTGCTCGCGACCCATGACGTCGAGGGCGTCAGCCAGAAGGACGTGACGCTGGCGCGCTTCATCGAGGAAGTCGCGCCGCCCCGGGACAGATAGGGCTTCACCCGTTCTCGACCTTCGGCGTTTCGGCCGCGAGCTTGCTCGCATGGATCATGCGCGATTTGGCGAGCTTCGATTCGCGCCGGGCGATGTAGATCGTGGCTGCGGCGATGACGAGGCCGCCGAGGCAGGTCATGGCGTCGGGCGTCTCGGCGAAGGCGGCGTAGCCGATCAGCGCCACCATCGGCAGGCGCACATAGTCGAACGGCAGCACGATGGTCGCGTCGGTCGACGCGTAGGCGTTGGTCATGCCCCATTGGCCGAGCGTCGCCGCCGCGCCCATCAGGACGATCCATGGCCATAGCTCCAGCGCCGGGGTCTGCCACACGAACAGCGCCGGAATCAGCGAGGCCGGCGTCATGTAGATGCCCATGTAGCCGATGATGGCGCTGGAGGCCTCGGTGCGCGACAGCACCTTCACCATGATGACGGCGCCGGCCGTGGCGAAGGTGCCGCATAGCATGAGCCAGGCCGTCGGCGGAACCTCCTGGAAGCCCGGCCGCAGGATGATCAGCGCGCCGCCGAAGGCGACGAAGATCGCGCTCCAGCGTCGCCAGCCGGCCTGCTCGCCGAGAAAGACGATGGCGAAGATGCTGGCGATGATCGGCGCGATGAAGGTCAGCGAGGTGGCGTCGGCGAGGGGCAGGTAGGCCAGGCCGATGAACCAGGTGTACATCGACGTCAGGCCGAACAGCGAGCGCAGGCCGTGGCGCTTGAAGTTGTTGGTGCGCAGATTGGCCCAGCCGGCCTGAATCAAGGTCGGCATCAGGAAGATCAGGCCGAAGAAGTTGCGAAAGAACAGCACCTCGAGCGGCGATATGCTCTGGGACAGGTAGCGCACCAGCGCCGACATCACCGCGAAGCTGCAAGCCGCCAGCGTCATCCACAGCGCGCCGCGCGCAGGGCCGGACAAGCGGCCGAACGCCCGCCGCGCGGCCAGCGCGAAAAGCGGTTTCGGCTGGCGCGGATCGGGCGCTGGGGAAGGCTCGGGCTGCATGCGAGGCCCGCAGTCTAGGGCCCATGGCTGCGGCTGCCAACCGCAAGCCCGGCGGCCGCTCAAACGGCTTGCGTCGCGCGAAACGGTGGACCATTCTCCGCGCCATGCGTGGATATTTCGCCATCGGCGTCGAAGGCTTGAGCAAGCCGATGAACGCCGGCACCCTCTTTCGCTCGGCGCACGCCTTCGGCGCCAGCTTCGTCTTCACCATCGGCGGCGTCTGGTCGTCGCGCGAGGCGCGCCTGTCCGACACCGCGGACAGCGCGTCGGAAGTGCCGCACTACCATTTCGACGACCTCGCCGGCCTGCGCCTGCCCGACCGCTGCGCGCTGGTCGGCATCGAGCTGATGGCCGATTCGGTCGAGCTGCCGTCGTTCCGCCATCCTCGGAGTGCCGCCTACGTGCTCGGCCCCGAGCGCGGCAGCCTGTCGCCCGAGCTGGTGGCGCGCTGCGACCATGTCATCCGCATCCCGACGAGCTTCTGCGTCAACGTCGCGGTCGCGGGCTCCATCGTCATGTACGACCGCCTGCTGTCGCTCGGCCGCTACGCCGAACGTCCGGTGGCGCCCGGCGGCCCGGCGGCGCCGATGGCGGAGCATGTTCACGGCAAGCAAATTATCCGCAATGCGACCCAGCCGGCCTCGTCACGGCCTGTTGAAGCGAGCGCGCCGCCCGACGCGTGGCGCACGGTTGGCAAGAGCGGCAGCGGCCGTTAGACTTTCGCCATGATGCAGATCGCCCTCCGCTTCGCCGCCGCCGCTCTCCTGTCCTGCGCCGCCTTCGCTTCGGCCGAGGCCGCGGCGCCCAAGGTGCTCGGCACCTTCAACGACTGGGAGGCCTATCTCCTCGTCGAGGGCAACAATCAGCGCACCTGCTACATGGCGAGCCAGCCCGCGAAGAAGGAGCCGGCCAACGTGAAGCGCGGCGACGTGCTGGTCTTCGTCACGCACCGTCCGGCCGACAAGGAGCGCGACGTGGTCAACGTCCAGTTCGGCTATCCGCTGAAGGCGGGCGCCGACGTGCAGCTCGCCGTCGGCGACGCCAAGTTCAGCCTGTTCAGCAACGGCGACGCCGCCTGGACGCGCGGCGCCGCCGACGACAAGACCCTCGTCGCCGCCATGATGAAGGGGGCGGGCATGAGCGTGGTCGGCCAGTCCGAGCGCGGCACCAAGACGACGGACACCTACTCGCTGCGCGGCTTCACCGCCGCCTACCGCGAAATCACCAAGGCCTGCGGGCTGACTTGAATTAAGGCCCCGCCGGAAGCCTGCGGGCTGCCCAATCTCCGAACGAGGCCAAGCGCTTAGCATCGCCATGCGGCGCAGAAGGTGACTTTTCCACAGCGCCGCCCTATATGGACGCCAGAAAGCGGCCTTTTGCCGCCCCGGATCCGAAACTCCATGACCAGCGCCGCCAAGACCCCGATCAACAAGCCGATCGTGATCAAGCCGACCCTCAACGCCGCCACGCCCACGAGCGACGGGCGCAAGGCGCTGATCGGCCTGTCGCGCGAGGAGCTGTACGAGGAGCTGGAGCCGCTCGGCGTCGAGAAGTTCCGCGCCCGCCAGCTCTGGCACTGGATCTACTTCCGCGGCGCGCGCAGCTTCGGCGAGATGACGACGCTGGCCAAGTCGCTGCGCGACGAGATGGAGGCGCACTTCACCCTGGAGCGCCCGGTCGCCAGCCGCGCCGACAAGTCGTCCGACGGCACGCGCAAGTGGCTGTTCAAGTTTCCCGACGGCCAGGAGATCGAGACCGTCCACATCCCCGACGACGACCGCGGCGCGCTCTGCGTGTCGTCCCAGGTCGGCTGCACGCTGACCTGCAGCTTCTGCCACACCGGCACCCAGACGATGGTGCGCAACCTCGGCGCCGGCGAGATCGTCGCCCAGGTGATGGCGGCGCGCGACGACCTCGGCGAATGGCCGTCGCCGATGAGCGACCGCATGATCTCCAACATCGTCATGATGGGCATGGGCGAGCCCCTGCTCAATTACGACAACGTTTCCAAGGCCTTGAAGATCGTGATGGACGGCGACGGCATCGCCATCTCGCGCCGGCGCATCACGCTCTCGACCTCGGGCATCGTGCCGCTGATGGAGAAGTGCGGCGAGGAGCTGAACGTCAACCTGGCCGTGTCGCTGCACGCGGTGCGCGACGACCTGCGCGACGAGCTGGTGCCGATCAACCGCAAGTACCCGATCAAGGAGCTGCTCGAGGCCTGCCGGCGCTATCCCGGCGCCAACAACGCCCGGCGCATCACCTTCGAATACGTCATGCTCAAGGGCGTCAACGACAGCCTGGCCGACGCCCGCGAGCTGGTGCGCCTGCTGAAGGACATCCCGGCCAAGGTGAACCTGATCCCGTTCAATCCCTGGCCCGGCGTCGCCTACGAATGCTCCGAGGGCAAGACGATCGTCGCCTTCGCCAAATTCCTGAACGACGCCGGCCTGTCCGCCCCCGTGCGCACCCCGCGCGGCCGCGACATCCTGGCCGCCTGCGGCCAGCTGCGGACCGAGAGCATGCGCGAGCGCCGGTCGCGGCCCGCCCCGGCGGAAACAGCCGTCACCCCGGCGTCTACTCCCTCGGAATAGGGCAAATCGGCCTTCCCCCGTCGATTTGTCATAATGCAGCCCTAAAACAGGCAAGGGACTGCCTAAAACTGTTGCTTGCCGGCAACGGCTTCTGATCATTCGATATTTCCCGGTTTCAATTCGACCCTCAAAGACGTAATAAAGTGAGGAAACGCGCCATTTGTTCGCAAGGGCAGCCGCGCGTTGCCGGGGGAACGAACGACAGGGCCGCTCCGTTGAAGGTGCGACCTGAACATCCCGTTGGAACGAGGGAGATACTTTTATGAAGTACGGAATGACTGCGGCAGCCGCGGCTGCAATTCTTGCGCTGGCGCCGGTCATGGCGAAGGCCGAGACCTCGCCGCTTTACCTGTCCTTCGGCGCTGGCTACAGCATGCTCGAAGACAGCGACTTCTCGGGCGCCGGCGTGAGCACCGACGCGAACTACAACAACGGCTGGGGCCTCCTGGGCGCCGTCGGCATCGGCCTGTTCAACAACGTCCGCGCCGAGGCCGAGCTGGGCTATCGCCACAACACCATCGACAACCTCAATGGCGACATGAGCGCCACGAGCCTGATGGCCAATTTCCTGTATGACATCCCGACCGGCTGGGGCTTCACCCCGTACATCGGTCTCGGCATCGGCGGCGCGCAGATCAGCGCCAACCACGTCAACCCGCTCGGCACCAACGGCACGGCCGATGACGACGACACCCAGCTGGCCTACCAGGGCATCATCGGCGTGTCCGCGCCGATCGACTACAACTGGACCTTCACGGCCGACTACCGCTACCTGAGCACGTTCGACGATGCGTCCTTCTCGACGTCTGCCGGCACCTCCGTCGACAGCCAGTACAAGGACCACATGATCACGATCGGCTTCCGCTACAGCTTCGGCACGCCGCCGGCTGCTCCGGTCGCGACCCCGGTCGCCGCTCCGGCGCCCGCGCCGGCCCCGGCTCCGGCCGCTCCGGCCCCGGCTCTGGTCCGTTCGTTCCAGGTCTTCTTCGACTTCGACAAGTCGGACATCACTGCTGATGCCCGCCGCGTCATCGAGCAGGCCGCCGCCAACACGAAGCAGGCCGGCACCACCCGCGTCACCCTGACGGGTCACACGGACAGCTCCGGTTCGGCTCAGTACAACCAGCGTCTGTCGCAGCGTCGCGCCGATGCCGTGAAGGCCGAAATGGTCCGCATGGGCGTCCCGGCCAACGACATCGTCACCGTCGCCAAGGGCGAGAGCGACCAGCTGGTCCCGACCGCCGACGGCGTGCGCGAGCCGCGTAACCGCCGCGTCGAGATCGTGTTCTAAGAACACGTGATCGAAGGCGTGTTCTAAGAACACACGCTCGATACAGCGTCGAAACGAAGAAGGGCCTGGCTTAACGCCAGGCCCTTTTTCTTTGCCTGTTCAATCTCCGTCGGCCCGCGCGCTTCACCGCAGGCATGAAAAAAGCCCGGCATTGCCGGGCTTTTTCCTGTGCGGGCTTGGCGTCTGCGTCAGCGCTTCGCGGGCTCGACGACGGCGACGGTTTCGATGCTGCGCGCGAAGGAAGCCGAGAAGCCGTCGAGCGACGCCGGGTCGAGCGAGGTGACGCGCTCCATCACCATGCCGGTGTCCTGGCAGAAGGTGACCTGGCGCATGCTGCGCAGCGAAGCTTCGTTGGCGAGCTTGGTGGCGTAGGAGTCGAGCTTGTTGGCGCCCTGCTTGCCGTATTCCTTCGTGAAGTGGACCTTCAGCTCGTCGGCATGGCGCTTGAGCGGCGCGCCGAAGCGGGTGACGAAGGTGTTGTAGAAGGCCTGGAAGTCGGGCCGGCCGCAGGAGAGCGCGGCGACCATGAATTCGGTCTGCAGGAAGCGGACGTCGAAGGCGGCCTGTTCGCGCGGCGTCAGCGGCGCGCTCATCGCGCTGCGCGGCTGGCTCACGGACAGCGCGGCGACGGCGACGCCGGCTAGGATGACGGCACGGACGGTGACGCGAATGCGATGGCTCGGCAAGGATCCCCTCCGATGGCTCATGGGCCGCTCGTCTGCCCCGATGGTCCTGCGGGCTCGGAATGGAGCCCCGCGACGAGCGCGCCGCCAGCATCTCGCAGCGCCGGCAAGGTTGCTTAAACAAAAAGCAATCTCGGGCCGGGAGATTAATAACAAGTGAAGGGGTTGTCACCCCTCATCCTTTAACCATGCCGGCCGGGTCATTCGCTGGGCGCGGCGCAATCCTTAGGATTTTGCGCCTGTTCGGCGGGGTCGGCGAGGCCGGCGCCGGGGGCGGCGAGCACCAGCACCCAGACGTCCGTCGGCCCGCTGCGGTTGCCGGCGGGGCTGAGATGGGGCCCGACATGGGCGACGCCGGCCTCGCGGAAGGCCTCGGTCAGGATGTTGCGGCGGTGGCCGTCGCTCGCCATCCAGAGCTGCACCGTCTCCTGCGGATCGGCGACGCCGGCCGCCAGGTTCTCCGCCGCCGTGCGGAAGCGGTAGCCGGCGTCGGCGAGCCGCCGCGAAAGGTCGCTGCCGTCGCTGCCCTGATGGTTCAGGTCCGCCACCGCATAGAGGCCCTTGCCGGCGAGGTCGCGCGCCTGCCGGCAGGCGGCCTCGGCCAGGCGCGGCTCCGCCGTCAGCGGCACCAGCCCCTCGGTGGCGCGGGCGGCGTTGACCGCGGCGATCATGTCGTCGGCCATGCTGCCGGGCGACGTGGCGGCGCCCGCGCCCGTGAAGGGCGCGGCGATGCAGCTGGCGACGAGAAGCGCGCGGAACAGGCCGCGCGGCGGAACGGTAAAGCGGCGGAAGATCATGGCCTTAGGTTGGCCGAAAGCTGGTCCGGAGGAAAGAGTCCTCTCGCATTCGGCCGCAAAAATCGTCCGGGCAAAAACCGTCTGGCGCGTCGGCCCATTCTGGCCTACATCGGCTTCATGAGCGCGCCCGTGAGTTCCGCCCCAGCCTCGCAAAGCCCCGCCGCCGCGCAGTTCGCGCGCGAGGGCTATCTCATCTGCCGCGAGGCGATCCCTACGGCGCTGCGCGACTTCATCGCGACCGAATACCAAATCCTCTACGGCAGCCGCCGCCTGAAGATCGACCGCCAGGTCGGCCACGGCTATTCCGCCTTCGGCGTCGACGCGGCGGAAACGCTGATGCAGATGCTGCTGCCCTTCGTCGAGGTGCAGACCGGCCACAAGCTGTTCCCGACCTATTCCTTCGGCCGCATCTACATGAAGGGCGCGTCGCTGATCCGCCATACCGACCGGCCCTCCTGCGAGGTCAGCGTCTCGGTCACCATCGCCCAGTCGGGAAACGAGTCCTGGCCGCTCAACCTCGTCTCGCTCAGCGGCAAGAAGGTCGCCGCCGACCTCATGCCGGGCGACCTGCTGCTCTACAAGGGGATCGACGTCACCCATTGGCGCGACGAGTTCGTCGGCGACACCCAGCTGCAGCTCTTCCTGCACTACGTCCGCCAGGACGGGCCCTACGCCAAGTACAAGTTCGACATGCGCCCGTCGCTCGGCGCGCCGCCGGTGCGCGCCGTGCTTGACGAATCCCTGAAGGACAAGCCGGACGGCAGCCAGCCGCGCACGGTGGAGTTCGACACGGCGCCAGCCACCATCCCAGCCGCCGCCGCTCCGGCAACTCCGCCCCCGGCTTCGGCCGCGCCCGCCGTGCCGACCGCCATTTTCCGAAATCCGCCGAAGGGCCGCTGAAGGCTGCGTGCAGGCGTGCCCGGACTCGCCCCGGCTTGCCTTCACAGGGCGTTTTGCCGATACTGCGCCGCCGCGTGCGCCCCAAGGGCGGAACGCTCCGAAATTTCCGTTTCAGGACAGTAAGATGGCTGCGAAAAAGAACGTCAAGAAAGCCGTGCTCGCCTATTCCGGCGGCCTCGACACCTCGGTCATCCTGCGCTGGCTGCAGGAAGCCTACGGCTGCGAGGTGGTGACGTTCACGGCCGACCTCGGCCAGGGCGAGGAGCTCGAGCCGGCGCGCCAGAAGGCGCTGCTCATGGGCATCAAGCCCGAGAACATCTTCATCGACGACCTGCGCGAAGAGTTCGTGCGCGACTTCGTCTTCCCGATGTTCCGCGCCAACGCGCTCTACGAAGGCCAGTACCTGCTGGGCACCTCGATCGCGCGCCCGCTGATCGCCAAGCGCCAGATCGAGATCGCCAACGCCACCGGCGCCGACGCGGTCGCCCACGGCGCCACCGGCAAGGGCAACGACCAGGTGCGCTTCGAGCTCGGCTACTACGCGCTGCGCCCCGACATCACCGTCATCGCGCCGTGGCGCGAATGGGACCTCACCAGCCGCACCAAGCTGCTGGAGTTCGCCGAGAAGAACCAGATTCCCATCGCCAAGGACAAGCGCGGCGAGGCGCCGTTCTCGGTCGACGCCAACCTGCTGCACAGCTCGAGCGAGGGCAAGGTGCTGGAGGATCCGTGGGTCGAGCCCGACGAGATCGTCTACCAGCGCACCATCTCGCCCGAAGCCGCGCCCGACAAGGCGACTTACATCGAGATCGAGTTCGAGAAGGGCGACGCGGTCGCCATCGACGGCAAGCGCATGTCGCCGGCGACGCTGCTCACGGCGCTCAACGCGCTCGGCAAGGCCAACGGCATCGGCCGCCTCGACCTGGTGGAGAACCGCTTCGTCGGCATGAAGTCGCGCGGCGTCTACGAGACGCCCGGCGGCACCATCCTGCACGTCGCCCATCGCGGCATCGAGAGCATCACGCTCGACCGCGGCGCCATGCATCTCAAGGAAGAGCTGATGCCGCGCTACGCGGAGCTCGTCTACTACGGCTTCTGGTTCGCGCCCGAGCGCGAGATGCTGCAGTCGCTGATCGACAAGAGCCAGGAGAACGTCTCGGGCACCGTGCGGCTCAAGCTCTACAAGGGCAACACCACGGTCGTCGGCCGCAAGTCGCCCTTCAGCCTCTACAGCCTGCAGCACGTCACCTTCGAGGACGACGCCGGCGCCTACGACCAGCGCGACGCCGAAGGCTTCATCAAGCTCAACGCGCTGCGTCTCAAGCTGCGCAACCTGGCGCGCGGCTGAACCTGCGCCGCCACGGCTGAAAAACAAAAGCGCGGCCGTCGATCGGCCGCGCTTTTTGCTTTCAGGGCGCTCGCTTTCGGAAACGGGATGCGCGGCGCGTCAGCGGCGCGGCGGCTTGTCGCGAACGACCGCGACGATGCCCAGGAACGTGATGACGTTGGCGACGATGATGCAGGCGACCGATTTGACGCCGAGCACGATCTGGTCCTCGTCGAACAGCATGTCCGACAGATAGAAGAAGTTGATGCTGACCAGCCCGATGAGCAGGAGGGCCAGCGTGGTGCCCTTGCGATTGTTCACGGTTCCCCCGGAAATGACGATTCGCCGACGACGCCGACCGTTCGCGGCGTCACATGCGATTGTATGGCAACGCACAGTCGCCGCCAGAAGTTTCATGCCCGTTTTGGATAAATCATTCCTTAAGAGACAAGACTCCTAAGCGACGTGCAGGAGCGTGGCGCGAGTCCCCCCACGCGAAGCCGTGGATGAGACAACCGGCGCGGCGAAGCCGCGGGCTAAATCACGGGCGCGGCGATGCCGTGCTGGCCGCAGGCGGCGAGCAGCGTGCTGCGCAGCAGGCAGGCGATGGTCATGGGGCCGACGCCGCCCGGCACCGGCGTGATGAAGCCCGCGACCTTCTGGGCGGCGGCGAAGTCGACGTCGCCCACCAGCCTGGTCTTGCCCGGCTCGGTGCCCTCTTTCGGTTCAATGGGCACGCGGTTGATGCCGACGTCGATCACCGCGGCGCCCGGCTTGATCCAGTCGCCCTGGATCATCAGCGGCCGGCCGACGGCGGCGACGAGGATGTCGGCGCGCCGGCAGACGGCGGCGAGGTCCTTGGTGCGCGAATGGGCGATGGTGACGGTGCAGCTTTCGCCGAGCAGCAGGTGCGCCATCGGCTTGCCGACGATGTTCGAGCGGCCGACCACGACCGCTTCCTTGCCGGCGAGGTCGCCGAGCGCGTCCTTCAGCAGCATCAGGCAGCCCATCGGCGTGCAGGGCACGAGGCCGTCGCTGATGCCGGCGGCGAGCTTGCCCACGTTGACGACATGGAAGCCGTCGACGTCCTTGGCCGGGTCGATGGCGGCGATCACGGTCTCCGGGTCGATCTGCTTGGGCAGCGGCAGCTGCACCAGGATGCCGTGCACGGCGGGATCCTTGTTGAGCTTGTCGACGACCGCCAGCAGCTCGGCCTGGCTCGTCGTCGCCGGCAGGGGATGGTGGAAGGAGTTCATGCCCGCCGCCTGGGTCTGGGTGCCCTTGTTGCGGACGTAGACCTGGCTCGCCGGATCCTCGCCGACCAGCACGGTGGCGAGGCCGGGGACGAGGCCGTGCTCGGCCTTCAGCTTGGCGGCGGCGGCGGTCACCCGCGCGCGCAGGCCTTCGGCGAATGCCTTGCCGTCGATGATCTTCGCGTCAGCCATGAAACTCTCCAGATGTCAGGTCTTGTCGGTTGCGGCGTCGAGTCGGGCGCACAGGCTGTCGGCGTCCCCTTCGATGCGCAGAATCTTGTGCCGGGCCTTGCCGCCTTGGGCGACGGCGACCGCCGACTTGGGCAGGCCGAGCGCCTCGGCGATCAGGGCGGCGACGGCGGCGTTGGCCTTGCCGTCCTCCGGCGCCGCCGTGACGGCGACGGCCAGTTCCGGCCCGCCATCGCCGTCGCCGTTGCCGGCGCGCCAGCCTGCGATGGCGTTGCGCCCGGCCTTCGGCGTCACGCGCACGGCCAGGGCGAGGCCCGTGGCGGTCCGCCGATAGCGGTCAGCCAATCAGCGCGGCCAGTATTCGAACAGCAGGTTGCGCAGGAAGTAGAGCAGCAGGATGAGCACGACCGGCGCCAGGTCGAGGCCGCCCATGTTCGGCAGCACGCGGCGGATCGGCCGCAGGACCGGCTCGGTGATGCGGTCGAGGAAGTCGGTGACCATGTAGACGAGGCGGTTGTGCGTGTTGATGACGTTGAAGTTGATCAGCCAGCTCATGACCACCCAGACGATGAGCAGCCAGATGTAGAGGTTGATCACCGTGTCGATCAGGATCAGCAGGGAGTTCATCGCGTCCTCTCTATCGGCGCCGGCGGCCCGTCGACTTGCGGGTCGACGAAAGCCAGGGCGCGCCCCGGTCAGGCAGTCATCTCGGGCAGCCGCTTTTGGCGATCCTGGCTGCCGTCGGCACGCGTGCGCGGGAAATTGTGCTGTTCGCCCAAGCCCTTGAAGGCCCGGCGGATGGCCGCAACCCTAGCGGCGCAGCCCCTTTGGCGCAAGGCCGGGGCCCGGGCGGCGGCCTTTTCGCCACGCCCTTGTGATGATTGGGAAACAGTCGCCGGAAGCTGCTGGCGGCGCTTGACAAGGAAAGGGCCCTCAACACATTATCCGGCCCTCGAAAACCGGCCCCCCGCCCTCGGGCGCCGCCGGCTTTCCGACCCGGGATGTTTGGGGCCGTAGCTCAGCTGGGAGAGCGCCGCGTTCGCAATGCGGAGGTCAGGAGTTCGATCCTCCTCGGCTCCACCAATCCACCCTTGCTCCTTTCTCTAAGCTTAGAGATTTCGCGAAAACCCCCGGATTTCTGGGGGTTTTCCCGTGCGGAGACCAAATCTATTGGTCGAGAAGGAGGATCGCGGGGCTGAAAAAGCCGCCCGTCTCTGTCGGGCTTTTATTCAGCCAACGCTTTTGCGCTTGATGCGCGGAAGGGCGCTATTCGAACCCGAGATATCGCCGCTGTTGCTGCCAATCTAGCGGCAGATCGGGCATCCGTTTGAGGCGGGCGGCCGTCAGTTCAGGCGGCTGGCGTCCATTGAGGATCGCCTCGACGATGTCGGGTGCCAGAAATGCCAGTGGCAGGATGCGGCTGATGTCGCCACGGTCTGCGCCGTCACGTTTCCCGAGTTCGCGAAGACGAACATTCGGGCGGGTTTTGAGGTCGTTAAACCAGCGATGGGCCTGGACCACGAGCTCGATCAGCTTTTCATCGGGCTTGATTGGCTGGCCTGAGTTCTCGATGACGAAGCGGACCTCGATACCGCGCCGCCGGAGCGAGATTGGCAGCGTGATGATGATGTCCTTGGTGGCCGTAAGGTCTGAGATGCCGAGTCGTTTATGGAGTGCTTCAGCGTTCAGAGTGATGCAAAGCCGCTCCTGGTCAATCACGCTCCCTTGCAGAATATGAAGGAGCTTTTCTCGGAGCGCTGCTGAAGCGGGCGCGCGTAGATCTGCAGCCATGACGGCCGCCTGGGCAAAAACAGGCTCCATGCTATCCACGGGCATCTCTGTGCCGATTGCCTCCGCGATACGCTGGCGATCCAACAGAAAGTTGTCGATCCCATTGATGACTAGCTTCTCCAGAGCTGGCGCCGGCAACCGCCAAGGACGGGGGCCGCCTGTTTCCTCAGACTTTGTGATGTAATATCGATAACGCTGTCCGCCTTTGCTGGTGTGTGATGGGACAAGCCGAGCGCCATCTCCAGTTTTCACGAGGCCAGTGAGCAGGCTCGGTTCGCGCGCATTCGACCCCGTGCGTCGCACCACGGCATTCCGCGTAAGTTGGGCCTGGGTAGCATCCCAGTGGGCGCGATCAATGATCGGAGCATGTTCGCCAGCATAGCTCATGTCCTTATGCGTGATCTCGCCGATGTAGAGCCGGTTGATCAGGATCTTGTTGATGTGACCGCGGGTAAAGGGCCGGCCACCTTTGCGACGGCCGGTTACGAGGACAAACTCTTTGGTTCTAAGCCCCAGTCGATCTGCCGCGTCTTTTACGAGACGGGTATTGGTATGCTTGCGATAGAGCTCGAAGATAGTCTGAACGGTTTTAGCTTCAGCTTCATTGATGAGGAGTTTGCGGTCACGCACGTCGTAACCGAGAGGGATCACGCCGCCCATCCACATGCCCTTTTTCTTTGAGGCGGCGATTTTGTCGCGGATGCGTTCGGCGGTGACTTCCCGCTCGAACTGGGCGAAGGACAGCAGCACGTTGAGGGTGAGGCGCCCCATAGACGTAGTTGTGCTGAACTGCTGGGTGATCGAGACGAAGGATGCATCATGGGCCTCCAGGATCTCGATGATCTTGGCAAAATCTGCTAGCGAACGGGTTAGCCGATCGACCTTGTAGACCACGATGACCTTTACGCGGCCGGCCGCGACATCAGCGAGCAGCCGCTTGAGAGCTGGTCTCTCGATCGTCCCGCCTGACTGAGCGCCATCATCGTAGAGGGTTTTGATTTCCGTCCAGCCTTCGCTAGCTTGGCTGCGGATGTAAGCGGAACAGGCGGCGCGTTGGGCGTCGAGTGAATTGAAGGCTTGATCGAGGCCCTCGTCCGTCGACTTGCGGGTATAGATCGCGCAGGGGATCGAACGGACGCTCATGTATCGATTCCAAAGAATCGCGGGCCTGACCAGCGCGCTCCTGTGATGGCTCGCGCCACCGCTGAGAGCGAGCGGAAGTGCGTGCCCTTCCAGATGAAGCCGTTCTCGACAGCCTCAACAGTATGGGTTTTGCCATTCCACTCTCGCACCAGGCGAGCGCCAGATTTAAGCACTCGTGGGGCGGGAGCCTCGCTAATCGGCGTCCCGGCAATCAGCTTTGCGAGCCGACGTGACAGGGTGGCGCTTGCGCCGCCCTGCTGCTTGGCCTGCTGGGCATAGGCGAGAGCCCCGATCATCAAGCGTTGGCTCATCCCTTTGGGTGGCGGAGCGCCATACAGCGTTTGCCAGCGTGTAACCAGATGCGCACGCGGGAGGTCGGCCAGCATCGAGATATCCATGCTGACCTCGCTTAAGCAGTCGCCACGCGATACCGGGTGACGCCATTTTGCTTTTCGCGCTGAATAACAATGTCGCGCTTACGCAAGCCCGTCATGGCGGCGCGTACGCTATGAGGCTGCCAGCCAGTTGCCTTCTCGAGTTCGACAAGGGGAGCGCCTTTAGAACGCTGGAGTAATCCGAGGATCGTGGCGAGTTTGCCGGTCGGGCGTTTGTTTGCCGCGCCTTCATTAACCGGCTTGCCTTGTTCAGTGCCGCGTTGCGTCTGTGTCCTATTTTTCGCGGAGGCAGCAGGCGGCTTCTTGATTGTTGATGCCGGACCGCTATCCAGGGTGGCCATACCTGTGTCGGTAATCGTGAGCAGGTAACGCTGTCCGATTTGGTCCTGGCGCCAGACTCCCGCGCGCAGCTTTGTCGGCTGTTCCTCGATCAATCCTTTCGTCAGTAATGCGTTGAGGACGCTAGTCGCAGCACCCTTATTCACTTTGAGGGATTTAGGCAGCGGCAGGACAGCCTTGCTGTCACGCCCGACTGCGGCATTAAGAATTACGAGCTGCGTGTCGGTAAGTTTGGGCATTTTGGACCTCCGGGTTTAGGCACCGCAGAGATTGCGGCGCTTGCACCGACGAAAGCCTCATAGGCGATGCCGCCGATCAGGCAGGAGCGGAGGTCCTAAAGCGGCCCGCTCTTCCAGCATGCACGCTCTTATTAAGTGGGAAGTCCAGCGATTACGCGACGACAGCTCTAAGCGGTTACCTCGCATGCTGATAACGAACCGCTACGTCAACCCAACGCGGCTTCACCATAATATCTTCCGTAAGCTCGGCTGCGTCGAACGGCGGGTTAACATCTGTCAATCTCAGGATGGGCTTGGGGGGCTATGCGCTTTTGCTAGTAGACGGTGTATCCACTGGATACACTTCGCCTATGATGAAAAATTCGGGGCTGCGCATTAGAGTGGAGCGAGAACTTCGAGAGAAGTTTCTTGAAACCTGCCGCGCGCAGGATCGACCCGGGGTTCAAGTCATTCGTGAGTTTATGCGCGTGCATGTGGCTGGTAGTAACCAAGCCAACAATCATGTGAACCGGAAGCGCCCGATGCGCGAGGAGCGTAAGGGGTGATCACAGCCTACCATTCCAAATACATTGCCAGTGATCTAACGCGCCGCCGTTCTTCCGATAGCAGCGAGCGGTTGGCCGTGGCCGTCGCGGGCGCTCAGGTCGATATGAATCCGCACCAAGTGGATGCCGCGCTCTTTGCTTTTGCATCGCCGCTGTCAAAGGGCGCGTTGCTGGCGGACGAAGTCGGCCTGGGCAAAACGATTGAAGCGGGGCTCGTCATCTCCCAGAGCTGGGCGGAGGGAAGGCGGCGCATGCTCATCATCGCCCCGTCCAACCTTCGCAAGCAGTGGCATCAAGAGATGAACGAGAAGTTCTTCATCCCCTGCACGATCCTCGAATCCAAATCGTACAACGCGGCCATAAAGTCAGGTCATTTCCGACCTTTCGACTGCGCGGACAGCGTAGTGATCTGCTCCTACCAATTTGCCCGCAACAAGGCGGCAGACGTTCACGCTCACCCGTGGGATTTGGTAGTAATTGATGAGGCTCATAGGCTGCGAAACGTCTATAAACCCTCAAACGTGATCGCCAACACTCTAAAAGGGGCGCTTGCTGAGCGGCACAAGCTGCTGCTGACGGCGACGCCTTTGCAAAACTCGCTGCTGGAACTTTTTGGCTTAGTGAGCTTCATCGATGAGCACGCTTTTGGCGACCTGAAAAGCTTCCGTGAACAGTTCGCCAATCTCTCACAAGAGCGGACGTTTGAGATTCTGCGAGAGCGATTGAAGCCGATTTGTCACCGAACATTGCGCCGACAAGTGACGGCATACGTCCCTTATACAAAACGCCATGCCATCCTTGAGGAGTTTAGCCCCGATGAAGAAGAAGACCGACTGTATAACCTAGTCACGGAATACTTGCAGCGAGACAACCTCCAGGCTCTCCCTGCGAGTCAGCGCTCTCTGATGACGCTCGTGCTTCGCAAGCTGCTGGCTTCATCCACATTCGCTATCGCGGGCGCTCTCTCATCAATTTCAAATCGACTTCAAAAGCGGCTCGATAAGAGCAGACCGACGCAGTCGCTGGCCGAGGAACTCGACGAAGACTACGAAGCGCTCGATCAAACGGCGGAAGAGTGGCCTGACGACGACGAGGAACTGCTGACTGAGGCGGACCAGCGTGCGCTCGAAACCGAGATTGCCGAACTTCGTGAGTTTGCCGCCCTCGCAACCTCTATTGAGCAGAACGCCAAAGGCCGGGCCTTGCTCAAGGCTCTGGAAATGGGGTTTGCGAAGGCGAGAGAGTTCGGCGCGGACGAGAAAGCAATCGTCTTTACGGAGTCTCGTAAAACTCAGTCCTATTTGCTTCGTGTCCTCGGGGACAGCCCGTTTTCCGATCGGATCGTGCTCTTCAACGGGACGAATACCGATGAAGAATCCAAAGCGATCTACAAAGAATGGTTGTCTCGTCACGAGGGGTCCGATCGAGTCACGGGCTCAAAGACCGCAGATATGCGCTCCGCGTTGGTCGATTATTTCCGCGAGCAGGGAAGGATTATGATTGCGACCGAGGCGGGCGCAGAAGGCATCAACCTTCAATTCTGCTCTATGGTCGTCAATTACGACCTTCCATGGAATCCGCAACGTATCGAGCAGCGAATTGGCCGTTGCCACCGATACGGTCAGAAGCACGATGTTGTTGTCGTCAACTTCCTTAATCAGAAAAATGAGGCAGACCAACGCGTTTACGAACTCCTGTCGGAGAAGTTTCAGCTATTCGAAGGCGTATTTGGAGCCAGCGATGAGGTGCTTGGCGCCATCGAGTCTGGGGTCGATTTCGAGAAGCGCATTGCGGGAATCTATCAGCAGTGCCGGAAGACAGCAGAAATCAAGTCCGCGTTCGATCAGCTCCAGCAAGAGCTGAATCTTGAGATCAACGAGGCGATGACGCACGCACGCCGAAAGCTGTTCGAGAATTTCGATGATGAGGTTCGCGAGAAGCTGAGACTTCGGAATGAGGACACGAAGCTACATCTCAGCCACTTTGAGCAGCAGCTTATGAAGCTCGCGGCGTATGAATTGGCTGATGACGCCGAGTTTCTCGACACATCGTCTTTCAGGCTGAACCTAATTCCTAATTGGGTGGACCGTGAGGGCGTTCCGACGGGACTTTACGAGCTTCCTAGGCGTACTGGCGAGGCGCACTTGTTTCGCATTCAGCACCCGCTAGGCGAGGCCATCGTGCAGCGTGCTCTTGCTCGTGAGCTGCCCTCGGCTGAGCTGATCTTTGACTATTCCAACCACGAAGGGCGAATTTCCCAGATCGAGCCACTTGTGGGAAAATCGGGTTGGTTAGCCGTGTCCTTACTATCGGTTGAGGCGCTTGGTCAGAGCGAAGACCATTTGTTGCTCGCAGGTACAACGGACGAAGGCGCCGCGCTAAGCGCAGAGGCGGCAACTCGCCTGCTGACCATAGCTGGCTCGGTTTCTCAGCCCGCTTTGCCACCTGCGTCGGTGACTCCAATCCTCACGCAATCGATAGCAACGCAGCAAACCCAAATTCGTCGAGCCATATCCGAGCGCAATGCGCGGTTCTTTGAGCAGGAAGCCGATAAATTGGACGGTTGGGCGGATGACCTCAAGGTTGGGCTAGAGCGTGAGATCAAGGAGATTGATCGCCAGATCAAGGAAGCGCGTCGCGCAGCGACAGCGGCGTTGTCGCTAGAAGAGAAGCTCGCTGGGCAGAAGGTCGTCAAGGCGTTAGAGACGGAACGGAACAGCAAGCGTCGTACACTCTTCGATGCACAAGATCGCATCGACGCTCAGCGCTCCGAGCTGATTGCGAGTATTGAAGGGAAGCTCGAGCAAAGCATTTCAGCCGAGAGCCTTTTCACGATCCGATGGAACATTGCGTAATGCCGGATCGTCCCGTCGAAATACTGGCCCTGCCACCAAAACTGCACGCCTTGTTCGACGGGCACGTTCCGCAGAAGACCAATGGGGACGCCGAGCAGCTTGAGCGTGACTTCCTCAGTCGCGCCCTCTCCGCGTTTACAGCACACAGGCTTGGCGGAGCATCGATCGCGGATGCGGCCATTTCTGTGGTTGACGGCGGGGGAGATGGCGGAATTGACGGGGTCTATTTTTCTCCCGCGACTAACACGTTGTGGCTTGTCCAAGCCAAGTACATTCATGCGGGGCTGACCGAACCGGACTTGGGTGACGTAACCAAGTTCAACGCGGGCGTGGAATACTTGCTCGCGGGAAACTTTAAGGCGTTCGCGGCGAACCCTCATTGGGTGAAAATCTTGCCACAGATCGAGACGCATCTGAAAAATGCCTCGACTCGTGTTCGCGCGGTCCTGTGCTACTCCGGTTTGGCGTTGATTTCCGAGGATCGGAAGCGGCTGTTTGAGGCTCTCAAGAAGAAAGTCTCAAAGGACGCGGATGATGACTTTTTTCAGTTTCATTCAATCAATCTCACCACGTTGAACGACTGGGTCACGGGTGGCGGCGAAGCGCTCGGTGTCGATACGGTCGATCTTGAAATTATCTGCCCCGGTTTGATCACGAAGCCACACGAGACGATCTACGGGCTCGTCTCCTTGGAGAGACTCGACGCCCTCCATCGCGCGCATGGGAAGCGATTAGTGGCGGCAAATCTTCGAGGGTTTAAGGGACGCACTGACGTCAATGAGGAGATTCAAAAGACGATCAGCGAAGAAGCTGACCTGTTCTTCTATCTCAACAATGGCCTTACGGCCTACTGTGACCGCTTGGAGTTGAACAACCTAGATCGGACCAACGCAGAGAAAAAGCGGATTACCGCGAAGGGTTTTGCCATCATCAACGGCGCACAGACTCTTGGCTCCATCGTCAAATGTTTCGACGGAGCGAAGGCGGACGCGAAGCCAACTGGCTTTGCATTCATAAAAATTATTTCACTTGAGAAGTGCGAGGATGACAGAGTGTTCGCCGACCGCATTTCGCGAACGGCGAATTTTCAAAACCATGTCGGATTAAAAGACTTCGCCGGAGCCTATGAATTTCACGAACAGGTCTTTCGCACGCTTCAGCCGCATAAGGTCGACTATCACTACAAGATCGACGAAGATACGCCAGACAACGACCAAGACAACTTTAACATGGAAGAGGCGCTGACAGCCTGCGCCTGTTTGAAAAACACGAATGACTGTGATCTCGTCACTCGCGTGGCGGCCAATCGGGATTCACTTCGCTCACTAGAGATGGTGTTTCCAGCCGAGGAATTGCTTCGGAGCCGTCACGAACATGTTTTTCCGCCAAATCTGTCGGCGCGTTCGGTGTGGCGCGCAGTTCAATCGCAACGAATTGTGCTTCAAGTCATTCAGGACACCGCACGGGCGAGCATGGGCGCCAGTAAATCGTTCTTCGGCAATGCGCGTTGGGTGGTTCTCGCTGCCATCTTCAACCGATTGAAGCCTGAAGAAGGAGAGGCTCTCACCCTGTCCGCTGAAGAGAAGGCGGCGCTTGCCGCAGCGGTGACGGACTATGCCGAAAAACTGCTCGCTATCAGCGTGGCAAAAGGCTTCGCCAGCTATGAAGTCGCACCTGGAGGCGTGCAGACCTTGCGCTCTCCCCGCGACTTTCAATCCGTTTTCAAAACGCAAGGCGACTGCAAGATTCTGCTGGACGCGCTGAAGGCAGAAATTTGGACAACACCTAACACGACGCAGGCCCAAGCAGGCAGCGCAGCAGGACAATGATGGCTAAGAAGCAAAAACTCGAATTGACATGGGTCGGGAAAGAAAACAGGCCGAGCTTGGAGCCTCGTATTCTCATTGAGGATGCCGAGAAGAGCTACCATTCCACCGCTTGTCGGGGCGAAGACGACATCTTCGACAATGTTCTAATCCACGGTGACAATCTGCTGGCGCTCAAAGCGCTAGAGGCCGACTACGCAGGCAAGGTGAAGTGCGTCTTGATCGACCCACCTTACAACACAGGCAGCGCATTTGCTCACTATGACGATGGCCTAGAGCATTCAATTTGGCTCGGTTTGATGCGCGACAGATTAGAGATTATGCGCCGACTTTTGTCTGATGACGGATCGCTGTGGATCACGATCGACGACAACGAGGCGCACTATCTGAAGGTTTTGTGCGACGAGATATTCGGACGATCGAACTTCGTCGCAAATATCGTTTGGCAGTCGAAGGATACACCAGGAAATAATGCATCGACGATCGCGCAAACTCACAACATGGTTCTCGTGTTCAAGAAATCCGAGTCATGGAGGCCGTATCTAATTCCACGAAGTGAAAAGCAGATCGCCAATTACAAAAATCTTGATGGTGACAGTCGTGGGCCTTGGTTGGGCACCCCGCTCACACGAGCCGAATTTCGCGAGAGAGACAACTACGCCTTGATCAATAACGCTGGCCGCGAGGTGTGGCCGCCGAAAGGAAGTTCGTGGCGAAGGCCGCCGGACGAGTTGAAGAAGTTGAAAGCGGAGAAGCGAATCTACTGGGGCAAAGATGGGAACGCAGAGTTTCCCGTCGAAAAGAAGTTTTTAAGTGAGGTCAAAGACGGCGTTGTTCCCCAGACTTGGTGGCCGTATGAATTTGCGGGCAGCACCCGAAATGCCAGCGCCGAAATGAAGGGAATTTTCCAAGGGGAGAAGACCTTCGATACGCCGAAGCCTGAGAAGATCATCCAGCGTGTTTTAGAGGTGGCGACGCTGCCTGGTGACACCGTGCTCGATTCATTTGCTGGATCTGGCACTACAGGAGCGGTGGCTCATAAGATGGGCCGTCGTTGGGTGATGGTAGAACTTGGCGAACACTGCACCACACATATCGTTCCGCGCCTTCGAAAGGTAATCGACGGAGCCGACGAAGGTGGCGTTAGCAAGTTGGTCGATTGGAAAGGCGGAGGTGGATTCCGGTACTATGAGCTTGCAACGTCGCTCCTCGAAAAGGACAAGTGGGGCCGTGAGGTTATCTCGAAGAAGTATAACCCCGCCATGCTAGCGCAGGCTTTGTGCAAACTGGAGGGCTTTACCTATGCGCCAAGCGAAAGCGTGTACTGGCAGCAGGGGCATTCGTCCGAGAGCGATTTCTTCTACGTCACTACTCAGACCTTGGGGCCGCAGGAGTTAGCTGCGCTCAGCGAGGAAGTTGGAGAAGGACGCTCCTTGCTGATTCTGTGCGCTGCTTACCGAGGCAATGCCGACCTGTGGTCGAACATTACAGTTCGCAAAATTCCAAATCACATTCGCACTCGCTGCGAATGGGGTCATGATGACTACAGCCTCAACGTCGCTAATCTGCCGCATGTGGCGAAGACTCCAAAGGCATCTCAATCGAACCTCTTTGATGAAGGCGATGCATCATGAGCACCCTTCGTCACGTCAACGCAATCTCGGGTCGCTTGAGCTTGCGCCAGCCGCAGCGTCGTAGCCTCGAAATTCTCCACCGCGTCACAGAAATTGCGCCGCCGAATAAATCTGTGGACTTGGCCTCAGCGCTGGAAGTGATCCGAAGTGAATTTCCAGGCGTCGCGGACTTTGAGCGCGAATTTCCCTCGCTTTGCTTCGCGTTGGCAACGGGTGTTGGAAAGACGCGGTTGATGGGCGCTTTCATCACCTACTTGAAGGTCGCGCACGGTATCGACAATTTCTTCGTGCTAGCTCCGAACCTCACCATCTACAACAAGCTGATTGCCGACTTCAGGCCAAACACACCGAAATATGTGTTCAAGGGAATTTCGGAATTTGCCATTTCGCCGCCCGTTCTGACGACGGGTGAAACCTATGAGAGACAGATCGCATCAGGTGGTTCGCTTTTCCCCACCACGATCAACATTTTTAACATCGCCAAGATTTCGTCCGAGGTTCGCGGCGGGCGCTCGCCGCGTATCCGTTCCTTCCGTGAAGAGATCGGTGAGAGCTATTTCGACTATCTGGCAAGCCTGCCGGACCTCGTTTTGCTGATGGACGAGTCGCACCGCTATCGGGCAACCGCAGGGATGCGGGCGATCAACGAATTGAAGCCGATACTCGGCCTTGAGCTGACAGCAACTCCGTTCGTCGAGAGCCCGCGCGGTCCTGTCGCGTTTCGTAATGTCATCTACGACTACCCTCTCGCCCGAGCGATGGAGGATGCCTTCGTCAAGGAGCCTGCTGTCGTCACGCGGAGGGATTTCAATCCGGCGGGCAACTCGCCAGAAGCAATCCAGACTCTGAAGCTTGAAGACGGCATTCGCCTTCATGAGAGCGTGAAGGTCGATTTGGAAACATATGCCCGCGAAAACGGTGTGCGCATCGTCAAGCCGTTTGTGCTCGTGATCGCTCGTGACACGACCCACGCAGCCGAGTTGATGGCTTTGATTCAGTCTGAGGCGTTCTTCAAGGCTCGCTACGCGGATAAGGTCATCCAGGTCGATTCAAGCGTGAAAGAAGAAGAGACGATCGAGAAACTGTTGACCGTTGAACAGAACGACAATCCGGTCGAGATCGTCATCCACGTCAACATGCTCAAAGAAGGTTGGGACGTCACCAACCTCTATACGATCATCCCATTGCGCGCAGCCAATGCGCGAACGCTTATCGAGCAGAGCATCGGGCGCGGCCTTCGTCTGCCCTACGGAAGACGCACGGGCGTTACCGCCGTGGACAGGCTCAATATTGTTGCGCATGACCGATTCCAGGAAATTGTGGACGAAGCCAACAATCCCAACTCTCCCGTCCGCTTGAAGCAACTGGTACTCGAAGAGGCCGATCTAGAGCGTAAAACGGTGACGGTCGTGTCGTCGCCAACAATCCTGGGCAGTCTCGGTTTGCAGTCCGCGCCAGGAGCAGACAGCGCAACGGCTTCTGGTCCCTCCCCGACGCCCGCATTTTCTGATCCCGACGAGATGCGCGTTGCGCGGCTGGCGTATGATGCGTTCCGTAAACTTGCGCGCGAACCAGACAAAGTTCCGAGCGTCTCCTATCTGTCGCGGCCCGAAGTGCAGGCACAGGTCGTCCGTGAGGTGCAGAAGCAGTACCAGCCCGAGCCCGAGCAGATGGAACTTGAGGGCGTGGCGAGGCCAGCACCGGATATGGCGGCTGTTATTGCAGCAACCGCAAAACTAATGGTCGAGCGCACGATTGATATTCCCCGCATCACGGTGATGCCTAAGGGAGAGGTCAAGGCGGGCTTCAAGCCCTTCACGCTTGATCTGTCGGGCGTGCGTTACCCAGCGCCGAGCGAGGAACTTTGGGCGAAGCATTTGCGGACTGACCAAGTCGATATTATCGGCTTGTCGCCAGGAAACTTTCTTGAAGAACACCTTGAGGACTATGTCGTTAGCGGCTTGATTGATTTCTCCGACATCGCCTATGACGAGCACGCAGATCAGCTCTACGAGCTGGCGGGTCAGGTGGTTCGACACCTGTTGGGCTATCTCTCCGAACAGGAGGCGAGCCAGGTTCTCGCTCTGCATCAACGCGAAATCGCCCGCGCTGTTCATGCCCAGATGCAGGCCCACTTCTGGAAGGATGAGGCGGTCGAATATCATCATGAGGTTCGGCAAGGATTCACCGAACTTAAGGAGAGCGCCTACACCGCTCTGCGAGAAGCGCCGCTGGATTATCGCGTGCCGCCTGCGGACAAGAGCAATATGGCTCGATACTTGTTTGGGGGCTTCTCCAAGTGCCTTTCAAACGTGACGAAATTTCATTCTGACTCGGAACGAAAACTCGCAGTGATCTTGGAGCGTGAAGCGCAAAAATGGCTGCGGCCTGCGAAGGGGCAGTTTCAGATGTTCTATCGTAACGGCAACGACCATGCGGAGTATCAACCGGATTTCGTCGCCGAGACCGAAGACAAAATCCTGATGCTGGAGCCGAAGATGGCGACCCAGATGCAGGACAAGGACGTGCTGGCGAAACGCGAGGTGGCTTTGCAATGGTGCACCTGGGCAAGCGAACACGCGCGATCATACGGGGGTAAACCTTGGCAATATGCTCTTATCCCGCACGACACGATTGTCGAGAACATGACTCTGGAATTCCTGCTCAAGCAGTATTCGTAGGCCCGCTGACCTGAAGGGTGGATTTGCGGCACATATTTTTGCACGCTATGCGTCCACCAATTTCGTTAAAGGGGTCAAGAACCCTCAGGTGGATAAACGCTCTGGTCGAAAAACCTAGATATTTTCGTGGGGAGGATGGTGTCGGCTTGCGGAATTGAACCGCGGACCTACTGATTACGAAAAAGCAGGCGAATAGTTTTTTGCTCCTAGACATCTCGGATCTGCCGAGACGGGTATCAATATATTGTTAGTTTTAACTGAGTCCTCGACCGCATAATTCGGCCATATGGAAATTGCAAACTACACTTGGATCAGCATCAACTGCTGATAATTGGAGCCTTTCGCCAGACGTGTTGCGGGGCTGGCTTTCAGTGCGGCTAGCGTCTTTGAGGCCTCGCCAGCAGCGCAGGTTGCGATGTGGATGTGGTTAATTTGGAGGACCCCGCCCAAATCGAATATCTAACGAAATCGGCAGTAGTCCGCTCGCGATTAGAGATCGAGCCGTCTTGTTGATAGGATTTTCTGGCGCTTTCCGGCGAAGCGAACTCGTCGGATTGAATATCGATGATGTCGAAAATGTAAGGCAGGGCATAATTATCAAACTGCGCCGAAGCAAAACAGACCAAGAAGGGCGCGGCAGATCGATAGGAATACCATACGGCAGATCGTCAGCTTGTCCCGTAACTGCGCTTTACGCTTGGCTTTCAACTGCCGGGATAGCGACTGGTCCAATTTCGGGCGGTAAACCGATACGGTGCTGTAATGAATGCACGACTATCTGCAAATGCCGTTAACAGTATTGTTAAAAGACGGGTGCAGGCCCTAGGCTATGACAGCAAGACGTATTCGGGGCATTCTCTCCGCGCAGGTTTAGTTACTAGTGCCGCCGCCGCTGGTGTCTCGTATGCAAAAATTCGTGCGCAAACTGGACACAGATCTGACGCCATGCTCCAGCGCTATATTCGCGATGGGGAATTGTTCGTGGAAAACGTGGCTGGAGAATTGCTTTAAGACAGTTACGGGGGAGCGACATTGGGGAAAAAGAACAAACACCGCGTTACTCCTAAAGATCGAACGAATAAAAACCGGGGCTTTGATCTCGGAGATCAACAGGGCGTAATCCTTTTACCAGACGTCAGTTTCGCCTCCGCCTTACATAAGGCGGAGGTTGTCGGCTGCGCTTATGCTTTAGGCGGACTTACTGGCTACCCAGGTGCGGTACCCTGGCTAAGTTTAGTCTGTCGTAACGCTGAACCCATGCGCGCGGCATTCAAAAGTTTCGAGAAATGGGGCTGTGAAGCCGACGGAGAGGTTGTCGATCTACAAATTCTGCTTAAGAAAGATGGAAAATATTTTCTTGTTATTTCACCCGAGGCGGATCGAGCAATATTTCGGCTCGGCCCTCATCAATTAACCCGGCCTCTTTTTCTTAGCCAGTTTTGGATTAAAGAGTACGACACAACAAATTCCTTCCTCCATCAGCTTAAGTCACATTGTGATTCGGGACTGGGACCAGTCGTGCTCAGCGCTGCAACACTTCCCGCAAAAGGTGCGCCACTTATTCCAGAAAATATTGGGCGGATCGAAGGGCTTCCGTCGATAATCAAATTCAACATCAAAATACGAACAGAAGAAGAAGATCCCAATCATTGGTTGGTCGATCCGCGTGCAAAACGTACACGACCGCCAGGTGGTGCCGGTCCGGCTTCTCCAAAACCGTCACCGCGCGAGTATGCAGCCGCTAGGCGACGGACGATCGACACCGCTTTTCCCGTCACACGCGAACGCATTAGACGGGCTCTCCTTGTCGATTCTATACAAGCAATCCCCGGTTTCAAAACTGTCGGCCGTAGCCAGATTGAGCAGGCGGCGATAAATCTTATGCTTAGTGTGGAGCTTTGTGACGGCACGCCGCATTACGCAACCTTAGATGAAAAGTATCGCGACACGATCTGGAAGCATATTGAGGATCGCGTTGAGTATGCCGATGGCAAATCAATACCGTCGCTACCTTCCTTAGATGCCACCTGCACTCAAATCAGGGCCGATATTACTGAATTGGTAACGCGTGACGGCGCCGATCTTCACCAATTCAAAAAATTCAGCTCACTTCAGGCCTTCTACGATCGTCGAGGTTATGGTGCCGTCTAAGGGGATCACTCGCCACGCCGTTCAAAGCAAGCTAAGGATTTTTGTCAGTTCGCGGCTGCAAGAATGTAGCGATGAGCGCAAGGTTGCTCGAGCTGCAATCAATCAGATAAGGCACACACCAGTATTATTTGAACATGTAGGGGCTCGCCCCTACCCGGCGCGCGAGTTGTATCTCTCCGAGTTGCGTGCGTCGCAGATTATGGTGGCATTCTATCGCGACGGTTATGGCTACATCGACGATGCTAACGGGATGCATATATCGGGACTCGAGGACGAGTTTCGATACGCGCGCGACCTTAAGATCGATACCATTTTTTATATATTGCGCTCGTCAGACAGTCGTGATCAGCGCCTTCAGGTTATGATCGATGACGCGTCGTCGCGATCTACTCTTAGCTATTATTCCACCGCGGATGAGCTTCATGATCGCGTGGCAGACGATATTACAGCCGTAATTACTGAAAAGTATCTTGGTGCAGATTTTGATAGAAATATTGAACGTGAAACCGCGGACGAACTTTTAACACGGAGTACTGAGAAGCATGGCCCCCTCGTAACGCGTCCATATCTCTTAACGGATGCCCAAAGTCTGTTAGAAAAAAACTATGCTCTTTGCATCAACGGGCCGCCTGGCATTGGAAAAACGACTTTTGCGGCGCAGCTTTCCGAACTTATTAAAGCCACATACGTTCGACTTACCGGCTTAACCCCTAAAGAAATATTTGCTGTGCTCGCTCAAATTTTGCGCGCAGGCGATCCGCAAACAATAACGTTTTCAACGCTTGAGGGCGCTCGTTTGAGCTTCGCGGCCCAATGGGTTGAAAGTTCTCATATTCGCTTGGTAATCGACGAATGTGAATACATAGACGAGCTGCGAACCGCCATTGAAGCGGCCGGCGGTTTGGGGCCAGAAAAACTACTGGTCTTTACCTCGCGTGATGCAATCGGCGAAACACCCAATCTTACAATTCCGCCGTTGACTACAGATGAGGGCCGACAAATTCTCGGGGGCGCATCTCCAGAGACCCACGAAATGACTCGTCTTTTAGAACGGGGAAATCCGTTGGCGCTTCAACGTGAACTTGCGACGCTCGAATTTGATCGCGGAAGTGAAAGCCGGGCGCACTCAAACGAATTAGTCTCCTACCTTGCCTTGAGTGAGCTTCCATTAACTGCTGCTCAAATGATCGCATTGGTCGGAAATGACGGCTATTCGATTGAGCAGCTGTACAAAGATTTGGAAGGGTTGGGTCGTTTAATTGACGACAGCCCTCGCGGTCTTCGGATTATGCACGCTGAATCGGCTCGCAGTATTCGAGATGAACTAAACAAGACACCACAGCGATTGCGATTTTACGCGGGCCGGCTCGTCCGTTTGTTTGAAAGTGAGTCTAATTTTCGGGCGGCATACATAGTCGCATCGCTCGTTCCCGATCAGTCCAATAATGAAATATTGATGCCAGCACTTCGGCAGGCCGCTGAGCTTGGCGACTGGAAGTTGGGCGAACGAATTGCTGCTAATATTTTGCAAGATGCTTCCGATAATGGCCGCAAGCTTGAAGCTTTCCAGCTCTTCCTTTCATTAGTCTATCCACTTGAGGTGATGGGCAAGGCGGGGCAGGCTCTCGCGTTTATTGAACGGGCCAGAGAATACGCGACCTCGCTGGGTGAAGACGCCAAAAGCATTTTGCAGGAGATTGAGCTTTTATCTCGCGCTCGGAGGACACTCGCGCTTAATGACGTCTCTGAAGTTGAAAAAATCCAGGAGCGTTATGGATCACTCGGCGCAATGCACGATCAGGCTCGGATACTTATTGAATTAAGCGCCATGTACATGGGCGCTAAGTCATTCGAGCGAGGCTCAGATGCCGCCCGCAAAGCGTTGATGATCTTTAGGAATTTAGGTGACGAATATGGCGTTGATATCGCAGAAAGAAACCTCGCATCCTCTTTATCGGCGCTCTCAGATAACGAAGAAGAGGTCGAACAACTTATAAGTCGCATAGCGGCTCGAAATGCTCCATCGGATGACACCCGACGACAGCGGGCATGGCATATCAATATTTTGACAAGACGGTTTAGGCAATCGGGGCGATATGCAGAGGCCGAAGAGCTTGCAAATGAGGCCTTGGGCATTGCCGATGAGCTAGGTGACGCCTCACTAAAAGCCCTCAATCTTGTGAACCTAGGCAATATCTATGTCGATCAGAAGCGCTACGACGAAGCTATCACCGCATATCAACGGGCCGGTGCTGTAGCGCAGCAATGCGCTCGCCGTGATATTGAGGCCGATTCTTCACGGTTGCAGGCTCGAGTGTTTAACCAGCTTCCGATGGACTACATAGGATATCCAGATCGCCGCGATCGCGCGAAGCATTTGGCAGAACACGCCGTAGGCCTTCTATCGGGCACGGTCTATCACTCGGCCCGCGGTCATGCTTTTGATCAGTTGGGTAATGCCCTGTATGCGATGAAACAAACAGGCAAAGCGGGGGCAGCTTTTTTTAATGCTGCAACAGAATATGCTTTGATCCCCGATGAAGAAGATATCGTCGACTCTCTGTTGGCGGGCACGTCGACGCTGCTTCCCGCACATCCGGAAATCTATGTTAAAGAAATAAATTCATTTTTAGGTCTGACACATGCCGATCAGCTGGATGTCTCAGAGGAGGAGGGCCTAGCAAATCAATTCCTTAAGCTTTTTGGAATTGGTCTGAGGAAATTACCCTTGCCTTCGATCGTTCCTTTACTGGGAATGCACCTTCAGACGATCCGTAAGAGTATGCCGCCGCTATTAAAGTCTGTACTGGCGGAGCGTTGCATTGCAGCGCTTTCAGGCTTAATCGATGAATCACCCGTTAACTCTGCTCAAACCCGATTATTATTCGGGGGATTGTTAACGGCATTTCTGCTGAAGGACGATAGCCGTCAGTTTTTACATAAAAAGCTGTCGGAGACAGTTTCCAAACAGGTTTCGGGCCTGGATGTTCGCGAGATTGCTATCGACGACAGCGCGTGGACTATTGTTCTCGAACTTGACGTACCTGTAACAATTTCTCTTACGCCCCTCGATGAATCTCAGGCTACAACTTTAGCGATATTTGCGCTTGGGTTTTTTCTCAAGGCCTTTGAAACGGATATCAGAGACAATTTGGTCAGCCAGCCCGTCGCCAGGGAAATTGTTATACATGTCGGTGATTATTCAGCGATGCCGGCCGATTTGCGTAATTTGGCCGATGAGGCACTTGACGTTAGAGCTTTGCTCGATAGACAGGCTTGCGCCGTTACCAGGCCAACAAGCTACGAAGAAGAGACGCCAACTCTAATTATTCTTGGTCCGAAGTTTTTGAACGAGGCAAATTTCGGCGAGGGCGTGGGTGGATCTTTCCAGGTCTTGCTTGGGTTAACGACCGTGGAAATTTTGCACGCGCTGCTTCAAGGAGAGGTGAACCTGGAAGAATTAGAGCCCAAAATCACGTCGCTTATTAGAAAGACAATTTCTTAACGTGCAGATTCCGTGGTGAGGCTTTCGATTGGGCACTACCGCCCACTAATTTGCTGTAAGGCGGTCACCACAACCGCACGCTCTGCCTGGGCAGAGTTTTGACACCTTAGCAAAGCTCGGAGAGGCTTCATCCGTCGGGACTCCATTTAACCTGGCGAAGCAAAGCCGCCATCGCAGAACCACTCGCTCCCGCCCCATGCAATGTAGGCGGCGGTGCGCCATCCATTTAGCCGCGCATTTAAACGACTTGCGGCCTCATGCTCTAAATGAGCGCGCACTCCGTCCGAGCCCACCGCTGCACTAATCACGCTGAGCTGGTGGCGAATATTGAGTAATTCCTCGGCGGCTTCGACCGCATACAGCCGTGCGAGATCGAACGTCACAAAATGGTTCTGCAGGCGTTCGGCGAGTGGATCGCCGAATGCTTCAGGCGCCTCAACAAAGAAGCGTAGCGCAGAGGGGCGCGTCTCGACGACCTCGGCGAAAAGCCAGCGATGACCTTCGACATCATCGAAATAGGGATGCAGCGTAACGTCAGCAGCCGTGCGCGGAAACCTGGCCAGCTTCACTTTGTTGCAGTCGGAGCAGGATGGGACCAGATTGAGCGGCGTCACAGCCAGTGAAGGATAATGTGCTTTAGGGAGATGGTGGTCCAAAGTCGTGACGGATCGCTGGGCGCAGATCGGGCATCGGCCGTGGATGGGCGCAGAGATTAGCTCGTCATAGATCGCTCGTCCGGGGGCGCCCTTTTTCGCCATTCGCTGGACGTATACAGCCTCCATTTCAGCTCGGGTTACCACGCCGACCACATCGTGCCGCGCGATCTCATGCAAAGTCTGGCCAGTGGCAGCGAGTTCGAAGGCGTCGGACGCAGCTGCAACCGCTTCGGTGATGCTTTCAAGCCGCCTGCGCAAGCCGGGGTTGCGGACACGGTTGATGCAGCCGACGAAGGTATCGCGCGCGGCTGGTTCCGGTCGGTTGAGTTTCAGCATCAGCGACCGTCGCCATCGGGCCGTGCGCTCAAGAGAGCCCGCAGGATCGCCTTGGCTTCACCGCCAAGTTCTCTGCTGAATCGCTCGATTATGGCTTCATAGGAGTCGCCGGCAGCTACCGCATCCCGCAGCATCTGGTGAAAGCCGGAATGGCTGACCTCCAACCCGAATATCTCTCGCGTTAAGATGCCAACATTCTCGCCAAAGGTTTCAATTTCCGGTCGTTCGGTCTCCATCTTCAGGCCCGAACGACGGACTTTCCAAGCGCAGCCCCGCGGCACTTCCTGCAACACGACAGGCGAATGGGTGGCGATGATCGCGACGCCATTGCGATTGATGAGAAGGTCGGAGAGCACGCGGATGAAGGCGGACAGCAGGGGTGGATGAAGATGCGCCTCAGGCTCGTCGAGCAGGACGAGCGTGCGCTCCTCAACAGTCTCGACGAGCCGAGTGACGGTCAGAAGCACGATTTTATGGCCCGAGCTCAGCTTTCCGAAGAGGGCCTTAGCCTGCTTCTTCAGCTCCCTTTCATTCAAGTCGGGATCGGCGAGCTCCGCCACCTCGGCGTCCTTGAAAATAGGATCAGCTTCAAGCATCTGCAGCGCACGTCGCCATCGACTGACGCGCGCACCGTGCCGGCAGATCCAGACGCTGCGGCTGAAGTCGCTGGAGAGGCGCTCGGGAGTTCGGGGCGGCAGTGGTTTGCCATCGTCGCTCGTGCCACGTCGCTTCAGGCCAATATAGGCGTACTGGACGCCCTCGGATTTATCCTGGCGTATGACGGGCGGCTCGAACGGATCGAAGGCGCTAAACGTCACCGAGACAATATTTGCGAAGAGCCTCGAGTCGAGCAGATCGTCAGTATCGCCGGTGAAGAATCCTACGGTATTAGGGTCGGCATCAGTCTCGACCAGCGCGCGCGTCATGTTGTTTAGAAGTCGGGTTTTTCCGACTCCGTTGCGGCCGATCACTACATGGATGTTTGTGGGCGGCTCCGATTCCGGTTCGACCATAAAGTCGAACGTGGTCGGTTCGAGCCTTGATCTCGCCGGCTTGGGCGAGGTGTAGGTGAACGCATATCGCGACAAGCGGGCGCCGCCAAAGACCATGCGACGAAATTGACCTTGAATCGTCGCGGGCGTAACTGAACGGAGTAGCGAGATACCCGTAACTTTCTCTGCTGTAGCACGTGTGAAGAGATCAGGGTCGAGGGCCATGTCGCGCAGTCCCTTGAGGACGCGATCGCGGATCTCGGCCCCAAGCTTATTTAGCTCCTCGTAATAGCTGTCATCCTGGCCGATCGAAAAGAATCGCTCGTCGAGTTCGTCGAAGTCTACGGGCAAATTGGCACGGCGTTGGCCTTCTTCCATCGAGAATTGGCCAATCTTGACGCTTCCAATCGGATGACGCTCGCCCTCTTCATCGAAGATGACGAGCGTATACATAGTGTCGTATTTGAACCAGTCGTCCCAGTTGTCGGTTAACAAAAAAGCTTTTGAGGCTGATCCACTCGGGGGGTGGACCGCATGGGCGAGAACCTTAAAGTACATATACTGCCTGCCTTCGTCTTGAGCCGCCAGGCGGCACTTATCGTTCGGGCGGAACTTGCCCGACAATGGGTTGCCGGCACAAGGCAACGATAGCTTCCGAGGCACTCTTAGTCATTCAGACCACAAGTTTTCTGCAGCACGGCGGCTAGTTCTACGATCGGGGCCTTGCAGGCACTGTCGAACCTTAGTGAACTCGATGCTGTGTTCAACTATGCCTACTGGTAATTCTACGCCAAGACCATCAGCGCTACGCCATACTACGCTTAGATCGAATTCTTTTGTCTCGTCTGCCAGTTCAGTCGGCGATGTTGAAATATGCCGCCTGTCCATCCCAGGCTTGGAACAAATAATGGCCGTCCCAATAGTGAATGCTGCCATCGTTAACAGTGCGTTTTGCCCGCCATACCGAGTCGCCGGTTAGGAAAACGAACGCGCTATCGTCGATTACCGGTCGCTCCAAGCCCACTTGTCCGTCGCCCGAAATCTCAACGCTTGGCAACGCCATCAAGAGTGCTGCATGGTTCGTTTCCTTCAATACAAGAGCAAAGATGTTAGTCGTGATCCCATAGCCGGCATGCGCGTGGACGATGCGCGGGTCGCGACCCTGGCCGAGCTGGCTGAGAATGCTCCGCAGATGCTCGGGGGTCACCAATGTCGATTTGTCGCGAACAACGCCTGCGGTCGCAGTCCGACACCATTCGGCGACATCATCTGACGTTCTGAGATCGAGATGTACATTGTGCCGAGCGGCGAACGCTCGTGCGCCTGGTAAATATTCCGAGGTCGTGACGACGATGCCGTGCCGGGCGCCGTCGGCCTGCGCAGCGCCGAACAAGGCCTGGACAGGCTCCAGGCCAACCTTGCGGTGCGGCGCATAATGCTTGGCTTGGACCAAAGTTAGGATATCGCCTAATGGGGCGCGTTGCAGAAGGCGAATATCGACGCCGCCATCGGCACGACCGGAACCGAGTTCTGCCTTAAAGCCTTGATTCTGGAAGATACGGAACAGGAGGATCTCGAACTTGCGCCAATCGATACGGTGGAGGTCGTCGGGCCACTGCGCAAAATGTGCGTAAAGCTCTTCATAGACATCAGCGCAATCCGGCTCAATCAGGCCGCACACCCACTGCCAGTGGAAATAATCGTCGAACGCGACGCGGAGCGTTGTATCGAGCGCGTAGAAATGCGCGCTGACATGGTCGGAGAGTTCATATTCATAGCCGAGGCTGGCGATCAATTCGCTAAATGATGTCTCAGATCCATCGTCCCAAGTCCCGTTGAACATCTTGTAGAGCGGACCTTCAAAATACAGCACCGTTACGCAAGCGTTTTCGCCTGGCTCGGCGCCCACTCTATGGGCAAAAGACTGAAAGCCGCAGTCCTCCCACATATTGCGTTGACGCGACCAAAGTTCGACGGCCGTTTGTAGGGCTTTAATTCGAGCTTCGAGCGCGGCATCGTCATAGCCGGGCGGACGGATATTGGTAAATTGCGACATTGGGGTCGTATTTCTTTTTACTGGGATAGTTAGGCTGGTGTAGCCAATTCATCGCGAGGATCTTCATCCTGCATTGGATCCAGAAAGGCCTTCGTGAGCACAGGGTCAATTCTGTTCGCTTGTTTTAGCGCCCACTCGGCCCATTTCGTAAGCGCTTCAACCGGCACGGGATCGCGAGCTTTATCGTTCTCCTGTGTGACCGTGGTGACGTAAGCGCGAATATCCAGCGCCTGCCGGTATGCAACGGCTTCTGCAAGTAGACGATCGACGCGAGCTTTCTCAGCTTTAGCTCGACGTTCTCTCGCTTGACGTTCTTCCTCAACCTTTCGTTTGTGGGCTTCTTCGATTAACGCTGCCTTGCGCTCGACGAGCCAAATGTGTTTTCGCTCTTCGCCCGTTCGATATTGCATCTCTCCGGCAACAATCAGAGAAACCAGAATCTCGCCAATGTGCTCCTCAACTTTGTCGTCCTTTTCATCCTGCCATACGAGTTGAATGCCCTCGGGGCGTTGCCAGTTCGAGATTTCAAAACGCAGGATGTCGGATGCGGGGCGATTGTTTTCGGTCGAAGATCGGTACCCATTCCGATCCGGCTTCGAGCCATCAAGGGTGAACGAAACCGATTGCTGGCCTATCTGCGCGTAAAATTCCTTCGGATCCTTTCCGCTGCATGATGCTTGAAAGCCAGCCTTGTGAAGTCCGGTAAAAATTGAATTGAGAATTTTGAGGCGGCGCCGTTCGAACGGAGAGGCGAAGAGAGGGGCATCGTAAAATGAGGGGTAAGGAGAATTTCTTTGCTTTTCAGCTCGCAGCTCGTCTGCCGACAGAAGCTTTCCGATCGCAGCATGGGGGGCGGTGAGCGTTTTGGGCCACGATAACTTCGCGACGAGTTCGCGGACTCGATCGCTAAGCTGAGTGATGCTCTCGGTAAATACGGGCGGAGGCTCGATGTCTATTTCGATGAGATTCTGCGGAGCGTTCCACGAACTCCAGCGGTCATTTCCGGGGCCGATGATCTCCGACATCCCGAGCCCCCGTTCTGGTAGAGCTGTCCGTGCGGCTTTATGTCCGGCTTGGACCCTCGCCCAGTATCCGCGAGGTGGCACAGGAATCTCATGCCGGCGGCACATTTTGGCGAAAGCCACGTTCGATATGCCGTGACGAGTGACAATAGTTCTAATCGGCTCGGACCAAACCAGGTCATAGAGTTCTTGTCGGGTGAACCGTTGCTTAGTTGTTTTTATGTCTGTCACTCGTGCCGCTCCTTCTGCGAATACAAACAGCGGGGGTGTGTGTTCAAGGGCAACGCCGCGTTGTTCAGCGTCGACCGAAGTGCAGGCCTAAGTGCTTAGGCCATAATTGCATTCAGCTGGGCAAACTCAGTTCCGATGCGTGCCTCACGTTCGCGCCGTGACAGGCTCTCAAAATCACAGATGAGCCATGCCGCCTTGTCGGCCGGTAATCGTAAACGTCCAGGCAGAAACTTGTCCAATGTGGCAGCGCAGACAAGGTACAGGCAGGCTGTTTGTCCCTCATGCCGGAGCTTTGGCCCTGCGCCAGTCTTCTCGGAATGTGCAGCACGCAGCAAATAATAATTTCGACATCTCACGGCATCATCGTAGCGACGCGCTTCTTCGGGCGTTTCGGGGCCATTGACATAGGCCTCGCCAGCCTCTGGCTTGAGCACGATATCGTCGGGATGCGGCAAGAGTTGCGGCGGCGGTAGGCCTCTACGCTTATGCTCGGCCATCTGCTTCTCGCCTTGATGCTTGATCGCAGCAAGGCGCTTGTATCTTTCCACTTTGGATTGGAAATGTCGCTCCTCGGCAGCGGCGGCAAGCTCGAGAAGGTACTGTTGCGAAAGCCGGCTTCCTTTAAGGCCCGCCATCGACATGCCCCGCAAAAGCGCCTGCATCAGCGGTAATTGGAACGTCTTGCCGTTCTCGCGCACCGTCACCGGCCGATAGATCTCCGTTTGGAGGAACATATCGGACGGGGCATCTGACAACCGAATGGGCGCCACCTTCGGCTTTTTTGGCCGGCCCCTAGGGTTGCCCGACCGTCCCTTCGCAAATTGCGTCGTCTGCGGCGGCTTGCCGTAGCCGACGTCGTAAACTTTGTGCTGTTCTTGCTCATTTTGAGTGAGAGCGGGACCTTCTTCGGGTCCTTCTGGAGCGTCGCCTGAGCGGTTGGTCATGCGCCTAACCCATCGTGATGGGGATTAGCGCCCGTTGCTCGACGACATCCTCAAAGCGCTCCCCTGTTGCTGCGAGGGCGGCATGCTTGCCGGTGAGGATTTCCCAGCGCCGGACAATGGTGTCGCAATAGCCGGGGTCATATTCGAGGACGCGAGCGCAGCGGCCGACTTGCTCAGCTGCGATCAATGTCGTGCCAGACCCGCCAAAGGCATCGAGCACGATGTCGCCGCGCTTTGAACAGTCCCGGATGGCATCGGCGACGAGGGCGACGGGTTTGACCGTCGGATGCATGGCCAATTCAGACTCTCGGCCGGCACCGAAGCTGTTGATCCCAGCATAGTCCCAGACATTGGTGCGATAGCGTCCGGTCTCGCCGAGGCCGAAGCTGTTGATGTGGGGCGCGTCCCCGACCTTGAACACAAACACCAGCTCATGCTTGGACCGATAGAAAGTCCCCATGCCGCCATTGGTCTTGTTCCAGACACAGAGGTTCTTGAGCTCGCTAAAGACCTGGCTGCCAGCTGTGAGCAATTCACCCATATGGCGCCAGTCCATGCAGACGAAGGCGATGGCTCCGTCTCGGCAGGTCTTGGCGGCGGCACCCAGCGTCTCTGCCAGGAAGGTGGTGAATGCCACTTTGGACATTTCTCCAGCGCCCATGGCGAACTCGCGATGGCGCACACGACCGAGGCCGCAGACATGACCATCGATCGGCACGTTATAGGGAGGATCGGTGAAAATGAGGTCGACCGCCCCGCCCCCGAGCAGTGCTGCGTAGTCGGCTGAATTACGAGCATCGCCGCATAACAGCCGATGACGGCCGCATTGCCAGAGATCGCCCCGCCGGCTGACGGCTGTTTCAGGCATGGGCGGGATTACATCCGCTGGTCCGCTCGGCGCCGTCGTGTCCCGCTCGCCCGCGCCGTCCAGCACCAAGTCGATCTCGGCGATCGAGAAGCCCGTCAGCTCGACATCGAAATCGAGATCGATGAGTGACTGTAGCTCAATCGCTAAGAGGTCTTGGTCCCAGCCGGCATTTAGCGCCAGCTTGTTATCAGCCAGCATATAAGCCCGGCGTTCGGCAGCGCTCAGATGCGCCAGGTGCAGTGTCGGCACATGGGTCATGCCGAGAAGCTTGGCGGCGGCTACTCGGCCGTGGCCGGCGACGATGGAATCGTCATCGGCGATGAGGACGGGGTTCGTGAAGCCGAAGCGGGTAATGCTGTCGGCAAGCTGGCGAATCTGACGTTTGGAATGGGTGCGGGCATTGCCGCCATAGGGCTGCAGTGCTGCGATGGGACGGTCTTCGATGGTGCGGATGGCCTGCGCTGGTGGTGACGGGTGTGACATACGAAACTCTCAAATTTGGATGTTCCCGATGTGTTCCTCATCAGGATTCCAAGATTTTAGAGAATTCGTCAATTGTGAATCTCAATTTTCCCCAGATTTATAAATACATGTGCAAAAAGAGTAAGACCAGAAATCTAGATACCGATACCAAGCCATCCCATTACTTTCATTAAATTCCCTGTTTCATCCCACTTACTTCATCTTTCATCCCACTATTCATCCCGTCTGTCCCAGATTCTGGAAATCCATCCCGTCTGGCTGACATTCTGTCCCACAGCCGTCCTGTTAAAATGCTGCTTCATCCCGCACTTGTCTGCGCAAGTGCCACTAGGCGAAGGCGGGGCGGGGAGGTAACGTCCGGGCGAGGACAAGGCCCACGTCCATAGCGCGATCAAACGGCCTTGTCTGGAGATCGGGTGGCTATGGCGCTCATCTTCATCCTCCAGATGGCGCAGCATTGCTGGGCCTGTGAGGCTAACAGTCTCGAGATTGTCTGAGCTTACGCTCATGGAGCGCTGTAAACGCTCAGACCAGGGAACAGGTTGTCATGTAGCCTGTCCCTCTCGCTCCCCAGTTGCGGCGTGTGTGAATCCGGCGGCAAACACCCCGCATTAGCGTGTCTGTAGCTAGCCTGTTTGAGGGAGGCACGATTCCCTGTTAAGCGGCGACGCTTTCCCTGTTTCCATTTGGGCGCGCTTCGGCAGCGGAATTGGGCAAGCGCCTGAAATGACGGGGCCCTTGGAGTGTTCAGAGGGGGATTTAGCTGTCCGTGAGAGAGCCGATCCCTGTTATTTCCCTGCTTAACAGGGAAATCGTTCGGAGACTGGTTCGCTCAAGACTGGCAGCACCACCAATCCAACCCTTCCCTTACCGCCTTCGTTCCGGCCGGCTGTCGCGGCCGAAAAAAAAGCCAGCCGAAAGCGGCGCATCGCTCTCGGGCTGGCCTATCTGTCGGCGTCAGGCGGACAGCAGCAGCGCGGCGTTCGGCTGGTTGGCGGAGGCATAGGACGCCTGGTAGGCGTTCATCGCGTCCGTCAGCAGCTTCAGGTTCGCCGTCGCGGCATTGCCGACCGGCGATCCGCCGTCGACCGAAACGGCATCGGCCTTTCGGACGTCGTCGGCTTGGCTGTCGTTCAGCGACAGGCCGCCGGGCTGCAGGGCGTCGGGCCCGTCGAGCGAGCCGTCCGTTTTCTGGCTGCCCGCCACCTCGGCCTGCGCGTCGTCCGGATCGCCCGCCATCAGCTCTTCGAGGCTGACGACGCCGTCCTGGTTCGTGTCGAGCGGGTCGTAGGTGGTGGAGTCCGCGCCGGACGACGAGGACGGCGCCTTCATGCCGCCTCCGCCGCCGCCATGCGGGACGCTCTTGTCGAGCTGCGACAGCGTGACCGAGCCCGAACTGCCCGTCTCGATGCTGTCGTAGAGCGACGACGCCTGGTCTTCGCTGACGCCGTCCGGCAGCGCGGCGAGGAATTCGCCCTTGCTGACGCTGCCGTCGCCGTTCGCATCCATCTTGGCGAATGTCTCCGCCGCCGTGGGCGGCGTGCCGGATGCCGTCCTGGCACCGGTGGTTTGGCTGCCCGACCCTTGCAGGATCTGCAGCAGCGATCCCAGCATGTCGCTGGACAGGCCAGTCTGCGCGCCCGCCGCAGCGTCGCCGGTCGCCGTGCTGGCGGCCGCGCCCTGCGTCAGGTCGCTTTCGGTGAGAAAGCCCGCGCCGGAAGAGTCGAGCTTGCCAAACAATGCGCTTGCCTGGCTTTCGCTGACGTCTTGCGGGCGTGCCGCGACGAACTCGTCTTTCGTCGCCTTGCCGTCGGAATTCGCGTCGATGCGGCTGAACAGTTTCGCCTGCAGCGACGCATACCCCGACACCGAGGAGGTGCTCATAGACCGTAGCCCCTTTCGGAAAAGGCGCGCCTCTTCATCCCGGAAGGGATGGACGATAACGCGCCCGTGATAATTCGCCCGTCGACATGACGTGCGAAGACCGTCCGAGCGGACGGACCCGATCACCATGCAAGTCCGGCACCGAAGCGCCTGCCGCGGAACCCGCGGCCTGGCGGACGGCGATGCGGGGAAACGAGGAATTATTTTCTGAGGCGCGCGGAATCATCTGCCGACGCTCAGCAGAAAATGCCGGGGGCCGCGCATCACGGCTTCGTCATCGCGCGTGCGCATCGCGTGCGGACAGGCGGAAGCGGCGTGGCTTCTTAACCTTCTTTGCGCCCGCGGATCCCGCGCGCTACATGCGCACTTTCTGGTTGGCGCCGAGGTCGGGTTTCTTGCCCGTCATCGCCGCCGTCGCCATCTTCAGCGTCGTCACCATCGAGCCGGCGCCGTCCCAATATTCGGCTTCGAGCGGCGTCACCTTGAGCAGGCGGATGTTGGGGTCGTCGGCGCTGTCCCACCAGGCCTTGGCGGCCATCGACCACAGCGCCTTGATCTTGGCGCGGTCGTTCGAGACTTCAGCGCGGCCGGTCAGGCTGACGTAGTCGTCGGCGTCCGTGTCGGCGAAGGACAGGCAGACGTTCGGGTTGGCGCGAATCTCCGCGTCCTTGTGGCGGCGCTCGTCGGTGAGGAAGTAGACCGCGTGTTCGTCCTGCGCGATCTGCGCCGCCATGGGCCGCGCGCGGATCGCGTCGCCGTCATGGGTGGCCAGCATGCAGATGTGGCCCTTGTCCATCATCTCCCAGACATGGTCGATGGCGTCATGGTCGTTCAGCTTCGCGGGGCTCGACATGGGGAGGCTCCATTCAAGAGATCGGTTCTGTAGGACGAACGCGCCGTGGGGGCCGCCGTTCCTCCGGCGTTCCTGGGGAAAGCGCCGCGTTCCGGCCGCCGTCTTGGCCCCGCCATGCGGACCTGCTAAAACCGCAGTGCAGCGGAACCCGTCGGTTCCCCCTCCATTCCATCAGGTACGTTCCGTGGCCGAATCCGCCACCCGCCGTTCGACGATGCGCCGCGCCGACGCAACCGGCGCCAGGGACATGCGCGCCGGTGACAGGCAAGAGGGCGGCTGCGTCCTCCGGCCCCTGGCGGCGGACGCCGACCTGCTGGCGCTGCATCGGCGCGACCCGGCGCGCTATCCGCACCTGCTGGAAAGCGCGGCGCGCGGCCTAGCCTCATCCGACAATCGCCACGACATCCTCTTCGCCTTTCCCGGCGAGGCCATTGCGCCCACCCAAGGCTTCCTCGCCGCCTTCGACGCCGCCTTCCAGGCGGAGAAGATCGCGCGTGACGGCGACGGCGAGAGGCTCGCCGACCTGCCATTTCGCGGCGGCTGGTTCGTCTATCTCGGCTATGAGCTGGCCGGCGAGATCGAGCCGACGCTGCGCCTGCCGCAACCCTCCGGCATGACGGCGGCGCTGCCCGCCGCCTGCGCCGTGCGCGTGCCCGCCGCCGTGCTGCGCGACCGCATCGACGGCCGCCTGATCCTGGTCGCCGAGGAGAGCCGCGCCGACCTGCTCGACCGCATGGAAGACGACCTCGCGGCGCTCGAAGGCGCAACGGCCCAGCCGGTCGTCCTGGACGGCGATCTGGCCGAGGACGATCCGGCGCGCCATCTCGCCGCCGTGGCGACGGTGCGCGACTATGTCTTCGCCGGCGACGTGTTCCAGGCCAACCTGTCGCGCGCCTGGCGCGGCCGGCTGCGGCCGGGCAGCGCGGCCGCCGACCTCTACGACGCATTGCGCCGGCGCAACCCGGCGCCCTTCGCCGGGCTCGCCACTTTCAATGATGCGGCCATCGTCTCGTCGTCGCCCGAGCGGCTTGTGCGCGTGCGCGGCGACGTCGTCGACACGCGGCCCATCGCCGGCACGCGGCCGCGCGGGCAGGGCGAAGCGGCGGACGCCGCCCTGTCGGCGGAGCTGATCGCCCATCCGAAGGAGCGCGCCGAGCACATCATGCTGGTCGACCTCGAACGCAACGACCTGTCGCGCGTCTGCATTCCCGGCAGCGTGGTGGTCGACGAGATGATGGCGGTCGAGAGCTATGCCCATGTGCATCACATCGTCTCTAACGTGCGCGGCCGTTTGCAGGCGGGCATGACGCCGGCGCAGGTGATCGCGGCGCTGTTTCCCGGCGGCACCATCACCGGCTGCCCCAAGGTGCGCTGCATGGAGATTCTCGCCGAGCTGGAAGGCGAGGCGCGCGGTCCCTACACGGGGGCCTTCGGCTACGTGAACCGCGATGGCGACATGGACTTCAACATCCTGATCCGCACCATCCTGCGCGTCGGCGACGAGATCCTGTTCCGCGCCGGCGGCGGCATCGTCGCCGATTCCGTTCCCGAACGGGAACTGGCCGAGACGCGCGCCAAGGCGCGCGGCCTGCTGCGCGCCTTGGGGGTTGAGGGATAGTGGCCGAGAGCCTTCTCATCAACGGCGCGCCGGGCGACAGCGTCGGCGTCTTCGACCGCGGCCTGGCCTATGGCGACGGGGTCTTCCGCACCCTGGCGGTGCAGGGCGGCCGGCCCGAGTTCTGGGCGCGCCACATGGCGAAGCTCGCCGCCGACTGCGGCGCGCTCGGCATTCCGGCGCCCGACGCCGGCCTGCTCGCCGCCGACGCGCGCAGGCTGCTGGCGGGCGAGGACAGGATGGTGCTGAAGATCATCGTCACGCGCGGCGCCGGCGGGCGCGGCTACAAGCCGCCCGTGCCGCCGACGCCGACGCGCATCGTTCTCCGCGCGCCCTGGCCGGACTATCCCGCCGCGCTGGCGGAGCAGGGCGTCGCCCTGCGCCTGTGCGACACGCGGCTCGGCCTGCAGCCGAAGCTGGCCGGCGTGAAGCATCTCAACCGGCTCGAGCAGGTGCTGGCACGCGACGAATGGTCGGACCCGGCGATCCATGAAGGCCTGATGTGCGACAGCGACGGCCGCGCCGTCGAGGGTGTCATGAGCAATCTCTTCGTCCTGCGTGGCGGCCGGCTATTCACGCCCGACCTCGGCCGCTGCGGCGTCGCCGGCGTCATGCGCGGCTTGGTCCTGGAAATCGCGGCGCGCCAGGGGATTGACGCGCGCATTGCCGATCTCGCGCTCGACGAGCTGCGGTCGGCTGACGAAATTTTCCTGACCAACAGCCTGATCGGCCTTTGGCCGGTGCGGCAGTTCGATGGCCGCGCCTGTCAGGTCGGCGCCGTCACGCGGGCCTTGGCCGCGCGCCTCGCGGAGATGCGCGCCGCGAGCCCGGGGGAATTTCCGGCTTAGGGCTGCTGCTGCTGCGCGCGAGAGGCTTCGACCTCGGCGATGCGCTGCTTGAGGTCTTCGAGCCAGGGCGCGTTCTCCGGCGCGCTGGCGATCAAGGCCTTCCAGTCGGCGACGGCGCCTTTCGGGTCGCCGTCCTGCATCTTGGCCAAGGCCAGGAAATAGAGCGCGCGGGCGTTGCCCGCGTCGTAGCCGATGGCCTTGCCGAAGGCGGCGCGGGCTTCCGGCGTGACCTGCCCGTCGGCAGCCTCGACCAGCATCTCGCCGAAGGCGGCGGCCGCGTCGGCGGCGTCGCCGGCCATGTCCGGCTCCTGGTCGAAGATGTCGGTGGCGTGCGCCTGCGCGGCGACGGCGTCCGCCGTGCGGCCGAGCCGCACGTAGGCGCGCGCCAGCAGCACCCAGCCGCGCACGTCGTCGGGGTTCTGCGCCAGGCGCGCTTCCACCTGGGCGATGAGGCCGTCGACTTCCGCCTTGTGGGCGGCCGTCTCGGCGGTCTGCTCGGCGAAGCTGACCCCCGGCAGGCCGGGCGCGCCCTGCTGCAGGTAGATCAGCGCCGAGGCCGGCAGCAGGATCAGGGCGGCGACGGCGGTCCAGCGCCAGGCGGAAGCGCGGCCGACGGTGGCGACGGGCGCACTGTTCTCCGGCGTCTCGGCGGCGGCGAGCAGGCGGCGCTCGATTTCGAGCCGGGCCGACTGCGCGGCGGCCGCGTCGAGCGTGCCGCGCGCCGCGTCGCGCTCGACTTCGCGCAGCTGGTCCTTGTAGACGGCGATGTCGTAGTCGGCGCGCGCCGCGTTCGTCCGGCGGCGCAGGAACAGCGGGGCGACGACGAAGAGCAGGGCGACCACGGCGAGCGCCGCGAGGACGAGCCAGAATGTCCAGGCGTTCATGAGCGTTGGTCGTCCTTGAGGATTGCGGCGAGGCGGGCGCGCTCGTCGTCGCTGAGCGCGGCGACGGCGGCTTGCGGAATGCGGTTGCGGCGGTGGATGGCGAAGCCGAGCGCGCCGCCGCCGATCAGCAGCAATGCCGCCGGGCCGAACCACAGCGCCCAGGTGGCAGGCTCGACCGGCGGCTTCAGCAGCACGAAGTCGCCGTAGCGCGCGGTGAGGAAGCGGATGGCCTTTTCGTCGCTGTCACCGGCGGTGAGCCGCTCGCGCAGGATGATGCGCAGGTCGCGCGCCAGGTCGGCGTCGGAATCGTCGATCGACTGGTTCTGACAGACCAGGCAGCGCAGCCCCTGGCTGATGTGGCGCGCGCGCGCCTCCAGCGCCGGGTCGGCCAGCACCTCGTCGGGCTGCACCGCGAAGGCGCGGCCGCCCGCCAGCGCCGCGAGCAAGACGAGAGCGGCGACGGCCGCCCTCATTTCTGCAGCTTCCGGATCATCGGCAGGATCGTCTTCTCGACGTCGTAGTCCATCATCGGGCCGGTCTGCTTGTAGCGGATGTGCCCGCCGTCATCGACGATGAAGCTTTCCGGCACGCCGTAGACGCCCCAGTCGATGGCGACGCGGCCGGTGTCGTCGCGGCCGATCTTGCTGAAGGGGTTGCCGAGCTCGGCGAGCCAGGCGTTCACCTCGTCCGGCTTGTCCTTGTAGTTGATGCCGACGACGCGCACGCCGTCCTCCTTGGCGAGCTTGAGCAGCAGCGGATGCTCGGCGCGGCAGGGAATGCACCAGGAGGCGAAGACGTTGACGATGGTCACGCCATGGCCTTTGAGGTCGTCGTTGGTCAGGCCGCCGTCATCGCGGCCGGGAATCGCCTTCAGCGTGAACAGCGGCGCGTCCTGGTCGATCAGCGGCGAGGGGATGATGTCCGGGCGCAGATAGAGCCCGACGCCGAAGACCGCGGCGAGCCCGGCGAAGGCGATCACCGGCAGCAGGAAGACGAGCTGGTAGCGCCGAAGGAAGAAGATGCGCTTCATGCCTTGGCCGCCGCTTTGACCGCGTGAGCCGATCTCACCGGTGCGCCGACGCGGTGGCGGCGGTCCGTCAGCGAAACGAGCCCGCCCAGCGTCATGAAGACGGCGCCGATCCAGATCCAGGGCACCAGCGGATTGTGGTAGATGCGGATGACCCATCCGCCATCGGTGTTCTCGCTGCCGGCCTGCGGGGCGGAGGGATCGCCGAGCACGGCGTAAAGGTCGGCGAACCATGTTGTGTGGATCGCGGCTTCCGTCGTCGTCGTCTTCTGCACCGTGAAGAAGCGTTTCTCCGGCGTCAGCGTTGCCACCGCTTTCCCGCCCGAGCTGGCGGTCAGGATGGCGCGGCGGCCGCGGTAGTTGGGCCCGTCATATTCGCCGACCGAGTCGAGCTTCACGCTGTAGCCGGCGATCTCGACGCTCTCGCCCGGCTTCATGACGCCGATGTATTCGGCGTGCCAGGCGCTCGACGCGGTGATGCCGGCGACGACGATGCCGAGCGCGCCATGGGCGATGGCCGTGCCAATGGCGGCGCGCGGCAGGCCCCAGAGGCGGCGCAGGCTGTCGGCAGGCGAGACGCGGAACAGGCGGATGCGTTCGCCGATGTCGATAAACGCGCCGACGACGAGCCAGGCGGCGATGGCGAGGCCGGCGAGCGCCAAGGCAGGCCCGCCCTTCATGGCGAAGACGACGCCGGCGATGACGATGGCGGCGAGGAAGGCGAGCTTCAGGCGGCCCAATGCACCGGCAAGATCGGCGCGCTTCCATGCCATCAGCGGCGCGACCACCATGACGACCAGGGCCGGCGTCATCAGCGGCAAGAAAGTCGCGTTGAAATAGGGCGCGCCGACCGAGACTTTAATCCCCAAGGGTTCGAGGAACAGCGGATAGAGCGTGCCGAGGAACACGGTGGCGCAGGCGGTGGCGAGCAGCAGGTTGTTGAGCACCAGCGCGCCCTCGCGCGAGATCGGCGCGAACAAGCCCCCGACTTTCAGCGCTGGCGCGCGGATGGCGTAAAGTACGAGGGATCCTCCCGCAGCGAAGATCAGGATTCCGAGAATAAAGGCACCGCGTTCAGGATCTCTCGCGAAGCTATGCACCGAGGTCAACACGCCCGAGCGCACCAGGAAGGTGCCGATCAGGCTCATGACGAAGGCGAGGATGGCGAGCAGCACGGTCCAGCTTTTCAGCGCGTCGCGCTTCTCGACGACGATGGCCGAATGCAGCAGCGCGGTGCCGGCGAGCCAGGGCAGCAGCGAGGCGTTCTCGACGGGATCCCAGAACCAGAAGCCGCCCCAGCCCAGCTCGTAATAGGCCCACCAGCTGCCGAGCGCGATGCCCAGCGTCAGCGCGCACCAGGCGGCGAGCGTCCAGGGCCGCACCCAGCGCGCCCAGGCGGCGTCGACGCGGCCCTCGATCAGGGCGGCGATGGCGAAGGAGAAGGCGACCGAGAAGCCGACGTAGCCGAGATAGAGGATCGGCGGATGGAAGGCGAGGCCGGGATCCTGCAGCACCGGGTTCATGCCCTGGCCGTCGGCCGGCGGCGGGAAGACGCGCAGGAAGGGATTCGACGTGAAGAGGATGAAGGCGAGGAAGGCGGTGCCGATCATGCCCTGGATGCTCAGCACGCGGGCGCGCAAGGATGGCGGCAGGTTGCCGCCGCAGGCCGCGACGAGCGCGCCGAACAGCGACAGGATGAACACCCAGAGCAGCATGGAGCCCTCGTGGTTGCTCCACAGGCCGGTGATCTTGTAGAGCATCGGCTTCGTCGAGTGCGAGTTCTGCACCACGTTGAAGACGGTGAAGTCGGAGACGACGTAGGCCTGCATCAGCATGGCGAAGGCGAGCGCCACGAAGGCGAACTGGCCGAGCGCCGCGCTCGACCCCATCGCCATCAGCGGCGCCGAATTGCGCGCCGCGCCGAGCAGCGGCACGACCGACTGCGCCAGCGCGATGACGAGCGCGAGGGCGAGGGCGTAGTGGCCGATCTCGGCGATCATGGGGCGCTGCCTTGCTGCGAGGGTAATGTTTCCGGGCCGGGCGTGACGGGCACGGTGCCTTCGCCTTCCTTCCAGCGGCCGGACTTCTTCAAGGCGTCGGCGACTTCGGGCGGCATGTAGGTCTCGTCATGCTTGGCGAGCACTTCGTTGGCGCGGAAGCTGCCGTCCGCCATCAGGCTGCCCTGCGCCACGACGCCCTGGCCTTCGCGGAACAGGTCGGGCAGCAGGCCGCGGTAGGTCACGTCGATGCTGCGCGTCGTGTCGGTGATGCGAAAGCGGATGTCCTGGCCGTTCTTCTGCAGGCTGCCCGCCTCGACGAGGCCGCCGATGCGCACGCGCCGCTCGGGCGAGGGCGCCTTCGCCATCAGCTCGCTCGGCGAATAAAAGAACACCAGGCTGTCCTGGAAGGCGGTGAGCACGAGCGCGGTGGCGCCGCCGAGCGCCAGGAGGCCGCCGACGACGAGCGCCAGGCGCTTGCGCCGGCGCGCCTTGGCGGGCGAGAGCGAGCGCCCGCTGGGCGCGCGCGCTGTGGGAATGTCGGCAGCCATCAGCCGCCGTCTCCGCGCCCATCGAAGGGCAAGGGGGCTTCGGCGCGCAGGCGGGCGCGCTGCAGGCGGTCGAGCATGCGCTCGTTGGCGACGAGCGCGCGCAGGCTCGCGGCCAGCAGGCCGAGCATCACCAGGCCGGCCACGCCGTAAGCGGGCCAGACATAGACACCATAGCCGCCGAGATCGAGGTTCATAGGTTCAGCGCTCCCGCGCAGCCGCGACGAGCCTAGTTAAGGCTCACTGCGTCGCTTGCTTGAGATAGGCGATCAGGTTGTCGCGATCCTCGGGCTTCTTCACGCCGGAGAACACCATGCGGTTGCCCGGCACGAAGCCCTTGGGATCGGCGAGGTACTTCTGCAGGTTCTCGACCGTCCAGTTGAAGCCGACCTTCTGCATGGCCGGCGAATAGACCTTGTAGCCGTCGGCGGTGCCGGCCTTGCGGCCGATGATGCCGTGCAGGCTCGGGCCCATCAGGTTCTTGCCGGCGTCGGTGCTGTGGCAGGTACGGCACTGGTTGAAGATCTTCTGGCCGGCGGCGGGATCGCCGCCGTCGTCGGCGCGCGCCACGGTGGTCAACGAGAAGGCGGCCAGGGCCAGCAGCACCGGCGTCGCGAATTGGGACTTCATCACGCTCTCCTTACGGGCTCTCTCTTGAAGGCTTACACGAAATCGAGGGCTTGCTCGCGGCGGGTCAGCCGCCTTCGGCGGCGAGCAGTTGGCCCTTAGCCGCCCTCGGCGGCAAGCAGTTGCAAGGCGCGCACCTTGCGGCGCGCCAGTTCGGCGCGCGCGCGCAGGATCAGCAGACATAGGAAATAGCCGAGAAAGGCGCCCGCCATGAGTAACAGCGGCGTGAGCATGCTGGGGTCGATGGCCGACGCGCCGATGCGCGAAATGCTCGCCGGCTGATGCAGCGTGCTCCACCAGTCGACGGAGAACTTCACCACGGGCAGGTTGACGACGCCGACCAGCGCCAGCACGGCGGCGGCCTTGGCGCCGCGCGCCGCGTCGTCGAAGGCGTGGGTCAGCGCCATGTGGCCGAGATAGAAGAAGAACAGCACCAGCACGGAGGTCAGCCGCGCGTCGCCCCAGGCCCACCAGGTGCCCCAGCTCGGGCGGCCCCACAGGGAACCCGAGACGAGGGCGATGAAGGTGTAGCCGGCGCCGAGGGGCGCCGCGGCCTTGGCCAGCACTTCGGCGAGCGGATGCTTCCACACCAGCAGCATGGCGGCGAAGACCGCGAGTGCCGCGTAGGCCATCATCGCCATCCAGGCGGCGGGCACGTGGACGTACATGATGCGCACGCTGTCGCCCTGCTGGTAGTCGGGCGGCGAATCGAAGAAGGCGTAGTAGAGCCCGCTGGCGAACAGCGCGACAGTGACGATCGCGAGCCAGGGCAGGAGCGCGTTGGCGATGCGCAGGAAGCGGGCGGGATTGGCGAGGAACTGCATGGAGCTACTATTCTAAGGCCAATTTGAGCGCGGCGGCGCCGGCGATCGGCGTCACCACCAGGGCGCCCAGCAGGAGCCCGGCGAGAACCTGCAAGTAAGCGCCGACCGGATCGCCGACAAGCGCCGCCTCCACCGCGCCGACGCCGAAGATCAGCACCGGCAGCTGCAGCGGCAGCGCGAGCAGAGCCAATAGCACGCCGCCGCGCCGCGCGCCCGTGACCAGTGCGGCGGCCACCGCGCCGATCAGCACCAGCGTCGGCGTGCCGAGCAGCAGGGCGGCGAGCAGCGCGCCATAGCCGGCGGCATTCATGTTGAGCAGCAATGCCACCACCGGCGAGGCGGCGAGCAGCGGCAGGCCGACGCTCAGCCAATGGGCGGCGGCCTTGGCCAGCACCAGGCTCGCCAGCCCGTTCGGCGCCAGCGCCAGGCGGTCGAGCGCGCCGTCCTCGGCGTCGGCGAGAAACAATCGTTCGAGCGGCAGCAGGGTCGCGAGCAGGGCGGTGGCCCACAGCACGCCGGGCGCGATGCGCGTCAGCACCTGCGGATCGGCGCCGACGCCGAAGGGAAACAGGCAGGCGGCGATGACGAAGAAGGCGACGGCGACGGCGCCGTCGGTCGGCCGCCGCAGGGCGAGGCGCAGGTCGCGCGCGAGGATGAGCGCGAAGCCGCCCATCACGCCACGTCGTCGAGCAGGAGGCCGCGCTTCGCCGCGTCCGAACGGCGGCGCGCGTAGACGTCGAGGTCGAGGGTCGCGGCGTCGGGCAGGTCGAGCGCCTGGTGCGTCGCGGCGACGACCATGCCGCCACCGGCGCGATGCAGCGTCAGGCGGTCGCTCAGCAGGCCGATGGCGTTGGCGTCGAGCGCCGTGGTCGGCTCGTCGAGCAGCCAGAGCTCCGCCGTCGCGTCGAAGGCGATGCGCGCCAGGGCGAGGCGGCGGCGCTGGCCGGCCGACAGCACGCGGCAGGGCAGCTCGGCGAGGGCGGCGAGGCCGGCCCAGGCGAGCGCCTCGTCGGCGCGGGCTGCGGCGTCGCGCGCGTTCAAGCCCGGCGCGCGGTAGCGCAGCCAGAAGACCAGGTCTTCGCGCGGCGTCAGGGCGGCCTTCACCGCGTCCTGGTGGCCGAGATAGGCGAGGCGGGTGCGATGGGCGTCCGGGTCGGCCAGCAGGTCTTCGCGGTCCCACCACAGCCGGCCGCCGGCGGGGCGCAGCAGGCCGGCCATCAGGCGCAGCAGGCTGGACTTGCCGCTGCCGTTGGCGCCGGTCAGCAGCAGGGCGCCGCCGGACGCGACGGTGAAGTCGAGGCCGGAAAAGACGGGGCGTTCGCCGCGCAGGCAGGTCAGGGATTCGCCGATGAAGTCGCTCACGGGCTTGGCTCTAGCATAGGCCCGGGGGCATGGCCACAGGAGGGCGACGGGGAAGGCGGCGCCGAAACGAAGAACGGCCCTCGGAGGGGCGCCGAGGGCCGTTCGTACGGGCCACCGGAGGGGCGCCGGTGGCGAGGATAAATCGGCCGGAGGACCGATTTATAAGGGCTGGCGGCTCGTCCGAACGGGGCTCAGGTGGGGGGAGAAGCCCCGCTCGTTCACCGCCAGCACAGGCATTAGGCGTTTGGAATGTGGCGCTCAGATGCGGGGAATAGGGCGAAAATGTGATTTCTCTCGGTTCCACAGCAAGTCTTTGATCTAGCAGGAAGAGTTTCTGCAAAAAACTCGCCCGGCAGCGGTTGCGCTGCGGCATTTTCTGCTGTGCGGCGGCCCCGGCGATGATAGATATAAGCGCCTTTCCGGCGGCCGAGGCCGCGTTGCGTCCCCACGCGCTGCTGCGCCCTGCCGACGGTTTGGTCCCCTCGAACCGGCAAACCGCCGCGTTCCCCACAGATTTCATTGCTTCAAGTCGGGAGAGAGAGCCTTGGCCAACGCTGCGCACGACACGTTGAAAGCCCGTCGCACCCTGAAGGTCGGCGACAAGTCGTATGCCTACTACAGCTTGCCGGCGGCGAGCGAGAACGGCCTCGGCGACGTCTCCCGCCTGCCGGTCTCCCTCAAGATCCTCCTCGAGAACCTGCTGCGCTGGGAAGACGGCCGCACGGTGAAGGCCGACGACATCAAGTCGATCGCCGCCTGGCTCAAGGACAAGTCCTCCGACCGCGAGATCGCCTTCCGTCCGGCCCGCGTGCTGATGCAGGACTTCACCGGCGTGCCCGCCGTCGTCGACCTGGCCGCGATGCGCCAGGCGATGATCGACATGCAGGGCAACCCGCGCAAGATCAACCCGCTGTCGCCCGTCGACCTCGTCATCGACCACTCGGTCGCCGTCGACGAATACGGCAACCAGAAGGCCTTCGGCGACAACGTCGCGCTCGAATACGAGCGCAACCAGGAGCGCTACGCGCTGCTGCGCTGGGCGCAGACCGCGTTCGACAACTTCCGCGTCGTGCCGCCGGGCACCGGCATCTGCCATCAGGTGAACCTGGAATACCTCGCGCGCGCCGTGTGGACGCGCAAGGACGGCGACGAGACGCTGGCCTATCCCGACACGCTGGTCGGCACCGACAGCCACACCACGATGGTGAACGGCATGGCCGTGCTGGGCTGGGGCGTCGGCGGCATCGAGGCGGAGGCGGCCATGCTCGGCCAGCCGCTCAGCATGCTGATCCCCGAGGTCGTCGGCTTCAAGCTGACGGGCAAGGCCAAGGAAGGCACGACGGCGACCGACCTCGTGCTCACCGTCACCAACATGCTGCGCAAGAAGGGCGTCGTCGGCAAGTTCGTCGAGTTCTACGGCGAAGGCCTCGATTCGATGACGCTGGCCGACCGCGCCACCATCAGCAACATGGCGCCGGAATACGGCGCCACCGCCGGCTTCTTCCCGATCGACGAGGAGACGCTGCGCTACATGACCTTCAGCGGCCGCGACGCCGACCTCATCGCGCTGGTCGAAGCCTACGCCAAGGCCCAGGGCATGTGGCGCACCAAGGGCGCGCCCGACCCGGTCTTCACCGACACGCTCGAGCTCGACATCGGCTCGGTCGAGCCGACCATGGCGGGCCCGAAGCGCCCGCAGGACAAGGTGCTGCTCTCCGCCGCCGCCGGCTCGTTCAAGGCCGGCCTGCCCGACATGCTGAAGGGCACCAAGACCGGCGCCGCCGGCAAGGCCGACGCCGGCATCGAAGTGCCGGTCGAAGGCGGCGACTACAGCCTGAAGCATGGCGACGTGGTGATCGCCGCGATCACCAGCTGCACCAACACCTCGAACCCCTCCGTCATGCTCGGCGCCGGCCTGGTCGCGCGCAACGCGCTGGCCAAGGGCCTGAAGGTGAAGCCCTGGGTCAAGACGTCGCTGGCGCCCGGCTCGCAGGTCGTCACCGACTACCTCGCCAAGGCCAACCTGCAGGCGCCGCTCGACGCCCTGGGCTTCAACCTGGTCGGCTACGGCTGCACCACCTGCATCGGCAACTCCGGTCCGCTCAACGAGCCGATCGCCGAAGCGGTCGACAAGGGCGACCTCGTCGTCGGCGCCGTGATCTCCGGCAACCGCAACTTCGAAGGCCGCGTCCACGCGCAGGTGCGCGCCAACTACCTGGCCTCGCCGCTGCTGGTCGTCGCCTACGCGCTTGCCGGCTCGCTCAACGTCGACATCACCAAGGATCCGCTCGGCACCGGCAAGGACGGCAAGCCGGTCTACCTCAAGGACATCTGGCCGACCAACCAGGACGTGCGCGACGCCATCTCGGCCTCGCTGACGCCGGAGATGTTCCGCGAGCGCTACGGCAACGTCTTCGAAGGCGCCGCCGAGTGGAAGAAGGTCAAGACCAGCGAAGGCGTGACCTTCGGCTGGGACGAGGATTCGACCTACGTGAAGCTGCCGCCCTACTTCGTCGACATGCCGAAGACCCCGGCGCCGGTGAAGGACGTGCACGGCGCGCGCATGCTGGCGCTGTTCGCCGACAGCATCACGACCGACCACATCTCGCCGGCCGGCTCGATCAAGAAGGACAGCCCCGCCGGCCAGTACCTGACGCGCCACCAGATCGGCGTCCAGGACTTCAATTCCTACGGCGCGCGCCGCGGCAACCATGAAGTGATGATGCGCGGCACCTTCGCCAACATCCGCATCCGCAACGAAGTGGCGCCCGGCACCGAAGGCGGCGTCACCCGCCACATGCCGGACGGCGAGGCCATGTCGATCTACGACGCCTCGATGAAGTACCAGGCCGAAGGCACGCCGCTGATCATCGTCGCCGGCAAGGAATACGGCACCGGCTCGTCGCGCGACTGGGCGGCCAAGGGCACCATGCTGCTCGGCGTGAAGGCCGTCATCGCCGAGAGCTTCGAGCGCATCCACCGCTCGAACCTGGTCGGCATGGGCGTCCTGCCGATGGTCTTCCCCGAAGGCGTCGACCGCAAGACGCTGAAGCTCGACGGCACCGAGACCTTCGACCTCACGGGCGTCGAAAAGGAGATCAAGCCACGCATGACCATGCCGCTGACGATCCACCGCAAGGACGGCTCGACGCAGGTCGTGGAGCTGATCTGCCGCATCGATACGCTGGACGAGGTCGAGTACTACCGTCACGGCGGCATCCTGCCCTACGTGCTGCGCGGCATGCTCGCCGCCTGAGGCGGACGCACTGCAACAGAGACGGCGCCCGGCTCCGGCCTGGGCGCCGTTTTCGTTTAATGGCGGATTTCCTCACGTTTTCCGGGGGATTTCGGGCCATGGCTCTCACCACTTCGTGAAGCCTCTTGACTGGAAGGCGCACCCGGCAGGGAATAGCTTTTATCCATGACCCTTCATTCCGCTCAGCCCTACCTTCCCAGCTTGCGCGCGCGCGCGACGGCCTTCGCCGCCGTCATCGCCGGCGGCTGGCTGGCGATGGGCGACATGCAGGAAGTGAAGGCGGCGGCGTCCGAGCCGCTGGTGGTCGTCGAGCTTTTCACCTCGCAGGGCTGCGCCTCCTGCCCGCCGGCCGACGCCTTCCTCTCCGAGATCGTCCAGCGCAAGGGCGTGCTCGCGCTGTCGCAGCATGTCGACTACTGGAACTACATGGGCTGGAAGGACCCCTTCTCCAGCGCCATGGCAAGCAAGCGCCAGAAGGCCTACGCCAGCAGCCTGGGCCAGCGCTACGTCTACACGCCGCAGATGATCGTCGACGGCAAGGCGCAGGACGTCGGCTCGAACCGCGAGGCGGTCGAGGCCATGCTGGCCGATGCGCGGCGCGCCATCGACAAGAAGCTGCCGCTGCACGTCTATCCCGGCGCCATCAACCAGGTGAAGGTGACGCTGCCGGCCGCGCCCCCCATGACGTCCAAGGGGGGCAAGGACGGCGCCGACGCCAAGGCGCAGGCGGCGACGCTCTGGCTGGTGGCCTACGACAGCTCGCACGTCACCGACGTGGAGCGCGGCGAGAACCGCGGCAAGACGCTGACCTACCACAACGTCGTGCGCACCATGCGCGCCGTCGGCGAGTGGCAGGGCAAGCCCATGACCCTGATGCTCAACCTCGCCGACGAGATCGCCGCCGGCTACGGCAACGCGGCTGTCATCCTGCAGGCTGGCAAGGCCGGCCCCATCCTCGCGGCGGCGACGCTGCCGATGCCGCTGACCGGCCCGGAACAAGCCGGGAACTGACGCGCCCACGCGCGAAGAGATCGTCGGTTCTTCGCCGCTTCTCCTTGCTTTCCGGCCCCCGTCGCCCGATCTTTCCCCCATGAGCTCCGTCGCCGATCATCCGGACGCGGCGCGCGACCTTCCGCGCCGCGCCTCCACGCACCCCGATTCCAAGGTCGTCGCCGTCCTCGGACCGACCAACACGGGCAAGACCCATCTCGCCATCGAGCGGATGCTCGGTCATCGCACCGGCATGATCGGCTTTCCGCTGCGCCTGCTGGCGCGCGAGAACTACGACCGCGTCTGCGCGCTGAAGGGCGCCGACGCCGTGGCGCTGGTGACCGGCGAGGAAAAGATCATCCCGCCGCACGCGGCCTACTTCCTCTGCACCGTCGAATCGATGCCGCTCGAGCGCGAGGTCGGCTTCCTCGCCATCGACGAGATCCAGCTCTGCGCCGACCGCGAGCGCGGCCACATCTTCACCGACCGCCTGCTGCACGCGCGCGGCCGCGACGAGACCATGTTCCTCGGCGCCGACACCATGAAGCCGGTGATCGCGCGCCTCGTGCCCGACGTGGAGTTCATCGCCCGGCCGCGCTTCTCCAAGCTCACCTACGCCGGCCCGAAGAAGATCACGCGCCTGCCGCCGCGCAGCGCCATCGTCGCCTTCTCGGCGGCCGACGTCTACAGCATCGCCGAGCTGATCCGCCGCCAGCGCGGCGGCGCCGCCGTGGTGATGGGCGCCCTGAGCCCGCGCACGCGCAACGCGCAGGTCGCCATGTTCCAGGCCGGCGAGGTCGATTACCTGGTGGCGACCGACGCCATCGGCATGGGCCTCAACATGGACGTGAACCATGTCGCCTTCGCGGCCATCCGCAAGTTCGACGGCCACGCCATGCGCCTGCTGCAGCCCAACGAGCTGGCGCAGATCGCCGGCCGCGCCGGCCGCCACATGAACGACGGCACCTTCGGCACCACCGCCGAAGTCGGCGTGCTCGAGCCGCATGTCGTCGAGGCCATCGAGAACCACCGCTTCCCGACGGTCAAGAGCGTCTACTGGCGCGCGCGCGATCTGGATTTCACGAACGTCGAATCGCTCAAGAAGTCGCTCGACGTGCCGCCGACCATGGCGGACCTCATCCGCAAGGGCGACGCCGACGACCAGCTCATGCTGCTGCAGCTGTCCGCCGAGGCGGAGATCGCGTCGCTCGCCGACCGGCCGTCGCGGCTGAAGCTGCTGTGGGAAGTCTGCCAGGTGCCCGATTTCCGCCATGCGCTCGGCGAGGAGCATGGCCGCCTGCTCGGCCGCATCTTCCAGTATCTCGTCGGCGCCGAAGCTTGCCTGCCGCACGACTGGGTGGCGGGCCAGATCGAGAGGCTCGACCGCACCGACGGCGACATCGACACGCTGACGGCGCGCATCGACCATGTGCGCACCTGGAACTACGTCACCCAGCGCCCCGGCTGGGTGCGCGACGAAGCCCATTGGCAGGGCGTCGCCCGCGCGCTGGAGGACAAGCTGTCCGACGCGCTGCACGAGCGCCTGACGCAGCGCTTCGTCGACCGCCGCGCCGCCGTGCTGGTCAAGAAGCTGAAGGATCCCGGCGCGCTGCTGTCGTCGGTCGCGGAAGATGGCGGCGTCGCCGTCGAAGGCCACTATGTCGGCCAGCTCGCCGGCTTTCGCTTCAAGCCCGATGCCGCGGCGCAAGACCCCGAAGACAAGCGCGCCAACCGCGCGCTGGTGCATGCGGCCGAACGCGCGTTGCGCGGCGAGATCGAAAAGCGCGTCGCCGATTTCTCGACAGGCGCGCCCGGCGACATCGCGCTCGACGCCGAAGGCCGCCTGAGCTGGCGCGGCGCGCCGGTAGCGCAGCTCGTTGCGGGCCGCAACATGCTGACGCCCGACGTGCAATTGCTGCCGAGCGACCTGCTCGACGCCGACCAGCAAGCGGCGCTGCGCCGCAAGCTCGCCGACTGGGTCGAAGCGCGCCTGCAGCGCGACCTCGGGCCGCTGCTGCACTTGCGCGCCGCCAGCGAGGACGCGGCGCTGCCCGGCGCTCTGCGCGGGCTGCTGTTCCAGATCATGGAAGGCCTCGGCGCGGTGCCGCGCGACAGCGTCAGCGGCCAGCTCGGCGCGCTCGACCTCGAGGCGCGCAAGAAGCTCGCGCAGTTCGGCGTGCGCGTCGGCGCGCTGCATCTCTTCATGCCACAGCTGTTCGGCGGCCGTGCCGTCAAGCGCCGCGCATTGCTGTGGCGCGTCCATAACGCGACGACGCCGGAGCTGCCGCCCCTGCTGCTCGCCGGCCAGGCCTCGGTCGGCCTGGACGGGCCTCTGCCGCCCGCCTTGCTGCGCGGGCTCGGCTATGTGGCGCTCGGTCCGCGCGCCCTGCGCCTCGACCAGGCGGAGAAGTTCGCCTTCGCGGCGCGGCAGGCAGCGCGTCAGGGCCCCTTCGCGCCGACGGCGGAACTGGCGCAGCTTGCCGGCGTCGCCGTCGAGGAATTGGAGCCGCTGCTGACGGCGCTCGGCCTGCGCGCCCGGCGCGACGAGGCCGGCGCCGTCACCTTCGCGTCGCGTCCGGCCAAGGGCCGCCGTCCGCCGCCGCGCGCGGCAGCTCCGCGCGCGCCCAGAGCACAGGCGCCGCAGGATTCGTCCGTGGCTTCGCCGACGGCGGAGAGCGGCGAGGGTGGGGCCACAGACATTGCGGCTGAAGCCGCGACGCCGGCTGACGCTGCCGTTGGCGACGCACCCGCACGCAAGAAGCGCCGCCGCCGTCGCAAGAAGCCGGGCATACCTGCCGCCGTCGCTGCGGCCTCCTCCACGGAAATGCCCGCGCATGCCGAAGGCGAACTGCCGCAGCCGGCACTATCTGATGAAGCATCGCCGGAGAGCGCGGCCGTAGCCGATGCGCCTGCGTCTGCGGATGCGTCCGCCTCTCCTGATGTGGCGAAGCGCAAGCGCCGCCGTCGCCGCAAGAAGCCGGCTGCTGCCGTCGCGGCGTCGACGGAAGCGACGGCGACACCGCCCGTCGCCGCGACGGAAAATGCTGCGGACGCGTCTTCGGAAACGCCGGCGCCGGTCGCCGCGCCCGACGGGGCTGCGCCATCGTCTCCTGACGCGCCGAAGCGCAAGCGTCGCCGTCGCCGCAAGAAGCCGGCGGGGGAAGGGGGCGTGCCGCAGGCCGCCGCCGATGGCGTGGCCGCCGCAGAGAGCGCCGCGCCGCGTGTCGACCAGCCGCGTCCGCCTCGACCCAATCAACATCAGCCTCATCCGCCGCGCGACGGTGCGGCGCCGCGTCCGTTCAATGGCCCCCGTACGAACGGCCCGCGTACCAATGGACCTCGCGCCAATGGTCCCCGTGCCGATGGCGCGCGCAAGGAATGGCCGCGCAAGGATCGTCCGCAGGGAGATCGCCCACAGGGTGACAGGCCGCGCGGGGATCGCCGCGAGAAGGACGGCGCCCCGCGTCATTACAGCGATCCGCGTCCGCCGCGCGTCAATCCCGACTCGCCCTTCGCCAAGCTGGGCGAGATGCTGGCCGCCCGGCGGCCGCGCGAGCCCAGCGACGGCTGACCGCGATGGCCGACGGCACGCCGACGGAGCGTCTCGACAAATGGCTGTGGTGCGCGCGTTTCTTCAAGACGCGCGCGCTGGCCAGCACCTTCTGCGAGACGGCTGGCGTGCGCATCGCCGGCCAGCCGGTGCGCAAGGCGCATTACCAGGTTCGTCTCGGCGACGTGCTCACCTTCGTGCAGAGCCACGGTCCGGCGCGCGACCATGTGCGCGTGCTGCGCATCGCGGCCTTGAGCGAGCGGCGTCTGTCGCCGGTGCTGGCCTCGGCGCTCTACGACGATCTGTCGCCACCCGAGGACAAGCCGCCGCCGACGCCTGAAGAACTGCCGGTGGCTCCGCGCGAGCGGGGCAGCGGCCGTCCCACGAAAGCGGACCGCCGCGCCATCACGCGGCTCAAGGACGATGAATAGCGCGCCGCGCTAAACACGCAGTTCACCCTGTAAAATAAGCTGATCTCCAAGGAATTCCTGTAGTGTGGGTTGCAGGTCGGGGGGGCCTGTGATACTCCCCTGCCCACACCCAATCGTGCTTAAGCCAGGATCGCGCCATGACCTACGTCGTCACCGACAACTGCATCCGCTGTAAATACATGGATTGCGTCGAAGTCTGTCCGGTGGACTGCTTCTACGAAGGCGAGAACATGCTCGTCATTCATCCCGACGAGTGCATCGACTGCGGCGTGTGCGAGCCCGAATGCCCCGCCGAAGCGATCAAGCCCGACACCGTGGGCGGGCTGGAAAAATGGCTCTCGCTGAACGCCGAATTTTCCAAAATCTGGCCGAACATCACGGTGAAGCGCGACCCGCCCGCCGACGCCAAGGAATGGGACGGCAAACCGGACAAGGAAAAATTCTTTTCATCGGAGCCGGGCCAGGGCGACTGATTCCGGCGTCTCCCGCGCCAGAAAATTGCGCGGGGCGCCCGCGTTTAACCTTCTTATTGTTTCAAGCCACCGATCAGCCGCAAGACATTGATTTTTGGCGTGTTTGTGGTAATATGGTCACAATCACATACGTATTCGCTTGGCCTTGGCGCTCCCTCTGGAGCCTTCCACACGGAACTGAAGCTATTTATCTGCGTTCACACGCTGTCCTCACTTTCAAAGGGTCGGGGGCGGCATTCACTACTCACGGTTGAGTGCCCGCGATGAATAAAAAACGCAAGCCGGCGGCAAAAGGATCAAAAGTGACCAAAAGCAAGACTGCGGCCGCAAAGGCTGCTCCCGCCCCTGTTAAAAAACCTGCTCTGAGCCGTCAGGGATTCCGCACCCATGAGCACATCGTCTATCCGGCGCACGGCGTTGGCCAGATCGTGCGCATCGAGGAACAGGAAATTGCCGGCAACAAGCTCGAGCTCTTCGTCATCAGCTTCTCGAAAGACAAGATGACGCTCCGCGTTCCGACTGCGAAAGCGACGGCCGTCGGCATGCGCAAACTCGCCGGTCCTGATGTCGTGAAGAAGTCGCTCGACACCCTCAAAGGCCGCGCGCGCGTCAAGCGCACGATGTGGAGCCGCCGCGCGCAGGAATACGAAGCGAAGATCAATTCGGGCAACCTGATCTCGATCGCCGAAGTCGTGCGCGATCTCTTCCGTTCGGAGAACCAGCCGGAGCAGTCCTACAGCGAACGCCAGCTTTACGAAGCGGCGCTCGACCGCATGGTGCGTGAGCTTGCGACCATCGAGGACATCACCGAGACAGAAGCCGGCAAGCAGGTCGAAGCGAACCTCCTCAAGGGCCCGAAGCGCGGGCCCAAGACCGAGGAACCCGCCGACAAGCAGGACGAAGCGGCCTGATCGTTTTCGAACAAGAATAAAAAACCCGGCTGGATGGCCGGGTTTTTTATTGCCTTCAAGTTGTGCGCTTTATTCGACAACGATCTTCACTCGTTCGCCAAATTTGAGTTTGGCATTCTTGTCGAGCCCGTTCAGAATCAGAAATCGCTCGAGCTTCTTGTCCGGCACCGCCATGCGGCGCGCCATTCTTTCCGGCGTATCGGTGAGCCCCACGCGCACCACCTCTATGTGCAGCGGCTGCACCTTCTTGATTTCGTCGACCGCGACGCGGCGGAAGGTATCGGCCGCCGCGCGGAACGCCTGATCGTTCGCGGGCGTAATTTCGCGCGCGGCGAAGACCAGCCGGTACACGTCGCTGCCGAAGCGAATAGCATAGAGCCGGAACGACCATTGCTGCCCGCGCGCGACCGCCGTCGCCGCAGGAAACCCGTTGATGTTCATCGATTGCACCGACGCCGGATCGACCCCGTCGATCCAGCCGGAAGCAAGGTAATTGGCGAGAGGCGTCGTTGCCGGCACGCGCACGGCGTCGAGGCGGAGCGCTTCCTTACCGGAGTTGGTGGCGCCGAGCACCGCCTGCGCGGTGTTTTCGAGCGAAAATCCTTCCGGCGCCGTGAAGGTGAAGCCGAGATTCGGATGCAGGAAGCTCCTGCCGCGCACATAGCCTTCCTTCGGATCGTCGCCGTAAACCAGCCCGTCGATGGCGTCCAGAAATTCCTTGCGGTCGCGCTCGGTCTTCTCGGCGCCGTACTGACTCGCATTGGTAATCGAAAGCGAAATGCGCTGCGGCGTCGAAGGATGGCTCGAGATGAAATCGACCTGATCTTTATGAGAGCCGCCTAGGCCGCCGCCCGCGCGCAAATCCGCGTAGCGGCCCATGGTCGTGAGAAAGCGCGAGGCGCCGTAAGGATCGTAGCCCGCACGCGCGGAAATGCCGACGCCGACCGCGTCCGCTTCCAGTTCCTGGTCGCGGGAGAACGCGGCAAGCGAAATCTTGTTCTTGGCGAGCGCAAGCGCGCCCAAGTCCGGGTCCTGCACGACGTCGGAGATCACGCGGCTCACGATCATCGCCTGCCGCACTTGCGCTTCCCGGATCGCGGCGTGGCGCGCGATGACATGCGCCATTTCGTGCGAGAGCACCGACGCCAATTCCGCTTCGTCGTCTGCGAGCGCGACCAGCCCGCGCGTGACGTACAGTGTACCGCCGGGCAGCGCGAAGGCGTTGATGGCGGGCGAATTGAGCAGCGTCACGCGGTATTTGATGTCGGGCCGCTCGGAAGCGGAGACGAGCCGGTTGACGATGCCGGAAATCATCCCCTCGAGTTCGGGGGAATGATAGACACCGCCGTAAGCGGCGACGAGGCGCTCGTGCTCTTTGCGTTGCGCAGGAGGAAGCGCGGTCGCGATGTCGTCGCGCGCAGCCGAAGCCTCGGAGAGGCCAAAGCGGTCGGTTTCCAGACTCGCGCAAGAGGCCAGCGTGAGTGCAAGCGCAAGCACTGCGAAAGAGACACGCAGGCCGAAACGAAAATCCGCTTTCTTTCCCTCGGTACGCACGATCAGATTCCGCTGCTTGCGATAATTTCGAGCGAAGCCGGCTTTTGTATTTCAACCGCCGGCCCGCCGAAAGAAAATAACACGCCACGAACGCGCACACGCTTGCCGCGCAAACTTTTCAAGTCGATTCCGGCCGCGGCAAATTCCCGCCGGGCGGATCGTGGAATCACAATGGTGAAATCCTCGTTATACCGGTGTCCGAAATCGAGATAGGTACGGCTGGAGGTTTCGCCAACCCGATGGATAACGCCCTCCACTACGGCAAAACGGCCCGTTGCGGCGGTCATCGCTTCAATGTGATCGGCCTTTTCCACCTGGAAGCGCGGCTCTTTCCACAACCCTAGTTGCGTTTCGCGCGCCTGCCTTTCGAAATTGAGCAACGGAGTTGCGCAGGCGATTTCGCCGAGTTCGGGCGCGACCCGCAAGAAGCCGGCGGAAACGAGATCTGCCTGCAACCAGTGCGGCTCTTCGCCCCCGACGACGGCTTGGCTTACCAGCCGGCCGTAACGATCGGGCGAAGCGTTGCCATATAACGTCAAACGTTTTCCGGCCACCCGGCCGTTCAATTCGCTGGCGATAACGGCGGCAGCTTTGTCCTCGCCCATATCGTCGCCGGCAACCACGCCGGCGAGACGAAGCTCGCGTCCGTCCTTCAAGAGAATCGTCGTGCCGTCACGCGCGCCGATCGCTTCCACGTTTTCAGAAGAAACAGCAGCCTCGGGGCAGGCGGCCGTGACGCTCGCCGAAAATGCGGCTTCCGAAAAAGCCGCGAGCGAGAGTGAGGCAATCCCGGCGATCGCGAAGCCGTTGCGAACGCAGCACACCGCCATATGCCCCCTCTAAATTCGGATGCCCCAGAAACGGCTTCAAGGCGGCGATTTTGCGGCGCCTGGAGCCGGGAGCCAAGCCAGTGTGATCATTAAAAAATTACGCGCCGCATTATTCGGCCGCGGCGAGCTCTTTCACGTCGATCGGGAAAATCTCGACCTTCTTGCCCGCCTCGGCAACGAGCACGGTATTTTCCGGTACCGCTTTCCAGCTCGCATGATCTTCGTCGAGCGGCTCCGATACGACCACGACGCCATTGCCCGCCGCGCGGTAATAAAGCGTATTCGCCGCGTCATTCACCGCGTAACGGAAGGCATAAAGATCCTTTCCATTCGCGAGTGCCGCCGTGAAGCGAAGCGAGTCCTTCCGCCCGTTTTCGCACAACATCGTCGTCAATTTCCGCAAGATGCGGATCGTCGCCGCAACGGGCGATGCTTCGATCCCCGCGCCCATGATGGCAAGAAACAGCGCTTCCGAATCCGTCGTGCCGAGACGGGCGGGATAAACCTCGTCGGGGATGAAACCCTCGACCCTGCGGCGCAACCGATTCCAGTCGCTGACGAACCCGTTGTGCATGAACAACCAGTTGCCGCACACAAATGGATGACAGTTCGGCCGCGTGATCGAGGTGCCGGTCGCCGCGCGAATATGCGCGAAGAAAAGATGCGAGCGGATATGCCGGCAGAGATAGCGCAAATTCTCGTCCGACCAAGCCGGCCGAACCTCGCGATAAAGACCGGGATCGGGGTATTCGCCATACCAGCCGAGGCCGAAACCGTCGCCGTTGGTGCTGACGGTCGATTCCAGCGCCTTGATACTTTGCGAAATCAGCGAGTGCGAAGGCTCGGTCACATAGTGCTCGAGAGCGATCGTATCTCCGCGATAAGCGATCCATCGGCACATTGCGGCTTACGTCCTAATTGCAGCTATCTCGAATCTCTTCCAACGATCGCTCGGATTCTGTGCGGAAATCGAACTCCGCACAAATCACTTACCGTCACAGATTATGAGCCTGCAGCCAGCTTTCCAGCAACACGATTTGCCACAGTTTCGAATGTCCTTTCGGCGTAAGCTCGCCTTCGGGGTTGCCCAGCAGGCGGTCGATATATTCGCGTTTGAACAGGCCGCGGCCGCGCGCCACCGGCCGATCGAGAACCTCCTTGGCAAACTTCAAAAACGGCCCGCGGATATATTTCAGCGCCGGCACCGGGAAATACCCCTTCGGCCGGTCGATGATTTCCTTCGGCACCACGCTGCGCGCGGCTTCCTTCAGGATATATTTTCCGCCGTCCCGCACTTTTAACTCCGCCGGAATCCGCGCCGCCAATTCCACAAGTTCGTGATCCAGAAACGGGACGCGTGCTTCCAGGCCCCAGGCCATCGTCATATTGTCGACCCGCTTCACCGGATCGTCGACGAGCATGACCTCGGTGTCGAGCTGCAATGTCGCGTCGATCGGGTGCGATCCCTGCTCGCGCTCGAAAAAATCTTCGACGAATTTGCGGCTGTAATCTTCCCCGAGATATTCGGGAGCCAGTGTTTCACTCATTTCGGCGTGGTCACGGTCGAAATAAACCCGCGCGTAGTCGGCGGCCGGATCGTTCGAGCCGAGCATCTTCGGATACCAATGGTATCCGCCGAAAACCTCGTCGGCGCCCTGCCCGCTCTGCACGACTTTCACGCGCTTCGAAACCTGCTCCGAAAGGAGATAAAAGCCCACGGCGTCGTGGCTCATCATCGGCTCCGACATCGCCTGAATCGCGCCCGGCAATGCGTCGAGCGTCGCATCCGATTTAATTTCGATACGCTCATGCTGGGTGCCGAAATGCTTCGCAACAAAGTCCGAATACTTGAATTCATCGCCCTTCAGGTTACCGACGCTCTCGAAACCGATCGCGAATGTTTTCAGATCCGTCTGGCCGCTCTCCGCGAGCAATGCCACGACAAGCGAACTGTCGAGTCCGCCGGAAAGCAGCACGCCAACTGGAACGTCGGCGACCTGCCTGCGCTTGATCGAGGTCGTGAGCGCGTCGAGCACGGCTTCCTGCCACTCTTCTTTGCTCATCGTGCGGTCCTGCGGCGCTTTCGGTCCCATCGACAGCGTCCAATAGGTTTCTTGCCGGCGCGTTCCATCGGCATCGATGGTCAGGATCGTCGCTGGCGGAAGTTTCTTCACGCCTTTCAGAATCGTGCGCGGCGGCACGACGACCGCATGCAGCGACATATAATTGTGTAAGCCGATGGGATCGATTTGCGTATCCACGCCACCCGCCGCGAGTAGCGCGGGGAGTGTCGAGGCAAAGCGCAAGCGTTTGCCGTCATCCGCGATATAAAGCGGTTTGATGCCGAGCCGGTCGCGAACCAAAACAGTCCGCCCTGTGTCGCGCTCCCAGATGACGAAGGCGAACATGCCGTGGAAGCGGTCGACGCAGCGCGCGCCCCACTCTTTATAGGCTTTGAGAATGACCTCGGTGTCGCCATCGGAAAAGAAGCGGTAGCCTTTTCCCAGAAGTTCGCGGCGTAGCTCGCGAAAATTGTAGATGCAGCCGTTGAAAACGATCGCGAGCCCTAGCTCACTGTCGATCATCGGCTGATTGGAAGTCGGTTCGGTATCGAGAATGCTGAGACGGCGATGACCGAATCCGACGCGATCTTGCAAAAACATGCCGCAGGCATCCGGGCCACGATCGTTCTGATGGTTGTTCATGGCCGCGACGGTCTTGGCGAGCGCCGGCGGCCCAAAAGTTATTTCACCACAAATTCCGCACATTACACTTCCATCCCAAACGCAAACGCCTCCAATGCGCGGAGGCACTGGCGGTTCAATTCAATCACGTTCTTTCTCCTGAATATCTTTCACATCAAAAACACTCATGGCGGAAAAAAGTTCCACGATTTCTTGGCCTTAATATGTAGCGGCAAAATTGCTCCGACAGCGCGAAAATACATGACAGTTCCATAAACCGAATACATGGCCCTTATTTGCGTTTTTTAGAAACGATGTAAGCTACGCGGGGGACGGGTCCTGATCTGATTATGGAGATCGGCCGAATGCGTTTACGCCCAATTCTTCTCGGAATACTCGCTGCGATTGTTTTGGTGATTCTCGCCGGATTCGCCTGGACCTGGCGTTCGGCCCTGCCCCCGATGTCTCCCGGACAAAAACCGGTGGCGGACGCGCAGACTGTGCGGCAAGGCGCCGAGCTTGCGTCGATCGGCAACTGCGCCGACTGCCACACCAAGGCTGGCGGCGCGCAATATTCCGGCGGCCGCGCCGTTCCGACGCCGTTCGGCACGATTTATTCGAGCAATCTGACGCCCGACCCCGGCACGGGCATCGGCAAATGGTCGGAAGCAGCATTCAGCCGCGCGATGCATGACGGCGTCGACCGCGAAGGCAATCAGCTCTATCCCGCCTTTCCTTACGATCATTTCACGAAGGCGACGGAAAAAGACACTCACGCGCTGTATGCATTTCTCATGAGCCGCCCCGCGGTCAGCAGCACGATCCCGGCGAACGATCTGAAATTCCCGTTCAACTTCCGCCCGATCGTCGCGGGATGGAAAGTCCTTTTCCTCAGCCACGCCGATCTCAAGCCTGATGCGAGCAAGAGTGCCGACTGGAATCGCGGCCGCTATCTCGTGGAAGGCCTCGGCCACTGTGGCTCATGCCACACGCCGCGCAACGTGCTCGGTGCGGAGAAAAAGAACAGCGCCTATGCGGGCGGCGTGTCGGAGGGATGGAACGCGCCGCCGCTCAACGCTTCGCTCATCGCCGCGCATAAGTGGAATGTCGATCAGCTGGCCGAATATCTTTCCACTGGCTGGCACAAATTGCATGGCGCGGCCGCGGGTCCGATGGCCGATGTCGCGAAGAATCTCAGTCAGGCTTCAAAAGAAGATGTGCACGCGATGGCCGTTTACATCGCGAGCCTCTCGGACGGCGCCCGGCCAACCGCTCCCTCGCCCGATAAACCGGCGGCGGGTTCTCCCGAAATCGCTGCGATCTACACCGGCGCTTGCGCGAAATGCCATAACGATCGCAACGACGTTGGCCCCTCGAAGGCAGTCTCGCTTTCGCTCAGCACCGCCGTGCGGCAGGCGGAGTCGGCAAATACCGTGCGCGTCATTCTGCACGGCATCCAATCGTATCGTGGCGGCGGCGGGCCATATATGCCGGCCTTTGACGGCATCCTGACCGACAAGCAGATCGCCTCGCTCGCCGAATATGTGCGCGCGCGATACACGAACCAGCCGCAATGGGCGGACGTAAACAACGAAATTGCGAAAGCAAGACAAGAGGGAGCCAAGCCATGACGATCGCACTCAAGGTCAATGGCAAGTCGCAACAGGTCGACGCCGATCCGTCGACCCCGCTGCTGTACGTTCTGCGCAACGATCTCGGCCTGCACGGGCCGAAATTCGGCTGCGGCCTCGGCCAATGCGTCGCCTGCACCGTTCATGTGAATGGACGCGCGACATTCTCCTGTATCCTGCCGATCGCCGCCGTCGGCGATCGCGAAGTCACGACGACCGAGGGACTTCTCGAAAACGGCAAGCCCAATAAGGTGCAGCAGGCCTTCATCGACGAGGAAGCCGCGCAATGCGGCTACTGCATTTCCGGCATGGTGATGCGCGCGCAAGCTTTGTTGAAAATGAAGCCTCATCCCACCGAGGAAGAAATCCGCAATCACATGCGGCCGAATCTTTGCCGCTGTGGAACCCACGCCGCCATCCTGCGCGCCGTCAGGCGCGCGGCCACCGCGTAAGGGAGCACGAACATGAACATAACTTTCACACCCTCCCGCCGTGACATCCTCAAGGGCAGCGGCGCGCTCGTCGTCGCCTTCTCGCTCAATCCGCCGCTTGAGGCGCTCGCGCAGGACACAAGCGCAATGCCGCCGAAATCCGTCGCGCTCGATCAGGTCGACACGTTCCTCGCGATCGACGACAACGGAAAGGTCGTCGTCTATTCCGGCAAGGTCGACCTTGGTACCGGCGTGCGCATGGGCATGACGCAGATCGTCGCGGACGAACTCGACGTGCCGCTCGCGAATGTCGATGTGATCGAGGGAGACACCGCGCTGACCCCCGATCAAGGCCCGACCTATGGCAGCCAGTCCATTCAGAGCGGCGGCGTGCAGATCCGGCAAGCGGCCGCGACCGCGCGCAAGGCGCTGTTCGAGGAAGCCGCGAAGCAACTCAACGCCAAGCCCGAGGATCTCGTCGTCGCCGAAGGCGTGATCGGTTCGAAAGCCGGCGGCAAGACCGTAAGCTACGGCGAATTGATCGGCGGGAAGAATTTCACGCTCAAGGTCGATCCGGCTGCGCCGCTGAAAAACCCCGCCGACTTCAAGGTCGTGGGAAAGCCCATCGCCCGCCGCGACATTCCCGGCAAAGTGACGGGTGGCTTCACCTACATGCACGATTTCCGCGTCGACGGAATGCTGCATGGAAGCGTCATTCGCCCGCCGGCGCTGGGCGCGAAGCTCGAAAACGTAGACGAAAATTCGATCAAGGGAATTCCCGGCGTCGTTAAAGTCGTGCGCGACGGCAATTTCCTCGGCGTCATCACCGAGACCGAATGGTCCGCGGTCCGCGCCGCGCGCGAACTAAAGGCGACATGGTCGAAATCCGAAACGCTTCCCGACGAGAAAAAACTCTGGGAGCATGTCCGCTCGACCAGAATCGTGAAAGACGACGTCACCAGCAATATCGGCGACACGACCGTTGCCATGGCAGCGGAAGGCAAAAAGCTCAAAGCCACCTACGATTTTGCGATCCACACCCACGGCTCGATCGGCCCGTCCTGTGCGATCTCTGAATTCAAGGACGGCAAGCTGATCTGCTGGTCCGCCTCGCAGGCGACGCACAATCTGCGCAAGCAACTCGCGCAGATGTTTTCGATGTCGCCCGACGACGTGCGTTGCGTCTATGTCGACGGCGCCGGCTGCTACGGCCGCAACGGTCACGAAGACGCCGCCGCTGACTCCGCGCTGCTGGCGAAAGCCGCCGGTAAGCCGGTGCGCGTGCAGTGGTCGCGCGCCGACGAGCACGGCTGGGATCCGAAAGGACCGCCGACCCTGATCGACCTTCGTGCCAATCTCGACGGCTCCGGCGCAATCACCGCATGGGAATCGGAATTCTTCATTCCGCAGGGTGCGGCCGGCAATGTCGAGCTTGTCGCGGCTTCGCTCTCGGACCTGCCGACCGAGCACAAGCTTGCGCCCGGCGGCATCGTGCAGGATTCGCAGATCGGCTACAAAATTCCGAACATCAAAACGACTTGCCACCGGCTCGAAACAACACCGTTACGTCCGGCCTGGATCAGGACGCCGGGCCGGATGCAGAACAGCTTTGCGAACGAATCCTTCCTCGACGAAATCGCGGCGGCGGCGAATGTCGATCCGCTGGAGTTGCGGGTGAAATACACCGACCCCGCCGACAAGCGCGGGCTCGAAATCCTGGAGCGTCTGGAAAAACTCTCGAAGTGGGAAAAGCGCCCCTCTCCGCAAAAGAATATCAGCGGCAATGTCGTGAAAGGCCGCGGCGTTAGTTACGTCAAATACGAGCTCGTCCGCACCTATGTCGGCGTCGTCGCGGAAGTCGAAGTCGACCGCACCAACGGCAACATTCGCGTCACCAGGTTCTATGTCACCCACGATTGCGGCCAAGTCATTAACCCGAACGGCGTGAAGGCGCAGATCGAAGGCAACATCATCCAGACCGCAAGCCGCACGCTGAAGGAGGAAATCACCTTCGACCGCGGCCAGGTCACGAGCCTCGATTGGGCGAGCTATCCGATCCTCACCTTCCCGGAAGTGCCCGAGATCGTGATCGAACTGATCGACCGGCCGACGGAAAAGCCGTGGGGCGCGGGCGAGCCGACGGCCGCGCTCGTTCCTTCTGCGATCTCGAACGCGGTGTTCGACGCGACCGGCGCGCGGCTTCGCTCCGTGCCGTTCAAGCCGGAAAAGGTGCGAGACGCGCTGAAATCGGTTTGAGCAACAAGCCCGAATCTCATGGCGGCTTCAGAACAGGAGCCGCCATTTGCTTTGGAAAGATTGCTGGGATACGGATCGCGAATATCCGCAAGATAGGCGCGAAATTTTGTCTGTGCTAAAGATGCCGCACGGTCCCGTAGCTCAGCTGGATAGAGCGGCGGTTTCCTAAACCGCAGGTCGGAAGTTCGAGTCTTCCCGGGATCGCCAGCATTTCTTGCCTGAGATGAACGATAAATTTTCTTTGTAATTTCTTCTCTACGCGAATGTGTTATTTCGCGATCTGATCGCGTTCTCGCCGCTGAATGGAGGCGCGCACCTCGCCCGGCGTCACGCCAAAACGCCGGCGAAAAATTCGATGGAAATGGGATATCGTCGAAAACCCGCATTCCTGGCTAATGTCCATAATGCTTTTATGAAAGCAATGGGGAGACGCAAGAGTTTCCCGAGCGCGGTCGAGGCGCCGTTTGGTCAATTCATCGGTGAATGATGTTTCTATCTCGGCAAGCAGCAACTGTACGTATCGCGGCGTTACATCGAGACGCCGAGCAAGCA
>DASYCO010000054.1:0-21931 GCA_036500145.1 Alphaproteobacteria bacterium | reverse complement strand
CGTCCTGCAGGTAGCCGCAGTAGAAGTCGGTGCATTCCGCCGGCTTGGTCTGGTGGATCTGGCAGCCGCCGCCGATCCGGCAATGGCTGCACCAGACGCCATGCGGCTTGGCGAGAGCCGTGATGCTCATCACCTTGCAGCAAAGCGTGCAGCTGCCGCAGGACTTCCCTTCGGCGGCCGTGGCGACCGTGTCGGACAATGCTCTCCCCCTCCGCGATGCGGCCCTAAGGCTCGCTGCGCCGCTTGGTCGTGGGCCGGCCGGTCTTCTTGCCGCCCTTCATGGCCTTGGTCGGCGCGCCGTAGCCGCGCGGCGTCTCCTTGAAGCTGCGCGCCAGGCCCTTGGTGACGCCGGCCTGGCCGGCGCTCACGCGGCGCGGGTCGCCGGGCGACGCCGGCAGGCCCAGCTCGGCGGCCTCCAGGCGGCGCAGCTCGTCGCGCAGGCGGGCCGCTTCCTCGAACTCGAGGTCGGCGGCCGCCTTGCGCATGCGCTTCTCCAGCTCTTCGATGTGGTCGCGCAGCTTCTGGCCCGACAGGTGGGCGACTTCGTCGTCGCCGGTGCCGACGGTGACGTAGTCCTGCTTGTAGACCGAGTTCATCGTCGCGCCGATCTGCTTGCGCACGCTCTCCGGCGTGATGCCGTGCTCCGCGTTGTAGGCGGACTGCTTGGCGCGGCGGCGGTTGGTCTCGTCGATGGCATATTGCAGCGAGGCGGTCATCACGTCGGCGTAGAGGATGACGCGGCCGTCGATGTTGCGGGCGGCGCGGCCGATCGTCTGCACAAGCGAGGTTTTCGAGCGCAGGAAGCCTTCCTTGTCGGCGTCGAGGATGGCGACCAGCGCGCATTCGGGGATGTCCAGGCCTTCGCGCAGCAGGTTGATGCCGATCAGCACGTCGTAGGCGCCGAGGCGCAGGTCGCGGATGATCTCGATGCGCTCCAGCGTCTCGATGTCGCTATGGAGATAGCGCACGCGCAGGCCCGCTTCGGCCATGTATTCGGTGAGGTCTTCCGACATGCGCTTGGTCAGCGTGGTGACGAGCACGCGCTGGCCCTTGGCCGCCGCGTCGCGGCATTCGGCGAGCAGGTCGTCGACCTGGTGCTCGACCGGCCGGACGATGCAGACGGGGTCGATCAGGCCGGTCGGGCGGATGAGCTGCTCGGCGAAGACGCCGCCGGTGCGCTCCATCTCCCAGTTGCCCGGCGTCGCCGAGACGAACACCGAATCGGGCCGCATCTGCTCCCACTCGTCGAACTTGAGCGGGCGGTTGTCAATGCAGGAGGGCAGGCGGAAGCCGAAGTCGGCCAGCGTCTTCTTGCGCGCATAGTCGCCTTTGAACATGCCGCCGATCTGCGGCACCGTGACGTGGCTCTCGTCGACGATGAGCAGCGCGTTCTTCGGGATGTACTCGAACAGCGTCGGCGGCGGCGCGCCGGCCGGGCGGCCGGTCAGGTAGCGCGAGTAGTTCTCGATGCCGGCGCAGTGCCCGGTCGTCTCCATCATCTCGAGGTCGAAGGTGACGCGTTCCTGCAGGCGCTGCGCCTCGATCAGCTTGTTCTCGCGGTGCAGCTCCTCCAGGCGCGGCTTCAGCTCCGCCTTGATGCCCTTGACGGCCTGCTGCAGCGTCGGGCGCGGCGTCACGTAGTGGCTGTTCGGGTAGATCGTGATGTCTTCGAGCGGCTTGCCCTTCTCGCCGGTCAGCGGGTCGAACTCGACGATGCTCTCGATCTCGTCGCCGAACATGCCGATGCGCCAGGCGCGGTCCTCGTAGTGGGCGGGAAACAGCTCGATGGAATCGCCGCGCACGCGGAAGTCGCCGCGCGCGAAGGCCATGTCGTTGCGGCGGTACTGCAGCTCGACGAACTTGCGCAGCAGGTCGGATCGCTCGATGCTGTCGCCGACCTTGATCGGCACGGTCATGGCCGAGTAGGTCTCGACCGAGCCGATGCCGTAGATGCAGGAGACCGAGGCGACGATGATGACGTCGTCGCGTTCGAGCAGAGCGCGCGTCGCCGCGTGGCGCATGCGGTCGATCTCCTCGTTGATCGAGGCGTCCTTCTCGATGTAGGTGTCGGTGCGCGCGACGTAGGCTTCCGGCTGGTAGTAGTCGTAGTAGGAGACGAAGTACTCGACTGCGTTGTCGGGGAAGAAGCTCTTCATCTCGGCGTAGAGCTGCGCCGCCAGCGTCTTGTTGGGCGCCAGCACCACGGTCGGGCGCTGCAGCCGCTCGATGACATGCGCCATGGTGAAGGTCTTGCCCGAGCCGGTGACGCCGAGCAGCACCTGGTCGCGCTCGCCGGCCTGCAGGCCCTTGGTCAGTTCCTCGATCGCCTGGGGCTGGTCGCCCGCCGGCTTGAAGTCGGACACGACGCGGAACGGCGCGCCCTTCTTCTTGGGCGTGTCCTTGGCCGGGTTCGTCAGCATGGGCGACAGGTCGGGCGTCGGGCTCATCTGGGGATCGGGCTTTCGTGGGCGAGAATGGGGCGGAGATGTTCGGGGACCACCCCTAGATAGGGAGGCCCGGGCCAAAAGGCTAGGGGTGCTTGACCGGCCCGTCAAAGTGCCTAAATAGTTTAATATCGAAACAATGGAGCCGCTGGAGTTCCACCGAGGAGGCCCGATGCCGACCCATTATCAAGGCGCCGCCGAGGAAGTGCGGGCATTCGACGCCCTGGTCAAGCTGACGCGCGCCGCCAATGCGGTGAACGGCCGGCTGGACGGGCTGTTCGCCGAGGCCGGGCTCAGCACCAGCCAGTTCGGCGTACTCGAGGCCCTGCTCCACCTCGGCCCCCTCTGCCAGAAGGACCTGGCCGCCAAGCTGCTGAAAAGCGACGGCAATCTGACCATGGTGGTCGGCAACCTGGAAAAGCGCGGACTGATCAGCCGCAGGCGCGACCCGTCGGACAAGCGGCTGCTGGTCGTCCAGCTGACCGTGACGGGGCGCAAGCTGATCCGCGGGCTGTTCCCGCGCCACGCCGCCAACGTCGCCGCCGCCTTCGCCGCCCTGACCCCGGCGGAACAGGAAACCCTAGGCAAACTGAGCAGGAAACTGGGGCTGGCGCAGGCCGAATCCTGAGGCGGTCGGCCCCCCGAAGGGCGACCCTTGAAAGTTTAACATTGAACCATTATCTGATGGTCAATGGTTCAACATTGAACGAATTGCCGGCCCGCCCGCAGATGGGCCGCCGCCGGCCGAGGAGGACAGACCATGATGCAGCTTCATCCCGCGAACGAGCGCTTCGCCACCCAGATCAACTGGCTGAACAGCAAGCACAGCTTCTCGTTCGGCCACCATTACGACCCGAACCGCATGGGCTTTCGCAACCTGCGGGTGATCAACGACGACCTGATCGCCGGCGCCTCGGGCTTTCCCACGCATGGCCACGCCGACATGGAGATCGTCACCTACATCCTCGACGGCTCTCTGGAGCACAAGGACAGCCTCGGCACCGGCTCGGTGATCCGTCCGGGCGACGCCCAGCGCATGTCGGCGGGCAGCGGCATCCGCCACAGCGAGTTCAACCCGTCGCGCGACGAAGGCGTGCACCTGCTGCAGATCTGGATCGAGCCCAAGGCTGAGGGCATCGCGCCGAGCTACGAGCAGAAGGCCCTGCAGTCCGCCGACGGCAAGCTGGTGCCGGTGGCGACGCCGGACGGCCGCGACGGCTCGGTGACGATCCACGCCGACGCCGCGATCCATGTCGCCAAGCTCAAGGCGGGCGAGACGGCGACGCACCGGCTCGCCAGCGGCAACGGCTGGATCCACGTGGCCAAGGGCCAGGTTCAGGTCAACGGCCAGGCCCTGGCCACGGGCGACGGCCTGGCGCTGACCGGCGAGGCCGAGGTGACGCTGGCCGGCGTGGGCGAGGAGCGGGCGGAGGTCTTGGTCTTCGACCTGGACTGACCACACGGCAAAGTGAAACGCCGGGGCTGAACGAGGGGCCGGAAAGCCAGACTTTCCGGCCCTTCGGCGTTTTTGGGCGTTTCGGCAACGCGGCGGAGAAATATCCGTCGGAGGCTGTTGCGCCGGTCCGGAGGCGGGGTTAGCTTTCGCCCTCCCGCACCGCCCAATTCTGGGCATTTCCCCTCCAGTCAGCACAGGCCCCCATGTCGTCTGCCGCTCCGTCCGCCGCCAGTTTCATCGCCCGCCGCCTCGGCCAGATCAAGCCGTCGCCCACCATGGCCATCACCGCTCTCGCCGCCGAAATGAAGGCGGCCGGCCGCGACGTCATCGGCCTGTCGGCCGGCGAGCCGGACTTCGACACTCCGGACCACATCAAGGCGGAAGCCATCGCGGCGATCAACCGCGGCGAGACGAAGTACACCGCCGTCGACGGCACGCCTGCGCTGAAGAAGGCGATCGTCGCAAAGTTCGCGCGCGAGAACGGCCTGACCTACCAGCCCAACCAGGTCATCGTCGGCGCCGGCGGCAAGCACATCATCTACAACGCCATGGCCGCGACGCTGAACCAGGGCGACGAGGTCATCATCCCGGCGCCCTACTGGGTGTCCTATCCGGACATCGTGCTGCTGATGGACGCGACGCCGGTGTTCGTGCGCTGCAACCAGAACCAGGGCTTCAAGATGCGCCCGGAAGAGCTGGAAGCGGCGATCACGCCGAAGACCAAGTGGCTCATCCTCAACTCGCCGTCCAACCCGACGGGCGCCGCCTACACGAAGGCCGAGCTGAAGGCGCTCGCCGAGGTGCTGCTGCGCCATCCGCAGGTCCACATCCTGTCGGACGACATCTACGAGCATCTCGTCTATGACGGCTTCGAGTTCTCCACCATCGCCCAGGTGGAGCCCAAGCTCTACGACCGCACGCTGACCATGAACGGCGTGTCTAAGGCCTATTCGATGACCGGCTGGCGCATCGGCTACGCCGCCGGCCCGGTGGCCCTCATCAAGGCGATGGGCACCGTGCAGTCGCAGAGCACGTCGAACCCGTCCTCGATCAGCCAGGCCGCCTCGGTCGTCGCGCTCAACGGCACGCAGGACTTCCTGCCGAAGTGGCGCGAAGCCTTCAAGTCGCGCCGCGACGTCGTCGTGAAGATGCTCAACGACGCGCCGGGCCTCAACTGCCCGACGCCGGAAGGCGCCTTCTACGTCTACCCGTCCTGCGCCGGCCTCATCGGCAAGAAGACGCCGGCGGGCAAGGTGGTCGAGAACGACACCATCTTCGCCACCGAGCTCTTGGCGGCGGAAGGCATCGCAGTGGTGCAGGGCGAGGCCTTCGGCCTGTCGCCGCACTTCCGCATCTCCTACGCGGCCTCGATGGAATCGCTGAAGGACGCCTGCGGCCGCATCGCGAAGTTCTGCGGCTCTTTGAAGTAATAAAACCGTCGTGCTCGGACTTGATCCGAGCATCCATGTTGCAAGCGTCTAGGCGCTGGACGGATGGACCCTCGGATCAAGTCCGAGGATGACGGATGAAGAGAAAAGGCCTGAGCGCGGAACGCTCAGGCCTTTTTCCTGGCCTCAGTAGCCCTGCTCGATGAGCTGGTTGTAGTAGAGCTTCACGAAGGAGACGAGGCGCGGCTTGCGCTGGTAGTGCGCGAACTCCTTCGGCACTTCGATCTCCTTCTCGATCTGCGCCAGGCTCTTGCCGGCCGCCATCATCTTCGACACCTCGTTGCGCATGGCGATGAAGTAGGCCTTCTGCTCCTGGATGTCGGCGACGCCGCGGCCGACATGCACCGGGCCGTGGCCCGGCACGTAGGTGTCGACCGGCAGGTTGCGCGCCATGATGTTGTCGAGGTTCTTCAGCCAGCCCTTCACGTTGGAGAAGAACACGCCGGCCGATTCGCCCTGGCCGGGGTGGATTTCCGTGTCGAGCAGGTCGCCGGTCAGGAACACGCGCTTCTGCGGGATGAAGACGGTGACGTCGCTGGTGCTGTGGCTCACGCCCTCTTCGGTGAGCACGAAGGTGAGGCCGCCGAACTGCAGCGTCAGGCCGCCTTCGAAGCCGATGTCGGGGCGCGTCAGCTCCTTGCCCTTGTAGGCCTCGTCGGTCTTCTTGCGCTCCTCGAACTCCTTGCTTTCCTGCATGTAGAGGTCGCGCATCTGGGTCTTGGTGGCGATGAAGACCGGCTTGTCCTCGCGGTAGAGCCAGGCGCCGGAGGCATGGTCGCCGGCCGAATGCGAGATGACGAGGTACTTGACCTTCTTGTCGGTCAGCTTGCGGATCTGCGCCAGCACCTGGTCGGCGGTGCGCAGGTCGGCGTCGAACACCAGCACGCCGTCATCGGTGATGACGAAGCTCGAATTGCCCGAGCCGCGCGTGTTCTCCATCATGTAGACGCCGTCGGCGACGGTGCGCATCTCCATCTTGTCCTGGGCGGCGGCAGGCACGGCGAAGCTTCCGGCCGTCGCGACGGCCAGCAAGGCGCAGACATACGAATAGCGTCGAAGGAAATGGATCATGGACGGCCTCCCCAGCCGAATGGCGGCCCTTTCTGCGAAGGGCCTTGGGAGGGCAGTCTAGCAGTGCCGCCGAAGGCGGAGAAGCCGTGCGGGCCGCTGCTTGGTCGCGCCCCGCCTTAACCGCGGACCGCGCGCTTGCGGGCCGCCTTGGCGGCCGTCAGGGCGGCGACAGCCGGCGTCGCGACGCTCTGCGACGAGATGCGCGGGCCGCCGAGGATGGCGGCGGGCGCGATCGGCGCGGTGACGCTGGGATCCCAGGTGGCGCCCTTGAAGCCTTCGACCAGGCTGTCGACGAAGGTGCGCACCTTGGCGGCGAGATGGCGGTTGTGCGGATAGACGGCGTGGATCGGGTATTCCGCCGTCGTGTAGTCGTCGAGCAGCGTCACCAGGCGGCCGGCGGCCAACTCGTCGAGGATGTCGATTTCCGGCAGCAGGGCGATGCCGAGGCCGTCGGCCGCGGCGCGGCGCAGGAACAGCACGCTGTTGCCGAGCGGGCCGCCGCCGATCTTCACGTTCAGCTCGCCGTCGGGGCCGCGGAAGCGCCAGATGCCGTCGCGCGTCTGGTTCACGTGGGTGATGCAGTTGTGCTTTTCCAGCTCGTGCGGCGTGCGCGGCGTGCCGTGGGCGGCGAGGTAGTCGGGGGCGGCGCAGGCGACCATCCGCGTCGTGCCGAGGCGGCGCGCGACGAGGCTCGAATCGCCCAGGTCGCCGAGCTTGATCGCCAGGTCGAAGCCGTTGTCGATCAGGTCGACGAAGTTGTCGCTGAGGATGAGCGTGATGCGGATGTCGGGATAGCGCTTGCTGAAGGCGTTGACGATCGGCGTGACGTGCAGCACGCCGAAGGACTTGGGCGCCAGCACCTTGAGCGCGCCGCGCGGTTCCTTGTGCAGCTTGGTCACCGACAGCTCGGCTTCCTCGACGTCGTTGATGATGCGCGCGCAGAACTCGTAGTAGGCGGTGCCGCTCTCGGTCAGGCTGACGCGCCGCGTGGTGCGGTTGAGCAGGCGCACACCGAGCAGGTTCTCGAGCTGCGAGACATGCTTGCTGACGATCGTGCGCGAGACGCCGAGCTGGCTCGCCGCGGCGGAGAAGCTGCCGGCGCGCACGACGCGCGTGAAGGTTTCCATCGCACGAAGACGGTCCATGAGAGACTCCCCTGTTTCGCAGGCCTGTTATGTGGAGGCTTGTTTGCGCCGCCGCCGTTCGTCGCCCTGTCGAAGCGCATGACGGAAAATGAAATGCGAGAGGGCGATTGGCTTATATATTATGGACAATCATATGCCTATATTTTCCGTTATCAACCTTTCCGTTTCAAATTATGGTCAAAATGACCAGGGCCGGCCGGATCGGCGTCAATCGCCCCTGCTCGTCTAACCCATTCAGCCAGGCTGGTTTTCCATTCCGTCGGGCGCGACGGGCGCCCGACGGAAGACGCCGTTCCTACTCTTAAGGATGCGACGAAAAGCGTGCGCCATCCGCGCGCCGAGGCGCGGGGACATGACGCTGCCGGCGCGCCGAGCGACAACGATTCGCACTCGCGATTCGAGTCTCGCCCTACGCTTGCACGGCTCCGCTCAAGGGCCATATCGGATGCGTGAACGCCTGTAATGTCCCCAGGATAAATAGGCGTTTGCCATCATGGCCGAACGCGCGCCGAGCGAGGAACGGCAGGCGAAAACGGCGGATCGGCGTCTAGCCAAGCCCGGACCCGTCGTGTAGGTTCGCGCCCATCATTCCGCCGGCGATCGCGGCCCGAGACCGTGACGCCGACCCGTTTATCAAGTTGCCCATGGAGAGGGAGAAGCCGATGAAAAAATACATGTGCGGCGATTGCGACTACATCTACGACCCGGCCAAGGGCGACCCCGACGCCGGCATCGCGCCTGGCACCTCCTTCGAAGACCTGCCCGACGACTGGGAATGCCCGGAATGCGGCGTCGGCAAGGACGAGTTCTTCCCGCTCGAAGAGTAGGCGCTGAAAGGCCCGGCCTTTCGACCGAATCAGGCCGCATCCCGTCAGGGGATGCGGCCTTTTTCATGGCGCGCTAGTCTTCCGCCACGCTGACACATCTCTCAGGAGGATCGCATGGATATCGGAATCGCCGACAAGGACCGCAAGAAGATCGCCGAGGGACTGTCGCACCTGCTCGCCGACAGCTACACGCTCTATCTCAAGACGCACAACTACCACTGGAACGTCACGGGCCCGATGTTCAACACGCTGCACCTGATGTTCGAGGCGCAGTACACCGAGCTCGCGCTGGCGGTCGACCTGATCGCCGAGCGCATCCGCGCCCTCGGCGAATTCGCGCCGGGTTCCTACGCGGCTTACTCCAAGCTCAGCGTCATCAAGGAAGCGAAGACCGTCCCCAACGCCATGCAGATGATCAAGGACTTGGTCGACGGCCAGGAATCGGTCGTGCGCACGGCCCGCGCGCTGCTGCCGCTCGTCGACAAGACGAGCGACGAGCCGACGGCCGACCTGCTGACCCAGCGCATGCAGCTGCATGAGAAGAACGCCTGGATGCTGCGTTCCATGCTGGAGAAGTAAGGGCCGGAAAGCGAGCCGCTATATTTTATCCGCTATAGCGGTTGTGATGGCGGTCATGGAGTTTTTGCCGATGCGCCCCGGCTGTCCTTGCAGCCGGGGCGTTTTCGTGAGGTTGCACCGCATCATGGGCTCACGAAAGCGTGACGCCGGAAGCCGTAACCGTTTTGCCGTCGGCGCGAACCGTTCATATCGCCTAAAATGGGCGACAGGTTCAGGCCGGGAGGCACGCCATGCTGATCAAGACGCCACGCGGATGGGAGCTGCCCGATTCCGCTGCCACATCCGAGACTCTCTTCCGCCAGCGCCGCACGCTGGTGAAGGCGCTCGCCGCCGGGCCCATCATGGCGGCCGGCGCGTCGATCATGACGGCCACGGGCCTGCTCGCGAGCTCGCGCGCCTATGCCGAGGACGCCGACCCGAGCGCCGACCTCTATCCGGCGCAGCGCAACATGCGCTACCGGCCCGAGCGCGACATCACCGACGCGAAGCAGGTGACGACCTACAACAACTACTATGAGTTCGGCACCGACAAGTCGATCTACGCGGCGGCGCAGAAGCTGCCGATCCGCCCCTGGACCGTCAGCATCGAAGGCCTGGTCGAGAAGAAGATGGCCATCGGCTTCGACGACCTGGTGCGCCAGATGCCGCTCGAGGAGCGCGTCTACCGCCACCGCTGCGTCGAGGCCTGGGCCATGACCGTGCCTTGGAGCGGCTTTCCGCTCAAGGCGCTGGTGGACTTCGCCAAGCCGCTGTCGAAGGCGAAGTACGTGCATTTCGAAACCTTCAAGGACGCGACGAACGCGCCGGGCCTGCGCCAGTTCTGGTTCCCCTGGCCCTACGTCGAAGGCCTGACGATGGCGGAGGCGACCAACGAGCTCGCCTTCATCGGCACCGGCCTCTACGGCAAGCCGCTGCCCAAGCAGAACGGCGCGCCGCTGCGTCTGGTGACGCCGTGGAAGTACGGCTTCAAGAGCATCAAGGGCATCGTCAAGATCACCTTCGCCGAAGAACGCCCCAAGACCTTCTGGGAGCGCAGCGGCCCGACGGAATACGGCTTCTGGGCCAACGTGAATCCGGACGTGCCGCATCCGCGCTGGAGCCAGGCGACCGAGCGTCTGCTCGGCGTCGACGAGCGGGTGCCGACGAAGATCTACAACGGCTACGGCGAATTCGTCGCCGACCTCTACAAGGGCCTGGAGAAGGAAAAGCTCTTCGTGTGAGGCGCGTCTGCGCCTGCATGGCTCTGCGAAAACCCCGCCGTCAGGAAGCTGACGGCGGGGTTTTTCATTGGAGGCGCGGAACTCTCGCCACTCTCCTCGCTGCCGCCGGAACGTGCTGGGCTTCCTTCCGTTAAAGGGGAGTCGGTCCCGCGTCGAAGGAGGTTCCCATGTTCCGCACATCATCGGCTGCCGTCGTGTCAGTCCTTTCCGCCGCATTGCTGCTTTCAACGGCTTTGACGCCTGCGCAGGCACAGAGCGGGGCCGGCGGCAGTTCGTCAGGCGGCGGCGCATCCAGCGGCGGCGCGTCGTCGAGTGGCGGGCGCGCGGGCGGCAGTTCAACAGGCGCCGGCACGTCTTCCATGCATCCGTCTACGGGCGCCATCGGCGCCGGCACGGGGAGCGGCAGCTCGGCCGGCTCGACGCGCCTGCCCGGCGATCCGCCGGCGGGCTCGACGGAAGACCGGCTGCGCAACGGCCCGGGCTCGGCGAGCGGCGCGCGGACGCCCGGCATGCTCGGCGACGGCCAGAGCGGCGACGCGCAGACGGGATCGCAGTCGGATGGGATGACTGGCGGCTCGCAGACGCCGTCGGCGCCCAACGCACCGGCCAATTCGTCGCTGCCCAGCCCATCCTCGACCAATGCCGCGCCGGATTCGGCGACGACCAACCGCTCGCTCAATCCGAGCACGACGAGCCGCACGCCCGGCACCTCGACGACGAGCCCGTCGCCGAGCGCGCCATCTTCGGCGCCTAGCCGCTAAGCGTGAGCGTCGCGGAAGGGGCTGAGGCGCCGGGACAACCTGACAAGGCGCCGCAACCAGCCTTCAGGCTCGGCGCGGGGCTCGTCACCGGCGCGTCGGACGACGATCCTAGCGGCATCGCCACCTATTCGCAGGCCGGCGCGCAGTTCGGCTATGGCCTGCTGTGGACGCTGCTGCTGACCTTTCCCCTGATGGCGGCGGTGCAGATCATCAGCGCGCAGATCGGGCGCGTCACCGGCTGCGGCCTGGCGAAGAACATGCAGGACGTCGTGCCGAGGCCCTGCGTCTTCGCGATCGTCGGCCTGCTGTTCGTCGCCAACACCATCAACGTGGGCGCCGACCTCGCGGCCATGGGCGCCGTCTCCGAACTCATGGTCGGCTGGGGCAAGCACGGCTTCACGATCTTCTTCGCGCTGTTCTCGCTCGGGCTGCAGCTCTTCGTGCCCTACCACCGCTACGCGAAGTACATGACGCTCGTCGTGTTCGCCTACGTCGCCGTGGTGTTCGCCGTCGGCGTCGACTGGGCCGACGTCGCCAGGGGCCTCCTCCCGCTGGACGTCAAGCTGACCAATGACGGCGTCACCACCATCGTCGCGATCCTCGGCACGACGATCAGCCCCTTTCTGTTCTTCTGGCAGAGCAGTCAGGAAGTCGAAGAAGCGCATCGCCATTCGGCAACGATCCCGTTGAAGCGCAAGACGGAGAAGGCGGCCCGCGAGATGACGCGCATCCGCTTCGACACCTTCGTCGGCATGGCGGTGTCGAACGTCGTCGGCATGGCCATCATGATCAGCGCGGCGGCGACGCTGCACCTGCACGGCAAGACCGACGTGGCGACGGCCAGCGACGCGGCGGCGGCATTGCGGCCCATCGCGGGCGACTTCGCCTTCCTGCTGTTCAGCGTTGGCATCGTCGGCACGGGCCTGCTCGCGGTGCCGGTCATGGCGGGCTCCGGCGGCTATGCCGCCGCCGAGCTCTGCGGCTGGACCTGCGGGCTGGAGAACAAGCCGCACGAAGCTATGCCGTTCTATGGCGTGATCGTCGCCTCTACGCTGCTGGGCATCGGCATCGACTACCTGCCGCTCGACCCGATGAAGGCGCTGTTCTGGAGCGGCGTGATCAACGGCTTCGTCGCCGCCCCGGTGCTGGCTATCATGATGTGGCTCGCCGGCCGCGGCGCCCGCATGGGCAGCTTCAAGATCAGCTCCCTGCTTCTCTATGTCGGCTGGGCGACTGCGGCGCTGATGGCGGGCTCCGCCGTGGCGATGCTCTTCGAATGACCGGAACGGCAGACTCGCCGCGACGTTGAATGTACAGGTCCAACGTCGGGAGCCGCAGCATGGCCATTTCTTCGCCCATCCCCCACAGCCTCGGCGCGCTCCATGCGCTGGGCATGCCGTTCCGCGTGGTCTGCCGCAGCTGCGGCTATGCGCATGACTGGGACTTGAAGGCGCTCATCCGCCGCCATGGCGTGGACAAGCGCTGGCGCAGCGTCAAGGCGCAGTGCCTCCGCTGCGGCGCGCGGGACGACGAGGTGCAGGTGGTGCCCATGGCGCGCCGGCTCGACTGGGCGGCTTGAGGCGGCAGAGCATTCTGGCGGGAACGTGGACTCGCCGGCAAAAAGGCAAAAAAAAAGCCGGACCCGAAGGTCCGGCAAGTTTAACAGGGAGGCTTCACGTCTGGGAGACGTAGGGTTCCGAAGAACCCTTTTCCGGGCCTTGCACCCGGAACTCGGTGGTCTCGCTTCGGTCTTGCGACCGTCCGGCGAAACCGGAAACTTGGACTGAGTATGCTGCGGTGCAATATCGCAATGCAACATCTCAATGGAGATAAATCTAACCTTTTCCGTGGAGATCGCCAGACCCGATTCCGTGGGTCAGGCATGCGTTAAACGCATATGTCGCCGTCGAACGCGTGCTTTCTAGAACACGCCTGACGACAGATCAAGGACTTAATAGCCTAGTCTTATATATGACCATAGCATGCCATGATTTTTACCCGCGAACCGTTCGCAACAACCTTAATTTTGATTGTTTGACAATGGCTTAATCGGATTCGGCGGGTTTCGCGGCGCAATGGCACCCCGCAGGGCGCCGGGAGGGCCTAGAAGTCCGTTTCGGCGATCTTGCGGACGAGGAAGTCGCGGAACACGGAGATGCGCTTCGAATGGCGCAACTCTTCCGGATAGACGAAATAGGTGTCGAAGCTCGGCCCTTCCAGCTCGGGCAGGATGCGCACCAGATTGCTGGAATATTGCCGCACCGTGTAGTCGGGCAGGCTGGCGATGCCGACGCCGGTCACCACCGCGCGATACTGCGCGTAGATGCTGTTCACCTTGAGAATCGACGGCGGCTTGATGTGCCGGCTGCGCACCAGGTCGTGCAGCCAGTTCACGTTGGTGATCGGCGGGCGCATGTCGTCGCCGTAGACCACCAGCACGTGATGGGCGAGATCCTCCGGCGCCTGCGGCATCGGATGGTCCTTGAGGTAGTCGGGCGAGGCATAGACATGCAGGTGCATGGTCGTCAGCTTGCGCTGGATCAGGTCGGGCTGCTGCGGCGGATGCAGGCGGATCGCCACGTCGGCCTCGCGCATGGCGAGGTCGACCTCGCCTTCGTCGAGCAGGATCGTCACCGCGATGTCGGGATAGAGCCCGAGGAATTCCTTCATGCGCGGCGTCAGCCAGATCGAGCCGAAGGCGACGGTGGTGGCGATCTTGAGGGGGCCCTTGGGCCTGTCGGTGCTCTCGGTGAGCAGCGCCTGGGTCGTCGCCAGCTTGGCGAAGACGTCGCGCGTCGTCTTGAACAGCAGCTCGCCCTGCTCGGTGAGGATGAGGCCGCGGGCGTGGCGGTGGAACAGCGAGACCTTCAGGGTCTCCTCAAGCGCGCCGATCTGGCGGCTGACGGCCGACTGGCTGAGATTGAGCGCCTCGCCGGCGTGGGTGAAGCTCCCGGCCTCGGCGACGGCGTGAAAGACGCGAAGCTTGTCCCAGTCCATGCGCCGGCGGCGTCCCTTGTCCCGATGGGGTCGCCGCCCGGCCGGGCCGCGACTATGGTCCTAGTGTAGGACGCCAGACGCGCTTCGCCCAAGCCCTTATCTCGGCAAGTGCCTGCGTTCGCTGATGTTTCGCAGATGCGGCAGGGCCGCCGGCGCGGCGGCTACTCCGCCGCCGTCGCCAGCTGGTTGTGGATCGTGAGGTAGCGCTCGACCTCGATGGCGGCCATGCAGCCGGTGCCGGCGGCGGTGACGGCCTGGCGGAAGATCTTGTCCTGCACGTCGCCCGCGGCGAAGACGCCGGGAATGTTGGTCGTCGTGCTGCCCGGCTTGGTCACCAGGTAGCCTTCCTCGTCCATGTCGAGCGCGCCCTTGAACAGCGAGGTGTTCGGCGTGTGGCCGATGGCGACGAAGAGCCCGTCGACCGGCAGGTCGCTGGCCGCGCCCGTCTTGACGTTGCGCAGGCGCACGCCGGTGACGCCGGCCGGCTCCTGGCCGAGGACTTCCTCGACGACGCTGTCCCAGATCACGTCGATCTTGGGATTGGCGAACAGGCGCTCCTGCATGATCTTCTCGGCGCGGAAGCTGTCGCGGCGATGGATCAGCGTCACCTTGTCGGCGTGGTTGGTGAGATAGATCGCCTCTTCCACGGCGGTGTTGCCGCCGCCGATCACGGCGACGTTCTTGCTGCGGAAGAAGAAGCCGTCGCAGGTGGCGCAGGCCGAGACGCCGAAGCCCTTGAAGCGGTTCTCGCTCTCGAGGCCGAGCCAGCGCGCCTGGGCGCCGGTGCAGACGATCAGCGTGTCGGCGGTGTAGGTGTCGCCCGAATCGCCGACGGCGACGAAGGGCCGCTGCTTGAGGTCGAGCGAGACGATGGTGTCGTGCATGAAGCGCGTGCCGACGGATTCGGCCTGCTTCTGCATCTGCTCCATCAGCCAGGGGCCCTGGATGACCTCGGCGAAGCCGGGATAGTTCTCGACCTCGTGGGTGATGGTCATCTGGCCGCCCGGCTGCAGGCCGGCGACCAGGATGGGCTTCAGGTTGGCGCGCGCCGTGTAGATGGCGGCGGTCAGGCCGGCGGGGCCGGAGCCGAGGATGAGAACCTTGCTGTGATGCTGCTGCGCCATGATTGTCCTGCGGCGCCGACGGGCGCCCTCGCGATAGGGGTGACGGGGCGCGCGGGCGCGCCCCTTGTGGTGAGGGGCGCGAAGCGCCCCGGAAAGCCGTTCCGGCAAGCGCCGGGTCCATAAGATAGAAACGCTCCCGCGCTGCGGCAAGGTGCATGGCGGGGTGTGGATAAGATCGTTTGCGCAGGCCTTCCGGAGGTTTCCGACTGGTGCCCGTCCCGCTGGCGGGGCGAACGACGCCCGGCATTTGACTCATTGAAATAATATTACGTCTGCCGTTATATGGAGAGCAGGATCCGGCGCCGCCACGACCTTCACCCACGACCTGCACCGGCGCGCGACGGTCTTCCAGACAGTTCATTTTCGCCATATCCGGCCCGCTTCCCGGGCCGCCTTTTCGGGCCCTTTTGCTCGGCCCCCGGAGTCTCGCCATGCAACGCGTGAAACTCGACCGCATCGACCGCCAGATCCTGCGCGACCTGCAGGAAGACGGCCGCATGACCAACGTCGAGCTGGCGCGCCGCGCCGGCATCTCGGCGCCGCCCTGCCTGCGCCGCGTGCGCGCGCTGGAGAAGTCCGGCTACATCCGCGGCTACCATGCCGAGGTGGCGGCGCGCGAGCTCGGCTACAAGGAGATGTTCTTCGCCCTGGTCGGCCTCGACAGCCAGGCCCAGGAAGTGCTGTCGGGCTTCGAGCAGGCCATGACGGACTGGGCCGAGGTCCGCGAGTGCCACATGATTCGCGGCGGCGGCGACTTCCTGCTGAAGGTCGTGGCGAAAGACAAGGAGCACCGTGACGCGCTGACCATGCGCATCACCGCGACGGCCCATGTCAGCCGCGTCACCACGCTGGAATCGATCCGCTCGTCGAAGGTGCAGCCCGGCGTGCCGGTCGACCTCGACGCGCCGGACGAATAGGCGATCTCCCATCCCGACGCAAAAGGCCCGCCAGTTCGGCGGGCCTTCTTTGTTTCCGCGATGAAGCGCGCGCCGATCTGCGCGCGGCCTTAGAGCGAAGCCAGTCTTGCTTTCAGGCGGTCTGCGGCAAAGTCGAGGAACAGGCGCATTTTCGACGGCAGCGTGCTGCGACCGGCATGGAGCAGATGCACGGGAATCGGCTCGACCTCGAACGCGGCGAGGATGACCTTTAGCAGCCCTTCGCGCAGGGCGTCGGCGCATTGGTAATGCAGGACGCGCGTCGCTCCCACAGCTTCGCAGGCGGCCCACACGGCGGCCTCGGCCGTGGTGACGGAGAGACGCGGGCGGATCGCCACGTCGGTCGTGGCTTTCTCGCCTGCCAGGCGGAACGGCCAGATGGCGGCCCGCGACAAGAAATCGAAATTCACGCAGGGCAGTTCTGCGACGTCTTTCGGAGATTTGGGCGCGGCGCGGCCCGCCAAAAGTCTAGGGCTGGCGCAGACGACCGTGCGCATCGATCCGACGCGGGTCGCGACCATGGCGCTATCCGGCAGCGCGCCGAGCCGCACCGCCATGTCGACATGGTCTTCGAGCAGGTGGAGATTCTGGTCCGTGAGCAGCAGCCGGACGTTGATCTCGGGATAGGCGCCCAGAAATTCGGTGACGATGGGCAGGATATGCAGGCGGCCGAAGAGGACCGGGGCGGTCAGGACCAGCTCGCCGCGCGGGGCGTGAAACTCGCCGGCGGCGACGCGCTCCGTCTCGTCGATCTCGTCGAGAATGCGACGGGACGACGCCACGTAGGCGGCGCCGGCGTCGGTCAAGGCTACTTTCCGCGTCGTGCGGGTCAGGAGCCGCGTGCCGAGATGCGCTTCGAGCTCGTTCACCTTGCGGCTGACCGTCGCCAGCGGCATGCCCAGGTCGCGGCTCGCCGCCGAGAAGCTGCCGCGATCGACCACATGCAGAAGGATTCTCATGGCATCGAGGCGGTCCATTATTCTTCCATAAAGTGAGAACTATATTTCCATATGTAATAGATTATCTCTTTTTATGGAACAGCCTATCTGTGCGGAGCGGGGGCCGATGCCCGACCTTCGCTCTGCGAAGGAGAAAGCCGTGTCCCGTCTTGCCATTCCCGCCCGCGATGACGTTCCCGAAGCCTCGAAGCCGATCCTGGACGCGGTGCAAAAGCAGCTCGGGGTCGTTCCGAACATGTTCAGGCTGATCGCTCAGAGCCCGGCCGCATTGCAGGGCTTCGCATCGAACAACGGCGCGCTCGGCAAGGCGCTCGACGTCAAGACGCGCGAGCGGATCGCCTTGGCCATCGCGCAGGCGAATGGCTGCGACTATTGCCTCTCGGCGCACAGCTACCTTGGCCTGAATCTCGCCAAGCTCAGCGCGGAGGAAATCGCCCTCAATCGCAAAGGCCAGTCCGGCGACGAAAAGGCGAATGCGGCGGTGCGCTTCGCCGTCAAGGCCCTGAATGACCGCGGGCATGTCGCCGATGCCGACATCGCGGCGGTGCGCGCCGCCGGCTTCAGCGACGGCCAGATCGTCGAGATCATCGCCGTCACGGCCGAGAACATCTTCACCAACCTCCTCAACGTCGTCGCCAGCACCGACGTCGACTTTCCGATGGTTCACGTCCGCGACATCGCTTGATGCGGGCGCGGGCGGCGCTTTCTTCGTCGGCCCGCGCCGTCTCTCAACTCAAGGAGGGCTGCCATGTCATACGGGTTTCTCGACATCGCCACGACGCCCAGCGTCCAGGCGGCGCAGGTCAAGATGGGCACGGACCATCTCTGGCGGGACTTCGACGACGACCGCAAGTTCGACCGCTTCCGCGACAACGAGATGGCCTTCATTGCCGACCGCGACAGCTTCTACATGGCGACGGTTTCGGAAACCGGCTGGCCCTACGTCCAGCATCGCGGCGGTCCGCGCGGCTTTCTCAAGCTGCTGGACGATCGCACGCTCGCCTTCGCCGATTATCGCGGCAATCGCCAGTACATCAGCACGGGCAACCTTTCAGCCAATGATCGGGCTTGCCTGTTCCTCATGGACTACAAGCGCCGCGGCCGGCTCAAGATCTATGCCCATGCCGAAATCCTGACGCTCGAAGAGGATCCGGCGCTGGCCAAGCTGGTGACGCCGCAGGGCTATCGGGCCAAGCCCGAGCGCATCTTCCGGCTGCATCTGGCGGCGTTCGACTGGAACTGCTCGCAGCACATCACGCCGCGCTTCGCCGAAGCGGAAATCACCGAAGCGGTTCGCCCGCTGCACGACCGGCTGGCCCAGCTCGAAAAGGAGAATGCCGAACTGCGCGGCCTGCTCGACAAGTAGGGCTGTCGGGCTGGATCAGATGCGCTGGATAGCAAAAGGCCCGCTCGATGAGCGGGCCTTTTCTTTTCTGCGACGAAGCGCGCGCCTACTTGTAGGCGACCTTCATCACTTCATAGGACTTGTGGCCGCCCGGGGTGGTGACTTCCACCGTGTCGCCCGGCTCCTTGCCGATCAGGGCGCGGGCCAGGGGCGAGGCGACCGACAGCAGGCCGCCGCCGATGTCGCTTTCGTCGGCGCCGACGATGCGGTAGGTCGATTCCTCGTCGGTGTCCTCGTCGGCCAGCGTCACCGTCGCGCCGAAGCGGATGGTCTTGCCGGTCATCTTCGACGAATCGATCACCTCGGCGCGGCTGATCTTGTCCTCGAGCTCGAGGACGCGGCCTTCGATGAAGCTCTGCTTCTCGCGTGCGGCGTGATACTCGGCGTTCTCCGAAAGATCGCCGTGCTCGCGCGCTTCGGAGATGGCGCGAATGACGGCCGGACGCTGGACGTCTTTCAGGTTCTTCAGTTCGGCGACCATGTGCTCATAGCCGGCCGGCGTCATTGGCATCTTTTCCATAGTCTTAAAACCGCTGCTCGAAGCTTAAGGACCGAGGGAAACGCGCGACGGAGACGCACGCTCCACGATGATTCTCAAAAAAGCCCGACCTGTCAAAACCTCGCTGGCCCGCCGAGCCGGTGATGCGGGCTCGTGGAACGGCAGCGCTGGTTTTGCGGAAGGGCGGTCCGCCGGCTGGGCCACGCCAAGCCTTTGTACCCGAAGGGTGCCGACTCACCAGCCAGCCTGTCAATCGGAAGCTTGTTTATGCACAGGCCTGTCCGGGAAAAACTTGCCGCCACCCGGACATGAAGCCGCCACATAAACCTGCCGGCACGCTCAGAAAGTCGCCTTGAAGTAGGACTGCAAGGGGGCGACTTCAAGGCTGCCCGACTTGACGGCGGCGATGCCCTCGACCGCCGCCAGGGCGCCGGCCACGGTGGTGTAGTAGGGCATCTTGTTCATCAGCGCCGTGCGCCGCAGGTCGAAGCTGTCGGAGACGGCCTGCTTGCCCTCGGTTGTGTTGAAGACGAGCTGGACCTCGCCGTTCTTCATGGCGTCGACGATGTGCGGCCGGCCTTCGAGCACCTTGTTGATGACGCCGCAGGCGATGTGCTGGTCGTTGAGGTAGCGGGCGGTGCCGCGCGTCGCGATCAGCGTGAAGCCCATCTCGACGAGCTTGCGCGCCGCCTTGGCGATCGGCGCCTTGTCGCGGTCCTTGACGGAGATGAACACGGTGCCCGACTGCGGCACCTTGGTGCCGCCGCCGAGCTGCGACTTGGCCCAGGCGCGGCCGAAGTCGGTATCGATGCCCATGACCTCGCCGGTGGACTTCATCTCGGGCCCGAGGATGATGTCGACGCCGGGGAAGCGCGCGAAGGGGAACACGGCTTCCTTCACGGCGATGTGCTTCGGCTTCCAGGCGCTGTCGGAGAGCTTGAAGCTGGCGAGCGTCTCGCCGGCCATGACGCGCGCGGCGATCTTCGCCACCGGCACGCCGGTCGCCTTGGCGACGAAGGGCACGGTGCGCGAGGCGCGCGGGTTGACCTCGAGGATGTAGACCTCGCCGTCCTTCACGGCGAACTGCACGTTCATCAGGCCCTTCACCTTGAGGGCCTTGGCGAGCGTCACGGTCTGGGCGCGGATCTCGTCGATGATGGCCTTGGAGAGCGAGCGCGGCGGCAGCGAGCAGGCCGAGTCGCCGGAATGCACGCCGGCCTCCTCGATGTGCTCCATGATGCCGGCGACGTAGACGTCGCTGCGGTCCGAGATGGCGTCGACGTCCACTTCGGTGGCGTCCTGCAGGTAGCTGTCGATCAGCACCGGGTTGCCGGCGGAGACCTTCACGGCCGTCGTCATGTAGCGGTCGAGCTGCTCGCGCTCGTGGACGATCTCCATGGCGCGGCCGCCCAGCACGTAGGACGGGCGGACGAGGATCGGATAGCCGATCTTGGCCGCGACCTTCACCGCGTCGGGGATCGAGCGGGCGATGCCGTTGGTCGGCTGGCGCAGCTTCAGGCGCTTCAGCAGGCGCTGGAAGCGCTCGCGGTCCTCGGCGATGTCGATGGCGTCCTGCGTGGTGCCGAGGATCGGCACCTTCGCCTTGGCCAGGGCCTCGGCGAGCTTGAGCGGCGTCTGGCCGCCGAATTGCACGATGACGCCGAGCAGCTTGCCCGACGACATTTCGACGCGGGCGATCTCCAGCACGTCCTCGGCGGTCAGCGGCTCGAAGTAGAGGCGGTCGGAGGTGTCGTAGTCGGTCGACACGGTCTCCGGGTTGCAGTTGACCATGATCGATTCGATGCCGACGTCCTTCAGGGCGTAGGCGGCGTGGACGCAGCAGTAGTCGAACTCGATGCCCTGGCCGATGCGGTTGGGGCCGCCGCCGAGGATCATCACCTTCTTGCGCGCGCTCGGCTCGGCCTCGCATTCGGCCGGGCTCAGGCCGTCGCCTTCGTAAGTCGAGTACATGTAGGGCGTGCGCGAGGCGAACTCGCCGGCGCAGGTGTCGACGCGCTTGTAGACCGGGTGGACGCCGAGCGACTTGCGGCGCGCCGCCACCTTGTCTTCCGTCGTGGCGGCCAGCTCGGCCAGGCGCGCGTCGGAGAAGCCCTGGCGCTTCAGCGCATGCAGCGCGAAGGCGTCCTTCGGCAGGCCGTTCTTGCGCACGTCGGCCTCGGTCTTCACCAAGGCTTCGACCTGGGCCAGGAACCACGGGTCGTAGGAGCAGGCTTCCTGGATCTCGGCCAGCGTCATGCCGAGGCGGAAGGCCTGGGCGATGGTCAGCAGGCGGTCGGGCGTCGGCTTGGCGAGCGCCTTGCGGATGGCGTCCTTGTCGGGCTTCGTCTCGGTGCCCTCGATGACGACCTCGTTGAGGCCGGTGAGGCCCGTCTCCATGGAGCGCAGCGCCTTCTGCAGGCTCTCGGCGAAGCTGCGGCCGACCGACATGGCCTCGCCGACCGACTTCATGCTGGTGGTGAGCAGCGCCGCCGTGCCGGGGAACTTCTCGAAGGTGAAGCGCGGCATCTTGGTGACGACGTAGTCGATGGTCGGCTCGAACGAGGCCGGGGTGGCCTTGGTGACGTCGTTGGGGATCTCGTCGAGGTGGTAGCCCACAGCCAGGCGGGCGGCGATCTTGGCGATGGGGAACCCCGTCGCCTTCGAGGCCAGCGCCGAGGAGCGCGAGACGCGCGGGTTCATCTCGATGACGACGAGCCGGCCATCCTTGGGATTAACGGCGAACTGCACGTTCGAGCCGCCGGTCTCCACCCCGATCTCGCGCAGGACCGCCACCGAGGCGTCGCGCATGATCTGATATTCCTTGTCGGTCAAGGTCAGCGCCGGCGCCACGGTAATCGAGTCGCCGGTGTGGACGCCCATCGGGTCGATGTTCTCGATCGAGCAGACGATGATGCAATTGTCCGCGTGATCGCGCACCACCTCCATCTCGAATTCTTTCCACCCCAAGACGCTTTCCTCGACCAGCACTTCGTCGGTGGGCGAGGCGTCGATGCCGCTCTCGACGATGTCGAGGAATTCTTCCTTGTTGTAGGCGATGCCG
>DASYCO010000053.1:0-6613 GCA_036500145.1 Alphaproteobacteria bacterium | reverse complement strand
CGTTGGCGATGTTGTCGGAAATGACGCTCATCGCCTGGCTCTGGGCGTTCAGTCCGGACACGCCGGCATACATTGCACCGTAAAGACTCATCTCGGATCTCCTTTAGACGTCCTGTCTGCAGCGCAGATCAAGCGGGTTTGCTTATCAAGGGGTGGTCGCGTCCGCCGTTTCCGGATTACGCAAGGTGACGATGTTCTCGAAGGGCACGACGACCGAGCCGATCATGACGTTGACGCTGTCGCCCGACATGTCCGCCCCGTCGATGACGCCGGCGATGAAGGTCGGCGCTGTGCCGGAGTTGCCGTCGCCGTCCGTCGTGGTGACGCTGATCGAATAGGCGCCGGCCGGCTGCAGGTTGCCGTTGCTGTCCTTGCCGTCCCACTTGAAGTCGTAGGTGCCGGCTTCGTTCTCGCCGTTCGTCGAGTAGACGACCTGGTTGGCGGAATTGCGGATGACGATGGTCGTCGCGCTCGACTGCCGGTCGAGCGTGTATTTGTATTCCGCGCCCTTGTCCGTCAGCGTGTTGACGTTGCCGGTCGCCTCGACGGTCTTGCCGATGTAGCTGAGCGCGGTCGCGGCCTGGTTCGAGCGCGTCAGGGTCAGCAGCGATTCGAGGTTGCTGTTGGTGTTGATGCCCTGCTCGACGGTCGCGAACTGCGCGAGCTGCGAGGTGAACTGCGTCGAGTCCATCGGCGACAGCGGGTCCTGGTACTTGAGCTGCGTCGTCAGCAGCTGCAGGAAGCTTTCGACGTCGGACGCGAGGCTGGTGCGTGAGACATCGGACTGGCTCTGCGGCTGGCTGCCGCTCGCGCCGGATACGGGTGCGGTCATGGTGTCCTCCGTCAGACGCGGATGTCGACGCCGCCGACGGCGGCGCGTGAATTGAGATAGCCGCCGATGGCGGGCAGCGGTTCGTCTGCGCCCGTCGTGGCGCCGTTCCAGCCCATGTTGCCGGCGTTTCCGGCGTTGCCTTGCGGCTGGCCCTGGTCGCGCAGGTTGAAGCTGAGGTTCTGCTGGCTGGTCTGCAGGCCGGCGTCGTTGAGCGCGGTCTGGAGAGCCTGCGCGTCGTTCTTCAGCAGGTTGAGCGTGTCTGGCCGGTCGGCGGAGACGACGACCTGCACATGCCCGTCATTGGCGAGGCTGAGCTGGACTTCGACATGGCCGAGGCTGGCAGGCTTGAGCTTGACGTTGATCTTGTCGACGCCTTCGGCCGACGCCTTGGCGATGTGGACGGCGACCTGCTCGACCACCGGGTTCGGCGGCGGCGCCGCCTTGGCTGCGGCCTGCGCGGCGGCTTGCGTGGCGGTGGCGCCTGCCGTCGGCGTGGCGGGCGCTGCGGCGCCGACCCCGGCCGTCTCGCCGACGGTTGGGCCCGGCGCGGCCGAGGGGGCGACGTCGCCCGCGGCCGCATCCGCCATGGCGGCGAAGGCCGGCGTGGCGACGGGAGCGGCGGGAGTCGCGGGAAGCTGCACGGCCGCGTCGTTGGCGGCGTCCGTCGCGGCATGGGCGGCGCCCGTTGCCGGAACGGCGGCGGGAGTCTGCGCCGCGGTCGTCTTCGCGTCGCTCTGCGTCGGCTCGCTCATGCCGTTGGCGAGCGCGACCGGCGCCTTGAGAGGCTTGGGCGGCGTGTCGCTGGTCACCTGCACGGCGACCTGAAGGGCGGCGTTGTTGGTCTGCTTGGCAAGGTCGTTGCCTTGAGTCGCGGCGGCGTTCGCCGGCGCGGCGACGGGCTGGGCGGCCTTCGCATCGTCGGCGACGGCCGACGCGTCGGCGGCCTGCGTCTGCGCGGCCTTCGCGTTTGCGGGCGCGGCCGTCTGCGGCTTGGCGGCGGACTGGGTCGGGGCGGCGGCGAGAGCGGCGTCGGCGGCCGCATCCGCGGCGTCGTTGCCGGCGTCGGTCGGCGTGGCGGATTGCGGCGCAGCGATGCCGCCGACGGCGTCGTCCGTCGCGGCCGGCGTCGTCGCGGTCAGCTGCAGCTGCGCGGAAGTCTGGGGATCGACGACGACGACAGGCGGCGTCGGCTGCGCCGGAGCGACGGCAACGGCCGTGGCGGCGTCGCTGGTCGCATCGTCCTTCGCCGCGGCGGCGTCCTGCGTCTTGTCGTCGGCGGATGTCTTGTCGGCCGGCTTCGCGGCGGCGTCATCCTTGGCGGGCGGCGTCGCGTCGTCGGCGGGCGCGGCGGCCTTGGGCTTGGCGGCAGGCGCGGCGCGGCGCGTCGGCTTCGTTGCGTCGTCGTCGCGGGCTTGCGTCTGGTCGCGGTCGGCGCGCGCGCGCGGCGTGGGGCGCTGCGGCTTCTCGGCCGCTTCGGCCTGGCGGCGGTCGAACTGATCGAGCAGGCCGGTGAAGGCGCCGGCGTCGCCCGGACGCTGGCTGGTCACGGGGGCCGTCTCGGTGGGACTCAACAGGTCACTCGGGGAGATATTGATCACGGCGGCTGACACACAATGAGGGTTAGGGTCAGACAGTTATGAGCAAGCTCCGGGCCAACCGGAGGTCCATTTAATACATTGTATTTATTGAGTTATTTTTTTGCCCCGGTGGGCCGGGCCGCGGCAAAAACTGCGGCGCGGGCAAAAACTTCAGGGCGGGCGGGAATATTGTGCCGCCGGTCTGGCCACGAGGGCCGTCGGGCCGGCAGAAGGCTCCGGCTGATAGCAAAACGCCCCGTTCTTGTGAACGGGGCGGCCGAAGCTGGGACGATGGGAGCCCTTAGGCGGAGAGGACGATGCGCTTGCCGTCGCCGTCGGGCCGCGCCGTCGGCCGGGCCGTGCTGGCGTAGCCGCCACGGCTGGACGCCGCAGCCTGCGCGACGGGCTGCGCCGCCGCCATGGAAACGGGCGCCTTGGCGACGGGCGCAGCGGCGATTTCCGCCGAGACCCGCGCCGCCTCGCGCTGCGGCTTGTCGCCCTGAGCGGCCAGGTCGCGCCAGGAATCGCGTAGCGGCTCGAGCAGGCCGATCACTTCGCGCGCCGCCTGGGCGTCGTTGCGGAAGTCGACGCGCGGCAGGCGCGACAGCATGTAGCCGAATAGCCGGTCGAGGTTCTTGGAGATCTCGCCGCCCTTCTCCATGTCGAGCGTGCCCTGCATGTGGGCGATGATCTCGATGGCGCGGCTGTTGGCTTTCCAGCGCGCCTCGATCTCGTTCTCCTCGATGGCCTTGATCGCTTCCTTCAGCGAGCCGATCGCCTTGTCGTAGAGCATCTGCACCAGCGTGGCCGGCGACGCCGTCATGATCTGCTGCGTCAGGTAGTGCTGGGAGGCGGCGTTGGACATCAGGGGGACTCCGAAGCGGGATGAAGCGAAGGCGACGCTAGTTGCCGTTCTGGTTCGTGGAATTGAACGCCTGCTTCATGCTGTCGAGCAGGTTGTTCATCGTCGTGATGGAGGTTTCCATGGCGATGAAGCTGTTGAGCAGGGTCTGGCGCTGGCGGTCGAGCCGGTCGAGCATGCTGTCGACGCGGGTCTGGGTCACCGTGTTCTGGTCGTTCAGCGCGTCGATTTCCGACTGGATCGAGCCGGTGGTCGGGTCGAGCGCGTTTTCCGTCATGTCGTAGATCTGCGTCGCGATGCCGACGGTGTAGTCGAGCTGGATGCCGCTGGCTCCCGTCGTGCCGGTGTAGAGCATGCGCAGGCCGCTGGCGCCGCTTGACGGGTTGACCGTGATGGTCATGCCGCTGATGGTGATGGTGCCGTTGTCGCTGCCGTCGGCCGCGCCGCCGATGTTGGCGCTGGTGATCAGCGTGCCGGTGGTGGTGAAGCCGAGGTTGGACAGCAGGTCGCCGGTGTCGCCGCCGACCGTGATGGCCTTGCTCGACGAGTTGATGCGCAGTTCCTTGTTGCCGTCCGCGTCGGTGATGACGCTGCCGCTGATGCCGGGAATGCGCGCCATGTTGATCTTGGTGGCCAGGCTGTCGAGGCTGTCGGTGGTCACGTCGTAGGCGATGGCCGTGCCGTTGACCGTGAACTGGCCGGAGGTGGTGGCGCCGATGGAGGCCGTGCCGTCGTTCAGGAGGGCGGAGCTGCTGGTGGCGGCGGCGGAGGTTTCCTGCGCCGAGCCGATCGGGCCGACGTTGAGCACGTAGCCGTCGGCGCTGTAGGCGGTGTTGTCGGTGAAGCCCAGCATCGTCACGGCGGGGCTGGACGACGAGAAGTCGAAGGCGAACAGGCGGCGCACGTCGTCCGCGTTGTTCAGCAGGGCGGCGTCGAGCTTGCTTTCGTCGACGACCAGCGTGTCGTCCTGCGTGGGGTCGCTCAGGGTCGAGTTGTCGACGAAGCCGACGCCGATCTGCGCCAGCACGCTGAAGGCGGCGCTGACGCCTTGCGTGCCGCGGCCGAGCACCTGGTTCATCTGGTTTTCCAGGTTCTTCAGCGTGCGCGAGCTGGTGAGGACGGCGTCCTTGTTCGCGTCGCCGGTGTCGGGGTCGACGTCGGTCTGCGTGTTGATGAAGACCTTCAGGGCGTTGTAGGCGTCGACGAAGTTCGTCACCTGGGTCTTCACGCCGCTCAGGTCGGGCTCGATGTCGACCTTGATCTCGGTGCCGACCTCGGCCTGGAACAGGTTGAGGGTGACGCCGGTGAACAGGTCGTTGACGGTGTTGGTCGGGCGCTCGATGAGCTGGCGCGCCTTGTTCATGCCGAGGTCGGTCAAGGCGCTGCCGCCGCCGGCCTCGGTCATGGTGAAGGCGTTGGAGCTGCTCGTCACCTTGAGGCGGACCTGGCCGCCTTCGTTCACGAGCTGGGCGGAGATGCCCTTGCCCTGCAGGGTGCTGTCGCCGTTGATGGCGTTGGCCAGGTCGCTCACCGATTCGCCGTTGGTGTAGGCGAGGTCGTAGGTGCCGTTGCCGTCGTCGAAGCGGATGCTGCCGTTGGAGCCAAGGGCGAGGCTGGCGTTCGCCATGCGGGCGGTCTCGTAGGACTTGCCGCTGCTGTCGAGCAGGCCGTCTGCGTAGATCTGGGCGGTGCGCGGCGCCTGCAGCAGGTTCTTCACGGCGCCGCCGGAGGTCAGCAGGCCGATGGTGGCAAGCGGGCTGTTCGTCGTGTCGCTGATCGAGATGGGCGTGCCGGCGGCGTCCTTGGTGAGCACCAGGTAGTTCTGCGTCGGGCTGACGGACACGATGTTGGCGCTGACGCCGGTCGGCGTGGCGCCCGTGTTGGCGGCGTTGATGCGGTCGCGCAGGCTCAGCAGCGTGTCGGCGGAGGACAGGTTGATCGTCTTGCCTTCGATGGTGAACTGGTCGCCGTTGGCGAAGCCGAGCGTCGCCGTCTGGCTGGCATAGGCGTCGCTGGAGATTTTCTGCGACGCGGCCGTCTGCAGAACCTCGATGCTGTGGGTGCCCGCGGCGGCCGTGTTGGTCAGCGAGACGCCGATCAGGTTGGCGGCAGCCGAGGCCGTGCCGCCGTCGCTGCGCGACACTGAGGCGAAGGCCTGCTTGATGGCGAAGGCGTTGGTGCTGTTGTCGAGGGTGATGGCGCCGCGCAGGTTCTTCAGCGCGCTCTGGACGCTCGTCATCAGCCCGTTGAGGGTCTGGTAGGCGGTGATCTGGGTCTGGTTGGTGGTGATGCGGGTTTCCAACGTGTCGATTGGAATCTGCTTCGCCTTGATGATCGAATCGACGGCGGACTGATAGTCGATGCCGCTGCCGAGACCCGAGACGGTGACGCGGCCGCTGTCGTCGACGTTGAAGTTGTTGATGCTGACTGCGTTGACCAAGCGTCTGCCCTCAGGCTTTCTTGTTCAGAAGGGCGCCAAGCAATTCGGCGTTGCGGGCCATAAGATGCACCATCTCTTCCGACGGGATCTGCTTGACGACTTCGCCGGTCTGCTTGTCGACGATGCGTCCGATGACGGTCCGCGTGGCCTGGTCGACGTCGAGCTGCAGCTCCATGGCCGCCGGCAGGGGGCGGGCGGGCGCGATCTCGATGTCGGGAATTTCGATGCGGGCGGCCTGGGCCGCGCCGCCTTTGCCGGTCTGGATGTCGAACCGGTGGGTGGCGGGAGCGGAGGCTGTCGGCGCAGATAGGGTCTGAACGTCCATCTCTCTCTCTCCTGGGTAGAAAGTCGGGGCGGAGGGGTTTATCCCCTCCGCCCCGTAGCAACGCTTACTGGAACAGACGAAGCAGGTTCTGCGGCATCTGGTTGGCCTGCGCGAGCATGGCGACGCCAGACTGCACCAGGACCTGCTTGGCCGAGAACTCGGTCATTTCCGAGGCCACGTCCAAGTCCATCAGGCTGCTGCGAGCCGCTTCCGTGTTTTCGATGGTCGTCGACAGGTTGTCCGACGCGAAGTCGAGTCGGTTCTGCGCGGCGCCAACGCCCGCACGGGCCTTGTTGAGCACGTCGATGGCGGAGCTGATCGCGGTCGACGCCGTGTCGGCGTTGGCCTTGGTCAGGATGTCGCCACCTTCGAGGCCCAGCGATTCGGTCGAAACCGAACCCACCGAGATGGTGATGTCGTCGACATTCGCTTCCGAGCCGGTGCCCAGCTTGAACGTGAAGTCGGTCTGGTCCGCGGTGGAAGCGGAGCCGAACACGGCGTTCTCCAGGTTCATGTCGAGGGTCGAGCTGCCCGTCGTGGTGACGAAGGCCGTCGACACGTCGAACGAGACCGTGAT
>DASYCO010000052.1:0-50581 GCA_036500145.1 Alphaproteobacteria bacterium | reverse complement strand
GGTTTCCCGGGGCGCTGCGCAGGATCCACATGCCGGCCCGGCCGACGCGTCGCGCGGCGGGAACTGACGGCAGGAACCCGACCCCTTGATCCTTTTTCAGCGCTCCGAATCATGAAACTGACCATCGAACGCGCCGCTCTTCTGCGCGCCCTCGGCCATGTCCAAAGCGTCGTCGAACGCCGCAATACCATTCCGATCCTGTCGAACGTCCTGCTCGAGGCCCAATCGGGCAAGCTCAAGCTGACGGCGACCGACATGGATCTCGCCATCGCCGAGGCGGTCGACGCCCAGGTGGCGACGGCGGGGGCCACCACAGCGGCGGCCCACACGCTCTACGACATCGCCCGCAAGCTGCCGGACGGCGCCCAGGTCGAACTGGCCCAGAAGGGCGAGAACGCGCCCCTGACGATCCGCGCCGGGCGCTCGGTCTTCACCCTACAATGCTTGCCGCCGGCCGATTTCCCGGTGATGACCAAGGACAAGCTGCCGCACGAGTTCACGGTCACGGCCGAGGAACTCAAGGGCCTGATCGACCACACGCGCTTCGCCATCTCGACGGAGGAGACGCGCTACTACCTGAACGGCATCTACCTGCATGCCACCAAGGAAGCCGGCGGCGTGCTGCGCGCCGTGGCGACCGACGGCCATCGTCTGGCCCGTTTCCAGGTGCCGCTGCCCAAGGGCGCGGCGGACATGCCGGGCATCATCATTCCGCGCAAGACCGTCGCCGAGCTGCGCAAGCTGCTCGACGAATCCGACGGCAACGTCGAGCTGTCCCTGTCGGACACCAAGATCCGCTTCTCCTTCGGCGACGCCGCGATGACCTCCAAGCTGATCGACGGCACCTTCCCCGATTACGAGCGCGTCATTCCGTCGGGCAACGACAAGCTGCTCGAAGTGCCCTGCAAGGCTTTCGCCGCCGCCGTCGACCGCGTGTCGACCATTTCGACCGAGAAGTCGCGCGCCGTGAAGCTGGCCGTCGGCAAGGGCGCCCTGACGCTCTCCGCCACCAGCTTGGATAACGGCAGCGCCGTGGAGGAGCTGGAAGTGAGCTTCGACGCCGAACCGCTCGAGATCGGCTTCAACTCGCGCTACCTGCTCGACATCACCGAGCGCATCGCGGGCGAAAGCGTCCAATTCACCATGGCCGACGGCGCGTCGCCGACGTTGGTGCGCGACGTGGACGACGCCGCGGCGCTCTACGTCCTCATGCCGATGCGGGTCTGAGGCGGGCTCCGGCCCCGCCAGGCAATCCCAGGAGGGTCGAGAACTGCACGCGCCCCTGCCATCCGCCGCGATTCCGGGCTCCGGTCCTGTAGCGCAGCCGCGCCGCGCGCGGTTCGCGGTGACTCGCCTGGCGCTGACCGACTACCGTTGCTACGCGATGCTGCGCCTCGAGACCGATGGCCGCAGCGTGGTGCTCGTCGGGCCTAACGGCGCCGGCAAGACCAATCTGCTGGAGGCGATCTCCTTCCTGGCGCCCGGGCGCGGCCTGCGCAACGCGCGGCTCGCCGAAGTGGACCGCCTGCACAGCGAGCGGCCCAATAGCGCCCATTCGAATGGAGCATGGGCGGTGGCCGCAACGATCGCGACGCCGGACGGCGAGATCGCCGTCGGCACCGGCCGCGATCCGGCCTCAGGCAATGGCGGCGCCGAGGACGAAGGCGAATTCGAGCGCCGCGCCGAGAAGCGCCTGGTGCGGCTCGACGGCCAGCCGGCCAAAGGCGCTTCGACGCTCGGCGAAGTGATGAGCGTGCTGTGGCTCACTCCGGCGATGGATCGCCTGTTCGTCGAGGGCACGGCCGGCCGCCGGCGTTTCCTCGACCGCCTGGTCTTCGGGCTCGATCCGGCCCATGCCGGGCGCATCACGGCCTACGAGCGCGCCATGCGCGAGCGCGCCAAGCTTCTGCGCGGCGCTCGTGAAAAATACGGCCATGCGGCCGTGGGCGAGGGCCGCGGCGTCGATCCGCATTGGCTGACGGCGCTGGAGCAGGCCATGGCCGAGCGCGCGGTGGCGATCGCCGCGGCGCGCCTGGAGACGGTGTCGGCCCTGAACATGGCGATGGGAGAGGGGCTTGGGCCCTTCCCGACCGCCGAGATCGCCATCGAAGGCGAGATGGAGCGCTGGCTCGGCGAAAGCCCGGCGCTTGCCTGCGAGGAGCGGCTGATGGCGGCGCTGGCGAGCGCCCGCGGCCACGACGCCGAGACGGGCGGTGCCGGCTATGGCCCGCATCGCAGCGATCTCGCCGTGACCCACGCGGCGCGGCGCATGCCGGCGCATCTCTGCTCGACCGGCGAGCAGAAGGCGCTGCTCACCGGCATCGTGCTGGCCAACCTGCGGCTGCAGGCGCGGCTGCGCGGCGCGGCGCCGATCCTGCTGATGGACGAGGTCGCCGCGCACTTGGACGAGGCCCACCGCCGCGCGCTGTTCGCCGAGATCGCGGCGCTCGGCGTGCAGGCCTGGATGACGGGCACCGACGCGGCGCTGTTCGCCCCGCTCGGCGAGCAGGCCCAGATGTTTCGTGTCGCCGCCGCGACCGTTGTTCGCGCGGCGTAAGTTTTGTTTTTGATCGCGTGAGTTTTTGGGCGGATCACCGCCGAGAGAGATGACCATGAGCACCGAATCGCAGAAAGCCAAAGCCGACGCCGCGGACGACTACGGCGCCGAATCGATCAAGGTCCTGAAGGGCCTCGACGCGGTGCGCAAGCGCCCCGGCATGTACATCGGCGACACCGACGACGGCTCGGGCCTGCACCACATGATCTACGAGGTCGTCGACAACTCCATCGACGAGGCGCTCGCGGGCTACTGCGACCGCGTCGAGGTGACGCTCAATTCCGACGGCTCGGCGACGGTGCGCGACAACGGCCGCGGCATCCCGACCGACATGCACAAGGAAGAAGGCGTCTCGGCGGCCGAGGTCATCATGACCCAGCTGCACGCCGGCGGAAAGTTCGACCAGAACACCTACAAGGTGTCCGGCGGCCTGCACGGCGTCGGCATCTCGGTGGTCAACGCGCTCTCGGAGCATCTCGACCTGCGCGTCTGGCGCGGCGGCAAGGAGCATTTCATCCGCTTCCGCATGGGCGACGCCGAGGCCCCGCTCGCCATCGTCGGCGACGCGCCGGTCGACAGCGGCGTGCTGCGCACCGGCACGGAAGTGACCTTCTTCCCGTCCGACAAGATCTTCACCAAGACCGTGTTCGACTTCGAGACCCTCGAGCATCGCCTGCGCGAGCTGGCCTTCCTCAATTCCGGCGTCAAGCTGACCTTGACCGACGCGCGCTCGGTCGACGAGCCGAAGGTCGTCGACCTCTGCTACGAGGGCGGCCTGGAGGCCTTCGTGCAGTACCTCGACCGCTCGAAGGTGGCGCTGCACCAGCCGGTCATCTTCGTGCAGGGCGAGAAGGACGGCATCGTCGCCGAAGTGGCGATGGAGTGGAACGACAGCTACCACGAGAACATGCTGTGCTTCACCAACAACATCCCGCAGAAGGACGGCGGCACGCATCTCGCCGGCTTCCGCGGCGCGCTGACGCGCAGCCTGAACAACTACGTGACGCAGTCCGGCATCGGCAAGAAGGAGAAGATCGCGCTCACCGGCGACGACATGCGCGAAGGCCTGACCTGCGTGCTGTCCGTCAAGGTGCCCGATCCGAAGTTTTCGTCGCAGACCAAGGAGAAGCTGGTCTCCTCCGAGGTGCGCCCCGTGGTCGAGAGCATCGTCAACGACAAGCTCAGCCAGTGGCTCGAGGAGCATCCGCTCGAGGCCAAGAAGATCGTCGGCAAGGCCGTCGAGGCGGCGGCCGCGCGCGAGGCGGCGCGCAAGGCGCGCGACCTCACGCGCCGCAAGGGCATCCTCGACATCTCCTCGCTGCCCGGCAAGCTGGCCGACTGCCAGGAGCGCGACCCGGCGAAGTCAGAGATCTTCATCGTCGAGGGCGATTCGGCCGGCGGCTCCGCCAAGCAGGGCCGCAACCGCGCCAACCAGGCCATCCTGCCGCTGCGCGGCAAGATCCTGAACGTCGAGCGCGCGCGCTTCGACAAGATGCTCGGCTCGGCCGAGATCGGCACGCTCATCACGGCGCTCGGCACCGGCATCGGCAAGGAAGACTTCAACGTCGAGAAGGCGCGCTACCACAAGATCATCATCATGACGGACGCCGACGTCGACGGCAGCCACATCCGCACCCTGCTGCTGACCTTCTTCTACCGCCAGATGCCCGAGCTGATCGAGCGCGGCTACCTCTACATCGCGCAGCCGCCGCTCTACCGCTCCAAGCGCGGCAATTCCGAGGTCTACCTCAAGAACGACCAGATGCTCGAAGACTACCTGATCGACGCGGGCTTGGACGACACGCTGCTCATCATGCACAACGGCAGCCAGCGCGCCGGCAAGGACCTGCGCGACGCGGTCGAGCGCGCGCGCGCCGCGCGCAGCCTGCTCGCCCCGCTGGCGCGCCGCGCCGGCTCGCGCATCCTGATCGAGCAGGCCGCGATCCTCGGCGTGCTCAACGAGGGCGTGTTCAACGACAAGGCGCTGGCCGTTGCCGCCGCCGAGGCGCTCGCCAAGCGCCTGGACGCCACCGAGCCGGCGCTCGAGCGCGGCTGGGCCGGCAGCCTGGACGCCGCCGGCGACATGCTCTTCCGCCGCATTCTGCGCGGCGTGCCGCAGACCTTGAAGATCGACGGCCGCCTGATCAAGAGCGCCGAGGCGCAGCGCCTCGATTCGATGACCGACGAGCTGCAGGACGTCTACGAGCGCCATGCCAAGCTCAAGCACAAGGACGTCGAGACGACGATCACCGGGCCGACCGAGCTGGTCGAGACGGTGATGGACGTGGGCCGCAAGGGCCTCAGCATCCAGCGCTACAAGGGCCTGGGCGAGATGAACCCGGAGCAGCTGTGGGAAACCACGCTCGACCCGGAGGCGCGCACGCTCCTGCAGGTGAAGGTGTCGCACGCCGATTCGAGCGAGGGCATCTTCTCGACCCTGATGGGCGACGCCGTCGAGCCGCGCCGCGAGTTCATCCAGACCCACGCCCTGGAAGTCGCCAACCTGGACGTGTGAGGCGGCCCCGATATCTGATGGGGGGCCTTCGAATGGCGCCGGTGCGGGGGAACTTTCCCCTGCCGGCGCAGTTCTCCCAAGGGCGCCCGTGTCCTTTTCGTGACGGGGCATCGGCTTCTTCATCCGGCCGGCGCGGTGTGCCACAACCTCGCCATAAACGGCTTCTAGACAGCCGCCTGCCCCCCATTTGATAGGCTCATCGCCGCCATGGCGAACCGTCGCAAACCTTCGCGTTACTCCGCCCCCTCCGAACGTCCGTCCGGCGGTCCGGACGACCGCGACCCGCGCCCGCGCAAGAAGAGCGGCTCGGGCGGATCGGGCAACGGCGGCTCGGGCCGAGACGGTTCGGGACGCGGCGGCTCCGGCAAGCGTGGCGGCGGCGGGCTGTTCGACGGCGGCCTGCTGGCCGGCCTGTTCAAGCCGCGCAAGAAGAAGGCCTCCGCCGCCAAGCGCTCGACGGGCCGCCGCATCCTCTTCGGCCTCGCCAAGTGGGGCTTGATCGCCGGCGTCTGGGGCACCTTGGTGGTGGCGGGCATCGTCGGCTGGTACGCCTACGACATGCCGCGCATGGACGGCATCCCGCAGCTCGCCAAGCGGCCGGCGGTCACCCTGCTGGCGCGCGACGGCACGCCCTTCGCCTATTTCGGCGACACCTCCGGCCCGCCGGTGCCGGTGAAGGACATGTCGCCCTACCTGCCCGAAGCCGTCATGGCCATCGAGGACCGGCGCTTCTACAGCCATTTCGGCGTCGACCCGCTCGGCCTGCTGCGCGCCGTCTTCGTCAACCTGCGCTCGGGCGGCGTGTCGCAGGGCGGCTCGACCATCACGCAGCAGCTCGCCAAGAACCTGTTCCTCACGCCGGAGCGCACGCTCAAGCGCAAGATCCAGGAAATGCTCATGGCCTTCTGGCTGGAGAGCCACTACAGCAAGGACGAGCTGCTGACGCTCTATCTCAACCGCGTCTATCTCGGCGCCGGCACCTTCGGCGTCGCCGCCGCGTCCGAGCGCTACTTCGACAAGAAGGTGCAGGACCTGACGCTGCCCGAGGCGGCCGTGCTGGCGGGCCTGCTGCAGGCGCCGTCGCGCTACGCGCCGACGCGCGACCAGGCGCGCGCCGAGCGCCGCGCCGACGTGGTGCTCAACGCCATGGCCGAATCGGGCTTCATCACCAAGACCGAGGCCGCCGCCGCCAAGGCGGCGCCGCTGAAGCTGGCGCGCCAGGCCGACCGGGTGGGGCGCTACTTCGCCGACTGGGCGCTCGACCAGGTCAATGGCTACATCGGCGGCGTCACCGCCGACGTGGTGGTGCAGACGACCCTCGACGTGAAGATCCAGCGCGCCGCCGAGCAGAAGCTCGCCCAGACGATCAAGACCAACGGCCAGAAGTTCAACGTCGAGCAGGGCGCTGTGGTGGTCATGGACCCGGCCGGCGCCGTGCGCGCCATGGCCGGCGGCGTCGACTACGGCGAAAGCCAGTTCAACCGCGCGACCCGCGCGCTGCGCCAGCCCGGCTCCTCCTTCAAGCTCTTCGTCTACGCGGCGGCGCTCGACGCCGGCCTGACGCCGGACTCGGGCTTCGTCGACGAGCCCATCGCCGTCGGCGACTACAAGCCGCGCAATTCCGAAGCCGCCTTCCGCGGCCCGGTGACGATGGAGCAGGCCGTCGCCTATTCGATCAACACGGTGGCCGTGCGCGTGCTGCAGCAGGTCGGCGTCGACCGCGTCATCCAGTGGGCGCGCCGCCTCGGCATCACCTCGCCGCTCAAGCGCGAAGCGGGCCTGGCGCTCGGCGCCAGCGAAGTCACGCTGATGGAGATGACCTCCGCCTACGCCGCCTTCGCCAACGAAGGCGCCGGCGTGTGGCCCTACGCCGTCACCGAAGTGCGCGACACCGCCGGCAACGTCGTCTACCAGCGCGTCGGCTCCGGCCCCGGCCTGCGCATGAGCCCGAACATGCTCTCCGACATGGACCGCATGCTGGGCGCGGTGGTCGACTACGGCACGGGCCGCGCCGCCAAGATCGGCCGGCCCGTCTACGGCAAGACCGGCACCAACGAGGACTACCGCGACGCCTGGTTCCTCGGCTACAGCGCCGACTACGTGACCGGCGTCTGGCTCGGCAACGACGACCGCACGCCGATGAAGCGCGTGGCCGGAGGCGGCCTGCCGGCACAGCTCTGGCATGACGTGATGCTGACGGCCAACGAAGGCCTGCCGGTGCGCGACGTCGGCTCCAGCGCCGCGATGGCCGACGCCTACAACCCGGCGCCGGCCCCTGTGCAGGCGGCGCAGCCGGAACGCTCGTCGGGCTCGCTGTGGGACAATCTGTTCGGCAGCGTCATGTCGCTGGGCAATTCGGGCTCGTCGAACGGCGAGAAGCCGAAGCGCCCGTCGCCGCCGACGGTGCGCTACACCTATCCGTCGGACAGGCCTGACCGCTAGATCTTAGCCTTGGCGCTGCAGCGCCGCGCCGTTGTCGGTGAGCCAGCGCTTGGCCGCCTCGGCATGGGGCGTCAGTTGCGCGACGATCTCCCAGAAGCGCGGCCCGTGGTTCATCTCGGCGAGATGGGCGACCTCGTGGCTCACGACATAGTCGAACACGTCGGGCGGAGCCAGCACCAGGCGCCAGCAGAACGACAGGTTGCCGTCGCTCGAGCAGCTGCCCCAGCGCGTGCGCGAATCGCGCAGCGTGACGCGGCTGTGCTTGCGGCCGATCTGGGCGGCGCGCTCGGTCGCGCGCTCGGCCAGCGCCTTGCGCGCCGCCAGCTTGAGCCAGCGCAGCACGCGGCCGCGCAGCAGGTCGGCGTCGCCGCCGACTCTTAAAATGCCGTTCTCTTCGACGACCCGGGCGCCGAGGCCCGGCTCGTGGCGGATGGTCACGGCGCGGCCCAGCACCTGCAGCACCGCGCCGTCGGCGAAACTCTGGCGCTCGGGCAGTTCGGCGAGCTTGCTGTGCAGCCAGTCGGCCTTGCTGCGCGCGAAGGCGAGGCCTTCGGCGAGCGCCACGTAAGTCGGCAGCACCAGGATCGCGCAGTCGTTGCCGGCGTCGATGCGCAAAGTCATGCGGCGCGCGCGCCGGCTGCGCTTGGCCTGCAGGGTGACGGAGCCGTGCGGCGTCTCGATCTGCGCCGTGTGGGTGGCGGGGGCTTTCTTCTTCTTCAGGCGCGCGAAGAAGTTCATGGCTTCAAGGTGGCGAGGTCGAGGCTGACGGCGCGCTTGATCGCCGCGTCGGTCGCCGCCTCGTCGAGCGCGAGGAACGGCGGACGCGGCTTCCAGGCGGAATCCTTGCGCGCGCGTTTGATCAGCGCCTTCAGCGTCGGGATCTGCGGCGCGCCGTCGAGCGACAGGCGCAGGGCGGTCAGCTCGGCCTGCGCCTGCTGTGCTGCGGGGCTGGCCCCTTCCGACTGCCAGAGCGCATAGGCCTTGGCGGTGGCGGCGGGAAAGACGTTGCTGCCCGCCGTGATGCAGCCGACGCCGCCGGCTTCGAGGGTCGGCAGCAGCAGCGTCTCGGTGCCGGAGAACAGGCGGAAGTCGGGCACCAGCTTCAGCATCGCCTGCATGTTGGCGAAGTCGAAGGAGCTGTCCTTGGCGCCGGCGAGAATGGGCCCGTAGTCCTTGCGCAGCCGCAGGATCAGGCTGTGCGGGATCGGCACCGCCGAGGTCTGCGGGATGTGATAGAGGTAAAGCCGCAGCCGCGCGTCGGCGACGCGGTCGATCAGCCCGGCGTAATAGGCGTAGAGCCCGTCTTCGCTCGGGTTCTTGAAGTAGAACGGCGGCAGCGCCAGCACATGCGGCGAGTCGAGCTCGAGCGCGCGCCTGGTCAGCGTCACCGCGTCTGGCAGGGCGCAGGAGCCGGTGCCGAGGATCAGCTTCTCGCCGACGATGCCGGCCCCGGCCAGCGCGTCGAGCATGTCCAGCCGTTCGGCCAGGGAGATGGAATTGGCCTCGCCGGTGGTGCCGAGCGCCGCGATGCCGTCGCAGCCGTTCGCCATCAGCCAGCGGCAATGGGTCAGCCAGGCGGGGAGGTCGACCGAGAGGTCGTCGGCGAAGGGCGTCAGCACGGCGGAATAGACGCCGCGCGGGTCTTTGATTTCGCTCATTCCGGCCAGTCGACGATGTGGTCTTCCAGGTCGCCGGCCTTCTTCTCGGGAATGGCGCGGTTGCGCACGGACATGCCGGCCTTGTGCACGCTCTCCGGGTCGCCCGACACCAGCGGGTGCCACCATTCCAGGTCCTCGCCTTCGGCGATCAGGCGGTAGGCGCAGGTCGAGGGCATCCACTTCAGCTTGTCGATCAGCTTGACCGTCAGCTTGATGCAGTCCGGCACGTATTTCTTGCGCTCGGGATATTTGGTGCACTTGCAGCTATGGACGTCGAGCAGCTTGCAGGCGACGTCGGTGTAGTCGACCTCGCCCGTGTCTTCGTCCTCGAGCTTGAGCAGGCAGCATTTGCCGCAGTTGTCGCAGAGCGATTCCCACTCGGGGCGGCTCATTTCGGCCAGCGTCTTGCGCTTCCAGAACGGCTGGTCTGCGGCGGCAGGCGGGGCTTTGCCCTTTGCGGGCTTCTTGGCGGGCATGGCGCAGTTTACCCGTTCGGGACTCCCGAGGGCAAATCCTAGTCGCGCCCGAACGCCGGCAAATGAAACGCCGGACCGCTTTTGCCGCTTTTCCGTCATCATCCGGCGGCGATTCTTCACGCTTGGAGATTGCGGGAAAATTCGCCTAATCTGCGCGCGGGTAGGCCTTTGGGGAAAGGTCGCGTCGGGGGCGACGCCAGCCACGGAGAGTGTCTATGGACCTCGATCCCGTCATTCTGTCTCGTATCCAGTTCGCTTTCGTCATTTCCTTCCACATCCTGTTTCCGGCCTTCACCATCGGCCTGGCGTCCTTCATCGCCATGCTCGAAGGGCGCTGGCTCGTCACGCGCAACGAGGTCTACCTGCGCCTGTCGAAGTTCTGGACGCGCATCTTCGCCGTGTCCTTCGGCATGGGCGTGGTGTCGGGCATCGTCATGTCCTACCAGTTCGGCACCAACTGGAGCCGCTTCGCCGACCGCACCGCCAACGTCATCGGGCCGCTGCTGTCCTACGAGGTGCTGACCGCCTTCTTCCTCGAAGCCTCCTTCCTCGGCATCCTACTGTTCGGCCGCAACCGCGTGCCGCCGAAGGTGTTCTTCGCCTCGGCGCTGATCGTCGCCATCGGCACGCTGCTCTCGACCTTCTGGATCCTGTCGGCCAACAGCTGGATGCAGACGCCGGCCGGCTACGAGGTGAAGGACGGCATGTTCTACGTCGTCGACTGGTGGAAGGTGGTGTTCAACCCCTCCTTCCCCTATCGGCTGGCCCATATGGTGACGGCGGCCTTCCTCACCACCGCCTTCGTCGTCATCGGCGTCTCGGCCTGGTACCTGCTGCGCGGCCGCTTCGCCGACACGGCGCGCGCCGGCCTGTCCATGAGCCTCTGGCTCGTGCTGGTGCTGGCGCCGCTGCAGGTCTTCATCGGCGACCTGCACGGCCTCAACACGCGCGAGCACCAGCCGGCCAAGGTCGCCGCCATGGAGGCCAACTGGGAGACGCAGCGCCGCATGCCTCTGGTGCTCTTCGCCATTCCCGATCCGGTCAACGAGCGCAACCGGCTGGAGATCGCCATTCCGGCGCTCGGCAGCCTGATCCTCACGCACGACTGGGACGGCGAGGTGAAGGGCATGAAGGACTGGCCGCGCGAAGACCGTCCGTCCTCCATCTTCCCCTTCTACGGCTTTCGCCTGATGGTCGGCCTCGGCGTCTTGATGCTGTTCGTGGCCGGCGCCGGCTTCCTGCTGCGCCTCTCGGGGCGACTCTACGAGACGCGCTGGTTCCTGCGCCTGTGCAACCTCATGCTGCCGAGCGGCTTCCTCGCCGTGCTCGCCGGCTGGTTCGTGACGGAGACGGGCCGACAGCCCTGGCTCGTCTACGGCGTCATGCGCACGGCGGAGGGCGCCTCGCCCTCGATCACCTGGCAGAGCGTGGCGCTGTCGCTGACGCTCTTCGTGCTGGTCTACGGCTTCATCTTCGGCGCTGGCGTCTACTACATCGTCAAGATGGTCAAGCGCGGGCCCGACGCGCCAGGCACGGGGCCCGACCACGGCACGCCGGCAAGGCCCCCAGCCGGCGGCACGCCGGCAAGGCCGATGTCCGCATCCGAACCGTCGGCACAGGAGGGTTGAGCCATGTACGACCTGTTCGCGCCGCATTTGCCGCTGATCTGGGCCGGCATCATCGCCTTCGCCGTCTTCATGTACGTGCTGATGGACGGCTTCGACCTCGGCATCGGCATCCTCTTTCCGCACGCGCCGAGCCATGCCGACCGCGACCTGATGATGAACTCCGTCGCCCCCGTGTGGGACGGCAACGAGACCTGGCTGGTGCTCGGCGGCGGCGGGCTGATGGCGGCCTTCCCGCTCGCCTATGCGGTGATCCTGCCGGCGCTCTACATTCCATTGCTCGTCATGCTGATCGCGCTGATCTTCCGCGGCGTCGCCTTCGAGTTCCGCTTCAAGGCGGACAGCAGCCGCCACCTATGGGACAAGGCCTTCCATTATGGCTCGCTGGTCGCCACCTTCGCGCAAGGCGTGGCGCTCGGCGCCTTCATCCAGGGCTTCGAGGTGTCGGGGCGCGACTATGTCGGCGGCAGCTTCGCCTGGGCGACGCCCTTCAGCCTGCTCACCGGCGTCGGCCTGGTGGCGGGCTACGTGCTGCTCGGCGCCGGCTGGCTCATCCTCAAGACCGAAGGGCCGCTGCAGGACTGGGCCTTCAAGGTCGCGCGCGTCGCCTTGATCGCGACGCTGGCCTTCGTCGCCATGGTCAGCCTGGTGACGCCGCTGACGGAGCCGGCCATCGCGGCGCGCTGGTTCCGCTGGCCCAACATCGCCTATCTGTCGCCGGTGCCGATCGTGACGGCGCTGCTGACGCTCGGCCTATGGCGCGCGCTGCTCAAGCGCCAGGAACGCGCGCCGCTGCTGTTCGGCTTCGGGCTCTTCGCGCTGTCCTACCTCGGGCTCGGCATCAGCCTGTGGCCCCATGTGGCGCCGCCGAACATCACCATCTGGCAGGCGACCTCGGCCCCGATTTCGCAGGCCTTCATGCTGGTCGGCACGGCCTTCGTGGTGCCGACCATGCTGATGTACATCGCCTACAGCTACTGGGTGTTCCGCGGCAAGATCCGCGGCGACGCGGGCTATCACTGAAAGCCGCCGTCAGCGCGCCTTGTCGAGGGCGCCGATCCAGTCGAGCGAGGCGCGCAGCTTCACCACTTCGCCGAGCACCACCATGGCGGGCGGCGGCGGCGCAACCCGCGCGCAGTCGGCGACGCTGTCGCCGAGCGTGGTCTCCAGCACGGACTGCTCCGGCGTCGAGGCCTTGCTGATGATCGCCATGGGCTCCGCCGGGTTGCGCCCGGCGGCGAGCAGCTTCTCGACGATGGCGGGCAGGTTCTGCACCGCCATGTAGATGACGAGGACGGGCGAGCCCTTGGCGAGGGCCGCCCAGTCGAGATGTTCCGGCACGTTGCCGCCGGCCTGGTGGCCGGTGACGAAGGTGACGGCGGCGTTCACGTCGCGATGGGTGGCGGGAATGCCGGCATAGGCCAGCCCGCCGATGCCCGCCGTGATGCCGGGCACCAGGCGGAAGGGGATGCCGGCTTCGACCAACGCCAAGGCTTCCTCGCCGCCGCGCCCGAAGACGAAGGGATCGCCGCCCTTGAGGCGCAGCACGCGGCGATTGGCCTGCGCGAGCTCGACCAGGCGCTGCGAGATGTCGGCCTGTTTGGGCGAGGGCTTGCCGCCGCGCTTGCCGGCATAGATCAGTTCCGCGCCCGGCTTGGCGGCGGCCAGGATGCGCTTGTCGACGAGGGCGTCGTAGACCAGCACGTCGGCCTGCTGCAGGCCGTTGAGCGCATGGAGCGAGAGCAGGCCGGGATCGCCGGGGCCGGCGCCGACGAGCCAGACCCAGCCGGGCTCGAAGACCGGCAGTTCGAAAGGCAGGGTCATCGTCGTGGTCACGCGGGAAACTCCAGGGCGCGGCGGGCTTGGGCTACGCAGAGTATGCCAGGCGGGCGCGCAAGAAAACCGGCCAAAGCGTCCGGCGTCAGGCGAAGCCGATCTCGCGCAGGCGGTCGACGATGGTCTCGACCATCAGCGGATGGTCCTTCAGATAGGCGGCCTTGAGAAATTCGATCTGCGGATGGCGCGTCGCCGCCGCGTCGGCGGCGGCATAGACGCGCTTCACCAGCACGCCGGTGAAGAGGAAGCAGGGGAACAGCGTCACGCGCTTGACGCCGAGCTTGGCGGCTTGGTCGAGCGCCTCGGCGATGCCGGGCTCGGCGGCGCCGGCATAGGCCACGGCGGCATGGCCATGGCCGAGTCGCTTGCGCAGCAGCTCCGCCAGCGTGACGGCGTTGGCGTTGACCTTCGCATCGCTGGTGCCGCGCCCGACGACGAGCAGCAGGCTGTCGGCGCGTGCGACGGTTGCCTCCGATGATTTTTCCGCTTCGGCGACGCGGTCGGCGGCGGCGGCGACCAGCTTGTCGTCGAGCGTCAGCTCGCGGGCGAAGGCGATTTCCGCATCGGGATGCCTGGCGGCGAAGCCGTCCAGCACGGCGGGGATGTCGTTGCGCATGTGGCCGGCGGCGAACAGGATGACGGGCAGGGCGGCGATCCGGCGCGCGCCCTGGGCGTGCAGCGCCTCCAGGCCGGCGGCGATGTCGGGCGCCGCGAGCTCGAGGTAGCCGCGCTCGACCGGCGTCGGCGCCAGGCGCGCGGCGACGGCGCGGCGCAGGCGCTCGAACTCGGCGACGCCTTCGGCATCGCGCGTGCCATGGCCGCAGAGCAGGACGGCGGCGGGGGTTTCGGAAGTCATCAGGGTCTTAGGTCTGCTTTCTGGTAGCCCGTTTTCCGATGGACGGCGCGGCGGCGAATCCGCAACATGGAACCATGTTCTCCGACCTTCTGGGCAGCCATTTTACCGTATCGACGCAGCAAACGCTGCTGGGTCTCTTGCCGGGGCCTGGCGGCCCGCCGCCGGCCTTGCTCATGCTGCTGGCCCTCGTGCTCGAATGGCCGACGGCCGGCTTCGCCTGGGCCTTTCGCGTCCTGCCCCATCCTGTCGTGCTGATCGGCAAACTGACCGCCGGCTTCGAGAGCCGTCTCAACCGCGACGGGCGCACGCGCGGCGTGCTGCGCCTGCGTGGCGCGGCGACCGTCGTGGTCGTCGTCGGGCTGGCGGCGGCGGTCGGCGCCGGCATCGCCTATGGCTGTCGCCTGCTGCCCTATGGCTGGCTGATCGAGCTGCTCGTCATGGTCGTGCTGCTTGCTCAGCGCAGCCTGTTCGCCCATGTGCGCCGCGTCGCCACGGCCTTGCGCGCGGGCGGCGTCGTGGCGGGGCGCGACGCCGTGCGCCACATCGTCGGGCGCGATGCGGCGGCGCTCGACGAATATGCGGTGGCACGCGCCGCCATCGAGAGCTGCGCGGAGAACTTCAGCGACGCGGTGGTGGCGCCGGTCTTCTGGTATCTCCTGCTCGGCCTGCCGGGCATGCTCGCCTACAAGGCCGTCAACACGCTGGATTCGATGATCGGCCACCACACGCCGCGCTACGAGCAGTTCGGCAAGGCGGCGGCGCGCCTCGACGACCTCGCCAACTTGATTCCGGCGCGGCTGTCGGCGCTGATCCTGGCGCTGGCGGCGATCGCCACGCCGACGGCCAATCCCTGGCGCGCCTTCGCCACCGTCTTTCGCGACGCGCGCAAGCACCGCTCGCCCAACGCCGGCTGGCCGGAGGCGGCGATGGCCGGCGCGCTCGGCCTGGCCCTGGCGGGGCCACGGCCCTATCACGGGCAGATGCAGGCGGGGCCGTGGATCGGCGGCGGCGTCGCGCGGGCGCGCCCGCACGACATCACGCGCGCGCTCTACCTCTACGCCGTCGCCTGCCTGCTTGCGATGGCGGCGACGGCCGCCGCAAGCCTGCTTCCGGTTTTGATCTAGCGCGCGGCGAAGCCCGACGGCGACGGCTCGGCCATGGGTTCATCCTTCATGACGAGCTGCAGGCCTGCGGCCATGAAGACGACCTTGTGGGCGACGGCGGCGATGGCCTGGTTGAGCATGCCGGCTTCGTCGCGGAAGGCGCGTGCCAGCGCGTTGTCGGGCACGATGCCGAGGCCGACCTCGTTCGAGATCAGCGCGATAGGCCCCCGCAGCGTCGTCAGCTCGGCGATCAGGTGCGCGCGCTCGGCGGCGACGTTGCAGCCGGCGAGCATCAGATTGCTCAGCCACAGGGTCAGGCAGTCGATGAGGATGACGCGCCCGGCGTTGCCGGCCAGCGTGCCGACGAGATCGAAGGGCTGCTCGATGGTGTCCCAGGCCGCGCCGCGGCGCTCGCGGTGCGTCAGGATGCGCGCCTGCATCTCCGCGTCGCGCGCTTCGGCGGTGGCGACGTAGAGCGGGCGCGTGCGACGTGCGCGCGCGGCTTCCGCGATGACGCGCTCGGCCTGCGTGCTCTTGCCCGAGCGCGCGCCGCCGAGGAACAGCGAGATGGGATAGGAAGACGACGGCACGGCGATCCTCCTTCCGAGGATGGTGAGGGTCAGGCCGGCAGCCAGTTGACCAGACTGATGCGCCAGGGCCGCATGGCGCCGGGGGCCGGGTTGCCGTCGTGCGTCAGCACATGGTCGAGGCGCGTGAGCGTCAGGTTGTCGATCTGGAACGACAGCGCGGCGTCCGGCTCGAGGCCGAGGGTGTGGGCGAGCGCCGCGCGGATCGAGCCGCCATGGGCGAAAGCGACGATGTCGCGCCCGGCGTAGGTGCGGTTCAGGCGCTGCACGACGCGCCCGACGCGGGCGATGACGTCGGAGAAGCTTTCGCCCTCGGGCGGGCGCGCCTTGGCGGGATTGCGCCAGAAGTCGGCGAAGCCGTCACCGAGATGCTGCTGCAGCTCCAGGAAGGTCAGGCCCTGCCACTTGCCGAAATGCTGCTCGGCGATGTCGGGCTCGACGATGAACTCCGGCGCCTTGTGGCCTTCGACGAGATGCGGGATCACTGCCTCGGCGGTCTGGCGCGTGCGCTGCAGGTGGCTGGTGATCCAGACGGCGTTCGACGGCAGCGCGCGGGCGAGCGGCGGAAAGCAGGCGTTGCCCTCGCAGCGCGCCGGCAGGTCGTTCTGGCCGTAGAGGCGGCGTTCGGGATTGTCGACTGGCGCATGCCGGATCCACCACCAGCGCGTCGTGACGATGGGTTCTGCCATCGAGAGCCTGCGTGGCGTTACGAGAAGGCCAGGACGGCGAGCATCATGGCGGCTTCCGCCATCTGCTGTGCCGCGCCGAGCACGTCGCCGGTCAAGCCGCCGAGGCGGCGCTTGGCGACCCAGCCGATGCAGGCGGCAGCCAGCGCGCCGGCGACGAGGGCGGCAACGCCGGCGGCGGGGCCGAAGAACAGCAAGGCCAAGGCGACGCCGAGCAAGGCGGCGAGCACGACTTGATTCTCCTCCGGGCGGCCGGCATGGAAGGCGAGGCCGTCGCTGCGTGCCGGCGCCATGAAGCGCATCAGGGCGGGCAGCACGGCGCGCGAGGCGGCGGCGGAGCCGAGCAGCATGGTGGCGACATGGTCGGGCCAGCCGATGGCGGTGATGCAGCCGGCCTTGACGCCGACGACGATGATGAGCGCCAGGGTGCCGAAGCTGCCGATGCGCGAATCGCGCATGATGCGCAGGCGGGTTTCCGGCGTGGCGCGCACGCCGGCGCCGTCGGCGAGGTCGGCGAGGCCGTCCTCGTGCAGCGCGCCGGTGAAGACCGTCATGGCGCCGATGGCGATGAAGGCGGCTGCTTCCGGCGGCAGCGACAGCAGGCTGCACAAGCCATAGGCGAGCGCGCCGGCGGCGCCGACGACGAGGCCGGCGAGCGGAAAGGCGCGCGCGCCGTAGCGCAGCGCCGAGCGGGCGTCCTGGCCTTCGGGCAGCTTCGGCGTCAGCGGCAGGATGGTGAGGAAGTTGAGCGCGACGACGAAGTCATGCCACCAGCCGGTCAGGATGTGGGTCGCCGTGTCCTTGGCCTGCGGCCCCGACTGTGGCCCCGACTGTGGCCCGGAGTCCGGCGCGGGACTGGCCGGCGGCGCGTCGGCGGACGATGGATTGGGCTGGTCGGCGGACGGGAACGGGTCGGACATGGGTCGGCGGCGCTTTCCTGACGGGAAACGATCCCGCTTTGCGGATCGTTGGAAGGGTTATAAGACAGTTGCCTCGGCGATGCCAGACAGCCGCCGGTTCCCATTTCCCCGCCATTTCCTGCCGTTGCCGCGCATGACAACCGATCCCAAGACGCCCGCCAAGCCTTCCGCGCCGCCCTCGACCTACGCCGAGATCCGCGCCCTGTTCGCCGGCCTGCCCACGGCCGACGCCGCCGCCGTCGCCGAGACGCGCGCGCGCGAGGCGCAGCTCACCAAGCCGGCCGGCGCTCTCGGCCGCCTGGAGGAGATCAGCGAATGGCTGGCCGGCTGGCAGGGACGCCATCCGCCGCGCGCCGAACATCCGCGCGTCTGCGTCTTCGCCGCCAACCACGGCGTCGCCGCGCAGGGCGTGTCGGCCTATCCGGCCGACGTGACGGCGCAGATGGTGGCGAACTTCATCGACGGCGGCGCCGCCGTGAACCAGCTCTGCCAGATGATCGACGCCGACCTGCGTGTCTTCGAAATGACGCTGGAGCAGCCGACGGCCGACTTCACCGCGGCGCCGGCCATGACCGAGCAGGACTGCGTGCGCGCCATGGCCTACGGCATGATGGCGGTGGAGCCCGGCCTCGACGTGCTGTGCCTGGGCGAGATGGGCATCGCCAACACCACCGCCGCCGCCGCGCTCTGCCTCGCCATGTTCGGCGGCCGCGCCGAGGACTGGACGGGACCCGGCACGGGCGTCGACGGCGACCAGCTGGAGCGCAAGCGCCAGGTCGTGGCGGCCGGCGTCGCGCGCCACCGCGGCGCGCTCGACGATCCGCTGAAGATTCTGCAGTGCCTTGGCGGCCAGGAATTCGCCGCCATCGCCGGCGCGGTGCTGGCGGCGCGCCTGGCGCGCACCCCGGTGCTGCTCGACGGCTACGCGGCGACCGCCGCCGCCGCCGTGCTCTATAAAATCTCGCCGGACCTGCTCGACCATTGCATGGTCGCCCACTGCTCGGCGGAGCCGGGCCATCGGCGCCTGCTGGCCGCGATCGGCAAGGTGCCGCTGCTCGACCTCGGCATGCGGCTCGGCGAAGCTTCGGGCGCGGCGCTGGCCGTGGCCCTGCTGAAGGCCGCCGTCGCCTGCCACATCGGCATGGCGACGTTCGCCGAAGCCAGCGTCAGCACGAAGATCGAATAGGCGCCGGCCGCCTTCGCGGCGCGCCTCGTCCCGTCTCCGCCTCTTACCGTTCGCGGAAAGAGTTCTGCGTCGTGTGGCGCACGCGCTCGGTCAGGTAGGCGAGGATCGAGCGCTTGTCGATCACCATGTCGACCTGGGCGAGCATGCCGGGATAGACGATATGCTGGCCCGGCACGTTGCCGACGTAGTTCTTCTCCGTGACGATCTGCACCACGAAGGTCGGCGGCTGGCCCTGCTGCTCGATGCTGGCGTCGGCGGCGATCTGCTTCACGATTCCGTCGAGCGAGCCGAACTTGGCGAAGTCGTAGGTCTGCACCTTGACCTTCGCCGACATGCCGACGTGGATGTAGCCGATGTCGCTGTTCGACACGCGGGCCTCCAGGATCAGGTGGTCGTCGACCGGGACGACGCGCATCATCGGCTCGTTCGCCGCGATGGCCTGGCCGACGGCGTAGACCGTGAGGTTCTGCACGATGCCGTCGTCGGGCGACTTGACGGCGAGGTTGCCGCGCCGCGTGGTCTGCTGGGCGAGGCTGGCCTCGGTGGTGTTCAGCTTGCTCTTGGCGTCCGACAGATCCGAGAGCACCTGCGCCAGGTTCTCGCTGGTGACGCTGGTCAGCCGGCTCTGCGCCTCGGCGAGGGCGGCGGTGCCGACGCGGAGCTGCTCCTCGGCCTGCTCGACGCTGCCGTTCATGTCGGTGAGCTGGCGCAGGATGGTGAGGTACTGCAGCTTGGGGAAGTAGCCTTCGTTGGCGAGGCTGCCGACGGAGTTCTCCTGCTCTTTCAGGATCGCCTGGCTCTTCTTCTTCGCAGCGATGTCCTTCTGCAGGGCGCCGACTTCCGTCTGGCGCTGCTGGACGACGTTGAGGGCCGTCTGGCGCATCTGGTCGACGGCCTCGCGGCGCGCCTTCAGCTGGCGCGTCTGCGTGTCGATGACCTGCTGGGGCAGGCCTGCCGGCCACGCCGGCTCGTCGCCGAGCGCCTCCGCCTCGAGGCGCGCGACCTGGCCGAGCAGGTCGGCGCGGTCGCGCTGCAGGCGGTCGACGTCCTCCTGCATCACGTCGGGGTCGAGCTCGAGCAGGGTCTGGCCGGCCTTCACCTGGTCGCCTTCCTGCACGTAGAGCTCGGTGACGCGGCCGCCTTCCGGATGGTTGATGACCTTCACGCGGCCCGCCGGGCGGACCTGCGCCTGCGCGCTCGCCGTCTGCTCGACGACGGAGAGCGCCATCCAGGCCACCAGCGCCACGAAGGCGGCGGCGATCGTGTAGAGCAGCACGCGCGCGAGCGGCGAATGCTCCTTCTCGACGAGCCCCTGGGCCGCCGGCAGGAAGTCGACGTAGCGGTTCTGCACTTCCTCGCTGTCGCCGCCGAAGGCGCCGGGCAGGGCGATGTCGCGGACCTTGCGGCTGAGAGCGCCCATCATGATGCGGCTCCCGGACTGGAGGGATTGGGGCCGGAGGGGTTGGGATTGGGGCCGCTCGGGTTCGCGCCGGCGGCGGCGCCCGTCGCGGCGCCCGTTGCCGCTCTGGGCGCGAGAATGTCCTGCGGGCTGCCTTCGCGCGTGATGCGGCCGTTGGTGACGACGATGACGCGGTCGACGATGGTCAAAGGCGCGGCGCGGTGCGTGATCATGAGGATGGTGCGCCCTTCGGCGGCGCGCTTGAGGTTGCGCAGCAGCGTGCCCTCCGTCTCCGGGTCGAGGGCGCTGGTCGCCTCGTCGAGGATCAGGATGCGCGGGTTGCGGGCCAACGCGCGGGCGATGCAGAGCAGCTGGCGCTGGCCGGCGGAGATGCCGACGCCGCGCTCGGAGAGCTGCGTCTCGTAGCCCTTGGGCAGGCGCATGATGAAGTCGTGCGCGCCGACGAAGCGCGCGGCGCCGACGATGCGCTCGGCCGCCTCGGGGCCGAGGCCCATGCCGATGTTCTCGCGCACGGTGCCGGCGAAGAGCTGGATCTCCTGCGGCACGACGCCGATCTGGCTGCGCACGGCGGCGGGCGCGATGTGCTCGACGTCGGTGCCGTCGAGCAGGGCGCGGCCCTCGTTCGGCTTGTAGAGGCCCTGGATGATGCGCGCGAGCGTGCTCTTGCCCGAGCCCGAGGGGCCGACGATGCCGATGGCCTCGCCCGGCTTGATGTTCAGGCTGATGGACTCGAGCACCTTGGGCAGCTCCTCGCCGTAGGCGAAGCTGACGTCTTCCAGCGTGATGCCGCCGGCGAGGCGCGGCGCGGGCCCGAGCGCGCCCGGCTCCGGCTCGGCCGGCGCCTGCATGATGACGTCGAGGCGGTCGAGCGCGGCGCGCAGCTCCTGCACCTGGCCCCAGGTCGAGACGACCTGGCGCATCGGCGCGATGGCGCGCGAGGTGAGGATGCTGGAAGCGATCAGCGAGCCGACCGTCATCTCGCCGGCGATGGCCCAGCGCGCGCCGATGACGATGACGACGAGGCTGGCGACGTTCTGCAGCACGCCGCCGAGGGTGGAGAGCGTGTTGCTGAGCTGCGCCGAGCGGTAGCCGGTCCAGGCGGTGCGCGCCAGATGGTCTTCCCAGCGCTTCTCGATCTCGGGCTCGAGGCCGAGCGACTTGATGGTCATGGCGTTGTTGGCCGTCTCGGTCATCACCGAGGCCTTGGCGGCGAGGGCCTGGAAGCTCTGGTCGAGCAGCTTCTTCTGCGCCTTGTGCGTGAAGAAGGAGAGCAGCACGAACAGCGGCATGACGACGAGCAGCACGACGCCCATGCGCAGGTCGATGAAGAACTGCGCGGCGACGAAGATGAAGACGAAGCAGAGGTCGGCGATCGCCATCGGGGTCGCGCCGGTGAAGAACTGGCGCAGGGTCTCGAGCTGGCGCAGGCGCTCGGAGATCATGCCGGCCGGCGTCGTCTCGAAGTGGCTGAGCGGCAGGCGCATCAGCTTGTGCATGACCTCGCTGCCGATCAGCGCGTCGAGCCGCGCGCCGCTGTGGCTGGCGATGTAGCCGCGCAGCGCGCGCAGCGTGCCTTCGAAGGCGTAGAGCGTGAGCATGCCGATGGCGAGCACGGCGAGCGTGTCGACCGCCTGCTGGCCGATGACCTTGTTGTACACGGTCATGGAGAAGAGCGGCGCGCCGAGCGCGAACAGGTTGATGACCAGCGAGGCGATGCCGATCTCGATCAGCGCGGCGCGCAGGCGCTTGGAGATCAGCGACTGCCAGCCGGCAAGGCCGCGGCCGGTGTCGCTGATGGGGGCCATGAGCAGCGCGCTGCCGTTCGACCAGTCGAGCAGGGCGGCGCTGCGCAGCGTCTCGTTGTTGGCGCGGTTCGGGTCGAACAGCGTGTACTCGTCCTTGCGGCGCTCGAGCACGACCTTGGCCTCGCCGTCCTCGCCGAGGAGGACGAAAGGCAGCGGCATGGTGGCGAGCGAGGCGGCGGTGACGTCGCGCGGGCCGACCTTGTAGCCGAGCCGCCCGGCGGCGCGGATGAAGTCTTCGACCTTCATGCGCCCGGTCGGCAGCGGCGTCGCGCTGCGGATCTCGGCGAGGCTCGTCTGCTTGCCGAGCAGCACGCTCATGCGCGCGAGGCAGAGGAGCAGCGTGTCGGGCTTGGCGGGGTCGGGCCCGCCGATGGTCGGGCCGCCGATGGTGGAACTGCGGCCGCCGATCGGCAGCGGCGTGACCACGTCGTCGGTCGCGCGGTTGGCCGCCGCGCCGTCGGCCGCCCGGTCCTGCTGGTTCATGCCTTATTCGCCTTTACGCCCGAGCGATCTTTTGGGGCGCGGAAGTCCGCGTCCTGCCCCGTGGAGGGCAGGGCCCCACAATGCCTAGCGGCCAATTGTGACCACACCAGGGAATACTTATAGTTTTTCAGCATATTGTTCAAAGCAGCCACTGGGGCCAAATGGTCGGGCGACCGACCAAAAGGCATCGGATCAGCTTTATGTCTTGATAAGCATATAAAGATTTTGTTATATAGTCCAGCTGTAAGACTATGTCTTTTCGCATAAACGCTGCATTATCCGCAGGCATTCCTCGCTTGCAGAGGGTGACGAGACGATGAAACAGACGATGCTCATTTCAGGTAAGCCGCTGCGCCCGCACGGATTTACCGCCTTGGCCGCGCCCCTGGCGTTCGGCCTGCTGCTGACTCTTGCCCTCGTCCCGGCCGTCCAGGCGCAGCAAGCCGCGCCGCCGAATGCGCCATCGGGCGCCCCGGCGAAGCCTGGCAGCGACAAGCCGATCGTCGTGCCGCCGGCAGTGCTGGCCGGCGTGCTCGCCGGCACGCCCGAAGGCCTTCAGCAATTGCGCCAGTTTCTCGCTTCCGACAGCGCCTCGCCGGACGACGTGACGGCGCGCGCCATCAAGATCGTGCAGCAGCTCAAGGACAGCAAGGTCAGCGACCCGAGCCTCGTCATCGCCGCCGCCGACCGCGTCGCCCAGACGGTGGCGGACAGCCTGAACGCCGCGCGCGTCATGGAGCTCAAGGTCGACAAGCAATTCCGGGTGCCCGAGGGCGCCTACGCCTTCGACTTCGGCCCGGCCGACAAGCCGACGACCGAAGGCTTCCAGCGCGTGCAGCCGAACGATCCCATGGTGCGCGGCGCGACGCAGCAGGGCCTGCACCGGCCGGGCGACGGCGAGCCGATCCTGTCGGGCGGCATCACCGGCGTCGAAGGCCTGTCGGTCAACGTGCCCGACGGCGAGTACCGCGTCATCCTGATGACGGAAGCCCTCGGCGACGCGGCCTTCAGCCTGGCGCCGTTCGGCCAGCAGATCGTCGCCAACGGCCAGGAAATGAACATCTTCAACACCTCGCCCGAGGACTGGCTCAAGCAGGCGGTGCTGTCGCAGCGCGGCCTGCAAGGCGCCGAAGGAGCCGACGGCAAGCGTCGGGGCGGAGCGATCACGCTCAACGTGAAGGTGCAGGGCGGCAAGCTGATCATGGATTTCCACATGGCCGGCGCCGAGCAGCTGCTCAAGACCTACCTGACCGGCATGATCATCCAGCCGATCGAGCAGCCGCCGCTCATGGCGCGCACGGAAGACGCCGATCCCGGCAACCGGCCGGTCGACCAGCAGCTGCGCAACGAGGCGCAGCTCGCGCAGGCGCTCGCCAACGTGCTGCAGGACATCCAGCCGGCCGCCGGCCCGCGCGACCCGACGCCGCCCGACATCCCGCCGTTGAGCGAGCCGACCTTATTCGCCAGCCCGAGCTGAAGCGCCGTGACAATGCTGGAAATTGCCGCATGTTCGCCAGAGGGTGATCCGAGGGGATGACGCGTCGCGTGAATGACATCGGCCAGGCCGCTGCGATCGTCAGCCGGCGCGCAGTTTCGCGCGCCGGCTGGATTCGCTTGGGCCGCTCGCGCTGGAGCGCTTGCTCGCACCGCGCGATCTGCGTCGCGGCGGGCGTGTTGCTGGGCGGCGCGGCCGTGCCCGCCTGGGCGCAGCAGGGCCCGAACCAGCAGGATCCGCGAATCACCCAGCCGTCGATCCTGCCGGCGCAGTCGCTCAGTCCCTTCGCCACCGGCCTTGGGATGATCGCGCCCACCGGCAGCGCGCTGGACGAATCCGTGCAGCAGCGCCCGCGTCCGGAATTCGCGCCGATCGGCATGCAGCTCGACGATGCCATCACCGAAGTCGGCCAGCTGCTTGTCGACCGCAAGGACCGCGACTTCGACCATCCGCAGCGCGAGGCGACGGGCAGCTTCCAGCTCTATCCCAAGTTCGAGACCAGCGTCGGATACGACGACAATCTCTATCGCAAGGACACGAACACGTCCGCCGACGAGATCTTCACCTTCGCGCCGTCCCTGCTGCTGCAGTCCGAATGGGCGAACCACGCGCTCTACTTTAGCACGGGGGCCCTGGCCGCTGAGCATGTCGAGAACACGAGCGAGAACTACCTCAACTACTACGTCGGGACCGGCGGACGGCTCGACATCGAGGAAGACGAGTTCATCAACGGCAACCTGCGCTTCGGCCAGGAGCATGAGCAGCGCGATTCGCCGGACGACCTCGGTCTGCCGGAGCCGACGCCCTACCGGACCTACGCGGGCGACCTGTCCTACACGAAGCGCGGCAGCGCGATCTATGATCGCGTGGCCTTCAATTTCCTGCGCTCGGACTACGACGACGTCGGCACCGTCAACAACGACGACCGCGACCGCAACGAGTACACCCTGAGCTGGCGCGTGGGCTGGGAAGACGTGCCGGGCATGGTCTACTACCTGGAACCTTCGGTGAACACGCGCGTCTACGATGACGAGGTGGACGACACAGGGTTGCGCCGCAGCTCCAAGGGCTGGCAGCTGCTTGCCGGCATCAACTGGGACGTGTCCGGCGTCACTTACGCCGAATTCGGCGTCGGCTACATGTCGCAGGACTACGACGACGCGCTGCTGCCGACCGTTTCGGGCTGGTCGATGAACAGCAAGCTCCTGTGGAACACCACCGAATTGGTGACGATGACTGCTGAAGCCCAGCGCAGCATCGACGAGACGACGCAGGTCGACGCCTCCGGCATCCTCGCCACGCGCGCAAGCTTCACCGTCGACTATGAGGCGCTCTACAACCTGATCCTCGACGCCAAGGTCTCGTGGCGCAACGACGAGTACCAGGGCAACAGCCGCAACGACGACACCTGGATCTATTCGGTGGGCGCGCGCTACCTGATGACGGAAAACTACTACAGCTTGCTGCGCTTCTCCCACGACGTGCGCGAATCGAACCAGACCGGCAACGGCTATACCGACAACCGGATCGTTCTCACTTTTGGTGTCCAGCTATGATGTCATCGCGTTTTTCACGCTCGCTCTTGCTCGCCCTGACGTTGTTCATGGCGGCTTGCGCCGCCGAGACGCCGGTGGCGGTCCAGACGCCCAATCCAGTCGGCAATCCCGACTACCATCTCGGGCCCGGCGACAAGGTGAAGATCACCGTCTTCAACAATGCGGACGTGTCGGGCGAAGCCGTGCTCGATTCGAGCGGCGACATCGCCTTGCCGCTGCTCGGCCAGGTGCCCGCGCTGAACCTGACCGTGAGCGACCTGCAGACGAAGATCACCGACCTGCTGAACAAGCAGTACCTCGTCGACCCGAAGGTCAGCATCGAAGTGCTGAACTACCGGCCGTTCTTCATCCTCGGCGAAGTGGGCCGTCCCGGCAGCTATCCCTACATCGCCGGCGTCACCGTGCGCCAAGCCGTCGCCATCGGCGGCGGCTACACGCGGCGCGCACGCACGTCCACGGTCTCCATCGTCCGCCAGACGCCGGTCGGCGAGGACCGCCTCGAGGCGACGTCCGATACGCCAGTGCTGCCTGGCGACACCGTCGAAGTCGGTCGTCGCCTGTTCTGATCCGATATTTCCACTGGCGACCCACTAGGGCCTGAAGAGCCAAGTAGTTTTACAACTATATATAGTAATTACTCATTTTGATGGCTTGCGCCGGATCTGTCGCTTGCCAAGACACGACCAATGATCTATATAATTAGGCGTATCACAAATGCGCGAGACTTACCTCATAAGAGTACGTTTTAAGTAGGCCATGGTTAATTTTTTACGTAAATTCAGTGCTTAGGCACGGTTTTCTCATTTTATGGCCCATGTCGCTGAGGACGTTGGTCATTTGGACGAATGAATAGGGTTGCTGCTGACATCGCATGACTGCATTCGTTCGCAGAACTGCGTGAAACGTTGTCGTTGGTATGACCTGCCGGCGCGCTGAAAAAAGCGTCGTCGACCAGAGTCCGGTTCGGGATCGCCTGCATGAGCATTTTGTCGTCCGCGCGTCAGTCCAACAGCGAGTATGGCCGCAACGATCTGTCCATGTTCCCTGCGCAGGGACAGGAGAGCCTGAACATCGCCACGGTTCTCGGCATCTTGCGCCGCCGCCTGTGGCTCATCCTGGGGCTGGTCGTTCTCGCCACGAGCTTGATGGCGGTCTATGTCACCCAGCTGGTTCCGCTCTATTCCGCCGAGGCGACCTTGGTCGTCGAGCCGAGCCGCACGCGCGCGCTCGACGATTCGGTGGTGCGCGGCCTCAACCCTGACTACTACACCAACGAGACGGAAGCGGCCGTCGTCAGCTCGCGCGAACTGGCGCGCCAGGCGGTCATCCGCCTCGGGCTCGCCGACAATCCGCTGTACAATCCCGACCTCGTCGCCGCGAAGCGCGACTTCGGCGGAGAGATCTTCGGCGGCATCGGCGGCTGGCTCGCTGCGCGCGTCGACGACGTGCGCGACCTCGTGTCGGGCGGCGCCTACAGCGAGGAGCAGGCGCAGATCGCCCGCGAAGACGCCGAACGGCGCGCCAAGGCGGCGCTCAGTCCGGATGCGGCCAAGCAGCAGGCCATCGAGACGGCGACCGACATCTATCTCAACGGCCTGAACGTGCTGCCGTCGCAGCGGTCGCGCGTGCTGACGGTGCGCTACACCTCGACCGACCCGGCGATGGCCGCGAAGGCGGCGAATGCGACGGCGGACATCTACATCCTCGACCAGCTCGAGACCAAGGGCCGGGCCACGACGCGGGCCAGCGACTGGCTGAACCAGCGCGCCAACGAGCTGCGCACGCGCGTCATCGACTCCGAGAAGCGCCTTGAGGACTTCCGCCGCAGCTCCGGCATCGTCGAGATCGGCGGCGCCAGCGTCTACGCGCGCCAGCGCGCCGAGCTGGATTCGCAGCTGATCGCCGCGCGCGCCCAGCGCTCCGAGGCCGATGCACGCTATGACCAGGTGCAGCGCCTGCTGCGGTCAGGCGGCGACATCGACACCGCCGCCGCCGTGCTCGACTCGCCGTTGATCCAGCGCATGCGCGAGCAGGAGACCCAGGTCGTGCGCAAGATCGCCGAGCTGAAGACGCAGCTGCGCGACGAGCATCCCAAGATGGTGCTGGCGCAGAACGAGCTCGCCGACCTGCAGGACAAGATCCGCGGCGAAGTCGAGAAGATCGTCTCGAGCCTCAAGAACGAGCGCGAAATCGCGACCGTGCGCGAAGCCAACCTGAACAAGGAAATCAGCAGCCTGCAGGCGAAGCTCGACGAGCAGCACGGAGCCGAGGTGACGCTGCGTTCGCTCGACAGCGAGGTGAAGGCGAACCAGCAGCTCTATGAGACGATCCTGAGCCGCTTCAAGTCGGCGGACGTCCAGGAAGACGGCGGCATCCAGGAGGCCGACGCGCGCGTGATCTCGCGCGCCGTCGAGCCGCCCAGCCCGTTCTACCCGAAGAGCAAGTTCATGCTGGTCGCGGCCTTCGTGGTGTCTGCCATCATGGGCATCGGCCTGGCGATCCTGCTCGAGTTCCTGGACAACGGCTTTCGCAGCCTCAACCAGCTCGAAGGCCTCACGGGCATGCCGACGCTCGGCCTCATGCCGAAGCTGCGCGGCACGCAAAAGAACAGGAAGACCTACCAGGTCGCGGCGGAACAGCCCAATTCGGCGTTCGGCGAAGCCGTGCGCACGCTGCGCACGTCTCTGCTGCTGTCGAACGTCGAGCATCCGCCGCGCACCATCGTCGTCACTTCGGCGGTGCCCGGCGAGGGCAAGACCTCGACGGCGCTCGCCATTGCGGCGCTCGCCGCGAAGTCCGGCCAGCGCTGCATCATCGTCGACTGCGACTTCCGCCACCCCAGCATCCACGCCAACCTCGGCTATCCGAACCGCAAGGGCCTCGGCGACTACCTTGCCGGCAGCGCGCAGCTGTCCGACGTCGTCGAGCTGGAGCCGCGTTATGGCCTGCGCTTCATCACGGCCGGAGCCGCGGTGCCGAACCCGCCGGACGCGCTCGGCTCGCCGCGCATGAAAGACCTCATCCATCGCCTGGGCGAGAGCTACGACTTGGTCATCCTCGACACGCCGCCGCTTCTCGTCATCTCCGACTCGCTCGTGCTCGTGCGCAACGTCGACAAGACCGTCTTCGTGGTGCAGTGGGAGCGGACCAAGCGCCAGAGCGCGCTGCTGGGCATCAAGCAGGTCGTGGAGGCGGGCGCCGACGTGGCCGGGCTCATCCTCACGCAGGTGGACGTGCGGAAGCACGCCCAGTACGACTACTCGGACTCGGGCTACTACCACTACCACCACTACTACAACCAGTAGGCGCAGCGCGATGCCGCCATCGCCGGAAACAGCGCGAACGCCGGCCGCCGGCTACGAACATCCGGCGCGCGTGAGGCTCGTCTCCGCCGCCCTGCTGCTCGTTTCCCTCTTTGTCCTGTGGCTTGCTGCGCCGCGCTTCGCGGCAGGCGTGGCGACGGCCCCGCATGGCGACACCGTGGCGAATGCCGACAGGCCCGGCAGCGGCGCGCCGGGCGACGGCGCGCTGGCGCGCGCCATCGCGGGCCACCGCAAGGCGCTGAGCTGGCGCAGCGACCCCGGCACCACCGGCGGGCTCGGCAAGCTCTATCTCATCGAGGCGCAGCGGTCGTTCGCCGCTGGAGACGCGGAGACGGGGCGCGGCCTGCTGCGCGAGAGCGTGCTCTATGGCCGCGCATCGCTCGCGGCGGCGCCGCTGCAGCCTTACGTCTGGACGCGGCTCGTCCAGGCCGAGGTCGGGGACGGCGCTCCAGCGGACGAGGCGGCGCGCCACCTGAGCATGGCAATGGAGACGGCGCCGTGGGAGCCCGCCCTGGCGGTCGCCCAGCTTGGGCTGGCTTTCATGCTGTGGGACCAATTCGATCCTGCGACGCAGGCTTCCTTCGGCCAGCATGTCCGCTACGCCGCGCGCTTCTATCCCGGCGCCTTGGCGCGTCAGACGCGCCAGCATCGCGCGCAGGACCAGGTGCTACGGGCCCTGGAGGACGATCCCGACCTGCTGCGCCGCTTCAGCCTGGCCTATTCCCGTCTCTGAGCGACGGCGCCGACGCGTTCCTCGTGGCGCCAGGACTGCGCATAGGCGGCGCCGGCCATGAGAAAGTAGGTCGCGGCAATGGCGGGAATCTGCAGGCTGAAGTCGACGAGGGAGTGGGCGCCGACGAGCATGGTGGCCGCGAGGCCGGTGCAGGAATAGATCGCGTCATGCCTGCGGGTCTTGGCGCCGCGGACGAATACGGCTGTCATGACGGCGAGAAGGGCGTAGAGCAGCAGCGCGGCGGGAACGCCGGCCTCCACGGCCATCTCCAGGTAGCTGTTGTGCGCGACGTCGTAGATCGCCTCGTTGACCCCGAAGCCCTCTCCGCGCAATAGGCGAAAGATCATCGCGAAGGTGCCGAGCCCATGGCCGAGCCAAGGGCGGTCGGCGATGGCCCGCAAGGCGATGCCGTAGACCTGCTCGCGCGCCCCCACGTTTTCGACCAGGTCGCCCATGCGCGACCAGATCGTGTTGCCGCTGACGAAGAGGATGGCGAAGCCGACGAGCACGATGATGCCGCCGAACCAGACGAGCGTGCGCGAGCGGAACGGCTGGCTCAGGGCTAGGGCGCCGATCAGCGTCGCCACGCCGAACGCGGCGCAGAGCGCGCCTGCGCGCGAGTGGGTCAGCAGCAGGGCCGTGGCGAGGACGACGAAGATCACCATCAGCAGGAACAGCGGCGGGCGCATGTGGTCGAGGAAGTAGATCAGGCCGGTGCGCGTGCTGAGGCCGTGCTGCGCGGCGTTTCGCACCTCCTCGGTGATCAGCGCCAGCGTCACGAGCAGGCCGAGGCCGACGTAGGTCGCGAAATGGTTGCGGTTGACGAAGGTCGACGTCAGCGAGCTCTGGTAGGACCATTTGGCGAACCAGAGGATCGTGCGGCTGTCGGTCAGCTGGACGACGAGGCCGTAGACGGCATAGGCCGTCACCGTCAGGCAGATGGCCCACCAGAGAATCAGCGCCCGCCGGCGGTGACGGCAGAGCTGCAGGCCGAGCCAGAAGACGATGCCGTAGCTGAGCAGGCGCATGACGCCGGTCAGGCTGCTGTCGGGCGACAGGCTGATGGCGCCGGGTAGCGGAGTCCCCAAGGCGTTCGACGCGTCCTGCCATGCGGGATCGTGCCAGCCGACGGGGCTGAACGGCATGGCCTGGAAGATGGTCCACAGGATGAAAAGACCGAAGCCGACGGCCAACGGGCGGTAGTGGCGCCACAGGGCCGTGTGGAGCGTGGGATTGACCAGGGCCGCCAGCGTCCAGACGCCGAGCAGGGCTGCGCTGCCGAGCGCCAGAAGGCTCCAGGACCACGGGCGGTTGCTGCCGAAGGGCAGCGGCGCGAGGGCGATGAGTGCAAGCAGCAGCCAGAAGATGATGCGCGCGATCACGGCAGGGCCTCAGTAGGCATTCTTGTTCACGAATCCGACGAACGGCGTCAGCAGCAGGATGCGCAGGTCGAACCATAGCGACCAGTTGTCGATGTAGTAGAGGTCGTATTCCACCCTGCGGCGCATCTTGTCGAGCGTGTCGGTCTCGCCGCGCAGGCCGTTGACCTGGGCCCAGCCGGTGATGCCGGGCTTGACGCGGTGGCGGCCGAGGTACTGGTCGACGATCTCGGCGTACTGGCTGTTGTGCGCCATGGCGTGGGGCCGCGGGCCGACGAGGGACATGTCGCCCTTCAGCACGTTGAGGAGCTGCGGCAGCTCGTCGATGCTGGTCCGCCGCAGCAGCGCGCCGACGCGCGTGATGCGGGGATCGTTCCGCGTCGCCTGCGTGATGGCCTGGGGGTCGTCCTCCGTCACGCGCATGGTGCGAAACTTCAGCACCGTGAATTCGTCGTTGTTGAAGCCGAGCCGGCGCTGGCGGAAGAAGATCGGGCCGGGGCTGTCGAGGCGGATGGCCAGGGCGACGAGCAGCAGCAGCGGCGCAAGCGCGACCAGGCCGAGGAAGGCGAGGACGCGGTCCTCGATCCCTTTGAAGATGCGGTTCCAGCCGCTCAGGGCATGGCGGTGGATGCTGAGCAGGGCCAGGCCGCCGAGATAGTCGATGCCGAGCATCGGCAGCTGCACGCCGACGGTGTCGGGGCAGAGCTTGATGTCGACGGTCACCGTGCGCAGCGATTCGAGCACGTAGGTGAGCCGCTCGCCGGCGGCGCCGGGCAGGGCGAGGATGATCTCGTCGATCTGCTCGCGGCGCGTCAGGGCGATCAGGTCGTCGAGCCGGCCGCGCAGGGGAACGCCCTCGATCTCGGGGGCGACGCGCGTGATGCGGTCGTCGTAGATGCCGACGATTTCGACGTCGATGGGAGACATCGACTTGAGATGACGGACGAGCCGCTCGCCCTTCTCGCCGCCGCCGACGATGGCGATGCGCCGCGCCAAGCGGCCTTCCTCGTGCCAGGAATCGATCTGGCGCACGGCGAAGACGCGGGTCAGCACCATGCCGGCGTAGCTCATGAAGAACCAGGTGGCGGCCCAGAGGCGGGAATAGCCTTCCGAGGTCTTGGTGGCGTAGCTGGCGGCGACGAGCAGCAGGGCGACCAGTGTCCAGGTGCCCGACAGCTTGATGGCCTGGGAGCTGAAACGCCGCAGGTCGTCGAAATTGTAAAGTCCGGCGAACTGGTTGGCGTTGAGCGTCAGGACCGCCCCGGCGGCGATGGCAATGACGTAGTAGCTAGGCAGGTCCATGCGGCTTTCGCGCAGGCCGTAGGCGAGTACGCCGGCGACGGGCACCACGAGCAGGTCGGCCAGCCCGACGAGCCCGATGATCAGGCTGGCGGCTTCCTTGCGGGTCGGGAGGCGGAACAGGGGCATGAGGGTCGGTCGCGTCTCGACTTCGCGTCACAGATGCCCGCTCGGCCCGGGGCATGGCTGAGGCCCGTCCGAGACCTCGCGGCGCGTCGATTCGTCTGCTTCCCCGTCCCCGACCATAAGGCGAGAGGGCTGAAAATCCAGACTTTTCTGCAAGATTGCCAGGCCGTGGCAGGCAATGGCGCGGTCATCGCTTCAGCCGGCGTCGCGGGCCTTGCCAAACACCTCGGCGGGCGTCATTCGTAAGCCCATGTTCGACCGCCTTTTCCGTAAAGCCTCCCCTTCGACCCGGCCGGCCATGGCGAGACCGGCCGTGGCCCGCGCGCCCGAGGGGCTGCGTCTCTACGCCATCGGCGACATCCATGGCCGGCTCGACCTACTGCAGGGCCTTCACGAACTGATCCGCGACGATGCGGAGCGGGCCGGCGCGACGCACAGGCGCGTCGTCTATCTCGGCGACTACATCGACCGCGGGCTCGAATCGCGCCAGGTCGTCGACTTCCTGCTGGATGCGCCGCTCGAAGGCTTCGAGAGCGTCTACCTCAAGGGCAACCACGAACAGGCGCTGCTGCAGTTCCTCGACGACCCGATGGTCGGGCCGAACTGGTTCTTCTTCGGCGGCGACGCGACCCTCTACAGCTACCGCGTCGCCGGCGCCGCTCCCGGGATCGACACGGGGCGCCTTGCCAAGATCCAGGAAGCCTTCCGGGAGACGTTGCCGGCGCGGCATCTGGACTTCTATCGCGCCCTGACCTTGCAGCACCGGGCCGGCGACTATCTCTTCGTCCATGCCGGCATCCGCCCGGGCGTGCCGGCAGAGCGCCAGGTGGAGAGCGACCTGCTGTGGATCCGCGACGAGTTTCTCGATTCGACCGCCGACCATGGCGCCGTCGTGGTCCATGGCCACACCATCATGCCGGAGCCGGTGGTGCGGCCCAACCGCGTCGGCATCGACACCGGCGCCTATGCCAGCGGCCATCTCACCTGCCTCGTCCTCGACGGCGAAGAGCGGCGCTTTCTCCAGACCTAGCGGCGCGCGGTGCCGCCGTCCGTCCTTTATTCGCGTGCGGGATCGGTGTTAGTCTGCCATCCCGTGGGGGGAAAAAACGATGCAGAACAATGCGATAGGCCTTATGCCCCGACGACGGGACAGCGGGGTTCGCGCTTGACTCCCGCATTCCAGCGTCACGGCCGCGCCCCGCGCGGCGTCGCAGCCTTGTCCGCCGTCCAGGCGCGGTGAGGGAAGGCCGCATGCGCGACGTCGTCTCCTCCTTGACCGCCACGGCTCTCATCCAGGTCTCGAACATCGCGAGCGGCGTGCTGCTCGCGCGTTTCCTCCAGCCGGATGGCCGCGGCGAGCTGGCGGCGGTGATCCTGTGGCCTTCCGTGATCGCTGCCGTCGGGATCTTCGGCTTGCACGAGGCGGTCGCCTATCACGCGGCGCGCCGCAGGCACGGCGCGGGCGAAATTCTGCGCAGCAGCCTTCTGCTCGGCGCCGTCCTGTCGCTGATCCTGCTGCCGGTTGGCGCGGCAGTCGTCAACTTGGTGTTCGCCGGCCAGCCCGGCGACGTGCGCGCCGCCGCCTTTCTCTATCTGGCGTTCATTCCGCTCAATTTCTTCGGCCTGTTCGTCGTCGGCCTGTTCCAGGGCCGCCTGCGCTTCACGGAATGGAACCTGCTGCGCACGTCGGTGCAGGTCTTCTACGTGCTGTTCATCCTGCTGTTCTATTTCACCGGTATGGGCGACGTGCATGGCTTCGCGCTGGCGTCGCTGCTTTCCAACGTCGCGATGATCGCGCTCGCCGTCGCCTTGCATCGGCGCGTCGACTGGCGGAGCGGCGCCGCGCCTGCCGCGACGGCGGAGCCGCCGGCCTGGCGCGCGCTCACCCGCTACGGGATCAGCGTGCATTTCGGCGCGACCGCCGCGATCGTCGCCGAGCGGCTCGACCAGATGATCATCTCGGTCATGCTGCCGGCGGCGGATCTCGGACTGTTCGTCATCGCCATGACCCTGTCGCGTCTGCCTTTGGTGCTGGCGACCACGCTGGCCACCGTTTCCTTCCCAAAGATCGCCGGCGCGGCGGACGAGGCTGGCAAGGCGCATATCTTCGGCCGCTATGCGCGCGCCACCGTCCTGGTGACCGTGCCGACCGCGGCGATGCTGGCGGTGCTGATGCCTTGGCTGCTGCCGCTCTTTTTCGGCCCGGCGTTCGCCGCGGCGACGCCGGTGGCCTGGGTGCTGCTCATCAGCGCCGTCCCGATCAGCCTGAAGGCGATGATGGGCGCCGGACTCAAGGCCTGTGACCGCGGCTGGCTCGTCGGCCAGGCCGAAACGGCGACGCTGGCGCTTTCGGCAGCGAGCCTGGTGGCGCTGGTGCCGGCCTATGGGCTGATGGGCGCTGCCGTCGCAAGCATCATTTCGCAAGGCGGCGCGCTGGTCTTCATGACGATCAGGGCGCGGCGGATTCTGGGCGTCCCCGCCGCCGTCCTTCTGCTGCCGCGTCGTGCTGACGTGGCGCTCGTCGTCGATACCATGAAGGAGCTGCGCCAGCTTCTAGTCCGCAGCCCGAGGCCGGCGCGATGATGCCAGGCGAGCCGACGGCAAAGGATGCGGCCGCACACGAGCGCTCTGCATGGATCGCCGCCGCGGCGATCCTCGGCCTTGCCGCGACGCTGAAGGGCTGGCGGACGCCGAACCTTTGGGCGGCGACGCAGGCGCAGCTCGACTACGGGCTGGGTTTCGTCAAGCGCGGCCTGTTCGGCGAAGTCCTGTCCCTGCTCGGCCTGCATATCGAGCGCTACACGGACTTCGGCTACCTCTCCTGGATCCTTCTGGCGGCGACGCTCGGGCTGCTGGCGCAGTACGTGCGCACGAGCGGCGCCTTTCGCGCGTGGGACAACGGCTCGCTCGTGGCGCTTTTCGCCTCCAGCTTCGGCCTGACCTACCTGGCGCACCTCGCCGGCTACCTCGACATCGTCCTCTTGTGCCTCGCGCTCCTGGCGCTGCTCGTCCCCCACGCGGGCTTGGCGCGGCTCGCGGTCCTGCTGGCCGCCGTCATCGGCGTCTGCGTGCACGAATCCTACTTGTTCCTGTTCTTTCCGGTGACCCTGCTGCCGGCGCTGCTGCCGGCCTTGGACGAGGAGCGCCCGTCGGCCGCGCTCCTGATGCTTGGCGGCCTGGTGCTGGCCGTCGGGCTCTGCGTGCTGTTCGTCGCGTTCGACCGCTCGCTGTCGCCAGCGGAGCTCGCGCTCCTGCAGGGCGAGATCGCGGCGCGGACCGATTTCCCGCTGCGCGCGGATTTCTTCGAGGTCCTAGGCCGCTCCGCCACCGATAACCTGCGGATCATGGCGGGCATCATGCGGGAGGGCCATTGGTGGCGCGATCATCTTGTCGCCGGCGTCACCATGCTGCCGACCTGCGCGCTTTTCCTGTGGGCAAGCCTTGGCGCGCTGCGGCGGCATTATGGCGGCTGGCGACGGCGCGTCGCCACCACGGCCGCTCTCGCCGCCAGCCTGTCGCCGCTGCTTTTGCAGGTCTTCGGCTGGGACATCTACCGCTGGTATGCCCTGACAGTCGTCACGTCGTTCTTGACGATGGTCGCCGCCGGCCGGCATTGCTTGCCGCAGGGCGAAGCCTCGATGCTCGGTCCGAGGCTGCGCGTCCTGGCCATCGTGCTGATCGGCCTTAACATGGCGTCGGGCGAAGGCCTCATGGACGAGCAACGCGTCGCGGCGTTTCCTTTCAAGAGCCTTCTCTCGCTAGTGCAGGACATCAGGGCGCACGAAGGGCGGCTTCCGATCCCTCAAAACTGACTTGCGTGCCGGTGTGCTGCTGTTCACCGGAATTTGTGGCTACCATCCATCGTCTGGGAAATGTTCCATGGAATCTCCAGTGCCTTCTTCCGAGTTGCCCCTCGTCGTCGACGTCGACGGCACGCTGCTCAGAACGGATCTGCTCGGCGAAGGCGCGCTCTCGGCCCTCTTCAGCGCGCCCTTGAGCGTGCTGAGCTGGCCGTGGCAGCTCATGCGCGGCAAGGCGGCGCTCAAGCAGGCCATCGCCACGAAGAGCGAGATCGCCCTCGACGTCGTTCCCCTGAACGACGACGTCGTCGAGTTCCTGGAGCGTGAAAAGGCGCGTGGCCGCAAGCTTTACGTCGCTTCGGCGTCGGACCGCAGCTGGATCGAGGGGCTGGCGGCGCGCCTCGGGTTTTTCGACGGCATTTTCGCGTCCGATGGCAAGACGAACCTCGCCGGCAAGGCCAAGGCTGACAAGCTCGTGGAGGCCTTCGGCCATCGCGGCTTCGACTACATCGGCAACGGCCGTGCGGATCTGCCGGTGTGGGCCGTCGCTCACAAGGCGCTGCTGGCGGACGTGCCGGAACGCGTCGCTGTCCAGGCGCGGCGGGGCAACCCGGACGTCGAGGTCGTCAGCGAACGGCGCGCCGGCAGCCTGTCGGCCGTCGTGCGCGCGCTGCGGCCGCACCAATGGATCAAGAACCTGCTGGTGTTCCTGCCGCTACTCGCCGCCCAGCATTTCGACCTGGCCGGCTTCGCGGCGTCCCTCGTCGCCTTCGTCGCCATGAGCTTCTGCGCCTCGAGCGGCTACGTCATCAACGACCTCGCAGACCTGACCGGCGACCGCCGCCATCCGCGCAAAAGGGCGCGGCCCTTCGCCAGCGGCGCGCTGTCGCCGACCTGGGGCATGGCGATGGCCGTCGTGCCGCTGCTGGCCGGCCTGCTCGTCGCGGCCGCTCTTTCCTGGCAGGTGGCCGCGATGGTCGCCGGCTATTACGTCGTGTCGCTGACCTATTCGTTCGTGCTGAAGCGCAAGCTCATGCTCGACGTCTTCGCGCTAGCCTTCCTCTACACGTTCCGCATCGGCGTCGGAGCCGTCGCCACGGCCACCGTCGTCTCGGAATGGCTGCTCGCCTTCTCGATGTTCTTCTTCCTGTCCCTGGCCATCGTGAAGCGCTGCAACGAGCTGGCGCGTCACGCGGACCGCTCGGCCGAGCGCGTCTCCGACCGCGGCTATCATGCCGGCGACGCCGACATCGTCGGGGCCCTGGCGGTCGCGGCGGGCTTCTGTTCCGTCCTCGTGCTGGCGCTCTACATCAACACGCCGACGGCGGCGGCGCTCTACGAGAGGCCGCAGCTGCTGTGGGGCGCCTGCTTCTTGCTGGCCTATTGGCTCGGACGGGTCTTCATCCTGGCGCGGCGCGGGCATATGCCCGACGACCCGATCCTCTTCGCCTTCCGCGACAAGGCGAGCATCGTGGCCGGCCTCGGAGTCGTCGCCGTCGCCCTGGCGGCGTCATGACCCGTGCCACCCTGGGCCTCGCCTTGCGTTACGGGGCCTTCGCCGCCGTCGCGGCAGCGGCGAACCTGGCGAGCCAATATCTCTGCTTCTGGCTTTACGGCGGCCCCGGCGCGGTCTTCGCGGCCCTGGCGGTCGGCACCGGCGTCGGCTTGGTCATCAAGTACGCGCTCGATGCCGTCTGGATCTTCGACGACGCTGGCGGCGGCGCGCGCGGCCATGCGCGGAAATTCTCGCTCTACACCGCGACCGGCGTGCTGACGACGGGCGTGTTCTGGGGCGCGGAACTGCTGGCCGCCAGCTTCAGCGGAGACACGCATGTCCGGCTCGCTGCGGGCGGCTGCGGGCTGATCCTCGGCTACCTGCTGAAGTTCCATCTCGACGGCCGCTTCGTCTTCCGCGGCAGCGCATCATGAGGCTGGCGGGGTGGGGCAGGTACCCGGCGGTGGAGGCCACCCTGCGCGGCATGACGGACGCCGCCACGGCGGCTCAGCTGGTGCGCGAGAACGACAGCCTGATCGCACGCGGCAACGGCCGTTCCTACGGCGACGCCGCACTCGCTGCCGGCCCGGTCGCAAACAGCTTGCCGCTCGACCATATCCTCGCCTTCGACGCCGAGGCCGGCGTGATCGAATGCGAGGCCGGCGTGCTGCTGGCGGACCTCGTCGCCGTCCTCGTGCCGCGCGGCTGGTTCGTGCCCGTCGTGCCGGGCACGAAGTTCGTCACCGTCGGCGGCATGATCGCTGCCGACGTCCACGGCAAGAACCACCACCTGGCGGGATCCTTCGGCAACTTCGTCGAGAGCCTCGAACTGCTCGTGGCCGACGGCACGGTGATCCACTGCTCGCGCGTGTCCCATGCGCAGGCGTTCGAGGCCACTCTCGGCGGCATGGGCCTGACCGGCATCATCCTGTCGGCGCGCTTCCGGCTGTCGCCCATCGAGACGAGCTGGATCAGGCAGGAGACCGTCGTGGCGCAGAACCTGGATGCGCTCATGGACGCCTTCGAAGCCTCGCGCGGGGCGACCTACGCGGTCGCCTGGATCGATTCGTTCGCGACGGGGCCGGCGCTCGGCCGGGGCCTGCTCTATCTAGGCGAGCACATGCGGGCCGACCAGCTGCCGCCGTCGCTGGCGGGCCAGGCGCGGAAGCTCCCCGCCGCCCGGCGCCGCCGCGTGCCGTTCGACTTTCCAGCCTGGTGGCTCAACGGCTTGTCGATGCGGGCGTTCAATGCGCTGCTTTACGCCAACGGCCGGCGCACGGCCGGTCAGGCGACCATTGGCCTCGACAAGTTCTTCTTTCCGCTCGATGCGATCCTGGAATGGAACCGCATCTACGGCCGCCGCGGGTTCTGCCAGCATCAATGCGTCCTGCCGCTGGACCGCAGCCGCGACGGATTGCGGCGGATCTTGGAGAAGGTCGCCGCCGCCGGCCGCAGCAGCTTCCTGTCCGTGCTGAAGTTGCTGGGGCCGGGCCGCGGAATGCTCTCCTTTCCCATGGAAGGCTATACGCTCGCCCTTGATTTCCCGATGTCGCGCGCCACGCTCGCCCTGATGGACGAACTGGATAGGATCGTCGCCGAGTGCGGCGGACGCATCTACCTGGCCAAGGATTCGCGCGCAGCCCCCGAGGCCCTGCGCAGCGGCTATCCGGAATTGGCGGCCTTTCGCGCCGCCCGCGCCGCGCTCGGCGCTGGCGGCAAGTTTCAATCCCACCTTTCGCAACGGCTCGAAATCTAATGAACGCTCCCCGCAGCCTGCTGATCCTGGGCGCCACCTCCGGCATGGCCCGTGCCATCGCCCGACATTACGGCGCGGCGGGCTATCGCCTGCATCTCGCCGGCCGCGACATGGCGGCGCTCGAGCGCGATGCCGCCGACCTGCGCGTCCGCACCGCAACGGCCGTTTCGTGCCATTCCCTCGACGTGCTCGATCATGCGTCGCACGCCGGCCTGCTGAACGAGCTCGAGGCTTTTCCCGACACGGTGGTCTGTGCCGTGGGCCTGATGGCCGACCAGGCGGCGTGCAGCGCGGACGCCGATCTGGCCGACCGGGTCATGCGCACCAACCTGAATGGCCCCGCCCACCTGCTCGCTCTCGTCGGAGAGCGTATGGCGGCGCGCGGCGCCGGAACGATCATCGGCATCAGCTCCGTCGCCGGCGACCGCGGTCGCGCCAGCAACTACAGTTACGGCGCGGCCAAAGCAGGCTTCACTGCGTTCCTATCCGGCTTGCGTGGCCGGCTCGCGGCGACCGGCGTGCATGTCATGACGGTCAAGCCCGGTTTCGTGCGCACGCGCATGACGGCGGACATGGATCTGCCGCCGGCGCTCACTGCCGAACCGCAAGCGGTCGCGCAGGCCATTTTCCGCGCTCAGGAAAAGCGCCGCGACGTGATCTACGTCAAGCCGGTCTGGCGCTGGATCATGCTGTGCATCCGCCTGATTCCCGAGCGGTTCTTTAAGCGGATGTCGATCTGAAAAGGCCGTCAATCTTGTCAGCTTCCGGTGGTGCTTATAGGGTGAAGGCGCTCGTCATGAATGATTTTTCGCGGCGTTAAGGCATGGTTGGATCATCTTCGCGTTTTTTCTCGGCCAGATATGCCGTCGCGGCCCTTGCGGCTTCTCTTCTGCTGATGGGACTGGTGCAGCTCGTCGTTCCCTACTTCATGGAGCTCGAGTCCTACATGATCGACGCGCGCTCGGTCTGGAGCGGCGCCATCGACTGCAAGGCGGTCTACCGCATGCCGATCGGATATGGGGCCTACCTGTCGCCCTTCGTTGCGGCGTTGGGCGATGCGGCGGGGGTCAAGACGGCGAACATGGTCGCCCTGGCGGGCGTGCTGGGCGCGGCGCTCGCGCTTTTCGCCGCAATCCGCGGGCATGTCCATCCCGTCGCCGCGCCGGTCCTGCGGCTGCCGTTCGCCCTGACATGGGATCGGGCGGCGGCATCGCTGCTGCTGCTGGCCCTGATCGCCTATCCCTATACGATCCTCGACGTGTCGCGCACGACGGAGGCCTTGCCGGCCACGGCGCTGGTCGTCACCTTCTTATGGGCCATGTTCACGAAGCCGCGCTTCGCCACCGTTGTGGCCGTCGCGCTCTGCATCGGCGTCGGCACGCATGTGCGGGCTAACATGGTTTCGCTGATCCTTCCGGCCGCCCTCTGGATCGGATGGCGTTCCGATGAGGGCCTGGCGCGCCGCTGCGTGCTCGGCCTTGTCGGCCTGGCGCTGGTCGCGGCCGCCTATGCGGCTTACAGCATGGCGTCCACGGGCTGCGGCTGGTACACGCCGACGAACGGCGGCTACAACATCTTCGCAGGCAACAATCCGTTCTCCGCGGAGTTTCTATGGGCCCAGCAGAACGGCGAGTATTCCATCGTGCCGGCGATGAAGGCGCTCGGCATCACGGTCACGGACGCCTTTCAGGTCCCGCAGGAGACGTACTTCGCGCAAGCTAGGCAATATGCGCTGAGCTGCCCGGCCTGCATCGTGAAGCTGATGGCGGTGAAGGCCGCGGTCTTCTTCTCGCCGCGGCTTCTGAACGCGAACAACATCGCCGAGGTGGTCGTCCAGTCGACCCTCATGGCGACGACGTTCGCGGCGCTTTGCCTGGCGCTCTGGCGCTTTCTCCGGACGCGCGCCTATCTGGAGGGGATGATCCTTCTCCTCGTCGTCGCCTATGCCGCGCCGTTCATCGTGACGAACGCCGATCCGCGCATGCGGTTTCCGCTCGATATCGTCGCGCTCTTCTACATCGTCCTTCGGGCGGACGAATGGCTGCGCCGGCGCTTCAGCCAGGGAGCGCCCAGGCCTTGAAGCCGCTCCCGGACCGTTTTCCCGGTTTCGGCCTGCCCTGGCCGGCGGCCGCGGCGCTATGGCTCATGATCTCGGGCGTCAGCGCCTATATCGTCGCCTTCCCGGTCAGCATGATCGCCGAGGACACCTACTTCTACTTCCAGCTTGCCGCGAACGTCGTCGCCGGGCAGGGCGTCACGTTCCATGGCTATACGCCGACCAATGGATTCCATCCGCTGTGGTTTCTGGTCGTCACCGGGCTGCAGTCGCTTGCCAGGGACCGCGTGCTCCTGCCGCATCTGGCGATGGCGATGGTGGCGCTTCTGGCGATCGCCAGCTTCTGGCTGGCGCCTGCCGCCGCGCGGCGGCTCGGCCTTCGTCATAGCCATCTCGGGCTGGCGCTTTTGGTGCCATACACCCTCTTCACGCAAATCGGATCCGAATCCGCGCTGGTCGTGCCGCTGGTCGCGCTGGCGACATGGGCCTTCGCAGGCTTCGACGAAAAGGGCGAGGACGGCGACTTCGCGCTGCTTCATCTGGCGCTCGCCCTGTCGGTACTCGCCAGGCTCGACACTGTCTTCGTCGCCGCCTTGCTCGGCCTATCCTCGCTTCATGTCGCGCTGCGCCGCCGGGGCTTCGCCGCGACGATCAGGCTTTCGCTGGTTCCGGCCGTTGCCTACGTCCTGCTGCTCGGCGGCTACCTGCTGTGGAACTGGTCGACGACAGGCCATCTCGTCCCGATCAGCGGCGCCTTGAAGGGGGCCGGCGACGCCGCGCATGGCTTCGCCCGCGCGAAGATCGCCGACATGGGCTGGTTCGCGCTCGCGCTCGTCCTCGCGTCGGCAGGCTTCGTGGTCGCTTCCGGGACGCGGCGCCAGCGCCTGATCCTGCTGCCGCTCTATGCCGGAATCGCCTTGCACGCCATTTACATCGCCTATTTCACCAGCGGCCTGACCAATTGGACTTGGTATTACGGCGCCTGGATGACCGCTGGCGCGCTGGCGCTGCCGCAGCTCGCGACGATGGCGATGCGCCGCCTGCCGGCTGTTTTCGGCACGTCCGCCTGGGCGGCGTGGGGCGAGAGGATTGCGGCCGCGGGGCTCGCCGCCGTGACGGTGCTTTTGCCGCTGGCCTGGCTTGCCGTGAAGATGCCCCCTGTCGTCGCCGGCCGCGATGCCGGCTGGGCGCGGGCCTATGTGCGCGACTTCGAAGACCACCTGCCGAAGAATCAGGGGGTTTTCGTCTCCGACTATCCCGGCGCGCTGGCCTATCTCGGCGGCTATCGCGTCCTGCCGGCCGATGGCCTGATCAACGACTACGGCTATCAGGCCGCTTTGGCCCGTGACGGCATCCGGGCCTACCTGCAGGCCCTCGGCATCCACTACGTCATGGCGCCCGGGCCCGACCTCGACGCGGCCGCTCGCGCGCGCTATTGCGGGGTCCTGGTCCATAACGCGACTCGCCTGTCCTGCCAGCCAAAGCCGGATGGCGGCGCGGAATCGACGGGTCTGACCGTCTATGCGGCGTTGAACGGACAGGAGAGCGGCGTTATTCCCTTGCGTCGCGACCATCTCGCCTTCACCGTCCCCTCGCTGGGCTTCGGCGTGTGGTACATCGATCCGCCGCCCAACCCGTAACGCAACGTCCGCAAACGCGCCAGGACCGCTTCATGATCAATCGCCTGCTGGGCTGGATGGCTCGAACGCAACTGCAGCCGCTATGGTGGGGGGTCTACCGCATCGCCATCGGCGGCCTGGGCCACATGAATCCCGATCCGCGCTTCAATGGCGAGGAGCGCTGCATCGCGACCTGGGCGCGGGCCTGGGCGGCGCGCCACCCCGGCCGTTCGCCCGTCGTCTTCGACGTCGGCGCCAACGAGGGCGACTTCACGGCCAGCGTGCTCGCCGCCTTCGCCGGCTGCCAAGTCCATTGCTTCGAGCCCAATCCCAAGACCTTCGCGCGCCTATCGGCACGTTTCGGCAGTGACGGACGCGTCAAGATCAACAACCTCGGCCTGGGCGACAAGCCCGGCAGCTTCACGCTGTACGACTACGCCGGCTCCGAAGGCAGCGGCCATGCCTCGTTCCTGCCCGCGACGTTCGACGACGTCTACAAGTCCGCGACGCAGTCGGTCGAGGCGCAGGTCGGCACGCTGGACATTTACATGGCCAATGCCGGAGTCGAGTCGGTCGACTTTCTGAAGATCGACGTCGAGGGGCTGGAGAAAGCCGTCCTCGAAGGCGGCGCCAAGGCCTTGGCTGACGGCCGCATCGCGACCATTCAGATGGAGTTCAACGCCCATAACATCCTGACGGGCCTGTCGATCCTGACGCTGACGAAGATCCTGGCGAACTACGACATCTACCGAATCGTGGCGAATGGCCTGGCGCCGCTGGTCGTCGACGGGAAGGGCTACAACAGCCGCTTCGAGATATTCAAGTATGCGAACCTGATAGCGGTGCGCAGGGGCGGCGCGGCTCAGTCCTTCGCGCGTCCTTCGTAGCCGGAGCCGTGAACATGTCCGGGCGCCGCGTCGGGGTTTTTCATGCCGGCACGCAACATTCCTGGCAGACGGCGCTCGCGTTTCAGGAATCTGGGCAGCTCGGCTGGTACGCCACGTCGGTGTTCTACAATCCGCGGAAGTGGCCCTACCGCATAGAGGGCTTCATGCCCGGCCCGCTCGGCAGGAAGCTCAACCGCGAATTTCGCCGCCGCGGCACGCCGCTGCTCGACCTCGGCCTCGTGCGCACCTTCGGCGTCCACGAATGGGTGGAATCGGTCGCGCGGCGGCTGAACATGCACGGCTTGGCAGACCTTGCGAACGTCCGCGGCAACGTCGCGTTCGGCAAGGACGTCATCCGCCTCCTGCAGCGCGAACCGGTCGACGTCGTCTGGGGCTACAACAATTCGTCGGTGGAGGTCTTCCGCTGGGCCAAGCGGCGGGGGATCGCCTGCGTGCTCGACCAGACCATCGGCCATCCGCGGGCCTTGAACGAGGTCATGCTCGCGGAGCAGGCACGGCATCCGGAATTCTTCCTTCGGGCTTTCCGGCCGTTCGACGCAGCATGGATCGCCCAGCAGGACGAGGAAGTGGCGCTCGCCGACAAGGTCGTGGTCGGCTGCGAATTCTGCGCGCAGACCATGATCGACAACGGCTGCCCGCCGGAGAAGCTGACCATCGTGCCCTACGGCTACGACGAGACCGCCTTCTCGGCGGTCCGGCCGGCGCGCGCGCGCCGCGACGGCCCGGCGCGGTTCCTGTTCGTTGGCACGGTCGATCCGCGCAAGGGCGTGCAGTATCTCCTCAAGGCGTTCGAGGCCATCCCGGCCGCGGAGGCGTCGCTGACGCTCATCGGCAAGCTGGCGATCCCGGCGGCGACCTTCGAACGTTTCCGCGGCCGTGTCACGCATGTGGGACAGCTGCCCCGCCACGAAATCGCCGCCCGGTTCGCCGAAGCGGACTGCTTCGTGTTTCCAAGCCTGTTCGAAGGCGGCGGCATCGTCCTCTACGAGGCCCTCGGATCGGGCCTCGGCGTCATCCAGAGCGGAGCGTCCGCCATCGTCGTCGAGAATGGACGGAACGGCGTGCTGTTGGATAAGATTTCAATCGACGGCGTGACCCAGGCGATCAGGGACGCGGCCGCCCGGCCCGACCTGCTGGCCCGATGGCAGGACGAATCCTGGCAGCTGCGCGGCTCGCATGGCTGGGACCGCTACAGGGAGCAATTGCGAGGGCTGATTCCATGATCGAGACCGCGCTCTACGTGCATCTCGGGATATTCGTCGCCATCGCAGCCTGCTTCGCGCTGAGCCGCAACGCATCGCTGTTTCACCCGCTCGCGTTCTACCTGCTCTTTCACGCGATCGTCTTCGTGATCCGGCCCTTCATGGTCTACTACCTGAAGTTCGATGGCCGCTGGGTCTACATGCGCTTCTTCCCGACGGACAGCCAGTTCGTCTTCACGCTCGTCGTGACTTCGGTCGCGCTCCTGGTCTTTGCGGCTGCCTGCTGGTTCGGCGGCCGCGCGCAGACGAACTTCGCCGACGCGCGCCTGCCGGAGTTCACCTCGGTCCAGAAGCAGGCCTTCTTCTGGACGGCGGCGCTGCTCGGCCCGCTGACGATCTATTCGACGTTCTTCGCCGCCCAGGACGTCGGCTACGACGACAAGACCGCCGCCATTCAGATGACGGTCGACCTCGCGACCGGCAATACGATCTACGTCAACACGACGGGCTACATCGTCGAGGCCCAGACGATGATCGGCTCGTTCGTGCTGCTGTTCATGTGGCGCTTCCGGTTCGCCCTCTGGACGTGGGTGCCGCTGATCCTCTTCGTTGGCTACCGCGCCTTCCTCGGCGGCGGCCGCTGGCCGATGATCACCACGATTTTCACGTTGGTGCTGATGCAGCTGTTCAACACGCGCAAGCGATGGTTCCGCATCCGCTATCTCGTGATCTTCGTGCCGATCTTCATCCTTTTCCAGAACGTCGGCTTGAACCGCAACTATTTCCGCGACTACATCGGCAGCGAAAAGCCCGTCGCGGAATTCCGCGACGACAGGACCTGGCTTGAAAAGCAGGACAACCCGGATTTCGCCAACTTCGAATTCCTGACCTACATCCTGTGGGCCGTGCCGGAACTGTCGAAGACCTACACCTACTTCACGCAGTATCTGCAGATATTCACCGAGCCGATCCCGCGCATCCTGTGGAAGGACAAGCCCACAGGCTCGCCGATCACGCTCATCAATTTGAACGATTACGGCAATTTCGTCGGCTTGACGGCGTCGCTGCCTGGCGACGGCTGGCTGAGCTTCGGCTGGGCCGGCCTGGTCTTCACCATGGGCATGGTGGGGCTGTTCCTCGGCTGGCTGCACAAGTGGTTCTGGCGCAACCTGCATGAGCCGGCGAAGGTGCTCATCTACTGCGTGTTCCTGCCGCTGACCGTGCAGTGGTTCCGCGACGGCGGCATCAGCATCGCCAAGTTCTCGCTGTTCACGATCCTGCCCGTCGCCCTCTGGCTGGGCCTCACGCGCTTCCTGGAATGGCTGCGGCAGTATCGCGCCACCCAGCAGGTGCGCATCCTGCCGCGCCGGCGTTGATGCAAGAGATGTCGCACGGCCAGTCGCCCCTGCCGACCTTGACGTTCGTATGGAGCCAATTCGCGCCTTACCATAACGATCGCTGCGAAGCCGTGGCCGCGTCGCTTGGCGACCGCTATCAGGTGATCGGCATCGAGATTACGAACCGCAGCGGCATGTACGCCTGGGCGCCGTCCGCCGAAGGGCATGCGTTCGAGCGCGTCACGCTCATGCCGGGCGAGGTGCTGGAAAAGACGTCGTGGCCCCGGCGCCTGTCGCGCTTGATCGCGCAGTTAGGCCGCAACGCCGCCGGCCCGGTCTTTCTCTGCAACTACGAACAGCCGGAAATATTGTTGACAGCGCTATGGCTGCGGCTTCGCGGCCGGCGCGTCTTCATCATGTCGGATTCGAAGTTCGACGACAGGCGGCGCCATATCCTGCGCGAACTGTTCAAGGTCGTCCTGTACGCCCCTTACAGCGGCGCGTTCGCGAGCGGCGCCCGCACGCGCGATTATCTGCGCCTGCTCGGCTTTCCTGAAAGGCGGATTGCGCTTGGCTACGACACCCTGTCGCTGGCGCGCGTTCGCGGCCTTGCCGGCACGCCGCCGGCGCCGCAGGGCGAGCCATTTGCTTCCCGGCATTTCACGGTGATCTCCCGTTTCTTGGCCAGGAAGAACCTTTCGCTCGCGATCGCCGCCTACGACGTTTACCGGCGCGCCGCGGGCTCGGCCGCCCGCGACCTCGTGCTCGTCGGGGCAGGTCCGCTCGAACCCGAATTGCGTGCCGACGTGGCGCGCCGCGGCCTCGATGGCGTGAGGTTCGCCGGCTTCCTGCAGGAAGAAGGCATCGCCCGAGCATTGGCGAGCAGCCTGGCGCTGATCGTGCCTTCGATCTCGGACGAATGGGGGCTCGTCGTCAATGAGGCCTTGGCCATGGGCGTGCCCCCGATCGTCGCGGAGAATGTCGGCGCGCGCGACGATCTCGTGCGCCAGAACGTCAACGGCTACGTCATCGAGCCTGACAACGTCGATGGGCTGGCGCGCATCATGGCGGACGTCGCTCGGGACGAGGCGGAGTGGCGGCGCCTGTGCGACGCGTCCAGCGCCTTCGCCGAGCGCGGCGACGTGGTTCGTTTCGCGCAAGGCGTCGCGCAGCTAATCGGCGCGGAACGCGGCGCATGACCCAGGCGCGGATTTTCGTCATCGGGCCGTTTCCGCCGCCGGTTTATGGCGGGGCGGTCATCACGGCTGCCGTCGCGGACCGCTTGAACTCGCACGATGCAGTGCGTCGCTGCGACATCGCGGCGGGGCCGATGGTCGGCGGCCTCGCCTATCATCTGCGCCGGATGCGGCGGGTGCTCGCCGCCGCCGCAGCGATCGCGGAGAATGCCGGCCGGCGCGGCACCGTCTATGTGGCGGCGGCCGGCGGCATCGGCTTGATCTACAACTTGGCCCTGGTCGCCGTCGCGCGGCTGCTGCGGCAGCGGCTGTTCGTGCATCATCATTCGTTCGCCTATCTGGATCGTCCGACCTTCGTCATGCGCCTGCTGACGCGCGTCGCCGGCGGCGACGCCGTGCATGTGGCGCTGTGCCGGCGGATGGAGGCGTTGCTGAGGGCGCGCTACCCGGCGGTGCTGCGGACGATTTGCGTCAGCAACGCGGCGTTCTATCCGCCGCTCGCCTCGGCTTCCGCTTCTACGCGTCAGCTCGTCCAGCCGGGCGGCCTGCGCCTCGGCCACATGGGAAACCTGACCGACGAGAAAGGCCTCGACGTGGTGCTAGATCTCTATCGCGATGCCACGGCGGCGGGCCTCGCCGCGCAATTGGTGCTGGCGGGTCCGCCTGCGGATGTTCACGCGGCCGAGGAAATCGCTGCCGCGCGGGAGGCCTACGGCGTCGGCATCGACTATCGCGGACCTGTCTACGGCGCCGACAAGGACCGCTTCTTCGCCGACATAGACGTTTTCCTCTTTCCGACGCGGTATGCCAACGAAGCGGAGCCGACAGTGCTGTTCGAGGCGATGGCGCATGGCGTGCCGGTGATTGCCTTCGGCCGCGGCTGCATCCCGGAGCAGCTCGGCGACGGCGCCTCTGAAGCGAGCGGGGGCGTCGTCATCCCGGTCGATGGCTCGTTCGTCCGCCGCGTCGGCGAAGTGTTGCGGGGCTGGTCGGCGGCACCGGCGGATTTCGCCGCCGTGCAGGCCGGCGCCCGGGCCCGCGGCGCCATGCTGCACGCCGAAGGCGAAGCGCAATTGGCTGGCCTTTTGTCGGCATTGACGGGGGAGAGGGCCGAATGAACGTTCCCTCCGCGCAGAACTGCCTGCTGTGCGGCGGCGGGCTCGACCGCTTTCTCGAGGGCCTGACCGACGACCGCTTCGCGGCGCCCGGCGTCTATGCCATCGCCCGTTGCCGCCTCTGCGGCACGGAGCAGACGGTGCCGCGTCCCAGTCCTGCCGAACTGCAGGAACTGTACGAGAAGCACTATAACTTCGGCGGCGCGAAAACCGCGGCCGGCGCGCGCTCCGTCTACACGCGATTGCGCGAGCGCCTGTTCAGAAGCTGGCTCTACCGGCTCTGGCTCCGCCTCGACGGCGACGTCTCGTTCCATCTCGTCCGCGGGCGTGGCCGCCTCGTCGACGTCGGCTGCAACGAAGGACGCGGGCTGGAGCGCTACCGCGACAACGGCTTCGCGCCGGAAGGCCTCGAGCTGAACCGCGTTGCCGCCGAAGAGGCCCGCGGCCGCGGCTTTCGCGTTCATACGGTGACGCTCGACGCTTTCGCGCCCGATGAGCCGTTCGACGTGGCCGTGATGTCCAACGTGCTCGAGCATATGCCGGACCCGCGTGCGGCCATACGCGATCTGCGCCGCATCCTCGCGCCCCATGGCGAGGCATGGATCAGCCTGCCTAACGCCGACAGTCGGTACCGCAGGCTGTTCGGGCGCAACTGGATCAACTGGCATGTGCCTTATCACCTGACCCATTTTTCGCCTGCCGGCCTGCGCCGGCTCCTGGCCGAGGAAGGCTTTGCCGTCACGCATTCGCGCTGCGTTACGCCGGCGCCATGGCTGGCTCTGTCGATTCTGGCCGCGATCTACGCACGCCCGGGCCAACCAACGCGCGAATTGCGCTCGACTTTCGTTGTCGCGGGACTCATGCTCGTCCTGCGCGGTTTGTTGTTTCCGGCGCTGTTTTTGCTGAACCAAGCGATGCGCGGGGACTGCCTGGTTGTGCGTGCACGCAAGAGCGTTGAAGAATAATCCGCGACATGCGCATCCTCGTCCACAGCATCAACTACGCGCCGGAGCTGACCGGCATCGGCAAGTTCACCGGCGAGATGTGCGACTGGTTCGCCGCGCGCGGCCATGAGGTGCGCGTCGTCACCACGCCGCCCTACTATCCCGACTGGAAGGTGCGCGACGGCTACAGCGCCTGGGCCTGGCGCGGCGAGACGATCCGCGGCGTGCGGGTGACGCGCTGCCCGCTCTGGGTGCCGAAGCGGCCGAGCGGCCTCAAGCGCGCGCTGCATCTCATGAGCTTCGCGCTCTCCAGCCTGCCGGCCATGCTGTGGCAGGCGGTCGCCTTCCGCCCGCAGGTCGTCTGCGTCATCAAGCCGCCGATGTTCGCCGAGCCGGTCGGCTGGCTCGCCGCACGCCTGTCCGGGGCCGTGGCCTGGCTGCATGTGCAGGATCTCGACGTCGACGCCGCCTTCGACCTCGGCATGCTGCCGGGCGGCGGCCTGAAAAGCGTCACGCTCGGCGTCGACGACTGGCTGCTGCGCCGCTTCGACTTCGCCACCACCATCTCGCGGCGCATGCAGGAGCGCCTGCAGCGCAAGGGCATGCCGGCGGACAAGACTGGCCTCTATCCCAACTGGGTCGAGGCGGCGGCGATCCAGCCGCAGACCGGCGCCAATCCCTACCGCGCCGAGCTCGGCATCGCCGACGGGCAGATCGTCGCGCTCTATTCCGGCAACATGGGCGAGAAGCAGGGGCTCGACACCCTGATCGACACGGCGCGCGCCGTGGCGGACGATCCGCGCATCGCCGTCGTGCTCTGCGGCGAGGGCGCGGCGCGCCAGCGCCTGGAGGAGGGCGCGCGTGGCCTGGCCAACGTTCGCTTCCTGCCCCTGCAGCCGCTCGAGCGGCTCGGCGACCTGCTCAACCTCGCCGACGTCCACCTTTTGCCGCAGCGCGCCGACGCGGCGGACCTCGTCATGCCGTCGAAGCTTGGCGGCATGCTGGCGACCGGTCGGCCCGTCGTGGCCGGCGCCCATCCGGGAACCCAAGTCGCCACGGCCGTGTCGGATTGCGGAATCGTCGTGCC
>DASYCO010000051.1:0-3598 GCA_036500145.1 Alphaproteobacteria bacterium | reverse complement strand
CTCGGACTCATCAAGCTGGTTACGATAGACCATCAGGCGGAACTGACCACCCCACTCGCTGTCAAACGGGCGTTCCAGCACGCGCTCGACAAAGCGTTCGGTACGGCGGCGATAGGCGATCAGGTCGGCGATGGTGCCGATCTTCAGCCCGTGGAACTGCGCGAATTGCACCAGGTCGTCGCGGCGCGCCATGCTGCCGTCGTCGTTCAAGACCTCGCAGATGACGCCGGCCGGCTGCAGGCCGGCGAGCCGCGCCACATCGACCGCCGCCTCGGTATGGCCGGTGCGCACCAGCACGCCGCCGTCGCGCGCGACCAGCGGAAACACATGGCCCGGCGTCACGATATCCGACGCACCCTTGGCCGGATCGATCGCGACCTGGATGGTGCGGGCGCGATCGAAGGCGGAGATGCCGGTCGAGATGCCGTCGCGCGCCTCGATCGAAATGGTGAAGGCGGTCTGGTGCCGCGAGCCGTTCCTGAGCGACATCAGCGGCAGGCCGAGCTGCTCGATGCGCTGGCGCTCCAGCGCCAGGCAGATCAGGCCGCGGCCATGCTTGGCCATGAAGTTGATGGCGTTGGCGTCGGCCTTCTCGGCGGGAATGACGAGGTCGCCCTCGTTTTCGCGGCCTTCGTCGTCGACGAGGATGAACATGCGGCCCTTGCGGGCGTCTTCGACGACGTCTTCGATCGACGACAGAAATTCACTGTAGGGGCCTGACACGCCTCGACCTTTCGGACTTGGCCGGGCGGCGGAAAAGCGGCCCGGCGGGGAGGCGCAAGGTAACCCTCCGCCGCACCCGTATCAAGGCCCCGTGCCAGGGTCCGAAGGCCGTTTCGTGGCGCCGGCGAAGGGCGAAAAACCCTAATATTTCTGCGGATTGTCCCGTTTCGAGCCACGGAGAAACGCCTCCCCGTTCAATTGACGGGGGTAGGGGGCGATGTTACCTAGGGAATGGCCGCTTTGCCCCGGCAAGTGGGGTGCTGCGGACCCAAGGAAAACGATACGCACGAACGTCCGCACGACGGATTTCGGCTCAAACAGGTTCTCGGAGGCTGCCATGCGCGTTGCGACTCGCGGGGCGTTGGGACTGATGGCCCTCATCTCGGGCATCCCTTTTTCGATTGGCCCCTTTTCGACCGGCGCGGCCCACGCCGAAACGCCGGCGGAGTTCTTCGCCGGCAAGCGCATCAACGTCGTCATCGGCTACAGCGGCGGCGCCGGCTACGACCAGTATGCCCGGGTGCTGGCGCGCTACATGGGCGAGCACATCCCTGGCAAGCCGACGCTCATCCCGCAGAACATGCCGGGCGCCGGCAGCCGCAAGGCGGCCAACTGGCTCTACAACGTGGCGCCCAAGGACGGCACGACGCTCGCCATGCTCGGCCAGAACACGGCGACCGACCAGGCGCTCAAGGCCGAAGGCGTGCAGTTCGACGTGCGCAAGTTCAATTGGATCGGCAACATGGTGGTCGTGAACAACGTGCTCTCCACCTGGGCCGCATCGGGCATCAAGACCGTGGAGGACGCCACCAAGAGGCAGGCGTCCATCGGCGGCACGGGCGCCGCGTCGCCCTCGGTCATCTACCCGCAAGTCTCGAACAACCTGCTCGGCACCAAGTTCAAGATCATCGCGGGCTATCCCGGCGGCGGCGACGTCAACCTGGCGATGGAGCGCGGCGAAGTCGACGGGCGCGGCAGCAACAGCTGGGCGTCGTACAAGTCGACCAAGTCCGATTGGCTGCGCGACAAGAAGGTGAACATCCTTTTCCAGGTCGGCCCGAAGCGCGAGCCCGACCTGCCCGACGTGCCGCTGCTGACCGAGCTGGCCAAGACGCCTGAGCAGAAGAAGGTCTTGGAAGTGCTGTCGGCCGACGTGTCGGTCGGCCGCCCCGTCCTGACCACGCCGGACGTGCCGCAAGACCGCGTCGACGCCTTGCGCAAGGCCTTCGACGACACGTTCAAGGACAAGGCCTTCCTCGCCGAGGCGGAAAAGCAGAAGATGGACATTTCGCCGATGACCGGCCTCGAGCTCCAGAAAATCGTCTCCGCCACGGTGGAGATGCCGGATTCCATCATCGCCATGGTCAAGGCGGCGATCGAGATCCGGGACATGGAAGCGCTTGCCCCCGAAAAGGGCGGCGTCTCCCCGACCGCCGACTGAATATTCGCCGCCGCGCCCGACGACGCTCGAAGGGAGCGGCGGCAAATCGATTCGCGTGCCGCCATTCATTGTGTTTTTAACTGAGGGAATTATGAAGAAACCGACTGCGAAATCCGCCACGAAGCCGGTCGAGACCGGCGTCGACAAGCCCGCCGGCCTCAAGCGCAAGCCCAATGCCCCGGAATGGGCGTCCGACGCCTTCGCCGACGTGCTGGGCTCGCTCGGCTTCAACTACTGCTTCCTCAATCCCGGCTCGAGCTATCGCGGCCTGCATGACTCGCTGGTCAACTACAACGCCAACCGCCAGCCGCAGACCATCCTCTGCAACCATGAGGACATCGCCGTCGCCATGGGCCACGGCTACGCCAACGCCACCGGCCGCGCCTCGCTGGTCGCGCTGCACGACCTCGTCGGCCTGATGCACGGCGTCATGGGCGTCTACGACGCCTATGCCGCGCACGCGCCGGTCGTCATCATCGGCGGCAGCGGCCCGGCCGACCCGGCGCTGCGCCGCTCGACCGACTACATCCATTCGGCCAACACCCAGGGCGAGCTCGTGCGCCCCTTCGTGAAGTGGGACGACGAAGCCGTCACCGCCCAGGGCGTGCTCGATTCGGTCGTGCGCGCGCATAAGATCGCGACCACCGGCCCGCGCGGCCCGGTCTACGTCGCCATCGACGCGGGGCTGCAGGAGCAGAAGGTCAGCAAGCCGCTCGAGCTGCCCGACGTGACGCTGTCCTACAACCAGGCGCCGCCGCCGCCGGCCGCGCCGCAGACGGCCATCGACGAGGCGATCGACATCCTGCTGAAGGCCAAGAACCCGGTCATCACCTGCGGCCGCGTCAGCATGAACCGCGAGGTCACGGCGCCCCTGACCCAGCTCGTCGAGCTGACCGGCGCCACCTTCTTCGACGACCGCAACTCGGTCAGCATGGCGTCGCGCCATCCGCAGAACCTGACCGGCGACAAGTCGGTGATCTCGGAAGCCGACGTGGTGCTCTGCATCGACTCCTACGACGTCAGCACGGTGGTCGACGCCTATTCGAGCCGCGTGCGCGGCGTGAAGGGCGCGGGCGCCGCCGGCAAGAAGGTCATCGACCTCTCGCTCAACGACTACGCCCACAAGTCCTGGCAGCGCCTCGGCGGCATGGTGGCGCCTACCACGCTGCAGCTGCTCGCCGATCCGCTCGAAGGGACCAGGCAGCTGGCCGCCGCCGTCAAGGCGCGGCTCGCCAAGGACAAGGCCCCGCAGAAGGCCATCGACGCGCGCAAGGCGAAGATCGCCAAGCGCCAGAAGGACTTCTTCGCCAAGCAGGCGGCGACCACGAAGAAGCGCTGGGCCGAAAGCCCGATGTCGCCGCACCGCTTCGTTTCCGAGATCTGGTCGGCCGTGAAGGGCAAGCCCTGGTTCCTGACGATCCGCAACCATCGCAA
>DASYCO010000050.1:0-15807 GCA_036500145.1 Alphaproteobacteria bacterium | reverse complement strand
ACCGGTGACGCACATACCAATCGCGCCGACACCCGGTCCGCCGCACTCGTCATGAGCAAGCCGCGCGAGCGCGCGCAGCCAATCGGTGACCGGGCTCGACCTATTGCCTCTGAGGATGGTGAACTCGCGCGAGATGCAGAGCGAGAGAATCCGCGTTAGCGTAGGCTTTTCGGCATTGCCGGCGTCAGGCTCGCCAAACAGGATTGGTGCATAGACACGGAATCCGGCGTTCCGCACCCAACGGCAAAAACGCGCGAGATTAGGTGTAAAGCCATACAGCTCGTGAATCACGATGACGGCTGGGCCAGTCGCTCCCGTCACCAGCACAGGTTTGCTCTTTCCGAGCAACGTGAGGTCGCGCCTGGTGAAGTCGGCGATGTCAAAGCTCAATTCCATTTGCTTTCGATCCGATATCACCCCCGCCCGCGATAGGGCGCGACGCCCTGATCGGGAATCCACATTCCCTTCGGCAGCGCGCCGGTTTGCCAGAACACATCGATCGGAATGCCACCGCGTGGATACCAGTAGCCGCCGATGCGCAGCCATTTCGGCTTCATGACTTCGATCAGGCGCTTGGCGATGCCGACGGTGCAATCCTCGTGGAACGCGCCATGGTTGCGGAACGAGCCGAGATAGAGCTTCAGCGACTTGCTTTCGACCAGCTTGGCGTTGGGCACGTAGTCGATCATCAGGTGGGCGAAGTCGGGCTGGCCGGTGATCGGGCAGAGCGAGGTGAACTCGGGCGCCGTGAAGCGCACGAGGTAGACGTCGCCGGGATGCGGGTTGTCCACAGTCTCGAGCACCGCCTGATCGGGCGAGGCGGGCAGGGCGGCTTGCTTGCCGAGCTGGGTGAGTTTGTCGTCCATGGCCGAACCTTAAGTCGAAATTTCCGGAATGTCGCCTTCGTCGAGCTTGGCGAGGAAGGCCGCTGCGAAATCGTCGAGGCCGCCCTGCTCGATGGCGGCGCGAATGCCTTTCATCATGTCCTGGTAGAACTGGATGTTGTGCCAGCTTAGCAGGATCGGCCCGAGCATCTCGTTCGCCTTGAACAGGTGATGCAGGTAGCCCCGGCTGTGGTTGCCGCACAGCGGGCAGCCGCAGTCGGCGTCCAGGGGGCGCGGGTCGCGCGCATGGCGGGCGTTGCGGATGTTGATTTCGCCGCGATGGGTGAAGCCCTTGGCCGTGCGGCCCGAACGCGTCGGCATGACGCAGTCGAACATGTCGATGCCGCGCTTCACCGCGCCGACGATGTCGGAGGGCGTGCCGACGCCCATCAGGTAGTGCGGCGCTTCGTCCGGCAGCAGCGGCACGACGGCTTCCAGCGTCTCGAACATCTCGGCCTGCGGCTCGCCGACGGCGAGGCCGCCGACGGCATAGCCGTCGAAGCCGATCTCGCTCAGGCGCTGGGCGGATTCGGCGCGCAGGTTCATGTAGCCGCCGCCCTGGTTGATGCCGAACAGGCCATAGCCCTCGCGCGGCTTGAAGGCGGCCTTGCTGCGCTCGGCCCAGCGCATCGAGAGGTGCATGGCGCGCGCCGCCTCCGCCTCTTCGGCGGGCCATGGAATGCATTCGTCGAACGCCATGGTGATGTCGGAATCCAGCAGGTGCTGCACCTCCATGGAGCGCTCGGGGGTGAGCTCGATCTTGCTGCCGTCGAGATGCGACTTGAAGACGACGCCTTGCTCGCTGACCTTGCGCAGATCCTTGAGCGACATGACCTGAAAGCCGCCCGAATCGGTGAGGATCGGCCCGCGCCAGTCCATGAGCTTGTGCAGGCCGCCGAGCGCCGCCACCGTCTCGGCGGTCGGGCGCAGCATCAAATGATAGGTGTTGCCGAGCACGATCTGCGCGCCGGTGCTGGCGACCGCGCGCGGCATCATGCCCTTCACCGTGCCGGCGGTGCCGACCGGCATGAAGGCCGGCGTCTCGAACGGGCCATGGGCGGTCATCACCTGGCCGCGCCGCGCCCCGGCGTCGCGATGGCTGATGGTGAACTTGAGACTCATCCCTGGATCCTCGCGCCGGCGGCCGGGTGCAGCAGGCAGCAGTCGCCGTAAGAGTAGAAGCGGTAACGCTCGCGCATGGCGTGGTCGTAGGCCGTCCTCATGCGCTCCAGGCCGGCGAAGGCGGAGACAAGCATGAACAGGGTCGAGCGCGGCAGGTGGAAGTTGGTCAGCAGCATGTCGATGGCCTTGAAGCGGTAGCCCGGCGTGATGAACAGCTTCGTCTCGTCCGAGAAGGCGCGCACGATGCCGGTCGCGTCGGCGGCGGATTCGAGCGTGCGCGTCACCGTGGTGCCGACGGCGACGATGCGCCCGCCCTTGGCGCGGGCGCCGTTGATCGCGTCGGCGCTGGCCGCATCCACGATGCCGATCTCGCCGTGCATCTTGTGGTCCTGCGTGTCCTCGACCTTCACCGGCAGGAAGGTGCCGGCGCCGACATGCAGCGTCAGCGTCGCATGGCCGATGCCGCGCGCCTTCAGGGCGTCGAGCAGCGCCGGGGTGAAATGCAGGCCGGCGGTGGGGGCCGCGACCGCGCCCTCGTGGCGCGCGAAGACGGTCTGGTAGTCCTCGCGGTCCTGCGCGTCCGGGCCTTCGGGCCGCGCGATGTAGGGCGGCAGCGGCATGAAGCCGTATTGCGCCAGCGCGGCCATCAGTTCCGGGCCGCCGCGGTCGAACTCGAGCGTCACCTCGCCGTCTTCGCCTTTCGCGGCGACGGCGGCGGCAAAGTCGCCTGGGGCATTTGGCGCGAAGTCGATGCGGTCGCCGGTCTTCAGCTTGCGCGCCCCCTTGGCGAAGGCGAGCCAGCGCGCATCGCCCTCGCGCTTGTGCAGGGTCACCTCCACCTTGGCGACGCCGCGCAGGCCGGAGAGCCGGGCCGGGATCACCTTGGTGTCGTTGACCACGACGATGTCGCCGGCGCGCAGCAGGCCGGGCAGGTCGCCCACCACATGGTCGGCGAGCCGCTCGCCGATCTCCAGCAGGCGGGCCGATTCGCGCGGCTCGGCTGGATGGGTGGCGATCAGCTCGCGCGGCAGGTCGAAATCGAAATCGGAGACTTTCATGCGCGGGGTTCTATCACGCGGCGCGCCATTCCGCGCGCACCTCGGGATCGCTTTCCTCGTGCAGGCGGCGGGCGCTCAAGGCGCTGAAGGCGGCGGCGGGCAGCAGGCGGCCCAGCGCCCAGGCGGCCATGGCGCGCACCAGGGGCGATTCGTCGCCGGCGAGCCGCTCGGCGACGGGGGCGAGCGCCGCCATGCCGCTGTTGCCGATGGCGATCAGCACGTTGCGCACGAAGCGGTCGCGGCCGATGCGCTTGATCGGCGAGCCCGAGAAGACCTGGCGGAAGCCGGCGTCGTCCAGCCCGGCCAGCTCGGCGAGCTTCGGCGCGGTCAGCTCGACGCGGGGCAGGAAGGCGTAGTCGGCGGTGCGCACGGCGTACTTGTTCCACGGGCAGGCGGCGAGGCAGTCGTCGCAGCCGTAGATGCGGTTGCCGATGGCGGCGCGGAATTCGGCCGGCACATGGCCCTTGTTCTCGATGGTGAGGTAGGAGATGCAGCGCCGCGCGTCGAGCTGGTGCGGGGCCGGGAAGGCCTGGGTCGGGCAGGCGTCGAGGCAGTCGCGGCAGGAGCCGCAATGGTCGGCTTCGGGGGCGTCGGGCGCCAGCTCCAGGTCGGTGAAGACCTCGCCGAGGAACAGCCAGGAGCCGAACTCGCGCGACACCAGGTTGGTGTGCTTGCCCTGCCAGCCGAGGCCGCCGCGCTGGGCCAGGGGCTTCTCCATCACCGGGGCGGTGTCGACGAACAGCTTGACCTGGCAGGCGAAGCTCTCGGCCATCCAGCGGGCGAGCTGGCGCAGGCGCTTCTTGGCCTCGTCGTGGTAGTCGCGGTTGCGGGCGTAGACCGAGATCGCGCCGCGGTCGCGTTCGGCCAGCAGGGCGCGGGGATCGCTCGGCGGGCCGTAGTTCATGGCCAGCACCACGGCGCTGCGCGCCTCCGGCCACAGGCCCTGGGGCGTCGCGCGCTCGCGGGCGCGGGCGGCCAGCCAGTCCATGTCGCCGTGGTAGCCCTGGGCCAGGAAGGCCGTCAGCCCGTCGGCCGCCTCGCCGCCCATGTCGGCAGGCGCCACGCCGACGGCGCTGAAGCCGAGCGCCAGGGCCCGCGCACGGATCGCGGCCTTGGTGTCGATCGGCGTCTGGCGGCTTCTGGCGGAAGCGGGCACGGGCAAAACCTGGGATGTGAAGCTGGAAGCAGATGAAGGCTTTACCTATCGCCGCCCCGTCCCATGCGCAAGCGGACCGCAGCGCCGAAGGGCGTTCCGGGGCTGTAGCGAAATCGGCAAAACTGCCGTGCGAAATGCAGCTACAGGATTGATTTCACAAGTCTTTTAGACCCTTCGAATTCGATATATCCCATGGTGCGAGCGATCCGCCTCCTATATGCTGGCTGGTCTCGCAGCGCGCGAAAGCAACCACATGCCGACAATGCCGGAACCCCGCAACAAGCCGACCGCATCGGGCCTCGACATTCCCGATCCGCTCGAATTCTTGCCGCAGCACAGCCTCGGCTACCTGCTGCGCGACACCTATCGGGCGTTTTCCAAGATTCTGCAGGCGCGGATTTCGCCTCACGGCGTTACCATCGGCCAGTGGTACTTCCTGCGCGTTCTGTGGGAGGAAGACGGCCTGACCCAGCGCGAGCTGAGCCAGCGCGTCGGCATGATGGAGCCGACCACGGTGACGGCCCTCAACGGCATGGAGAAGCGCGGCTACGTGCGCCGCGTGCGCAACGCGACGGACCGCCGCAAGGTGAACATCTTCCTGACCGAGAAGGGCCGGGGCTTGCGCGCCAAGCTGCTGCCTTTCGCCGCCGAGGTGAACCGCATCGCCGCGCAGGCGCTGACGCCGGCCGACATCGAGAAGCTACGTACGATCCTGAGCGCCATGAAAGGCAGTCTGGAAAAAGAATCCGTCTAACGTCCAGTGATGCCGCGTCCCGCCCGGTCCAAGGGCAGCCGCGGAAAGGGAGAGAGCACATGAATACGGCCCTGAAGCCGTCGAACCTCGCGTCCAGCCTCGAGCCGCTCAAGGAGCAGCTCGCCGCCGTCACGCGCATCCTCAATCGCGAGGAGATCCTCAGCTATTCCGGCCATGCCGCCGCGCGCGTGCCGGGCCAGGACGCCTTCATCATCCATGGCATCAACGACAGCCGCGCCAGCGTGAAGCCGGAGCAGATGGGCATCGTCGACTTCGACTGCAAGGTGCTCGAAGGCCCGAAGGGCTACAAGCCGCCGCTGGAAGCCTTCATCCATGCCGAGGTGTTTCGCGCCCGGCCGGACGTGAACGCCAGCGTGCACATCCATTCGGACGTCTGCGCCACCTTCACCATCGTCGAAGGCGTCGAGCTCGCCCTGCTCAAGGGCCATGCCGTGCGCTGGCGCAGCGGCATCCCGACCCACGCCGACCCGAGCCACATCAAGTCGAAGGAGCAGGGCGAAGCCCTGGCCAAGACGCTGGGCGCCTGCCACGGCGCGCTGATCCGCGCCCACGGCGGCCTGATCGTGTCGGAGAACGTGCCCGCCCTTCTCATCGACGCGGTGCATTTCGACGAGAACGCCAAGGCCTGCCTGCAGGCCGCCTCGATCGGCAAGATCAAGCCGCTCACCGAGGAAGAGCTCGACATGCTCGGCGGCAACAACAACCGTGCTCAACATGTTTATAAACTTTGGTCCTATTACGTCGGCAAGGCGCTGGAGAGCGGCGTCGTGCCCGCCGAGTGGACCGGACTGGCTCAGGAGGCCGTGTATTAAAATGGCGACAGCGATGGACCTTTCGAAGACCAATTCCGGCGAGATGCTGCGCACGCAGCTGGCCGCCGCGACCCGCATCATGAACATGGAAAACGTGCTGGAATACAGCGGCCACATCTCGGTCCGCGTGCCGGGCCGCGACGCCCTGTACATCCAGCAGCGCACCGAGAGCCGCGCCGAGGTCTCCCCCGACAGCGTGCTGATGGTCGACTTCGACTGCAATGTGATCGAGGGCAAGGGCAAGCCGCCGAGCGAGACGGTGATTCACGCCGAGATCCTCAGGGCGCGGCCGGAAGTGAACGCCATCATCCACAACCACATGGAGCTGGCGATCGCCTTCACCATGATGAAGGGCGTGACCATGCTGCCGATGCGCTCGCGCGCGGCGCGCTGGGCGAGCGGCATTCCGCTGCACTCGGATCCCAGCCACATCAAGCGCCTCGAGCAGGGTCAGGCCCTGGTCAAGACCCTCGGCGACCATAACGCCGCGCTGATGCGCACGCACGGCATGGTGCTGGTGGCCGAATCCGTGGCGGCGCTTACCGCCGACACGATCCACTTCGAAGAGAACGCCCGCGCCATGATGGACGTGCTGCAGGCGGGCAAGGAGCCGATTCCGCTCAGCGAAGAGGACATGGAGCTGATCAACCGCAACGAAGATCGCGACCATCACGTCCACAAGCTGTGGAACTACTACGTCAACAAGGCCAAGAAGGGCGGCAACATGCCGACCGGCTGGGACATCGAGTTCTAATCCGACCGATTGATGCGACGCCGAGGCCTGCCCGCAAGGGCGACCTCGGCAGCGCCGCGAGAACCGTCGCGGCGCGTTTCATGCGAAGGCGCGGGCCGGCGCCGCCGCACTTAAAAGCGTTCGTAAGAACGGCCAGCTTGGGGGCTTCGCGTACATCTGGACGAGGCCGACGGCAGTCCGCCGCAGCCTCCGTCCGCCGTCATGAATCTCCCGAGTCGAAGACCGCCTGTCGACAGCCATCTGGGAGAGACTCATGACTGCGATCCTACGCCTGTCTTCCGCCTGCCTATGCCTTGCCGCCGTGGCGCTGGCCGGCCCGGCCGCCGCCCAATCGGTCGAAAGCTTCTACAAGGGCCGTTCGGTCGACATGGTCATCGGCGCCGATTCCGGCGGCGGCTACGACGTCTACGCCCGCGTGCTGGCGCGCCATCTCGGCGACCACATTCCCGGCAATCCCACCATCGTGCCCAAGAACATGCCGGGCGCGGGCAGCAACAAGGCGACGCAGTTCGTCTATGCGGTGGCGCCGAAGGACGGCTCGACGATCGGCGCGATCTTCGGCGGCGGCATCACCCAGCCGCTGCTCGGCGACGCGAAGTCCGTCCAGCATGACCCGACCAAGCTGATCTACCTCGGCAGCGCCAACCGCGAGGTCTCGATCTGCGTGACGCGCGCCGACGCCGCCAAGTCGTTCGACGAGGCCCTGCAGAATCCGATCATCATGGGCGCCAGCGCCGCCGGCGGCACCAGCCGCGACTTTCCGGCGGCCCTGAACAACGTGCTGGGCGCCAAGTTCAGCCTGGTGAGCGGCTATCCCGGCACCAAGGAAATCGGCCTCGCCGTCGAGCGCAACGAAGTGCAGGGCGTCTGCGGCTACTTCCTCTCCAGCCTGATGACGCAGAACCCCGGCTGGTTCAGCGACCCGAACATGCGGATCATCGTGCAGGAGACCAGCCGCGGAAACGCCGTGCTCAACGCGCGCAACGTGCCCGTGGCGGCCGACATGGCGAAGACGCCGGAGGACCGCGCGGTGCTGGAGCTGATCTATGCGCAGCTCGTGTTCGGCCGGCCCTACATCCTGCCGCCGGGCGTGCCGGCGGAGCGGGTGGCCGCCCTGCGCGCCGCCTTCCTCGCGGCCCTGAAGGATCCGGCTTTGCTGGAGGACGCGAAGAAGTCGCGCATCGACATCGACCCGGTGTCCGGCGAGGAAGTGCAGGCCTTGGTGACGAAGCTCTTCGCCATGCCGGCCGCGACGGTGCAGCGGGCGCGCGACGCGCAGGTGCCGAAGAAGTGAGAGAGGCCTAACAACAAGACTCGCGGCAACGACCGCGGAACAGGGAGAGAAGCCGATGAGGAAGAGTGCGACAGGAATTTCCGCGACGATAGCCTTTCTGGCCGCGTTGGCTTTGGGCGCCGGGCCTGGCCAGGCCCAATCGCCGGAGCAGTTCTACAAGGGCAAGTCGCTCGACATGATCATCGGCGCCGACCCGGGCGGCGGCTTCGACATCTACGCCCGCGTCATCTCCAAGCACATGGGCAACTTCATTCCCGGCAAGCCGACCTTCGTGCCGAAGAACCTGCCGGGCGCCGGCAGCAACAAGGCGGCCCAGTTCATCTACGCCCAGGCGCCGAAGGACGGCTCGGTGATGGGCGCGGTGTTCTCGGGCGCCATCGTGCAATCGCTGATCGGCGACGCCAAGTCCGTGCAGCACGATTCGACCAAGCTGATCTACCTCGGCAGCGCCAACAACGAGGTCGGCATCACCGTGGTCCGCACCGATGCGCCCATCAAGACCTTCAAGGACCTCTTCTCCCAGGAGATGATCTCGGCGGCGAGCGCCGCCGGCGGGTCGAGCCGCGACTTTCCCTCGGTGCTCAACAACGTGCTCGGCACCAAGATCACCCTGGTCACGGGCTATCCCGGCACCAAGGAGATGGTGCTCGCCATCGAGCGCAACGAGGTGCAGGGCACCGGCGGCTACCTCTGGTCGAGCCTGAAGACGCAGAACCCCGAATGGCTGAGCAGCGGCAAGATGAAGGTGCTCGTGCAGGAAGCCATCAAGGGCAACGCGGAGCTGACCAAGATGGGCGTGCCGTTGGCCGTCGATTCCGCCAAGACGCCGGAGGACCGCCAGGTGCTGGAGCTGCTCTACGGCCAGCTCGTGTTCGGCCGGCCCTACATCCTGCCGCCCGGCGTGCCGGACGACCGCGTGAAGGTCCTGCGCGCCGCCTTCATGGCGACCACCAGGGACAAGGCCTTCCTGGACGACGCGGCCAAGGCGCGCCTCGAGATCGACCCGGTGCCGGGCGACGAGGTGCAGGCTCTGGTCGCCAAGATGTTCGCCACCCCGCAGCGCATCGTCGACCGCGCCAAGGAAGCGATGATCTACAAGAAGCCATGATCTGCACGAAGTAGTCCGCTAGAGTCCCGTTCGGCTCCGGTCGCGAGGCCGGAGCCGAACGCATGTCAGGAGCCCGCCATGGCCGAAATCTCGCCCAGCTATCCCACCATCGACCTGACCGACCGGGTGATCATCGTCACCGGCGGCGCCAAGGGCATCGGCAAGGTCTATTCCGAGCGTCTCGCCGCCGCCAACGCGCGGGTGGTGGTCGCCGACATCGACCGGGCGGCGAACGACGAGATGGCCGAATCCATCGTCGCCTCGGGCGGCGAGGCGATCTCGCAGCCGACCGACGTGACGAGCCCGGAGGCGACCGAGGCCATGGCCAAGGCGGCCATCGCCAAGTGGGGCCGCATCGACGGGCTGGTCAACAACGCCTCGCTGATGAGCGTGCTCGGCCGCAAGCCCTGGCACGAGATCCCGCTCGAGGAATGGGACCGCGTCATGACGGTCAACCTGCGCGGCATCTTCCTCTGCTGCCTCGCCGTCTATCCCCAGATGAAGGCGCAAGGCGCCGGCAAGATCGTCAACATCGCCTCGAACCGCGTCTGGGACGGCACGCCGAACCGGCTGCACTACACCACCTCGAAGGCCGGCGTCGTCGGCTTCACCCGGGCGCTGGCCCGCGAGGTCGGGGCCGACAACATCACGGTGAACGCCATTTCGCCGGGCCTGACGCAGAGCGAAACCCAGATGGCGACCACGTCCAATGCCTACACGGCCAAGGCCGACGAGACGAAGTCGCTCAAGCGGGCCCAGGTTCCCGACGACCTGGTCGGCGCGCTCATGTTCCTGCTGTCGGACGCCAGCAACTTCATGACCGGCCAGACCATGAACATCGACGGCGGCCAGATGATGCGCTGAGCCGGAGGACGCGCCGAGGGCGCAGGGGCGGGCAATTTCGGCGCGCCGTGGCGGTTTCAGATATCAGGGCTTGTGAAATCCGCCGCCGCCCCCATATGCTGGGGCGTGTTCAATCAGCGAAAGGAGGTGATCTCGTGTCTCATTGTGAATGGCTGAAATCTTCCGAGGCCCGAATCGTCGCCGGTGCGGAGACGTCCTTCGCCTGACCCGATGTGAAAGGCCCCGGTTTCGACCGAGGCCAGACAATGGAAAGGCCGCTCCCTTCGGGAAGCGGCCTTTTTCATGTCCGGAGCCGGGCTGCCGGTTCGTCAGGACTGGTGCAGCATCCCGTACTTGCCGCGGTAGTAGAGCAGCGGCGCGCTCTCGATGACGCGGGTGCTCTGCGCCTCGCCGACGATGATGACATGGTCGCCGGCGACGAACTGCTTGGCGACCTTCAGCTCCGCCACCGCCAGGGCGCCGCGGATCAGCGGCACGTCGAGCAGGCCCGTGTCGTATTCCACGCTGGCGAACTTGTTCTCGCCCTTGGTGGCGAAGGTGTTCGAGACCTTGTCCTGGTCGTAGGCCAGGATGTTGATGGCGAACACGCCGGAATCGAGCAGCGGCTTCAGGGTCGTGGCCCTCTCGTCGACGCAGATCAGGAACATTGGCGGCGCGAGCGAGACGCAGCTCACCGCGTTCATGGTCAGGCCGCAATAGCCGCCGCTGGGGTCGCGCGTCGTGATGACGGTGACGCCAGTGGCGAAATGGCCCGCGAAAAGCCGCAGGTCGGCGGCGTCGATCATGGAAAGCTCCTCATTAGGCGGCCGGCGACGGCAGGTGTGAAGGGGGGCTCAGCCCTTTAGGAAGGCGATGACGCGCCGGTTGAATTCGTCGGCGCATTCGATGTTGCCCATATGGCTGGCATTCTCGAAGACATGCAACTGAGATCCCGGGATGCCGGCCGCCAGTTTCTCGGCATAACCCGGCGCGCGCAAGGGGTCATGGCGGCCGGCCATGACGAGGGTCGGCACCCGGATGTCGCCATAGGCGATGGCGTCGCGCTCGCGCGGCTCGGAACTGGCGCGGAACGGCGCCTTGAAGCGGGCCGCCTGGGTCGCCTCCCAGCCGCCCGGCAGGTTGGCGATCTCGTGGCGGCGGCTGATGTAGTCCTCGTCGCGCGCCCATCTGGGGTCGGTGAACATGACCTCGACGATGCGGCGCATGTGCTCGCGCGTGCCGTCGTAGCTGTTCAGGATCTGGCGCGCCTCGTTGTTGGGGGCGTCGCCGCCGCCCGAGCAGACGACGATCCTGGCCACCGGCCAGTCCGGGCGCGGGCGCGCCGCCACGGTCAAGGTCAGGCCGCCCGACATGGAGCTGCCGACCACATGGCAGCGCTTCACGTCCATCACTTCCAGGAAGCGGCGGATGTGGGCGATGCGCCGGTCGAACTGGCCATTGAAGTCGAAGACCTTGTCCGTCAGCCCGAAGCCGAGATGGTCGGGCGCGAGCACGTGGAAATGCTCGCCGAGCGGGGCCATGCTGAATTCCCAGGAGAACTCGGCGCAGCCGCCGAACTCGGCGGAATGCAGCAGCAGCACCGTCTCGGGCTTGCCGCGGCCGGCTTCGAAGTAGTGCGTCCGGACGCCATCGACGACGACGTAACTGCCTTCGCGCATGGGGCAGCCTTACGCCGCCGTCTTGGCGTGGCGGAGCGGCTTGGTGCGCGCCAGGTCTTTGAGCTGCGGCGCCACTTCCTTGGCGAACAGCGTCATGCTCTTCACCGTGCGCTCGTGGCTCAGGAAGCCGGCCTGCTGCATCATCAGCAGATGGTCGAAGCCGCCGACGAGGTCGTAGAAGCGCTTCACCTGCTTGGCGACCGAATCGGGGGTGCCATAGATCAGCACGCCCTGCTCCTGCAGATATTCGAGGCCGCGCGTGCGCACGGCGTCGGTGCGGCCCGAATAGGCCCCCTGCAGCGCCTTCACGTTGAAGGCCACCGGCACGTAGCCCGGCGGGTTGCGGAACTGCGGCTCGGTCTTGGCATTGAGGTACCAGGTGAGCTCCTGGGCGCCCTTCTCGGCCTCGGCCTCGCTGTCGGCGGTGTAGACCAGCGGCATGTAGGCGGTGCCGCCGCCGCCCGGCAGGCCGTGCTCGACGAAGCTGGCGCGGTAGTTGTCGAACATCACCTTCACCTTGTCGTAAGGCTGCAGGAACGTCGCGAACACGTAGCCGCGCGAGCCGACCTGGCGGATGGCCTCCATGTCGCTCGAGCCGGTGATCCAGATCTGCGGATGGGGCGTCTGATAGGGGCGCGGCCACAGGTTGACCTGGCGCTTGTGCCAGAACTTGCCTTCGAAGTTGAACGGGCCGTCGTGGGTCGTCCAGGCCTTGACGATCAAGCCGAGGCCTTCCCACAGGCGCTCGACCGTCTGCGTCGGGTTGGAGTTCGCCGCGAACGTCTCATAGGGCACGCCGCGCACGAAGCCGACGTCGAGGCGCCCGCGCGAGATGCAGTCGATCATCGCCATCTCTTCGGCGATGCGCAGCGGGTTGGAGCGGTTGGCGACCGGATTGCCGAGGATGCAGATGCGCGCGTTCTTGGTCTGGCGCGCGAGGACCGCGGCCGAGAGCGGCGCGCAGACGTCCATGCAGGTGGCGGTCTGGTGATGCTCGTTGAGCATGATGTTGAGGCCGAGGTCGTCGGCGATCAGATGCTCGTCGAGGTAGCGGTTGTAGAGGTCGGCGCCGATCTTGGGGTCGAAATGCTTGCTCGGCAGGTTGACGCGCATCGAGCTGATGGTGTCGAGGTCCGGCAGATGCGGGTAGGGCATCTCGGTGAAGTGCCAGAAATACATGCTGCGCTCCTTGTTCGGTTCTGTGCCGCGGCGCTCGTGAAGGCGCCAGTTCTTCGGATTAGACGAACCCCTTCACGGCCTTCAGGAAAGCCTCGGGCTGTTCGAGATGCGGATAGTGACCCGCCTTGGGCAGGACGACGAACTTGGCGCCCTTGACCAGCTTGCTGTAGGCCTTGCCGTAGCTCGGCTTGACGAGGCCGTCTTCCTTGCCCCAGACGAACATCGTCGGCACCTGCACGCGGTGCAGCCGGTGCTTGAGCTTGACGTTGTGCATGTAGGGCTCCCAGCAGAAGCGCGCGAAGCTTTCGCTGTTGCGCGCGATGACGGCGAGCTTGTCCTCGGGCATGGACGGGAAGTCGCGCTTGCCCTTTTCCGTGTCGTGCCACTTGAGCTTGGCGAGCTTCTGGGGGTGCGTGCACCAGATGTCTTCGATGTCGCGGTCGTAGGGCCCGCCGATCTTGACGCCGTAGGGGTCGACGAGCAGCAGCTTGGCGAAGCGCGAGTCGTCCTTGGTCGCCATCTCGAGGGCGATCCAGCCGCCGAGCGAGCAGCCGACGACGGTGACCTTCTTCAGGTCGAGCTTCTCGAGCAGGTCGAGGTAGACGTAGGAGACGTCGTCCATGTTGCCGATCCAATCGGGACGATTGGACGCGCCGAAGCCCGGCGGGGACGGGATGATGACTTCATACTTGCGCGCCAGCGCGTCGATGAAGGGCGCCTCCGGCTCCAGGCCTTCCTCGCCGTAGAGCAGCAGCAGGGGCTTGCCCTTGCCGCGCCGCTCGACCTCGATCTTGCAGTCGCCCAGCGTCACGAATTTCTTCGTGGACTTGATTGCCAAGGACTTGGCTGCCGAGGTCTTGATCGTCGCGGGCTTCTTGGCGGACTTGGCCGCCTTTTTCGCTGTCGCCATCCCAACTGAACCTTTCGCCTGTTAAGCGCAACTTCCGGTTCTTCGCCCGCGTTCTGAGAGACGCCGTTGCCCCCGGCGGTGCCGGCGTTGCGCCGGACCGTCTCGAACAATCCCAAGAGGCGGGAGGTTCAGTCGAGGAGGGGTCGAATAACCATAGTTTTTTTACGGGGTCTGTGCGGCAAAGGCAAGCTACCCTCTGGCATCATTTGCGAAACCTTTGATGCGTTTCGCGCGACGAAGCCGCCAGTTTTACTTTTTTGTCGCGGCGTTCATTTTGACACGCCAGACCCGACCCGACTGGGCGCTGCACGGCGACGGGCAGCGAAAGTCAGACGTTTCGTCAGGGGCGCGGGAGCGGCTGCAGCGTGCCCTTGAGCCTCTCTGGGCCGGCGGCGATTTCCAAGGCGAACGCGCCGCTGTTGCCGGACGTGAGATAGGCGGAGCCCGGGTACATCCTGTCGCACATGGGGTTTGAGCGCGCGGGCGTGAGCGAGAAAATCGCACGGCCGCCTTGTTCGCCTCTGAAGGTGAGGGCGAGGCTGCAGTTCCAGGGCTCGCCGAACTGCAGCTGCCCGGCCCCTTTGCCGTCCAGGACGAGCCGGACGGGCAGGGACGGGCGGTTGTCAGCGTCAAGGATGCCCTGCCAGTTGCCTGGCGGCGGCGCGGCCATCGCGCTTTGCGAGAGGCCGCCGCAGGCGGCGAGCAGCGCGACCAAGCCGACGAGGGCAGGTTTCATCGTCTCGGCCTAGGCGAGCGGCTTCTGGCCGACGAGGGTGATGCCGTAGCCGTCGAGGCCGACGATGCTGCGCTTCGTGTTCGAAAGCAGCACGATGTTCTTGATGCCGAGGTCGAGAAGGATCTGGGCGCCGACGCCGTACTGGCGCAGCTCGGCGATCGGCTTCTTGAGCGTCTGGCCTTCGCGCTCCTTGAGGTAGCGCGACAGGCTGGTCGGCGTCGGCTCGCGGATGATGACGATCACGCCGCGGCCCTTTTCGGCGATCATCCGCATGGCGGTTTCCAGTTCGCCGCCACGGGCGCGCGATTCGCCGGCGAAGAACTGGCCCACGGTCATGTCGCCGAGGGCGTCGGCCAGCACGTTCATCTGGTGCATGCGCACCATCACCGGCTCTTCGCCCGTCACGTCGCCCATCACCAGGGCGATGTGCTCGGCGTACTCCACCTTGTTGGCGTAGACGACGAGCTTGAACTCGCCGCCGAAGCGGCTGCTGATCTTGCTTTCGGTCACGCGCTCGATGACGCGTTCGTGGCGGCGGCGGTGCGCGATCAGGTCGGCGATGCTGGCGACCTTGAGGCCGTGTAGCTGGGCGAACTTCACCAGGTCGGGCAGGCGCGCCATGGTGCCGTCGTCGTTCATGACCTCGCAGATCACGCCGGACGGGTTGAGCCCGGCCATGCGCGCCACGTCGACCGCCGCTTCGGTATGGCCGGCGCGCACCAGCACGCCGCCGTCCTGGGCGACGAGCGGGAAGATGTGGCCGGGGGTCACGATGTCGTTGCGCCCCTTGGCCGGGTCGATGGCGACGGCGATGGTCTGGGCGCGGTCGGCGGCGGAGATGCCGGTCGTCACGCCTTCGCGCGCTTCGATGGAGACGGTGAAGGCGGTCTGGTGCCGCGCCTCGTTTTTAGCCGACATCAGGTGCAGGCCGAGCTGGTCGACGCGCTCGCGCGGCAGCGTCAGGCAGATCAGGCCACGGCCGTGCTTGGCCATGAAGTTGATGGCGGCGGCGTCGGCCTTCTCGGCGGGCATGACGAGGTCGCCCTCGTTTTCGCGGCCTTCGTCGTCCACCAGGATGAACATGCGCCCGTTGCGGGCATCCTCGATGACTTCCTCGATCGACGACAGATATTCGCTGTAGGGGCCTGACACGCCTCGACCTTTCGGACTTTGCCGGGCGGCGGAAAAGCGGCCCGGCGGGGAGGCGCAAGGTAACCCTCCGCCGCACCCGTATCAAGGCCCCGTGCCGAGGGCCGCAGGCCGTTTGGCGCGGCCGACGTAGGTCAAAAACCCCCAATATTTCTACGGATTGTCCCGTTTCGCGCCACGGTGAAACACGCCTCCGTCAATTGACGGGGGTGGGGGGCGATGTTACCTAGGGAATGGCCGCTTTGCCCCGGCAAGTGGGGTGCCGCGGACCCAAGGAAAACGATACGCACGAACGTCCGCACGACGGATTTCGGCTCAAACAGGTTCTCGGAGGCTGCCATGCGCGTT
>DASYCO010000049.1:0-23976 GCA_036500145.1 Alphaproteobacteria bacterium | reverse complement strand
ACGGATTCCTCGACGAGGACTTCGCTGGTCGGCGAGGCGTCGAGGCCGCCGGCGACGATGGTCTCGAACTCGTCGCGGTTGTAGGCGATGCCGCCGCCGGTGCCGGCGAGCGTGAAGGAGGGGCGGATGATGGCGGGCAGGCCGGTGACCTTCAGGGCCGCGCGCGCCTCGTCCATGTTGTGCGCGATGGCGCTCTTCGGGCTTTCGAGCCCGATGCGGTCCATGGCGTCGCGGAACAGCAGGCGGTCCTCGGCCATGTCGATGGCGGCCTTGTTGGCGCCGATCATCTCGACCTTGAACTTCTTCAGCACGCCCATCTTGTCGAGGGCGAGCGCGGTGTTGAGCGCGGTCTGGCCGCCCATGGTGGGCAGCAGCGCGTCGGGGCGCTCCTTCTCGATGATCTTGGCGACGATCTCCGGCGTGATCGGCTCGATGTAGGTGGCGTCGGCCAGGCCGGGGTCGGTCATGATCGTCGCCGGGTTCGAGTTCACCAGGATGACGCGGTAGCCTTCCTCGCGCAGGGCCTTGCAGGCTTGCGCGCCCGAATAGTCGAACTCGCAGGCCTGGCCGATGACGATCGGGCCGGCGCCGATGATGAGGATGGATTTGAGATCAGTGCGCTTGGGCATGGGCCTTCAATCGAAAAGCGTGTAGCGAAAAGCGGGCGGCGGGCGGCGAAGCGTTACTTCTTCGCTTCCATCAGCTTGACGAAGCGGTCGAAGAGATAGTGGCTGTCCTGCGGGCCGGGCGAGGCCTCGGGATGGTACTGCACGGAGAACACCGGCTTGCCCTCGACGCGCAGGCCTTCGAGCACGCCGTCGAACAGCGAGACATGCGTCGCCTTGACGCCCTTGGGCAGGCTTTCCGGCATGACGGCGAAGCCGTGGTTCTGGCTGGTGATCTCGACCTTGCCGGTCTCCAGGTCCTTCACCGGCTGGTTGGCGCCGCGATGGCCGAGCGCCAGCTTCTTGGTCTTGGCGCCGAGCGCCAGGCCGAGCATCTGGTGGCCGAGGCAGATGCCGAACATCGGCTTGCCGGTTTCCAGAATCTTCTGGATGACGGGCACGGCATATTCGCCGGTCGCCGCCGGGTCGCCGGGGCCGTTGGAGAGGAACACGCCGTCGGGCTTGTGGCGCAGGATGTCCTCGGCGCTCGCGGTCGCGGGCACGACGGTGACCTTGCAGCCGGCGGCGGCGAGGCAGCGCAGGATGTTGCGCTTGGCGCCGTAGTCGACGGCGACGACGTGGAAGCGCGGCTTGGCCTGCGTCGCGTAGCCCTTGCCGAGCGTCCAGGCGGCTTCGTCCCAGCTGTAGGTCTGGCGGCAGCTCACGTCCTTCGCCAGGTCCATGCCTTCGAGGCCGGGCCAGGCCTTGGCCTGCGCGATCAGCGCCGGCACGTCGATCAGCTCGGGCTTCTTGATGGCGTTCGGCGCATGGACGATGACGCCGTTGGGCGCGCCCTGGTCGCGGATGTGGCGCGTCAGGCGGCGCGTGTCGACGCCGGCGATGCCGACCATGTCGTAGGACTTGAGCCAGGCGTCGAGGTGCTGCGCGGCGCGCCAGTTGGCGGGCTCGGTGATCGAGGCCTTGAGCACCAGGCCGCGCGCGGCCGGCGTCGTCGTCTCGAGATCCTCGGGGTTGGCGCCGACGTTGCCGACATGCGGGAAGGTGAAGGTGATGATCTGGCCGGCGTAGGACGGATCGGTGAGGATCTCCTGGTAGCCGGTGATCGAGGTGTTGAAGCAGACCTCGCCGACGCGCACGCCGGCGGCGCCGATGCCCTGGCCCCAGATGACGGTGCCGTCGGCCAGGACGATGGCCGCCGTGGCATTCGCCGGGCGGGGAGCGGCCGTGCCGTTGAGGAAGCCGCTGGCAAGTTTGCCGGCGGCCTTCTTCTTGGCGGGGGCGGCCTTGCGCGGAGCGGCCGCCTTGGACGCGCCCGGCTTGGACGCGCGTGCGGAAACGGCGGCCCCCGCTTTTTTCTGCGGCGAGGGTCGGGCTTTTCTGGCGGTCGGCGGCATGGCGGGCTCCTGTGGCCAGCCTCGGGCCTCGCGGCTCCCACCGAAATCCGTCATTCAGGACGGGGCGGTCGGGTCGCGTCGGGTCCGAGCAGGCGGGCCAAGCAAACGGTACGGCGAAAGCCACCTATCGGGCGCGGGGGCGCACGCGGCCGGGTGGCAGCAAATTGGCCGTTAGATAAGCAAACGTCAGCGCTGCGTCAAGGACGATGACCGTAAAAAGACATATTAAATTCAATGGCTTGAGAATCATTCGGACGTTGCCAAAGCGGCCTCTTTCCTGTACTTTGCTCGTTTCCCGACAGACCGGTTTAAAAAACCTCCATGCTCCGTCCCGCTCTCAACGACGCGCTGAAAAACGCCATGAAGGCGAAGGATCAGCGGGCCCTCTCGACCGTGCGCCTCATCCTGGCCGCCCTCAAGGACCGCGACATCGCCGCGCGCGGCACCGGCAGCTCCGAGCCGATTCCCGATTCGGCCATCCTCGAGATGCTGCAGAAGATGGTGAAGCAGCGCCACGAGAGCATCGAGATGTACACCAAGGGCAACCGCCCGGAGCTTGCGCAGCAGGAGCGCGAGGAGATCGCCGTCATCGAGAGCTTCCTGCCCAAGCAGATGGACGAGGCCGAGATGTCGGCCGCCGTCGACGCGGCCATCGCCGCCACCGGCGCCGCCGGCATCAAGGACATGGGCAAGGTGATGGCGGCCCTGAAGCAGGACCATGCCGGCGTCATGGATTTCGCCAAGGCCGGCGGCCTGGTGAAGCAGAAGCTGTCCGCCTAGGCGCGTCCGCCCGCGCATCCCCGGATGCGCGCAGGTCCGCGCCGGGCGAGATGTTCGGGCGTAGCAATTTCAGCGCGGGAGCTTGACAGCCGCCGATGGCGTTCGATCCGTCCTTTCTCGATGAGATGCGCAATCGGCTGAACATCGCCGACGTGGTGGCGCGCCGCGTCAAGCTGGTCAAGCGCGGCCGCGAGCACACGGGCCTCTGCCCCTTCCACAACGAAAAGAGCCCGTCCTTCACCGTCAGCGAGGACAAGGGCTTCTTCCACTGCTTCGGCTGCGGCGCGCACGGCGACGTCATCGGCTTCGTGATGCGCACCGAGAACATGTCGTTCCCCGAGGCGGTCGAGCGGCTCGCCGGCGAGGCGGGCCTGCAGATTCCGAACATGACGCGCGAGGAGCGCGAAGAGGGCCAGAAGCGCCAGACGCTGCACGCCGTCGTCGAGGCGGCGGCGCAGTGGTTCATGCTGGAACTGGTGGGGCCGCGCGGCCGGCCCGGGCGCGACTATCTCGCCAAGCGCGGCATGCAGATGGCGGCGATCGAGCGCTTCCGTATCGGCTTCGCGCCCGAATCGCGCGGCGCGCTCAAGGCCGCGCTGCTCAAGCAGGGCTTCGACGAGCAGCTCATCCTCGACGCCGGCCTGATCCGCAAGCGCGAGAGCGACGGCGAGACCTACGACCTGTTCCGCAGCCGCATCATCTTCCCGATCACCGACCGGCGCGGACGCGTCATCGCCTTCGGCGGCCGCGTGCTCGACCCGGCGCCGGAAGGCGCGCCCAAGTACCTCAACTCGCCGGAGACGCCGCTCTTCCACAAGGGCCGCAACCTCTACGGCTACGCCCAGGCGATGGAAGGGGCGCGCAAGGAGAACCTGCTCGTCGTCACCGAAGGCTACATGGACGCCATCGCGGCGCTGTCCGCCGGCGTGCCCGCCGTGGCGCCGCTCGGCACGGCGCTGACGGAAGACCAGATGCGCGAGCTATGGCGGCTGGTGCCCGAGCCGACGCTCTGCTTCGACGGCGATTCGGCTGGCATGCGCGCCGCCGCGCGCGCCGCCGACCGCGCCTTGCCGCTCATCGTGCCGGGCCGCACGCTGCGCTTCGTCGGCCTGCCCAACGGGGAGGATCCCGACAGCCTGATCGGCGGGCAAGGCGTGGCGGCGTTCCGGGCGCTGCTTGCAGCTTCCAAGCCTTTGTCTCAATTGCTCTGGGAACTGGCGACCGGAGGCGGCGGCGCCGACACGCCGGAAAAGGTCGCGGTCATCGAGAAGACCCTGATGGACCAGGCCGGCAAGGTCGCCGACCCGACGCTCAAGAAGCATTACCAGGACCATTTCCGCGACCGCGTGCGCCAGGACCTCCGCATGTCCAGCCGCGCGGCCGGCGCCCGCCAGGCGGGCGGCGGCGGGAACTCGGGCTATGGTGCGCCGCAGCGCGGCTTCACGAACCGCGGCGTTCCAGGCCGTTTCGGGGCGGGAGGCTTCGGAGCCGGCCGTTTCGGGGCCAACAAGGGCTATGGCGCCTCGTCGCTCGGCCTCGGGCCGGGCGCGCCGGTGGCGCCCCCCGATCCGCTCGGGCGCGGCGAGCAGGGCGAAGCGGGGCGGCGCGAGCGCGTGCTCCTGGCGACGGTCCTCCACCATCCGGAAATTTTGTCGGAGGTGACCGAGGAGTTGGCGCATATTTTGCTTGAATCCCGCGACCTTGACAGTCTGCGGCTCGCGATCATAGAAGTGGCCGCCGAACGTGAAGGGGGCATGCATTCGGCCTCCGGCGTCCTTGACGCGGGAGCCTTGCGGGACCATCTGACAGAGCGAGGATTTCTATCCCTGATCGAGCGTCTTTGCGGCGCCCAGGCGGGGGCAGGCGAGTCCTTCGTCCGGCCCGAGGCCGACGCAGCCGACGCCCTCCAGGGGTGGCGCTATGTGCTCGACCGACACCGGCTGGCGGAACTGAAAGCGGAGATCAGAGCGGCGGAAGCGGCCTACGCGGGCGATCCCAGCGACGAGAACTGGACTCGGCTGGAAGCCCTGATCAACGAAAAGAACCGCGGCGCCAGCGACGAGGCCGATTTGGAGAGACACGGATAATTCAGCGCCGGACATGGCGTGCGGTGCGGCGACGGAATTGGCCCGTCGGCGGGTTTGGATGTTTGACCCTTTTCGAGGGGCGCCTTGGTCGAAGGGCGCCTTGAAGGTTCGGCCCCGCGAGGGGCGCGGGAATTTGGCCAATGGCGCTTCGCCGTTGGCATGACGATTGAATGCCACGGCTGCGGTCCGCGCATATCGGACCTTGGCCCTTCGGCGATGAAACGGAACGGATAATGGCGACGAAGCAGCAGCAGCAACAGCAGCCCACCCCGAAAGCAGTGGTCGCGAAGCCGGCCGGCAAGCCGGCCGAGGCCGAGGACGCCGTCGAGACGACGCCCGATGCGGTGCCTGTCCTCGACCTGACCGGGGCCGCCATCAAGAAGATGCTCGCCAAGGGCAAGGACCGCGGCTACGTCACCTACGACGAGCTGAACGCGGCGCTGCCGCAGGAGCAGTTCACCTCCGAGCAGATCGAAGACACGATGGCGACGCTCAACGAGATGGGCATCAACGTCGTCGAGGCGGAAGAGAGCGACGAAGCCGACGGCGAGGAGAAGCCGGAGAGCGACGAGCCGGCGGGCGGCGAAGACGCCCCGGTCGCCAAGGAGACCGAATATGGCCGCACCGACGACCCCGTGCGCATGTACCTGCGCGAGATGGGCTCCGTCGAGCTGCTGTCGCGCGAAGGCGAAATCGCCATCGCCAAGCGCATCGAGGCCGGCCGCGAGAAGATGATCGGCGGCATCTGCGAAAGCCCGCTGACGATGCGCGCCATCATCCAATGGCGTGACGCCCTCAAAGACGACAAGATGCTGCTGCGCGACGTCATCGACCTCGACGCCACCAACGGCGGCACGCCCGAGGACGCCAGCAAGGCGGTCCTCGCCGGCGAAGCCGCCGGCGTGCCCGTGATCGCGGCCCCTGCCGCGGCGCCGGCGCCCGTCGCCGAGAAGCCCAAGCGCAAGCTCGACGACGAGGAAGAGCCCGCCGCCGCGCCGGAAGCGGCCGCCGACGACGAGGAGGACGAAGGCGAGGAGGCCGGCCTGTCGCTGGCCGCCATGGAGCTGAAGCTCAAGCCGCAGACGCTCGAGACCTTCGACGCCATCGCCAAGGTCTACAAGAAGCTGCACAAGCACCAGGAAGAGCGCCTTGAGGCGCGCCGCAACGGCGACGCCCTGACGCCGCAGTCCGACAAGCGCTACGACAAGCTCAAGGTCGAGCTGGTCGGCCTGATGAGCCAGGTGCAGCTCAACAACAGCCGCATCGAAGCGCTGATGGACGAGCTCTACGGCCTCAACAAGCGCCTGATGACCTTCGAAGGCTCGATGCTGCGCATGGCCGAGAAGGTCAAGATCAAGCGCGAGGACTTCCTCGAGAAGTACTTTGGCTCCGAGCTCGACCCGAAGTGGCTGTCGCGCGTCAGCCGCCTGAAGGCGAAGTCGTGGCAGACCTACGCCACCAAGCACAAGGACGAGATCCGCGACATCCGCCAGAGCATCGCCGAGATCGCCGACCATTCCGGCCTCGACATCGCCGAGTTCCGCCGCGTCGTCTCGACCGTGCAGCGCGGCGAGCGCGAGGCGGCCCGCGCCAAGAAGGAGATGGTGGAGGCCAACCTGCGCCTCGTCATCTCCATCGCCAAGAAGTACACCAACCGCGGCCTGCAGTTCCTCGACCTGATCCAGGAAGGCAACATCGGCCTGATGAAGGCGGTCGACAAGTTCGAGTACCGCCGCGGCTACAAGTTCTCGACCTACGCCACCTGGTGGATCCGCCAGGCGATCACCCGTTCGATCGCCGACCAGGCGCGCACCATCCGCATTCCCGTGCACATGATCGAGACGATCAACAAGCTGGTGCGCACGAGCCGCCAGATGCTGCACGAGTTCGGCCGCGAGCCGACGCCGGAAGAGCTGGCCGAGCGTCTCGGCATGCCGCTGGAGAAGGTGCGCAAGGTGCTGAAGATCGCCAAGGAGCCGATCAGCCTCGAGACGCCGATCGGCGACGAGGAGGATTCGCATCTCGGCGACTTCATCGAGGACAAGAACGCCGTCCTGCCGCTCGACGCCGCCATCCAGTCGAACCTGCGCGAGACGACGACCCGCGTGCTGGCCTCGCTCACCCCGCGCGAAGAGCGCGTGCTGCGCATGCGCTTCGGCATCGGCATGAACACCGACCACACGCTGGAAGAAGTCGGCCAGCAGTTCTCCGTCACCCGCGAGCGCATACGCCAGATCGAGGCGAAGGCGCTCCGCAAGCTGAAGCATCCCAGCCGCTCGCGGCTGCTGCGCAGCTTCCTGGATACCTAGGACTTTTGGGCGGGCCTATTCGGGCCCGCCCATTTCCCCAGCCTTCGTCTCAGCCACGTTGCCAGCGGAAGCGCCGCATGGCAGCGTAGAGCCGCGTGCGCATGGAGACGCGCTCGCGGGAAGAACAGTGGGCCTGTAGCTCAATTGGTTAGAGCCGACCGCTCATAACGGTCTGGTTGCAGGTTCAAGTCCTGCCGGGCCCACCATTCCCTCTTCCGTCGTTGCCGGCTCTGCAAGCGGCGGCCTTGGCCGCGGTGGGCAAGATGCGGCCTTGGCCGTGCCGCTGCGCGCGGCTTGACGGCCACCGGGTTGAAAGCCAAAGTCTCCTCGCGAAACCAAGAAACGCACGAATCAAGAAACCCACAGGGATAACCGCGACCAGTCCGGCAGACCACGACCTCCTCTAACGGAGGCTGGCCCCGGAGCGCCGCGGAACGACGACGCAGGCCGCCGAATCAACGGCAGCGCCGGGACGTCGGGCAACAGGGAGAGACGCATGTCGCTGCGCATCACGGCCACCACTCTGCTCGCATTCTTCTCGGGCGCGCTCCTGTCCATCGGCGGCGGCGCCATGGCCGTCGCCCAGGACTGGCAAGCCGGCGCGCCGGCAAGCTGGGCTGCCACCGTGGCTGCGGCGAAGAAGGAGGGCACGCTCGTCGTCGCCGGCCGGCCGGAATATGCCAAGGCCCTGAGCGACGGCTTCAAGCGCGACACCGGCCTCAGCGTCGAGTTCCTCCAAGGCGAGGGCCGCGAGCAGCTCAGCCGCCTGGCCCGCGAGATCCGCGCCAAGCAGGTGACCATCGACCTGCTGATGGGCGGGCAGAGCCTGATGACCTTCGTCAAGGACGGCCAGCTCAAGCCGGTCGGGCCGCAGCTCGTCCTGCCGGGCGTCACCAATCCGGCGATGTGGACGGACGGCAAGATCAAATGGGTCGACAACGACGGCCAGTACCTGCTGCAGACGTCCCACGAAATCTTCGGCAAGCCGGTCTTCAATGGCGACGTCATCAAGCCGGGCGAGATCACCAACTGGCAGGATCTGCTGAAGCCGCAATACAAGGGCAAGATCGCCGCCTGGGACCCGACGCAGGGCGCCGGCCAGGCCGCCACAGGCTATCTGATCGACGTCTTCGGGATCGACTTCGTCAAGAAGCTGTTCATCGACCAGCAGGTCAACGTCACGCGCGTCGACCGCCAGCTGATGGAATGGGTCTCGCGCGGCGCCTATCCGATCGGGCTCGGCGCCGTGGCGGTGGAGGTGGATCGCTTCCGCCAGTCGGGCGTGAAGAACCTCGTCGTCGCCGAGATGACGGACGGGCCGGGCGCCATCATCGGCGGCAGCAGCGTCATCGGCCAGCCGGCCGGCGCGCCGCATCCGAACGCGGCGACGGTGTTCCTCAACTGGTATGCGAGCCAGCCGGCCCAGCAGATCTATTCGCAGGTCAAGCAGGTGCCGAGCCGCCGCCTCGACGTGACGACCGAAGGCATTCCCGACTACGTCATCCCGAAGCCGGGCGTGACCTACATCGACCAGTACACGGAAGACTGGTATCTCGGGAAATTCCTCGCCAGCTACCGCGACGAGCTGATCAAGGCGCTGGGCGGCCGCTGAGCTGCCTGACGGCTCAGCCCTTGAGCGCGGCCTTCAGCGCCGGCTCGTCCTGCGACTTCGCGCCGTAGCCGAGCTTGGCCGAGATGCGCGACGTCGTGGCCATCAGCAGCTCGGCGATCTGCGGCTGCTCCTTGGCCGTCGGCGAGCCGATCGGCGCCAGGATGCCCATGGCGGCGACGATGCGGCCGCTGTAGTCGAAGATCGGGGCGGCGGTGGCGGCGAAGCCGCTGTGCGAGCTGACGGCGTAGCCCTTGCGCCTGACCTTGGTCAGCAGCGGCTTGAGGGCCGTGCGGGCGGCGGCGACCGAGGCGTAGCGGATGCTGCCGGCGCGGGCGCGCACCTCGGCGAGGATCGCCGCTTCGGCGTCGCCTTCCGTGAGCGCGGCCAGGAACACATGGCCCGAGGCCGAGCGGGTGGGCGACAGCACGTAGCCGATCCGCACCTCGACGGGGCCCTGGGCTTCGCCATCGGCCTTCAGGACGATGGTCGGGCCGTGGTTGCCCCAGACCGCAAGCACGGTCGCGCAGCGCGTCTCGTCGCGCAGCCTGTCGAGGTCGTAGCGCGACACGGTGACGACGTCGAGCTTGCGGATGGCGGCGAGGCCGAGCTGGGTCGCGAACAGGCCTAGGCCATAGAAGCCGGTGACGGGATCCTGCTGCACGAGGCCTTCGCGCACGTAGCTCTGCAGGTAGACGTAGGCCTTGCTCAGCGGCATGGAGACGGCCGCGGCGATCTTGTTCAGAGGCAGGGGGGCGTCCGCCGCCTCGAGGACGCGGATCGTGCGGAAGCCGACCTCGACCGACTTGATGCGTCGCCGATCCGTGGCGGGGGTTTCGCCCGAGCCCTTCTGCTTCACCATATGCCCTCCAAACCTGACTAATACATAAGATAGATAAGTTCGGTTATCTCTCGGCATACGCGCCTTGGCAAGCGACGCCCGAAGCCCACGTGAGCGACTTTGCGGGCCGATCCTTGTGGGGCCGCGCGTTGCGCAATTATCAAATCATATTTGCCTATATCCAATATCAAAATCTGCGGATGGCCAAATGGCCTTGCGCGATTTCGTCGGACGGACCGCGACGTTGAGCGTCATGTTGGGATTCGACGTTTCAGACGCCGTCGCGGGCGCCTCTCGTCGGGCGTGAATCCGTTCCGTGAGCGGGAGTGGATGGGCAGACGAGCCTGAGTGCCTGGCTCGGGAGAAGGGACCGCGCGCGTCCTGTCCTGGCCGAGGCCTCAGTCGGACGACGCCTCGTTCGTCAGCAGCTCGAGGAAGCGGTCCGCCGGCATCGGCCGGCCGATCAGGTAGCCTTGCGCCTTGTCGCAGCCGAGGGAGTAGAGGAAGTCCAGGGCGGACTGCGTCTCGACGCCTTCGGCGCAGACGTTCAGCTTCAGCTCGTGCCCGAGCAGGATCGCGCTGCGGATGATCGCGCGCGCCTCCTCGCTCGAATCGGCGTCCATGACGAAGGACTTGTCGATCTTCAGCTCGCTGAAGGGCAGGCGGTAGAGCTGGACGAGCGACGAATAGCCGGTCCCGAAATCGTCCATGGACAGGCCGAAGTTCTTCAGCCGGAAGCGCGTGAGCACGTCCATCACCCGTATGGCGTCACGCATGACGCCGGTCTCGGTGATCTCCAGGATGATCTGCTCCGCCGGCAGCCCGCGGTCCTGCGCCATCCGGGCCAGCCGGTCCGGCATGTCCAGGTCGTCGAGAAGCTGCGCCGCGAAGTTGACGGAGAGGAGCAGGCTGGGGTTCGCCTTCAGGCACAGGCGGAGATGGTCGAAGGAGATGTCCAGGACCAGGTCGGTGAGGCGCCCGATGACGTTCTCCCGCTCGGCGAGCGGGATGAAGCTGTCGGGCGGCAGCAGCCCGTGCTGCGGGTGCATCCAGCGCACCAGCGCCTCGGCGCCCTCGATCTTCTGCGCCTTCTCCGCGTCCAGCTTTACCTTCGGCTGGTAGTAGACGACGAACTCCCGGTTGTCGATGGCGCGCTCCAGGTCGGCGCGCGCGAACGTCGGCGCGCCACGCCGCGCCTTGGCGAGAAGGGCCTTCAGCTCGTTGAGGTCGAACGGCTTGGTCAGCGCGCCCAGCATCTGCAGCCCTTCGGCGCTGCCGAAGCGCTTCGCCGTGTTGAGGACCTTCTGGTCGACGCCGCTGATCAGCAGCACCTTGGCGACGACCTTGTCCTGGGACAGGCGGCGCAGGATCTCGATGCCGTCGGCCTGCGGCATCTGCAGGTCGAGCACGATCACGGTGGGCTGGAAGCTGGCGCAGGCGTCGAAGAACGCCTCTGGCTCGTCGGCCTCCTGAGCCGCGAACCCGGCGATCTCCGCCACGTCGATGACGAGGCTGCGAATCTGGGCCTCGTCGTCGATGATCAGCAGGCGATTCTCGCTGGCCTCTCCCATCGGTCTCACTTTCCTCAAACTAACGATCCAGGATCTTGCGCAGGATTTCCGACAGTTTCTTGCGGTCGTAGGGCTTGCTGATGAAATAGGTGCCGGGCTCCAGGGACTTGTTCCCGGCGATGGCGCTTTCCGCGAAGCCCGAGCAGAACAGGATCTTGAGCCTGGGCCACTTGGCGCGCGCCTTGTTCGACAGCTCGACGCCGCTCATGCCGCCTTTCATCATGATGTCGGTGAACAGCAGGTCGATCTTCTGGTTGCTTTCCAGGATGTCGATGGCCGCCTTGCCGTTCTCCGCCTCGATGACCTTGTAGCCGAGCCGTCCCAGGATGCTGGCGCCGACGTCGCGTACGTCCGGGTCGTCCTCCACCAGGAGGATGGTCTCGCCGGCCGTCGCCAGCTGGACGGCGCTGTTGCGGGCTTCCGCCATGGCGACCTGGGCGCCTTCCTCGACCGGCAGGTAGAGCTTGATCGTCGTGCCGTGGCCGACTTCGCTGTAGATCTTGATATGGCCGCCCGACTGCTTGATGAAGCCGTAGACCATGCTCAGGCCGAGGCCGGTGCCGCGCCCCTCGCCCTTGGTGGTGAAGAAGGGCTCGAAGGCGCGCTCGATGACTTCGGCGGGCATGCCGCCGCCGGTGTCGGAGACGGCGATCATGACGTAGGGCCCGGCCGTCACCTCTGCGTGGCGCGCCGCATAGACGGCGTCGAGGGATTCGCTGCCCGTCTCGATCGTCAGCCGGCCGCCGGCCGCCATGGCGTCGCGCGCGTTGATGACGAGGTTCAGCAAGGCATGTTCGAGCTGGCTGTGGTCGATGCGGGTGAGCGGCAGGTTGGCCGCGAGGTCGAGCTTGCAGTCGATGTTGTCGCCGAGCGGACGGCGCAGCAGGTCTTCCATGCCGCGCACCAGCTCGTTGACGTTCCAGACCTGGGGGTCGAGCACCTGCTTGCGCGCGAAGGCCAGCAGGCGCTTCGTGAGGTCGGCGCCGCGCATGGCGGCGCCGAGCGCGGACTTCATCCACTGCGCCGACTTCGAATCCGGCGTCAGGCTGTCTTCCAGCAGCTGGAGGTTGCCGATGACGACGGTGAGGAGGTTGTTGAAGTCGTGCGAGATGCCGCCCGTCAGCTGGCCGATGGCGTCCATCTTCTGGGCCTGCCGCAAGTCGGCCTCAAGCTGCTTCTGGTCGGTGATGTCGCGGCCCGACAGGCAGAGCATCCAGTCGCCGGCGATGCTGACGTCGGTGACCACCACTTCGAAGGGGAAGGTCGTGCCGTCCTTGCGCTTGCCGGTGATCTCGCGCGCCCCGCGGTTGACGTAGAGGCTGGACGCGTGGTCGAGGTAGCGCTTCATCGCCGCGGTCAGCGGCAGATTCTCGGGAAGATGGATGATCTCGTCGGAATTGGTGCCGATGGCGTCCTTGGCGTCGCGCTGGAACAGCCGCTCGGCCGCCTGGTTGAAGGTCAGGATGCGCCCGTCCTGGTCCACGGTGACGATCGCGTCGCCGATGTTCTGCAGGATGGTCTGGTACTTCGCCTCGGTGACCTCGACCTTCTCCTCGAGCTGGCGCGCGTAGTTCTCGATCCGCGCCCGCGCGACGGCCAGGTCCTCGCGGCGCCGTTCCAGCTCATGGTTCGCCTCGACGATCTGCTCGAAGGTCGAGATCAGCAGGTCGAGGATCTGCTGGCGGTCCGAGGTGATGGCGAAGCGGCGGCCGAGGAAGGAGACCTCGAAGCCGACGCGGATCTTGCCTTCGGCGACCAGGCGGCGGTTCTCCAGGACCGTGTTGAGCCGCTTGAGGAGCTGTTCCGGCTCGTAGGGCTTCGTGACGAAGTTGTCGGCGCCGGATTCGAGGCCCTGGACGATGTCGAGCGGGTCTTTCAGCGTGGTGAGCAGGATCACCGGGATGTGCTTGTGGTCGGCGTTCGCCTTGATGCGCCGGCAGAGGTCGTAGCCCGAGATTCCGGGCATCATGATGTCGGAGATGACGAGGTCGACGTCCGTCTCGTCGAGCATCTCGAGCGCCCGCTCGCCGGTCGGCGCGGCGACGACCTGCAGGCCTTCGGCCTCGAGGTGCCAGATGAGCTTCTGTGCCTGCGTCGGACTGTCTTCAACGACTAGGATCGTCGTCATCTCGCATACCCCCGGATAGCGTTCGCGCAAGGACCAACCCTGTCCTCGCCAGTACTGGCGCGCCGCCACAGCGGGGGGCGCGCCTTCTCAAATCGACCGCAGTTATCTCGCGTCGGCATCCCGTCGGTCCTTCCTCGGAGAGGCGTTCGCGGCGATCAGGCCAGCCAGATGCTGCGGTGAAAGCACATGCTGCGCCGCGTCAAGGCGGATGGCCTCGCGCGGCATGCCGAACACGACGCAGCTGGCTTCGTCCTGGACCGCGGTGATTCCGCCAGCCTTGCGGAGTTCCAGCAGCCCGGACGCGCCGTCGCGCCCCATTCCGGTCAGCAATATTCCCATACTACGCCTGCCGTAGGCCTGCGCGACGGAGCGAAAGAGGTAGCTGGCCGACGGCTGGAAGCCGTCTTCCGGCGGCGCGTCGACGAGATGGATGCGGCCGTCGCCCCCGATGCCCATGTGGACGTCGTCGGGCGCCAGGTAGACGCAGCGGGGCTGCACCAGGGTGCCTTCGGTCGGCAGGGTCACCGACAGGCCCGTCTTCTGGGTGAGCCAGGCGGCGAAGCCGAGGATGAAGCCGCGCGCGATGTGCTGCACGACCAGGGCGGGGCAGTCGAGCTGGGGCGCGACAGCGGTCAGGATGTCGGCGATGACGCCGGGGGCCCCGGTCGACCCGGCGATCGCCACGAGCTGCATCTTCTCGCGCGACGTCGCGGCGGCGCCGCGCACGGCGGGCATGTCGGGCTTCTTCACGATCCGGCGGCCGACGACCTTCACTTCCGACATCAGGCGCAGCGTCTGGATCATCTCGGCCGCCTGCCTGTCGTGGTCGGGGGCGGAAAAGGCGACGGGCTTCGACATGACGGCGAGGGCGCCGCTCTTGATGGCGTCGAAGGTGATCTGCACGTCGTCCGGCAGCAGGCTGGCGCTGACGATGACGATCGGCGTCGGGCAGGTCTCCATGATGCGCTGCGTCGCCTCGATGCCGTTGGCGCGCGGCATGTGGCAGTCCATCAGCACGATGTCGGGGCGCAGCTGGCCGGTCTTCTCGATGCCATCCATGCCGTCGACGGCGGTGCCGACGATCTCGAACCCGCCGGCATCTTCGAGGATGATGCTCAGCATCTCGCGCTGGACGGCGGAATCCTCGACCAGCAGAACCCGGATCGGGCTTTTCTCCGGGCCGTTCATAGCAGCCGCCCCACGATCTCTATCAGGTTCGACTGGTCGAACGTCGACTTGAGGACGTAGGCGTTGGCGCCGACTTCGATGCCGCGCTTCTTGTCCTCGCGCGATTCCAGCGCCGTCACCAGCACGATCGGCAGGGCGGAGGTCTTCTGCTCCGATCGGATGCGCGCGGTCAGCTCGAAGCCGTTCATCCTCGGCATGTCGATATCGGAGACGACGAGGTCAATCTCCTCCGCCTGCAGCAGGTTCCACGCCTCGAGCCCGTCGGCGGCGACGCGCACGCGGTATCCGGCGCTTTCGAAGAGGTTGCGCTCCATCGTCCGGGTCGTGATCGAATCGTCGACGACGAGGATGCGGCGCGTGCGGACTTCGGCCGCAGCGGCGTCGGCGCCATGCTCCGTGCCGACGAGATGCATGGACTGCAGGATGTCCGACGGACGCAGGACGAGGACGAGCTCTCCCGTGCCCATGAGCCCCACCGCGGCGACGTTGCGCAGGCGGCGGAGCGGCGATTGCAGGTCCTTGATCAGGACCTCGTGCTCGCCGGCGATTCCGTCGACGAGGAAGACGCCCCGCTTGTCGCCGGCCTTGGCGACGATGCAGGGGAAGGTCTTGGCCGCGCCGCCCTGGTCCAGGCGGCTCAGGCCCAGCACCGAGGCCAGGCGGACGAAAGGCAGCGTCTCGTTCTCGTAGACGAACAGCCGCGAGGACAGGGCCTCCTGCACGGCGTCGGCCGGCACGCCGATGGCGCGTTCGACCGAATCGAGCGGCCAGAGCAGCGCGGCTCCGCTCACGTCGACGAGCAGGCCGCGATAGGTCGCGATGCTGACCGGCAGGTCGATCTGGATCGTGGTGCCCTGCGCGGAGGAGCGCGCGATGCGGACCTTGCCGTCCAGGCGCTCGACCCGCTCGCGGACGATGGAGAGGCCAAGGCCGTGGCCGGACAGGCTGGAGATGACCGGGCTGGTGCTGACGCCGGCATGGAAGGCGAGCTCAAGGATCGCGCCGTCGTCGAGCGTGCCGATTTCGTCGGGCGTTAGGGTGCGCGAGCGGAGCGCCGCCTCCCTTATTTCGGAAGTTCCCATGCCCTGGCCGTCGTCGGCGATCTCGATCCGGACATGGCCTTCGTCGAGCGATTCGATGTGGAGGGAGACGTTGCCGCGCGCGGGCTTGCCGGCGGCGACGCGGTCGTTCGGCGTCTCGATGCCATGGTCGACGGCGTTGCGCACGAGGTGGATCAGCGGGTCCTTGACGATGTCGAGGATCTTGCGGTCGATCTCCACGTCGGCGCCGGTCGCGCGCCACGTGACGTCCTTGCCGGTTTCGCGGCAGAGGTCGCGGACCATGCGCGGAAAGGCCTCCAGGATGCTGGCGGCCGGCATCATGCGCGCGCGCCGCGTCTCGCCGACCAGGTTGTCGACCACCGTGCCGAGCGCCTTGTAGTCCTCGGCCAAGGACAGCGACAGCTGCTGCGCCATGGCCTCGACGTGGCCCAGGACCTCGTCGGCGTCGGTTCCGTCGCCGCGCCGTGCCGCCTGCGGCTGCACGGGCAGGGCCGAGCGGAGATGGCGGACCTCGTTGAGCAGGTCGCGGGCCAGGCGCATCCGCTCGCTGGCGACGAGCTTGGGGATGAGCAGGTCTTCGGTCAGGGTGACGAGGCGGTCCAGGCGGCTGACTTCGACGCGGATGCTCTCTGCCGCTTCAGGCACGGGAGTCGCGCTGGCCTGGACGCGCGGGGCGGCGCGCGCGGGCGTCGGGCTTGGCGGCGGCGCGGGGGCGGGCTCCGGCTCGGGCCTGGAAGCCGGCTTGGCGACGGGGGACGCGGGCGCAAGAGGGGGCGGCGCAATGGCCGCCCCGAAGGACTGGGGGGAGAATTGCGCGAGGCCGGCGAATATCTGGTCGAGCCGGTCCGGCGGCAGGGCGCTGGACAGCAGGACCGCCAGCCCGTCGGTCGCGTCGCGCAGGATGGCGAACATGGCCGGCGTGGCGGCGATGCGCCGCTTCGTCGCGTCGCTCAGCACCGCCTCGCAGCGCTGGCACAGCGCCTCGATGGTGGAGAAGCCGACGGAGCGTGCGGCGCCCTTCAGCGTGTGCATGGTCCGGAACAGGATCTCCAGGCTCGCCTGCGCGAGCTCGGGCGGAACGGACTCGGCAACGAGGGAATCGAGCTCGGCGTTGATGGCCTGGAGATGCCCTTCCGCCTCGATGCGGAAGGTGGCCTGCAGCCGTTTCTCGATCTCTTCGTTGCGGTTGGCCATGACGCTGCCTTATGCCGATTCGGTCACGGTCGACTTGATGATCGACGTCAGGTTGCGCGCCAGCTCGTCGAGGTTCTTGGCGGCGGTCTCCACCTGCCGCATGGTCGCCACCGTCTGCGCCGACGACTGCTCGATGTCGTGCATGGCGATGGAGATCTGGTCCATGCCGGATTCCTGCTGCTCGGCGGTCGCCATGATCTGCTGCGCCGCCTGCGACGCCTCGTTCACGCTCTGCGCCAGGGCGGCGATGGCGTCGCCCGAGCGCCGCGCGGTGCCGGCGCCGGCCTCGGCGGACTTGACGCCCTGCTCGGCGGCGATGACCGTCGCCTGGGCGGACTTCTGGATTTCGGAGACGATGCGGCGGACCTGGACGGTGGCCTCCTTGCAGCGCTCCGCCAGGCCCTTGACCTCGGCCGCCACCACGGCGAAGCCTCGGCCGGCCTCGCCCGCCTTGGCGGCCTCGATGCCGGCGTTGACGGCCAGCAGGTTCGACTGCCCGGCGATCTCGCTGACCGTCGCGTTGATCTCGGCGATGGCCTCCGCCTGCATGCTGAACGACAGGATGCGCTCGGCCAGCGCCTCCATGCGGATCTTGGCTTCCTCGCTGCCGATGACGCTTTCGTCGACCGAGCGCTGGCCGTCGTCCGCCGTCGCCGCCATGCGCTGGGCCAGCTCGGAGACGGAGCGCGTCTTGCGCGTCGTCATTTCGGCCGTCTGCTTGACTTCGGTGATGGTCGTCGCCGTCTGGCGGACCGCCGTCGCCTCCTCGGCGATGACGGAGACCTGCTGGCTGGTCGCCGCGAGAATCTCCGCCGAGGCGGAGGCGACGCTGCCGGCCGCGGCGCGGATCTCGGCGACCATGCGCGCCAGCGCCTCGATCATCAGGTTCAGGCTCTGGCCGAGGCGGCCGAGCTCGCTGTCCTCCGAGATGGAGGCCCGCACGCTCAGGTTGCCGCCGGCGACGCGCGCCGCGAGGTCGCCGAACTCCGCCACGGCGCGCTGCAGGGTCGCCTTCACCGTCTGCTCGGTGAGGATGTTGTGCTGCAGGTTCTCCGACATGGCGTTGACGGCGCGCGCCAGCATGACGAGCTCGCGCGGGCCGTTCTCCGGCGCGCGCTCGTTGAGGTCGCCCTCGGCGATGCGCACGGCGGTGGCCCGCAGGCCCTCGATGGGGCGGAACATACGGCTCGTCAGGACGCCGGCGACGACCAGGGCGAGCGCGACGGCCGCGAGGAACCAGGGCAGCACGCCGACATAGGCGGCGCGGACCTGGTCGTCGATCTCGGCGCGGGTCTGGCTGGCCCAGATCTTCCAGCCGGAGCTCTGCACCGTGGCGAATCCGGCGACGCGGGTCTTCTCCTGCTCGTCCTGGTACGACGTGATCCTGCCCGTGTCCTGGTGGCCGATGGTCGCCCAGATGGGCTGCTTGGAGAAGTCCGTCGCGCGGCCGCTGACCGTGGCGTCGCTGGTGGCGAGGAGCAGGCCGTTGTCGGTCGTGATGATGACGTGGCCAGTGGCCCGCCGCTGCATCGCCGAGACGGCGTCCTGGATGTTCTTGATGTCGATGGTCGCGGTGACGACGCTCCGCACTTCGCCGTTCTTCGAGAGGATTGGCACCGCGATGGCGACGGACGACCGCCCGGTCAGGCGCCCGGTGCTGACGTCGCGGCTGATGTAGGGCTTCTTGCCGGTGAGGACGGCCTGGAACCAGTCGCGGTCCGTGTAGTTGAGGCCGGCCGTCGTCGAGCCGCCTTCCGGATAGGAGGCGTAGGCGACGCCCTTCGGGTCGACCAAGGTGATGCGCTGGAAGGTGGGAATGTCGTCGATGACGTCGCCGAACACCGGCGCCGCCGATTTCTGGTCGAGGACGGTGAGCTCCTCCGCCACGCTGCCGAGCGCGGCCAGCGTCTGGCGGTGGGCGATGAGGAAGTCGTCGAACTTCTGCGACAGGAGCTGCGCGTAGCGCAGCTGGTCGTCGGTGCTGTCCTCGACCGTCGAGGCGCTCCACTGGACCGCCGAGCCGATGCCCAGGATCGCGGCCGGCGCCAGCGCGGCGAACAGGCTGCCCGCCAGGATGATGGTCTTCAGGCTATAGCGGTTGAGGCTATAGCTGCTCAGGATGCTCATGGTCGTGATTCCCCCATTACCGAATGCGTGCCGTCGCCTGATCGTCCACGATGAGGCGGGCGTCTCTCAGAAGATGCGGAAGGTCGACGATGACGACCGAATCCAGCACCGTTCCCTGCAGCGACACATGGCCGCGCGATTCTTCGTCGAACGCGGCGACCGTCTCGGGGTCGACGCGCACGAGGCTTTCGATTTCGTCGGCGGCGATCGCCACCGCGTTGACGTCGGACAGCGCCACGATCGCATGGGTCGGCGCGATGGGATCCTGCGCCGATGCGCCGAGGATCGGCCGCATGTCCAGCAGCGGGTAGATCGCCCCATGGTGATTGATGAGGCCGAGGTAGAACGGCGGGACGCCGGGCAGCGGCGTCGGCTTGCCGATGGCGACGACGGAGGCCGCCTGCCGCGCGTCGACGGCGTAGCGCGCGCGGCCGAGGCGGAAGATGACGAAGTCGACGAGGGCGGCGCTCGACGCGGCGGGCGGCGGCGTCAGCAGGGCCTTGGCGCGCCGCTGCAGCACGCCGCGGACGTCGTCCGGCGAGGGGGAATCCAGGCTGTGGAGCTTGCCCGCGAAGCGCGCGAGACTTTCATGGGCCTTCGCCCAGTCGAAGACCCGCGAGGGGCCGCTGTCGCCGCGCTCAGCCATGGTCGTTCACCGCGCGCGCGCCGCCGGCGTCGGCCAGGTAGGAATTCGCCGCATAGCGCAGCACGCCCACGGTCAGGTCGGCATGTTGCGCGGCCAGGGCGTCGTCGGGCTGCCACTGCAGGAGGTCGAGCACGGTCATGAAGCTGCGGCGCGCCTGCGGCGCCTGGCCCATCGCGGAGTGCAGCGCGCCGAGGCGAAAGTGTGCCACGGCCGAATCGGGCGAGAGATAGACGGCGCGCCGGCCGGCCTCGAAGGCGGCCGGGACGTCGCCCAGCTCCTCGCAGACGCTGGCGAGCAGGAGATAGGCGTCGCCGTTGAGCGTGTCGTCGGCGAGGATCGCCTCGCTCGCTGCGCGCGCTTCCTGCAGGCGGCCCTGGTCGGCGAAGGCCTGCGCGCGGGCGACGGCTTCGGCGACGGGAGCGGAAGATGAGGCGGGCGGAGATTGGCGGGCTTGCGGCGGGAGGGGCGTCGGGCGGGGCGATTTCGGCTGGCCGGCCTGCGCCGGCTCTGCCGCGCGCGTCGCCCGCAGCGGGCTCCGCTCCACAACCGGAGGTGGCGCGGCGGCTTTCGCGGCTGCGGGCGCGTTCCGGAAGAAGATGGCATTCGGGAAGTTGCTGGGGCGCAGCGGCCGATACCATTCGGCGACGGCTTCGGCCGGGCTGACGACGAGCCAGCCGCCGGGCGCCAGGCGCTGGCCGAGCGCGGTGGCGACGCTGCGCTGGACGTCGGGCGTCCAGTAGATCAGCACGTTGCGGCAGAAGATGATGTCGAAGCGGCCGGGCGCCGGCCATGCGGCCAAGGCGGGATCGGCGAGGTTGAGCAGCTTGAAGTCCACCATCTCGCGGATGGCGTCGGAAAGCTGGTAGCGGCCCGGCGCGACCTCGGCGAAATGCGCCTTGCGCTCGGCGGGGCCCAGCTCGCGCAGGGCCCATTTGCGGTAGGTCGCCGCCCGCGCGGCCGCCAGCGTGGCGGCGCTGATGTCGGTGCCGAGGATCTCGATCGTCCAGCGTCGCCGGTCGGGCAGCAGGCGGTCCAGCATCATCGCCAGCGTGTAGGGTTCTTCGCCGCTGGCGCAGCCGGCGCTCCAGATGCGGATCTCGCGCGGCCCGCGCAGGCTGCGCTCGTCGATCAGGGGAACGAGGACCTGGCGCTCGAATTCGTCGAACCATCCCTTCTGGCGCATGAAATGCGTCTCGTGGATGGTGACGGCGTCGACGACGTCCTGCCAGGCGTCGCAGTCGAGCGGCTTCCATCCGAGCGCGGCGAGCGTTTCCGCTTCGTCGGATTCGGCGAGCGCGGACTGGGCGGAGGCGAGCGTCCTGTCGAGCCGCTCGTCGCTGATCGACGGCATGGAGAGGCCGAGCCGCGCGGCGAGGACGTTTCTCAGTCCGTGCGGCAGGGGGCCATCTGACGGGATGCCGGTCATGCGCTGGCCTGCGGCAGCGCCGACGCCAGCCGAATCTCCTCGGCATTCATCAGCAGGGCATCCGCGTCCTGGATGAAGATCAGCCCGTCTGGCGCCGCGGCGACGTCCATGACGACGCCGGCGCCGGCGACGAGCGTCTCGCTCGCCACGATGCGATGCGCGGGAACCGCGAAGATGTCGAGCACTTCATCCGCGAGGATGGCGAGCTGGCGAGAGGGGGTTTGGACGATCAGCAGCTGCGCGTCGAGCGACGGCGCCGACGTCCGTCCGCCCATGCGCAGCTGCAGGTCGAGGACGGGCACGACCGCGCCGTGAAAGCTGAAGACGCCGGCGATGACGCCAGGCGCGCCGGGAAGATCGGAGATTTCCAAGATGGGGACGACTTTTTCGACGGCGCCGACACGGATGCCGAAGCGATGGGTCTGCACACGGAAGACGAGGAGAATCTCGGTGGCTGCGGCGGGTGTGAACTCGCCAGCCTGCGAAAGCTCGTCGAGCGTTCCCAATTCGCTTCCCCCCAACAGCTCTCAAAATGAGCAGAACACTGGACCGCTTCTTATTAAGGATAAGTTACTGCAGGGTTATTTCAACTGCAAGTTGCGTGGCCCGCGAACGTGAGTTCCCTTCCGGCCCGCATGCCAAAGCGAGTTTCACTTTTTCTATAAGACCGTGTTTTACGCATGCGCTCGGGGCCTCGTTTCGCCGGATGCTCATTGCGCAGCCACGGAGAAGCGTTTTCTCGCCGTCATGCGCAGCCCGCAAAGCGCGCAGGGTTACATCGCGGGCAAAGCGGCAGCAGCCTGGCCGGTTGATGCCTCGTTAATTGTCACGATGGAGAAAGCCCGCATAGGGCCGAGACAGCCCCGACGGACCGCTAGCGGCGTTTGGCCTTCGTTTTCGCCGCGGCCTTCGTCGCCGTCTTGGCGGCCGTCTTGCGCTTTGCGGCGGGCTTGGCCGCCGGGCTGGCCGGCCGGTGGCCGATGTGGCGCGACACTTCCTCGGCCGTCGCCTTGAGCGCCTCGGCGACGGGCCCGTCGTAGGTCGGGAAGTTCTTGCCGGCGACGCTGATGAGCGTCAGCGACAGGCGCAGGCGGCCCTCGGCGTCGAAGACCGGCGCGCAGAGGTTGTGGGTCGGATGGAAGCGGCCCATGCTCGACGACAGCCCGTGGCGCAGCACGTCCTGCTGGAGCGCGGCGACCTTGGCCGCCGTCATGGCGTCCTTGCGCGCATGGCGCGCGTTCCAGACGCGCAGCTCGCGCTCGAGGATCGGCTGGACGACGTGCGGCGGCAGGTAGCTGAGGAACAGCTTGCCGGCGGCCGTCGTCAGCAGCGGCAGGTTCACGCCCTCGCGGATCTTGAAGGCGATGTCGAGGCCGCCATGCTCGCAGCGCAGGACCGTCGGCCCGTTCGTGCCCCAGATGGTCAGCACGGTGGCGCGGCCGGTGCGGTCGGTCAGTTCGCGCATGGCGACGAGCGCATGGCGGACGGGATCGACGCGGCCAATGGCGGAGAGCCCGAGATGCAGCACCTCGATGCCGAGGTCGTAATGGCCGGAGACCTTGTCCTGGATGACGAAGCCGCCGTCGACGAGCGCGCGCAGGTAGCGGTAGGCCCGGCTCAGGGAAAGCTGTGCCGCGACGGCGACCTTGCCCAGCGGGGCCGGGCCGCCGACGTCGGACAGCGCCTTGAGGACGTCGAGTCCGACGAGGATCGTGCGGTTGCCGCGCGTGGATTTGACGGCGGGGCGGGCGGGCTTTTTCATCGGTGGCTTTCTCGCGGCGAACGGTCCGGAGGCTGCGTTATAGCGGAGGGCGGGCTTCACCAATAGCCGAAGGTCAGGCCATGTCCGGTGCCGGCCAGCGATCGGTAGCAGGGCAGGTAGTCGACCAGCGTCATCTTGCCGGGCGCCATGGCGCCTGCCACGGCGACCCAGTTGAGGATCTCCGGCGTGCCGGGCGCGCGGTTGAGGCGTGCGCGCGGCAGGGCTTGCAGCGTTGCGGCGTCGCCGGCGACGAGGGCGGCGACGACCTGGCGGTCGAGCTCCTCGTCGATGATCTGGTGGCTCAGGCCGCCCGACGCGACGAGCGCGACGCGCAGGTCTTGCGGCCAGGATTCGATGCGCTTGCGCAGGGCGACGCCGAGGTCGTAGCAGCGCCGCGCCGTGGCCTGGTTCGGCAAGTCGCGGCTGATCACCACCGGCAGCAGCGGGACGGCCTTGCCGCCGAGCAGCCATTCGTAGGAGAAGCCGAAGGCGTCGTCGAGCGCGGCGCCCTCGGGCAGGCGGTCGGTGCAGGCGACGTCGAAGCCGTCGTCGATCAGCGTCTCGATCAGGTGGTTGGCGAGGTCGGGGCGGCCCGGCATGTCGACGGTCGTCGTCACCGGCTTGCGCTTCTCCTCGTCGACGAAGCGGGCGTCCGGGTCGAACGGCTGCTCGGAGCGCTGCATGACGGGAAAGCTGGCGGCGCGCAGGATGCCGAACACCGGATGGGCCTCGGCCGGGCGGATGCGGTGCGCGTTGCTGACGACGACCACGACGTCCGGCTTCGCGTCGGCGATGCGCTGCGTCAGCGTCTGGAGCGCCACCTGTGCCGCCGCGTGGCGGCCGCGCTGCACCTCGATGGTGATTTCCGCCTCGAGCCCGGGCTTCGCGACGGCGAGCAGCTCCTTGTAGTTGAAGCGCGGATCGCGCGTGTCGCCGTCGCCGAGCTTGGCCCACATCTCCGGCGGGCTCTGAATGGTGGGGCCATGGGAGCTGCCCACGGCCAGTACGATCTTCGCCATTCTATCGTTCTCCCTGTCGAAATCGTCGGCGGCCCCGCTTCTTCCGGCAGGGCCGCCGATTCGTCACGTCCTCAGAGCTTGAGGTTGAAGACCTTCTTTGCGTTGTCGGCGAAGATGTTCTTCTTGTCCTGGTCGGAGAGCCAGGAGATGCCTTCGATGAGGGGGCGCGTGTCGTCGAGCCACTTGCCGGTGGCAGGGTCCTTGGCGG
>DASYCO010000048.1:0-124072 GCA_036500145.1 Alphaproteobacteria bacterium | reverse complement strand
GGAAAACTGCGCATCGTCAGGGAGGATTTCATGGCATTGGTCGATGGCTTCAGCCATCTCGTCGTCCAAGTGACCGATCTCGATCGCTCGGAAGCGTTCTATCGCGACGTGTTCGGCCTCGACATCATCGGGCGCGACCTGGTGACGGACGAGGGGCCGAATTCGCTGCTGGCGATGAACACGCGCCAGCGCGTCCTCCTGGTGCAGGTGCCCGAAGTCACGCCGTTCCGCCCGAACAGCAGCAGCATCCACCACGCCTGGCTCCTGACCATCGAGCAGCTCGAGCGCGCGAAAGTGCGCCTGGCCGAGCACGGCTTCGACATCACCGACAGCCGCCAGGCCTTCCGCGCCATGGGCGAGCAGAGCCTCGACGTCTTCGATCCGGACGGCCACCGCTACCAGGTGCAGGCCTACGGGCCCGAAGCCAAGCAGATCATCATCGAGAACGTTGGCGAGATCGCCTGCGGCAACGCGGCGGACTATCCCGTCGGCACCGTGAAGGTCTTCTCCAAGGGCCGCTTCTTCCTGGTCCATCTGGAGGAAGGCTTCGTCGCGCTGTCGCGCTGGTGCACGCACATGAACGGCATCCTCGCCTGGAAGCCGGAGCACTGGCAGTTCTACTGCCCGATGCACGGCGCTATCTACAACCGCAAGGGGGACTGCATCCAGGTCGGCCGCGAGCTGCCGCCGCTGCGCATGCATCCGCTGACCATCGCCGCCGACGGCGCGATCACGGTCCGCCCCGACGAAGTGATCCAGCGCGACAGGGTTGATCCGAAGGACGCCGTGCCGGCGCCCCGTCCAGCCCACGCCAACGCATAGGAGCGATCATGGCCGACGTGCAAAGCATCAGTCACAGCGCGATCTGCGTGCATGACTTGCAGGAAGCCGAGGAGTTCTACTGCGGCCTGCTGGGCGCGCACAGCCATAACGGCGTGAACTTCATCACCGAAGACACGATCAAGGGGCGGTCCGTCCACAAGTCCATCGTGCTGGAGGACTTCCTGATCGCGTTGGCCCTGGCCGGCGACTTCATGCCTATGCCGCCGGACGGCCAGCTGCGCGGCGCGCACGGTTTCCGCCACGCCTTCACGGTCTCGCGGGCGCGCTTCGAGGAAATCCGCCAGTCGCTGGCGCGTGGCCACGTCGCCTGCGAAGGCCCGGTGGCGCATCCCGACAAGGGGCCTTTCGGCGAATCGATCTACTTCAAGGACCCGAGCGGCAATTTCCTGGAAATCCTCTGGCGGCGCGACGAAGGCGTGGCCTACGACGCGCCCGCCGTGGCGGACGGCGACTGATCCATGAACGTCGCGGTCCTCGCCGAAGAGCTTGAAACCCTGCCGATCGAAGGCATCGGCTACATCGCCATTCCGGTTGCCGATCCGGCGCGGGCGGCCGAGTTCTATGGCTTGACCCTCGGCTATGAAGCGGTGGGGCATAACCTGCTGCCCCATTGCGGCCGGCATGAAGTTCTGCGCGCGGGGGCGGGCCAGTGGCTCGTGCTGGTGGCCCAGGATGAGCGCCTCGACTTGCGCGACAGCGGCGTCCATCACGCCTTCCGCGTGACGCGCGCCCAGCGCGACGCTGTCGCGGCCAAACTGGCCGCCGCCGGCGTCGAGGTGCTGACCTACAAAGAAGACCGGCCGGCGGAAGCCGAGGACAACTTCTATTTCTTCGATCCCGACGGCAACCGCCTGCAGCTCGTGGTCTCGGCCGCGTCCGGCATCGACCATACGGCGATCCAGAGCGCCGACGTGCTGCGCGGCGAGATCTTCTACGGCAATATCCTCGGGTGGCCGGTCGAGCATCGGGTCGGCTGGCGCACCGGCGACTACGTGCGGGCGCGCAAATGGGCGGCCGGCGAGGAGGACATGGCGCCGGGCACGCGCCGCCTCGACCAGCGCTACACGGTCATGGTCAACCGCAAGACAGTGGCGCGTGCCAACATGCAGCTCTTCTTCACGGCGGGGGCGTCGACGTTCGGCGTCTACCTCGCCAACAAGCATTACCAGGAGCCGCCCGAGGAACAGTCGATCGGCCTGCCGCGCACGGCCTTCTCGCTGCCGCAGGGCGGGCTGGAGAAGGTGGCGCAGCGCCTCGCCGCGAACGGGCAGCGCTTCGCCGGGCCGGTGACGCATCCGGCGGCCTCGCCGATCCACGAATCGCTCTACGTCCGCGATCCGAGCGGAAATTTCCTCGAGTTCTTCACGGCGCGCCGTCCATAGGCGCCGGGCACCACAAGCAGCAGGGATGTGACGATGTCTGAGCTCTACGAGTATCCGCGCTTCTCCTTGGCCGAACGCGACCGCCGCTGGAAGGCGGTGCGCGCCATGATGCGCGAGCAGGGCATCGACGTGATCGTCACGCCCAACAACACGGGCCATTCGACGGACTTCCAGTCGAACTCGCGCTACCTAAGCCATGTCGGCGGCGGCGGCGACGCCGACATCGCCGTGGTATTTCCGCTCGAAGGCGACGTCACGGCGGTCGCGACCACCGCCAAGGCGCGCTGGACGCAGACGCAGGAATGGACCAAGGACGTGCGCGAGGCGCGCCGCCGCTACGGCGCGATCGTCGTCGAGCGCCTCAAGGAATTGAAGGTCGACAGCGGCCGCATCGGCGTCACCGGGCTCGGCGGCGGCACGCGCACGCCGGAAGGCAGCATCTCGCGCGGCTTCTGGGATTCGCTGCGCGAGGCCTTTCCCAAGGCCGAATTCGTCGACGCCACGCCGATCCTGACGAGAGTGCGCTACGTCAAGAGCCCGGAAGAGATCGACATCCTCGGCAAGTCGATGGAGATCGTCGAGAAGGGCGTCGCGGCCGAAGTCGAGGCGGCGCGCGCCGGCGTCAAGGACTGGGAAGTCTGGGCCGCCGCGCAATACGCCATGGCGCGCAACGGCTCAGAAGCGCCCGTGCACTGCAACTGGCTGTCGGGCAAGAACCCCATCCGCACCCTGACGCGCCCGACCATGCGGCTGCTGGAGCGCGGCGACCTGATCATCAACGAGCTTGAGGCTTCCTGGATCGGCTATCGCGCCCAGGCCGTGCAGCCGGTGTTCGTCGAGACGATCAATCCGCTGCACCAGGAGCTGTTCAAGGTGCAGAAGCAGATATTCGACGACCTCTTCGCGCGGTTGAAGCCCGGCGTGACCGTGCGCCAGATCGCCGAATGGACGGCGGAGGCCGGCCGGGAGGCCGCGCCCAAGACGGGCCTCGCGGCGGGCGCCACCGGCAAGCTCACCATGCATGGGCGCGGCGCCGGCGACGACGGCCCGATCATCACCGGCACGGCGCGCGACCCCAGGCAGCTCGAAGTCGCGCTGGAAGAGAACATGGTCTTCATCTTCAAGCCGTCGGCAGAGACGCCGGACGGCGTGGAAAAGACGATCCTGACCTGGGGCGACACCATCGTCATCGGGGCGAACGGCGCGCGCCGCCTCGGCAAGCGGCCGCACCAGATCGCCGTTTCCGGGGCTTGATATAGAGCGTTCGAGGCTGAGTGCGTTGATGTTGGGGCGGCTCGCCGCTCCGCGACCTGCAAAGCAGGCGCTGAAAGAAAGACGCGGCAGGTGGCGGTCATGCGCCGCCGGTTCGCGGTAGGGAGGATGCATGACGCGGCGGGCGCCGTCCGCCGTTCTCATCAAGGGAGAGGTTTGCCATGACCATATCGAAGCTGTTCGCCGGCGCCCTGGCGTCCTGCGCCGTCCTGATGTCCGTGCCCGCTTTCGCGCAGGAGGCGCCCAAGCAGCTGCCGGCGGCGACGAAGAAGATGCTGGCGGACCTCAAGCTCGATCCTTCCATCCTGTCCGGCCTGGACGACGAGCTGAAGGTGCCGCAGGAATGGATCGACGGCGCGCGCAAGGAAGGCGCGGTGAAGGTCATCTCGTCCTGGGACGTCGGCCAGTACAAGAAGATGATCGCGCCCTTCCTCGAACGCTATCCCTTCATCAAGCAGGAATATTCGCGCGGCAGCCGGCAGGAGCGCGCCATGAAGCCGCTGCTCGCCTACCAGTCGGGCCGCGTGCTCGTTGATCTCATCGGCGGCATGGGCGCCGCCTATGCGCTGTTCCGCGACGCCGGTGCCCTGGTCGACCTGCGCGAGATTCCGGGCTTCAACAACGTGCCGGTCGGCATGCGAGACGAGGACGGCTCCTGGGTCGGCCAGCGCCTGCGTTACTGGTGCATGGCCTACAACACCGACAAGGTGCCGAAGGACCAGCTGCCCAAGACCTGGGACGACCTGAACAGCAATCCGTTCTGGCGCGACGGCAAGCTCGGCCTGTCGAACCGGCCGAACCTCTGGCTGTCGAACGTCTGGGCCGAGTACGGCGACGACTGGGGCAAGGCCTTCACGACGAAGCTGTTCAACGAGACGAAGCCGCAGATCCGCAAGGAGGGCAACAACTCCATGCTCGCCCTCGTGATCGCCGGCGAATTCTACGGCGCCATTCCGGGCGCCGCCTACCGCACGCGCCAGTACGTCGACAAGGGCGCGCCGATCAGCTGGCACTGCCCGGAGCCGATCCCGGTGGCGCTGTCCGAGCTGGCGATGCTGAAGGGCAGCCCCGATCCCAACGCGGCGCGGCTCTGGACCAACTGGAGCCTCAGCAAGGAAGGCCAGATCGCGCAGTTCTACGCGGAGAACTCGCCGCCCGTTCACAAGGATCTGCAGCTCGACGTGTTCCTCTCCTTCAGGGACCAGATCGTCGGCAAGAAGATCGCCTACCAGAATCCCGTCAAGCTGGACGAGGAGCAGCAGCAGGTCCTGAAGGTGTGGAACCCGCTGTGGGAAGGCATGGGCGGGCAGGCGCGCGACCCGAACGACGAAAGCTCGGAATAGCGCGGGCAGCGTCCGCCTTGGCAGGAGTTCGATCATGACGGCGACGACGCTCGAAGTGCGTGCCCCGCGTTTCCGACTGCCGCGCATCCGCACGGCGTCCTGGTGGCATGTCGCCGTCCTCGTCCTCGTCATCCTGGCGGTGGTGACGCCGATCGCCTTCCTGGTGCTGGGCAGCTTCAGCCAGGCCAGGCTGCCGGCGGAGTTCTCCTTCTCGACGCTGGGCCTGACGAACTACGTCAAGGTGTGGGGCGACCGCAGCACCTACCAGGTATTCTCCAACACCGTCTGGTTCGCGACCGGCAGCACGGCGCTCGGCATCGTCATCGCCTCCCTGCTGGCCTGGCTGGTGGAGCGCACCAACATGCCCGGCAAGATCTGGATCTATGCCGGCGTGCCGCTGACGCTGGCGATGCCCGGCATGCTGCAGGCAATGGCCTGGGTGCTGCTCGCCAGTCCGCGCATCGGCTTCCTCAACGCGGCGCTGATGCCGATGTTCGGGCTCAAGACGGCGCCGATCAACATCTACGGCCTCTCGGGCATGATCTTCATCGAGGGCCTGCGCACCGTGCCGACCGCCTTCCTGATGCTGGTGCCCTTGATGCGCAGCATGGACCCGTCGCTGGAGGAAGCGGCGGCGACCTGCGGCGCGCGCCCGTCCTCGACCCTGCGCAAGGTCACGCTGCGCCTGATGCTGCCCGGCATCGTCGCTGTCATGATCTACCAGTTCACCGCGGCGCTCGAAGGCTTCGAGGTGCCGGGCATCCTCGGCCTGCCGTCGGGCACCTACGTCTTCAGCACGAAGATCTACAGCGTGCTGAACGCGGCGACCGGCCTGCCGGCCTACGGCGAGGCCAACGCCCTGGCGATCCTCTATCTGGTGGTGGCCATCGTCTCGACCTATCTCTACAGCCGGGTCATCGCCAAGTCGGAGCGCTTCTCGATCATCACGGGCAAGGGCTACCGGCCGCGCCTGATGGGCCTGGGCGGCTGGCGCTGGCCGGCGCTGTCCATGGCGCTGCTCTATCTCGCGCTGTCGGTGCTGATTCCCTTCCTGGTGCTGGCCTACGTGTCGTTCCTGCCGTTCCTGCAGGCGCCGAGCCTGAAGGCCTTCGCCAGCATGTCCTGGTCGAACTACGACACGGTGTTCAGCACGGATTCCATCGGCACGACCCTGTGGAACACCATCGTCATCACCTTCGGCGCGGCGACCGGCACGGTGATCATCTCGTTCCTGATCTCGCTCGTCATCGTGCGCAGCAAGTTCAAGGCGCGCGGCGTGCTCGACCAGCTCGTCTTCATCCCGCATTCGATCCCCGGCATCGTCATGGGCTTGGCCCTGCTCTGGGCCTTCCTAGAGCTGGACAACTACGGCCTCGGCCTGTTCGGCACGCAGCTCTCGCTCGTGATCGCCTTCATGATCGGCTACATGTCCTATGGCACGCGCGTGATGAACGCCGCCATCATGCAGATCCACAAGGAGCTGGAAGAGGCGGCGCAGATGAGCGGAGCGCGCCAGTGGCGCGTCATGTGGCGCATCTTCTGCCCCTTGCTCATGCCGGCCTTCTTCGGCGTGTGGATCTGGACCGTGCTGCACGCGGTGCGCGCCGCCGGCAAGCCGCTCATCCTCAGCGACGGCACCAACAACGAAGTGCTGGCGGTGACGATCTGGAACATGTGGGACGAAGGCTACGTCGAGGCGGTGGGCGCGATCGGCACGATGATGATGCTGGTCCTGCTCGTCCTGACGCTCGGCCTGCGCCTGTTCGGCTTCGGGCGCGGCGCGAAGGCGTAAGCCCGCGCGCGGCAGGGAAATACGGTTTCAATTCAGAGGACATGCCGCGCTGGCCCTCAAGCATTTCGTGGGCGGATGTTCATGAATTGGACCCGCGCCTGTCGCGGCGGCGCAGCCGCATTGACCCCATTCTAGTTCAAACTGTATTTCCATTGCCGCAGGCGTGGCCGGCGGTGATGCTGGCCGCAGCTTGGCCTAGCTCGGCCGGCCAAAAATGTGAATGGCTTCAGAACGTGAATCGCTATTATGGCGCAAATCGCCCAAAGGGGTGGTTCGCGTCTGGCTGAAACGTGAAGCCGACTTAGAGCTCAATTCAGGGAGTGATGATTAATGGCGACCAAACAGGAACTCGCGCAGATGCCTGCCGGGGTGACGATGGGCACGGACGTGGTTGTGCCCCGCCTGCCGATCAGCGAGCGCGACCGCCGCTACAAGAACGTGCGCGCGGAAATGAAGAAGAGCGGCATCGACGTGCTGCTCCTGCCGGCGAACCACACGCGCTGGGACCAGATGATGGCCGACTCCCGCTATCTGACGACGATCGGCGGCTATGCCACCGAAACCTTCACGGTCTTCCCGCTCGAAGGCGAGGTGACTGCCGGCCTGTTCAACCGTTCCGCCTGGTGGAAGCGTGCGCAGGACTGGGTGACCGACGTGCGCGATTGCTCCAACAACTGGAGCCAGCTGGTCATCGACCGCCTGCGCGAGCTGAATTTCCCGAAGGACGGCACCATCGGCATCTCCGGCCTTGGCTGGCTGCAGCGCGCCCCCGACGGCATCATTCCTTACTCGACCGTCACGAAGATCAAGGAAGCCTTCCCGCAGGCGCGCATCGTCGACTGCAGCGACATGATGCAGCAGCAGCGTTCGGTCAAAAGCGACATTGAGGTCGACTTGATGCGTCAGTCGCTGAAAATCATCGAGACGATGGTCGAGGCGGTCGCCGCGCATGCGAAGCCCGGCGTCACCGAGAAGGAGCTTTACGCGACGATGGTCGGCACCATGCTGGCTTCGGGCGGCGAGCCGTCCCTGTTGATCTTCGGCACCGGCGCCGGCATCCACGGCGGCCAGTTCGCGCCGACCAACCGCGTCCTGGCGCAGGGCGACATGATCGTCGGCGAGACGCAGTCGAACTTCTGCGGCTATTCCGGCCAGATCGTCCAGCCGATCAGCCTTGGCGCGCAGTCGCAGGAATACATGGACCTTCTGAAGGCGTCGCGCGATTGCGTGCTCGCCATCGGCGAAGGCATGAAGGTCGGCAACACCATGGGCGACCTCATGGACATCTATGAGAAGACCGTGAAGGGCTTTGGCAAGGCGGACTACGAGTTCTCGCACCCGCCGATGCATGCCCGCGGCCTTGGCGACGAATTCCCTTACCAGACCAAGGCTGTGGATCCGGCGAAATATCGTGCGATCCCGTTGGTCTCGGGCATGACCTTCGTCGTGAAGCCGCGCGTGCGCTCCTCGACGAGCAAGAAGTCCGGCCATATCGGCGATACGATCACCGTGCGGCCCAACGGCGGCGAGCGCCTCGGCACCCGCAAGCTCGAGCTGCGGGTCGTCTAAGCCGCATCGGCTTTCGGCCAAGGAATGAGGACATGCCGTCCGGTCTCGCGACCGGGCGGCATTTTCCTTTTCGGCAAAGGGCCGATCTTTACAGCAGCGGGCTGATCTTCTTACAGCAGCGGGCTGACTAGGCGGGCGAGGTTCTCACCGATCTTCTGCAGCCGCGGGCGGGCGCACCAGGCCTCGAAGTCGATGGTGTCGCTGTGGGCGAGGTAGCCGCGCTGGAAGCTTTCCAGGCGGGCGACCGCCGCCTCGTCGAGCAGCAGAAGGCTCACCTCCTCGTTCAGCTGGAAGGAGCGGACGTCGACGTTGCTCGACCCGACGACGGCGAGCTTGCCGTCGATGCTGACGTTCTTGGCGTGAAGCAGATAATGCTGGAAGCGGTGGATGCGGATGCCCGCCCGCAGCAGGTCTTCGTAGTAGGAGCGCTGGGCGAGGCTGACGAGCCGCTGGTCGACGACGGCGGAGACGATCAGGTCGATCTTCACGCCGCGCAATGCCGCCGTGCGCATGGCGTTGAGCAGGCCTTCGTCGGGGATGAGGTAGGGCGTCACGATCACGATGCGGTCGCGCGCCTCGTGGATCTGCCAGATCAGCAGAGTTTCGAAGCCCTCGAGCGGATAGTTGGCGCCGCTCGGCAGCACTTGCACCGTGGCCGTGCCGGCCGGCTCGGGAATGTCGACGACCGGCGCCAGCATGGTCTCGGTCTCGAGGTACCAGTCGGCCAGGAACACCGCCGTCATCTCGGCGGCGACCGGCCCGGTGACGCGCAGCACGAGCTCCCGGTTGACGATGCCCGGCTTGAAGTCCTTGTCGACGATGTTCTGCGACCCGGCGTAGCCGATCCCGCCGTCGATCAGGAACAGCTTGCGGTGGTTGCGCATGTCGCGCCGTGTCCGACGGTGCCACAGGCGCGGCGGCAGGGCCTCGCGCACCTCGACGCCGGCTTCGCGCAGCAGCTGCATGGTGCTGCGCAGCCAGTGGAAGGAGCCGACGGAATCGATCAGCACATGGCAGGAGACGCCGCGCGCGACGGCGCGGCCCAGCGCGTCGATCACTTTGCGCCCGGTGGCGTCGTCGGCGAAGATGTAGACCAGCAGCCGCACATGCAGCTTTGCCTGGTCGATGTCGGCGACGAGCCGGTCGATGCCGTTGTCGTATTCGGCGAGGAATTCGACGCCGTTGCCGCCGACGGCAGGCAGGCGGCCGAGCTTCCGCACGAGGGAGGGGATCGGGCCGTGCGCCGCCGCGCCGTCCGGCGCCAGCGCGACGAGCCGCTCCGTCATGCTCGCGAGGAAGGGGACGAGCTCCTGGAAGCGGCTCATGCGCCATTTCGGGAAGCGCGAGCGGCCGATCATCAGGTAGAGGCCGAGGCCCGGAAGAGGCAGGAAGAAGATCAGCAGCAGCCAGCTGCGCGTGGCCTCGGGCGCGCGCCGCAGCGGCACCAGGACCATCATGACGAGGCGGACGATCCATTCGCAGACGAGGTAGATCGTGCCGAGCGTGGGGAAGGTCTCGTGGAGCATGCGCGCAGGGTAGCCGTTCAGGGAGGGGGCGTCAGCAGTTTCGATCAGTCGTCTTCGCTCAGTTGTCTTCGCTCAGTCGTCGGGGCCGCACCAGCCCGGGAGGTACCTGGCGTGCGGCCCGTGCGCATGGTCGAGCGCCTGGGCGACCGCTGTCTGGAATTTGCGCTCCACGACCTTGCGCGCGATTCGGTGGCGCAGGAAGTCGGCCCAGAGAAACTCCGAATAGGCCGTGTCGTCCTTCGCGTAGCCGCCGGCCCGGCGCAGCTCGCCGGCGAGCGAGCGGTAGGGGTCGTCGACCAGGCCGGCGATGGTCTTGGGGATGCGGCCATAGGGCCGGCGCTTGCCCTCCGCGTCGAACGGATGCAGCCAGTTGCGGTTGTCCATGAAGGTGAAGAAGGCCGGCTTGTCGAGGCCGCCGAGGTCGGCGACGACGTTGACGAGCACATGGGGGATGTCTTCGTCGTGCAGCGCGCGCACGAGGTGATGGTGGTCGATGAGATAGTGCCGCTGCCCGGGGCCGATGACGACGGGGATCATGTGGCGGCCGAGGAAGTCGGCGCCGTCGCGCTCGGCGTGCTTGCGCCATTCCGTGCGCTTGCGGGCGACCTCGCGCAGGCCGACGGTGATCTGCGTGGGGCGCAGGCTCGCGACCTCCACTGGATGGAGCAGCGGCTCGAAGTCGTTGGTCATGACGGATTCTCCGAAGCGGACATGCGGCGTTCGAGGGCGACGACGGCTCCGTCGACGCTGTAGCTGCTGCGCGCCAGCAGGTCGGCGCCGCCGGCGGCGGCGAGCAGGTCGCGCAGGCGGTCGTGCACGCGGGCGAACTGTACGGTCAGCCCGGCGGCCTGCAAGGTGCGGTCGAACTCGAGCAGCGCGTCGAGGCCGGTGCTGTCCAGGTCGAAGCTCTCTTCCAGGCTGACCACGATGGCCTTGATGGCCGTCTCGGCGCGCGTGCGCAGCGCGATGGCGCTCAGGATCGGTTCGGCGTTGGCGAAGAACAGCGGCTCGCCCGGCCGCCAGATGGCGATGCCCGGCGGCGCGGTCGCGTCGGAATGGCGCGCGAGGTCGACGTAGTCGTGGCTCGTGCCCAGGCGTCCGAGCAGCGCGATATGGGGCGAGGCCAGCCGGTGGATCATGGCCGCGAGCGACAGCGCGATGGCCAGCAGCATGCCGTCGAGCACGCCGAACAGCAGCACGCCGCCCGCCGCCGCGAGCGCGATGTACTGGTCGCGGTCCAGCCGCCACAGGCGGAGGAAGGGCGCGGGATCGAGGGCGTGGAGCAGGGCCGCGATCACCACTGCCGCCAGCACCGGCTGCGGCAGGTGCGAAACTAATGGCCCGGCGAAGGCGATCAGGACGGCGAGCCCGAGCGCGGCGATGACCGCCGTGTGGCGGCTCGCGGCCCCGGCCGCCTCGCAGGCGACGCCCGCCGAGAAGCCGGCGCCGACGGGCATGCCCTGGACCAGCGCGCTGGCGATGTTCGCGGCGCCGAGCGCGCCCAGCTCGCGGTTCGCGGACACGGTGTCGCCGTTGCGCAGGGCCAGGGCGCGGATCGTGCCCCAGGATTCGGCGAACAGGATGAGGACCAGCGGCAGCGTGAATTCGGCGAGCCGCGAATATTCCGACCAGCCGAGAAACGGCAGCGACGGCCAGCCCGGCAGCACGTCGATCGCGCCGACGACGGCGACGCCCTGGTCGGGCAGGGCGAAGAGGAACGACGCGGCGATGCCGCCGGCGAGCACCAGGAAGGCGCCGGGCAGGGCGCGGAAGCGGCGCAGCGCCAGCAGGGCGGCGAGCGCCACGAGGCCGGTGGCGACGCTGGCGAGGTTCCAGCGCGGCAGCGCCGCGACGAGCTCGACGGCGAGGTCGAAGATGTCCGCCGACGGCAGCGACACGCCGGCCATCGTCGGCAGCTGGCGCAAGATGATCGTGACCGCCAGGCCGAAGGCGAAGCCGCGCAGCACGGGGCGGGAGATGAAGCCGGTCAGCCCACCGAGGCGCGCGGCGGCGGCGAACAGGAACAGGAGGCCGACCAGCAGCACCGCGACGGTGGCGAGCGCGCCCTTGGCGAGATCGCCGCCGGGCACGGCGGCCAGCGTGGCGGCGAGTATCGCCGCGGAGGAGGAGGTCGGCGAGACGATGGCGAAGCGGCTGCGCCCGACGAGCGCATAGGCCAGGCAGCCGGCGATGGCGGCGAAGATCGCGCGTTGCGCGGGAAGGCCGGCGATGGCCGCATAGGCGACCGCCTCCGGCAGCATCAGCCCGGCCACCGAAAGGCCCGCGATCAGGTCGTCTCTGCGCATCGTTCCATCTAACGACGCAACCGGCGAAGGCCGCAAGGACTCCGGTTGCGCTTCCCCGGCGAAGCTGATAGTACGAAAATAATAATCGTAATACGGCACTTGCGCCGTCATCATATGGAGTCCCCATTATGTCCGTCCGTCAAAGCCGCATTGTCGCGGCCGCTGTCACATGTGCGTGCGTGGCCGTGGCGTCTCCGGCCTGGGCCCATACGGACGTCGGCATGGCCGGCGGGCTGGCCAGCGGCTTCCTGCATCCGCTGACCGGCGCCGACCACATCGCCGCGATGGTGGCGGTCGGCATCTGGGGCGCCTTCCTCGGCGCACCGGCGATCTGGCTGCTGCCGGTCGTCTTCCCGCTGGTCATGACCGTCGGCGGCGCGCTCGGCGTGCTAGGCGTGCCCTTGCCGGGCGTCGAAGTCGGCATCGCCGGCTCGGCGATCATCCTTGGCCTCGCCGTGGCCTTGGCGGCGCGTCCGCCATTGTGGATCGCGGCGGTGGTCGTCGGCGTCTTCGCGCTGTTTCACGGCCATGCCCACGGCACCGAACTGCCGGAGGCGGCCGACCCCATCGCCTTCGCCATCGGCTTCGTCGTCGCCACCGGCCTGCTGCATCTCGCCGGCATCGCCATCGGGCTGCTCGTGCGCTGGCCGGCCGGCCGCGTCGGCGTGCGCGCCGTCGGCGGCGTCATTGCGCTGGCCGGCGTCGGCTTTCTCTTCGGCGTCATATGAAGGCGCTGCCGCTGGCGGCGGCCCTGCTGCTGGCCTGCGCGGTCCCCGCGGCGGCGCATACGGTCACGGAAGGCACCAGCGGCTTCACCGATGGGCTGCAGCATCCGTTCGGCATCCCGGCCCACATGATGACGATCCTGGGGCTCGGCCTGCTGCTCGGGCAGCGCGACCTCGCGACCCTGCGCGGGCCGATCTACGGATTCCTCGCCGGCCTCGTCGGCGGCTTGGTCCTGTCGCCCTTCCTGACGACGGACGTCATGACGGCCGGCCTGTCGGCGACGCAGCTTGCGCTGGTGGCCGTCCTCGGCGGCCTGATCGCCATGTCGCGGCCCTTGCCGCTCGCCCTGCTGGCGACATTGGGCGTCATCGGCGGCGCGGTCCTCGGCCTCGATTCGGCGCCCGATGGCGCGACCCTGCAGCAGACGGCCGCCTGCCTCGCCGGCACGGCCATCGCGCTGATCCTGGTGCTGCTGAACCTCGTGGCGCTGGCCAACTACGCCATGGCGCAGGCGGCGCGCCATCCCTGGATGAGCGTGGGCATGCGTATCGTCGGCTCCTGGATCGTCGCCGCCAGCCTCATGGTGCTGGCGCTGCACCTGCGCAACAGCTTCTGATCTCTGCCAGCGATTAAGCCGAACGGTTCGGGTCGATCAGCGGCTCGGTGAACTGCTGCGACGCCGGCACATGCACGGTCGTCAGCGAATCGGTCTGGCGCTCGATCATGCGATGCACGCGCGGCGCGTCAGGGCCGCGGTGCAGCCGCCGCACGCGCTCCGTGATGTCGGCGTCCGCGTGGGTGATGCGGCGGTTGTGGCGCACGTAGTCGAGCCAGGTGGGCGTGTGGTAGCGCTCGATCCACAGTTCCGGATTGTTGAGGTCGCGCAGCAGCGTCCAGTGCCGCGCGCCGTCGCGCTTGCGGATGCGCCGCCGCTCGGCCATGGCGCGCAGGAAGGCGACCACATCGTCCTCGCGGATCAGGTATTCGATGGTGATGACGACCGGCCCGCTGCGCGGCTCGATCGGCACGGCGATCTCGGGCTCCTGCCAGCGGTCCAGCGGATCGAGGTTCAGGCCGGCGAACTGCGCCAGCGGCAGCCACTTGCCGAGCAGGGCGGAGCCGAGCAGCACCACGGTCGCAGCCGTCAGGGCGACGGGGATGCCGTGGGCGTCGGCCACCATGCCCCAGCACCAGCTTCCCAGCGCCATGCCGCCGAAGGCCGACATTTGGTAGAGCGACAGCGCGCGGGCCACGACCCAGCGCGGCGCCGACATCTGCGTCGTGACGTTGAAGGTCGAGAGCGCCAGCACCCAGCCGGCGCCGGCGAGCAGGAAGGCGGCCATCGTCGCGATCAGGAAGGGGCTGTAGGCGCTGATGATCGCCGCCAGCGCGAAGGCGATGGCCGCGAGGCGCACGACCCATTCGGTCGACATGACGCGGCGCAGCTTGCTGCCCGAGAAGGCGCCGCCGATGGCGCCGGTGCCGTAGGAGCCGAGCAGCAGGCCGTAGGTCAGCGGCCCGCCGGTCACCAGGTCGCGCGCGATCAGCGGCATGAGCGCCTGCACGGCGATGGCGCCGAAGCCGAAGACGCTGCTGCGCAGCAGCACGATGCAGATGTGCGGCGACATGGAGACGTAGCGGATGCCCGAGGCCATCGCCATGACGAGCGGCTCGGCGGGCAGCAGCTGCGGCGGGCGCACCGGCCGCCAGCGCGCCAGCACGACGATGAGGCCGATGTAGCTGACGGCGTTGACCGCGAAGGCGGTGGCGGCGCCCGCGGCGGCGACGATGACGCCGCCGACCGCCGGGCCGACGCTGCGCGCGATGTTGAAGCCCATGCTGTTCATCGCCACGGCGTTCGGCAGGTCGCGGCGCGGCACCATCTCACCGACGGAGGCTTGCCAGGCGGGGCCGTTGAAGGCGCTGCCGCAGCCGATCAGGAAGGTGAAGACGATCAGCAGCCAGGGCGTCAGGAAGCCCGCCCAGGTACAGGCCGCCAGCACGAGCGAGACCGTCAGCATGAAGGACTGGGCCGAGAGCATCACCACGCGGCGGTCGCGGTTGTCGGCGATGGCGCCCGCGGTCAGCGACAGCAGCAGGATCGGCAGCGTCACGGAGGCCTGGATCAGGGCGACCATGTCGGCGGACTTGGCGATGGAGGCCATGAGCCAGGACGCGCCGACGGACTGGACCATGCCGCCGAAGTTGGAGGCCATGCTGGCCGTCCAGACGGCGCGGAAGATCGGATGCTGAAGCGGGCTCAGCAAGCCGGCGGGGGCTGTCTTCGGCGTGTCGTCGCGAGGGGAATCCACGGGCGTCTCGGAAGGGAAAGGGGCGTCTAAGCTTTTGAGCGGCGGGAGCAAATCCCGTGATGGAACGTTGAATAAGGGCCTGGGTTCGCAAGGATAACAGCTAAAGCCGAACGGGGGCGATTTCACCGGCGCAGCCATGCCCGCGCCTGTTTCGTCTCTGAACCCTCTCCCCACCTTCATCGCCGTGTGCCGGGAACCCATGGTTAACGAAAAAAGTTAGGTTCCTCAGTGTGTTACGGCCAATCATCGGTATATATTCCTCATCCTTTTTCATTGGCGGCACGAGGGACGAAAGCGTCATGACGACCGAACAGGACAAGGCGAAGAGCGGCATCGCCGGCTTGGACGAAGTTCTCAGCGGCGGCTATTCGCGCGGCCATATCTTCTTGATCGAAGGCGAGCCGGGCGCCGGCAAGACGACCGTCGCCCTGCAGTTTCTCCTGGCGGGCGCGCCCAATGACGAGCGCTGCCTCTACATCACGCTGTCGGAGACCGAGCAGGAGCTGCGGCAGGGCGCGGCGTCCCATGGCTGGACTCTCGGCAAGCAGATAGAGATCTTCCAGCTGACGCCGCCGGAAAGCCTGCTGGACGCCAACCAGCAGCAGAGCCTGCTCTATTCCTCCGACCTCGAATTGGGCGAGACCACGAAGCAGATCTACGAAGTGATCGAGCGCGTCAAGCCGCGCCGCGTCGTCCTCGACAGCCTGTCGGAGATTCGCCTGCTGGCCCAGAGCTCGCTGCGCTACCGGCGCCAGATCCTCGCCATCAAGCATTACTTCTCCCGCCACGGCGCGACCGTGCTGATGCTCGACGACCTCACGGCCGAGATCGGCGACAAGACGGTCCACAGCATCGCGCATGGCGTCGTGCGGCTCGAGGAGCTGGCGCCCGCCTACGGCGCCGAGCGCCGCCGCGTTCGCGTCCTGAAGTACCGCGGCCAGAAGTACCGCGGCGGCTATCATGACTTCACGATCACGAGGGGCGGCATCAACGTCTTCCCGCGCCTGATCGCCGCCGAGCACCGTACGAGCTATGCGCGCACCCAGCTTTCCACCGGCCTTACGGAGTTCGACGCGCTCCTGGGCGGCGGCGCCGACTCCGGCTCCAGCACGCTTGTCCTGGGTCCCGCCGGCACCGGCAAGTCTCTCATCACGATGAAGTTCGCCATGGCCGCCCTGGCGCGCGGCGAGAAGGCGGCGCTTTTCATCTTCGACGAAGAGCTCGGCCTGCTGTTCGACCGCATGAAGGGGCTGGGGATCGACATCGAGACACCCTACAACGACGGCAAATTGTTGATTCAGCAGGTCGACGCGGCCGAGCTGTCGCCCGGCGAATTCTCGCATCGCGTCTGCCAGGTGGTCGACGACGGCGACGTCAAGACCGTCGTGATCGACAGCCTGAACGGCTATCAGGCGGCGATGCCGGAAGAGAACTCGCTGGTCCTGCACATGCACGAGCTGCTGCAGTACCTGAATCGCCAGGGCGCTACGACCTTCATGACGGTCGCCCAGCATGGCCTCGTCGGCGACATGCAGGCTCCCGTCGATGTGACCTACCTGGCCGACACCGTCATCCTGCTGCGCTACTTCGAGGCCAGCGGCCATGTGCGGCGCGCCATTTCCGTCATCAAGAAGCGGTCGGGCTTCCATGAATCGACGATCCGCGAATTCCGCATCGACAGCCACGGCCTCACCGTCGGCCCGGCGCTCGAGAGCTTCCATGGCGTCCTGCGCGGCGTGCCGACCTATGCCGGCGACAAGGCGCCGCTGCTGCAAGGCAAGGCTAAATGAACCGCGCCGGCGCCCTGTCGGAACGCGCGATCATCCTTGCGCCGCGCGGCCGCGACGGGCAGATCGCCGCGATGATCCTGAAGGAAGCCGGCTATCCCGCCGAAGCTTGCGACAGCCTGCCGGCGCTGTGCGCCGAACTCGAGAAGGGCGTCGGCCTGGCGATCATCGCCGACGAGGCGATCCATGAAGCCGACCTGCGGCCGCTGGTGGCCTTTCTGCTCCAGCAGCCGCCCTGGTCCGACCTGCCGATCATTCTGCTGACCCAGCGCGGCAACAGCCCGGAACGGAATCCCGCCGCCGTCAGGCTCGGCGAGATCCTCGGCAACGTCATCTTCCTCGAACGGCCGTTTCATCCCTCTTCGCTGGCGAGCGCCGTGCGCACGGCGGTTCGGGGGCGTCGCCGGCAGTACGAGACGCGCACGCATCTGGACGATTTGCGCGAAGGCGAGCAGAGGCTGCAGACCGCTCTGCGCGCCGGCCGGCTGGGGTCATGGAGCTTCGCCGTCGCGCAAAGCGCGCTGGACGCTTCCGAGGCCTGCAAGCGCCATTTCGGCCGCCGCGCGACCGAAGCTTTTTCCTATGCCGACTTCGTCGCCTCGGTGCATCCCGAGGAACGGGAGGACGTGCAGGCGGCCATCGCCCAGTCGGTGCGGACGGGCGAGGACTACCACGCCGAATTTCGCAACGTCTGGCCCAACGGCACGGTACATTGGGTCGACATGCGGGCCCGCGCGCTGAAGAACGCGGCCGGCGCGGTCGACCAGCTCGTTGGCGTGTCGTCGAACATCACGGCGCGCAAGACCTCGGAGCTGGAGCGCGAATCCCTGGTGTCCGACCTCGATTCGGAACGCAAGGCCCTGGCCGACCTGACGCAGACCCTCGAACAGCGCGTGCAGGAACGCACCGTCGAGCTGATGAAGGAAGTCGCCGCGCGCGAACGGGCGCAGGAGCAGCTTCTGCAGTCGCAGAAGATGGAAAGCATCGGCCAGCTCACCGGCGGCGTCGCGCACGACTTCAACAACCTCCTCATGGCGGTGATGGCCAATCTGGAGCTGCTGCGCAAGCGCTCCATCGACGATCCGCGCGCGCAGCGGCTGATCGAGAGCGCCATGCAGGGCGCGCAGCGCGGCGCGTCATTGACGCAGCGCATGCTGGCCTTCGCCCGCCAGCAGGACTTGAAGACGAATTCTGCCGACATGCCGGCGCTGCTGCTCGGCATGCGCGAGCTGCTGGAGCGCACGCTGACGCCGCAGATCGCCCTGACCTTCGACGCGCCCGGCGGCCTGCCGCCGGCGCAGGTCGACGCCAACCAGATCGAGCTGGCCATCCTCAACCTCGTCATCAACGCCCGCGACGCCATGCCGAACGGCGGCACGATCCACATCAGCGTCGACCGCAAGGCGGCGGGCGCGGAGAGGAAGCTCGCTCCCGCGACCTACCTGCGCATCAAGGTGGCCGACACCGGCAGCGGCATGGACGCGGAGACGCTGAAGAAAGCCGTCGAGCCCTTCTTCTCGACCAAGCCGATCGGCAAGGGCACGGGCCTCGGCCTGTCGATGGTGCATGGCCTTGCCGTGCAGCTCGGCGGCCTGCTCGAACTCGCCAGCGAGCTCGGCAAGGGCACCACGGCGACCCTGTGGGTGCCGGTCGCCCAACAGCCGCCGGCGGTGGAGGAGGCGCCGGCCGCCGCGCCGACGCCGCTGCTCAACCGCCTGGCGACGATCCTGCTGGTCGACGACGACCCGCTCATCGCCATGAGCACCGCCGACATGCTCGAAGACCTCGGCCATACGGTGATCGAGACCCACTCCGCCGAACGCGCCCTGGAAATCCTCGATGCGGGCCAACCCGTCGACCTCATCATGACCGACCAGGCGATGCCCGGCATGACGGGCATCGAATTCGCCGAGGTCGTGCGCGGCCGGCAGCCCGGCTTGCCCGTGCTTCTGGCGACGGGCTACGCCGACCTGCCCGCCGGCAAGACGACCGACCTGCCACGCCTGTCGAAGCCGTACCGTCAGGAGCAGCTGCAGGCGGAGATCGACAGGCTGCTGAAGGGCGCCTGATTCCGATTGGCCGGGCGGCTACTTGGCCTCGGCCTGCTTGAAGCTCTGGCGCAAGTTCTTGGCTTCGTCCTTGGCGGCGGCAAGCAGCAATGTCTCGTCGGTCTTGCCGAGCAGGAAGCGCGCGCCGAGCTTGTGAAGTTCGGGCAGCAGGGCGGCGGTCTTGATGCCGCCGACGCCGAGAACCAGCCCATGGCGCTTGCAGGCCGCGGCCACCGTCTCGTAGGCGGCGCGGATCTTGGGGTGCTCGTGCTGGCCGTGGATGCCGAGTTCGGCGCAGAGGTCGTTGGTGCCGATCAGCAGCATGTCGATGCCGGGCACGGCGGCGATGGCGTCGGCGTTATCGATGCCGAGCTGCGATTCCAGCATGGCGATGACGAGGGTGCGTTCGTTGAGGTGGCGGCAGGTCTCCTCCGGCGCCTGGGCGGCGTAGCCCATGATGACGCCAGAGCCGGCGACCGAGCGCTTGCCGATGGTCGGGAACAGGGCTGCCTGAGCGATGGCCTGGGCTTCCTCGGGGGTCTCCACGTGGGGCACGATGACGCCGGCAGCGCCGCCGTCGAGGGCGAGGGAAATGTAGTGGCCGTCGTGGGAGGGCACGCGGATGAGCGGCGTGACGCCGATGTCCCAGGCGGCGATGCAGAGCCGCGAGGCTTCCTCGGCGCCGACCAGGCTGTGCTCCATGTCGACGTAGAGAGCGTCGAAGCCGGCGGCCTTGGCCATGTGGGCAACGTGCGGCAGGCGCATCAGGCGCACGGCGAGGCAGATCGTGCTCTCGCCGGCGAGCAGGCGGCGCACCAGCGGGTTGTCGGTCTTCTGGGAATCGTGACGCATGAACGGGACCCTGTCGTTGTCGTGTGGAGGAAAATTGTTTTTCTGTTGGAAGGCGGTTATGAACGACGCAAACTGCGCTTTAGCATAGAGTCAGGGAGAAAATCATGGCTGATACGATCCGCCGCGTCGTCACCGGCAACGACGAGCATGGCCGCTCCGTCATCGTCTCGGACGGCGCGCCGACGAACGTGCGCCAGTCGCCGCAGCGGCCCGGCGTGGTCATCAACAACCTCTGGATGACGGACGCGATGCCGGCCGCCACCGGCGGCGTCCCCGATGCGACGGTCAAGCCCATGGCGCTCGAGCCGGCCGCCAACGGCACCAACTTCCGCATCGTCGAATTTCCTCCCGAAACGAACTACATCGGCTCGGTCGACGCCGAAGCCGCGAAGAAGGCCTTCAGCGAGCTCGGCGCGTCCCATGCGCTGGTCGGCGGCGAAGCGCCGCGCCATCCCTTCATGCACCGCACCAAGACGCTCGACTACGCGCTGATCCTGTCCGGCGAAATCTACCTCGTTTTGGATAAGGATGAAGTGCTGATGAAGGCTGGCGAAGTGTGCGTGCAGCGCGCGACCAACCACGCCTGGAGCAATCGCTCCGACAAGCCTTGCAAGGTCGCCTTCATCCTGATCGACGGCGACGCCGAAGTCGCGCATCACTGATCTGCGATGGCCGCTGCCGAAAATATCGGCAAGGCAACGGGCTGAAATGGCAGGCAAAATTGAGAAACCGCGAGAAAGACTGTGTTTCTAAATTAGTCTCTGGGCGGCTTGGACGGGCGCCATGTAAGCTCGCGCTACGAAATTGCCTTGGAAAGACGGTATGATCCGTAACCAGGCGTCGCCATGGCGACGCCATGCGGACAAAAAGACGACGGCGCACAAGCGCCGATAGGGAAGCGAAACTAAGCGCGGACAGAGCCGTAGGGGGACGGCGAGCTTCGACGAACGAAGCCCCTTCCCCTATTGCTGCCGCGACCTGGGCGATGACCTCGCAAGGACGCCGAACGACGGCCGCTGCCGTCGATCCAGGCGCGCGAGCCTCTCCGATCCCAGGCGGCGACTGTCCGCGACATCGAATAAGCCAAGCGTCTGCGGCCGCCGAGAAGCCGCGACGCGGGCCCGTTCAGGCGGGCCCTTTCGACGATCTGGGAGGTTGAGTTGACGCAGCTAGACAGCACACGCATCGCCATGCCCGGCGGCACGCGCCCCTTCGCGAGCCGCCTGTTGGCCGACATCTGGAAGCACCACCAGACGCTCATCACGCGGCTGGTCGCGGTGTCGATCGTCCTCGCTTTCTGGGAATGGTCGGTCGAGTCCGGCCGGGTCAACGAGCTGTTCCTGAGCAGCCCGACGACGATCGCCGCGCGGCTCTACCAATCCTTCGCCGATGGCAGCATCTGGAAGCACATCTGGGCGAGCGGCGAGGTGGCGCTCTGGTCCTTCGGGCTCTCCGTCGGCGTCGGCGTGCCGGTCGGCGTGCTGATGGGCCGCGTGCGGCTGGTGCGCGACACGCTCGAGCCCTTCATCATCGCGAAGTACTCGTCGCCGACCATCGCCTTCCTGCCGCTCCTCATCATCTGGTTCGGCATCGGCGTCCTGTCGAAGGTCGTGCTGGTGTTCCTCGGCGGCGTCTTCGTCATCATCATCAACACCGAAGCCGGCGTCTCGAACGTCGACCGCAAGCTGATCGAGACGGCGCGCTCCTTCACGGCAAGCGAATCCCAGATCCTGCGCAAGATCGTGCTGCCGTCGTCGCTGCCTTTCATCATCGCCGGCATCCGCCTCGCCGTCGGCCGCATCCTGATCTACGTGGTCATCGCCGAGCTGTTCGCCTCGACGGCCGGCCTCGGCTACCTGATCTTCCAGGCCGGCGCCCTCTACGACACGCCGATGATCTTCGTCGGCGTCGTCATCCTGGCGACCGTCGGCATCCTAATGAACTCGTTCCTGCGCCTGCTCGAGCGCAAGATCGCCCCCTGGCGCTTCAGCTCGCGCGGCGACTGAGGAAGACGGACATGGCGATTTTCAATTTGACCGGAAGGGCCGACCGATGATCGACGTCAACTCCATCAGCCACGCCTTCGCGCGCGACCCCCGCGAGGGCGGCGGCGCCCTGCCCGTGATCGACGACGTTTCGCTGCACATCGAGCGCGGCAGCTTCGTCTCCCTGCTGGGCCCGAGCGGCTGCGGCAAGACGACCCTGCTGCGGATCATGAACGGCCTGGTCACGCCCCAGAAGGGCGAGGTCCAGGTGGATTCCGAGGTCGTGCGCAAGCCGGCGCGGAACCGCGCCATGGTGTTCCAGGAATTCAACCTGCTGCCCTGGCGCACGGCGGCAGAGAACATCGCATTCGCCCTTGAGGCCCAGGGCTTCGGGGCGAAGGCGCGCGCCGAGCGCATCAAGGAGACCTTGGCGCTGGTCGGCCTGGAGAACTTCGCGAACTACTATCCGCACCAGCTGTCGGGCGGCATGAAGCAGCGCGTCGGCATCGCCCGCGCGCTCAGCGTCTCGCCGGACTACCTCTTCATGGACGAGCCGTTCGGCGCCCTCGACCCGCAGATCCGCGAGATCATGCAGATCGAGCTCCTGAAGCTGCTGGAACGCGACAACAAGACCGTGGTCCTGGTCACGCACAGCATCGACGAGGCGATCTTCCTCTCCGACAAGATCGTCATGTTCAGCGCGCGCCCGGGCAAGATCCTGACCACCATCGACGTCGACCTGCCGCGCCCGCGCTGGCAGAACGACGAAGAGATCAAGGCGAGCCCTGCCTTCACGCGCTACCGCCAGGAGATCTGGCACCTGCTCAAGCGCGAGGTCACTAAATCCCTGGCCGACAGCATCCAAGCCGTCTGAGGACGGCCTAGCATCCAAGCCGTCTGAGGACGGCCTAGCATCCAAGCCGTCTGAGGACGGCCTAGCATTCAAGCCGTCTGAGGACGGCCTAGCATTCAAGCCGTCTGAGGACGGCCTGGCGAACGTCCGGCCTCCCGCATGGGGCCGGTTCAAGGCGAGAGCAATCGCCGAACAGAATTGGGAGAGGCTCGATGAGGATTTCCGTTACCGCGTCCTACGGCAAGCTGGCGGCCGCGGCCGCCGTCGCGGCATTGTTCGCGGGCGCGCCGGCTCCGGCCCAGGCGGCGGAAACCGTGAAGGTGTCCGTGGCGTCGTCCTCGGTGAACTACGCGCCCTATTTCGTCGCCATGGAAAAGGGCTATTTCCGCGAGGAAGGCTTCGAGGTCGAGATGGTGAAGGCGCCGGGCGCCGCCGCCACGGCGGCCTTGCTCTCCGGCGACATTCCCTTCAGCACCTCCGGCGCCGCCGCCATGAGCGCCGGCATGAAGGGGGCCAAGGTCAAGCTGGTATTCTTCCCGTGGGACCGCCCGACCTTCCAGGTCTGGTCGACGCAGCCCGGCATCAAGACGCTGGCCGACCTGAAGGGCAAGACCATCGGCATCCAGAGCCGCGGCGACACCTTCGAGATCGCGCTCCGCATGGCCCTGATGGAGAACAAGATCGACCCGTCCACCGTCAGCTACACGGCGCTCGGCTTCGGCAACGGCCGCTTCGCCACCATCATGTCGGGCTCGCTGCCGGCCGCGATGATCTCGCGCGTCGACGTCGAGAAGCTGCGCGAGATGGGCGCGCTCGACAAGGGCCAGATGGTCTACGACATGTACAACAACGTGCGCATGCCGCTGACCAGCCTGGCAGTGGGCGACGTGACCATCCAGAAGGACCGCGACCGCGTGAAGCGCTTCATCCGCGCCAGCGTGAAGGGCTTCCGCTACACGGAGACCTTCAAGGAGCAGACCATCGACATCGTGACGAAGTACAACGAGGGCAACGCCTCGCGCGACGTCGTCGCCTCCAACTACGAGGACGTGATCGCCAGCAAGAGTGAGGACGGCACGGTGCCGCTCAGCGCCATGCAGACCGAGATCGCCGTGCGCGGCCAGATCATGGAAATCCCCGTCGAGAAGCAGCCGAAGGTCGAGCAGGTGTTCGACCTCAGCATGGCCAACCAGGTCAACAAGGAGCTTGCCGCCAGCGGCTGGAAGCCGACGCCGTAACCGGCCGGGCCAAAGAGGCGGGCGCCTCTGCGCGCCCGCCGCCGCCGCGGCACTGAAGCGTTCCGCGTACCGCTCTCGTTCAAAGGCGAATCAATCGCCAGGAACCACGGCGCCGAGCAACGACGGCGCCAGAAAACATTGGGGAGACGCTTTGATGAAGACCTTCACCGCCGCCGCGTTCGGCAAGCTGTCCGCCGCCCTCATGGCTCCCGCGTTCCTGGCTTTCGCGTTCGTGGCCCATCCGGCCCAGGCGCTGGAGCCGATGAAGGTCTCGCTCGCGGCGGCGACGGCGAACTACGCGCCTTACTTCGTCGCCATCGAGAAGGGCTACTACCGCGAGGAAGGCTTCGACGTCGAGATCGTCCACGCCCCGGGCGCCGCCGCGACGGCGGCCCTGCTGTCCGGCGACCTGCCCTTCAGCACCTCGGGGGCCGCCGCCATGAGCGCCGCCATGAAGGGCGCGCCCCTGAAGCTGGTGCTCTTCCCCTGGAGCCGCCCGACCTTCCAGATCTGGTCGACGAAGCCCGACATCAAGACGCTGGCCGACCTGAAGGGCAAGACCATCGGCATCCAGAGCCGCGGCGACACCTTCGAGATCGCGCTGCGCATGGCCTTCATGGCCAACGGCATCGACCCAAGCGCCGTGAGCTACACGGCGCTCGGCATCGGCAACGGCCGCTTCGCCACCCTCGTGTCGGGCTCGTTGCCGGCGGCCATGGTGTCGCGCATCGACGTGCAGAAGCTGCGCGAGATGGGCGCCCTCGACAAGGGCAACATGGTATACGACATGTACGCCAACAACGTGCGCATGCCGCTGACCAGCCTGGCCGTGAACGCGGCGCTGATCCAGAAGGACCGCGAGCGCGTGAAGCGCTTCATCCGCGCCAGCATCAAGGGCTTCCGCTACGCGACCGAGCTCAAGGAGCCGACGCTCGACATCCTGATGAAATACAACGACGTCGGCCGCACCCGCGAAGCGGCCGCCGCCGACTACGACGACGTGGTCGCCAGCAGGAGCGAGGACGGCACAGTGCCGCCGGCCTCGCTGCAGACCGAGATCACGGTGCGCGGCCAGATCATGGAAATGCCGGCCGACAAGCTGCCGAAGGCCGACAAGGTGTTCGACCTGTCGATGGCCAATGAGGTCAACAAGGAACTGGCCGCCAGCGGCTGGAAGCCGACGCCATAGCCTGCAGGGCTTCGCGGATCAGACGATTGGGGGACGCCGTCATGAAGAGCACCGTCACCGCGTTCGTAAAGCTGTCTTGCGCGTTCGTCGGGCTGGCGTCGCTTGCCCATGCCGGGCTGGCCCAGGCGGAGCCCGTCAAGGTCTCCCTGGCGTCGGCCTCGATGAACTACGCGCCTTACCTGGTCGCCATCGACAAGGGCTATTTCCGCGAGGAAGGGCTCGAGGTCGAGATCGTCAAGGCGCCTGGCGCGTCCGCCACGGCGGCGCTGCTGTCGGGCGACATTCCCTTCAGCACCTCCGGCGCCACGGCGATGAGCGCCGCCATGAAGGGCGCCGCCGTGAAGCTGGTGTTCTTCCCCTGGGACCGGCCGGCCTTCCAGGTCTGGGCGACGCAGCCCGACCTGAAGACCCTCGATGACCTGAAGGGCAAGACGGTCGGCATCAAGAGCCGCGGCGACGCCTTCGAGATCGCCCTGCGCATGGTGCTGATGAACCACAAGATCGATCCTGCCTCGATCGGCTACACGGCCTTGGGGCAGGGCAACGGGCGCTTCGCCACCATCATGTCCGGCTCCCTGCCGGCGGCGGTCATATCGAGCCTCGACGTCGAGAAGCTGCGCGAGATGGGCATCCTCGACAAGGCCCACCTGGTCTACGACATGTACGACGACGTGCGCATGCCGCTCACCAGCCTGGCCGTGAGCGACGCCGTCATCCAGCGCGACCGCGGCCTCGTGAAGCGCTTCGTGCGCGCCAGCCTGAAGGGCTTCCGCTACGCGGCGGCCTTCAAGGAGCAGACGATCGACATCGTCGCGAAGTACGGCGACGGCGGCCGGTCCCGCGACGTCGTCGCGTCCGACTACGACGACGTGCTGGCCAGCAAGAGCGAGGACGGCACGGTGCCGCTGAGCGCCATGCGGACGGAGATCGCCGTTCGCGGCCAGATCATGCAGCTCGCGCCCGACAAATTGCCGAAGGTCGAGAAGATCTTCGATCTCGGCATGGCGGAGGAAGCCAACAAGGAACTGGCCTCCGGCGGCTGGAAGCCGACGCCTTAACCATCACCAAGAGTTCAGAGGAAACATTCAAATGAGCGACATCCGCGAATTCATGACGGGCTGGTCCGGCCCCAACAAGTTTAGCGGCCCGGAGCTGGAGCGCAGCCACCATCACGCCTGGTCGGAGCGCGAGAAGGGCAACCTGATGGGCACGGCGCGGGGCAAGCACTTCATTCCGAAGCTGCGCCCGTTCGACATGCTGTCGCAGCCGAACCAGTCGCTGGTGATCCTGGCGAACGCGGACCAGCGCATCGGCGTGGAAAGCGTCGTCGGCTGCCAGGACGTCTTCCGCCGCAACATCGACTTCGACGAGATCATCTTTCAATTTAGCGGCCATTCGACCATCGAGACCGAATGCGGCGTCTATGACCTGAGCCCGGGCGAGACCCTGTTCGTTCCCGGCGGCATCGCCCAGCGCAGCACCGGCACCGCCGACTGCCTGCGCATGTGCGGCTGGCTGCATTCCCCCGTCATCCGCATGTTCACGGAGGAGCAGCACAAGACCGAGACGGCGTTCGAAGTCGTCCGCCACGGCGGTCCGAAGTGGACCGTGCCGGCCGGCAAGGAGAAGGCCTCGAAGGGCATCGTCACCGAAGTCATGGTGACCTGGCGCGACAAGGGCCCGGAGGACTACACGAGCATCGAGCGCGACTACGCCTTGCTCGTCGGCGTCTCCAGCGCGCAGCGCGACGCCAAGCAGAGCACCGTGCACAAGATCCGCACCTTCGACTTCTTCACCGAGAAGACCGGCACGCGCGGCCCGGGCCCGAAGCTGATCGAGACGGAGAATTTCTTCGTCGAGGCCTACAACACGGAAGGCGAGCAGTTCGCCTTCCACCGCGCGCTGCGCAGCGAGGAGTTCGGCCTGCAGTTCCGCGGCACGGCGGTCAACATGTCGGAGTTCGACGGCAAGCTGCCGATGATCCCGGGCGACCTCGCCGTGGTGCCGCTCGGCATCTCCCACAGCGTGATCTGCGACGAGAACTTCCTGCGGACGGTGTGGTACAGCCGCCTGCCGTGGGACCTCGTGGCCGACCCGCAGGGCCACGCCTTCGACAGCACGTTCGAAGTGCGAACAAAAGTGCTGCAGGCCGCGGAGTAGACAGGCCCGGAAGCCCCCTCTAATCTGCGCCCTCGAATTTCGCCCGGCGAACCGTGTCCCTCGACGCGACGCCGGGCAAGGGCAGGTCGAGCCTTGCGGCTCGCGAGATGGGCTTTGGGAAGTTGGAAGACCTCAACGACGTCGCGATCTTCGTCCGTGTCGCCGAGAAGTCGAGTTTCACGCAGGCCGCCAGGGAACTCCGCCTGTCGGTGCCCTATGTCAGCAAGCGCATCAAGTACCTGGAAGACACGCTGCAGGCGCAGCTGTTCATCCGCTCGACCCGGCACTTCTCCCTGACGGAAACCGGCCAGCGGTACTACGCGCGCTGCGCCGCCATCCTGCAGCAGCTCACGGCGGTCCATGAGGAGGTCGGCGAGCTGACGAAGGGCCTGCGCGGCACCGTGCGGGTCTACTCTCCGCTCGGCTTCGGCGAGCTGGTCCTGCCGAAGATCATCTTCGAGTTCAACAAGATCTATCCGGACATCATCGTCGACCTGCGCGTCGGCGAAGATCCGGCAAGCCCCACGGAGAAAGGCGTCGACATCGCCATCCGCACCGCCGACCTGGCGGATGCAAGCCTGCTGTCGCGCGAGCTGGGCCTGCTGCGCTACCGCGTCTGCGCGTCGGTCGATTTCTTCAAGGGCAAGAAGCTCCCGCGCCGGCCGGAAGAGCTGGCCGGCTACAATTGCCTGGTCCATCCGGGCCAGCCGGGCTGCGACCAGTGGACCTTCGTCGACGGGGAGGAGGAATGCACCCTCCACGTCACCGGCAACCTGCGCTCGAACAGCGGGGTCGTCATCTATGACGCCTGCGAGGCCGGGGTGGGGATCGCTAGGCTGCCGGAATATGACGCACGCCGCGGGCTGAAGGCCGGCCGCCTGGTGGAGCTGTTCCCCGGCCAGCTGACCTTCGCCCGGATGCTGCGCGCCTATTACTCGCGCAGCCCCCACACGCCGGCCCGCATCGAGACCTTTCTCGATTTCCTGCAGACCAGGGTCGAATTTCTGTCGACCATCTCGCAGCCGCGAAAAGGCCTGGAATCCCGCCAAAAGCGCGGAACGCCACGGAAGGCCGGCTAGGGAATAGGCATTTATAGTGCTTTTGCGAAAGTCACCCGCGTCATTACGAAACTGGAAGAAAGATAGCATTTTTAAGAAAGCGGATAATCGGCCAGACTTATCCAGGCTTTAATGCCGCTACGTCGCGCCAAGTGACGAAAGACGCAGCGTTCCAAGCCCGAACGCAACCTGCTCTCATATCCGGCGAAAAAGCCGGAATGAACGAATAGCAACCTGGGGAGGTTGTCATGTTTGTAGTCCTGAAGAGGATGATTCCGTTCGGCTGTCTTGGCCTGATCGCGCTCGCGCTTTGCGCCGGCGCGCGTCCGGCCGCCGCCGCGGACGACGCCTGGAAGGCCGAATGGGACAAGACGCTCGCGGCCGCGAAGAAGGAGGGCAAGCTCGTCCTCTACATGCGCCGCTACGACGCCGTGCTGAAGGAATTTTCCAAGAAATATCCCGAGATCAAGCCGGTCGTCGTCACCGGCGAAGGCCCTGTCCTCGGCACGCGCATCGTCACCGAGCGCCGGGCGGAGAAATATCTCGTCGATCTCTACGTCGGCGGGCCCTACACGGTCGCCTCGACGCTGCTGCCGGCCGAGGCGGTGGACCGCATCGACGACAAGCTGCTGCTGCCGGAGGTGCTGGACACGTCGAGCTGGGTCAACCATGAGATCCGCTACAGCGATCCCGAGCGCAAATACAACCTGGCCTTCCTGGCGAACCCGGGCAGCAGCCAGATCTCCTACAACAGCACGCTCGTCGATCCGAAGACGATCACCTCCTATCAGGATTTCCTCGATCCGAAATGGAAGGGGAAGATCGTCTCGATCGATCCCACCGACCGGCATATCGGCGGCATCACCCAGTTCATCTATTACAACCCGAACCTTGGCCCGGACTTCTTCCGCAAGCTGTTCGGCGAGATGGATGTCACCTACGCGCGCAACGTCCGCCAGATGACGGACTGGCTGGCCGCCGGCAAGTTCGCGCTCTGCCTGGGCTGCCTCTACATCGAGCGTGCCAAGCAGCAGGGCCTGCCCGTCGGCAATCTCGACACGACGGTCTATAAGGAAGGCGCCAGCTTCCAGGCGGGCAGCGGCTCCATCAGCCTGATCAAGCAGGCGCCGAATCCGAATGCGGCGAAGCTCTTCATCAACTGGCTGCTGTCGCGCGAAGGGCAGATGGTCGTGCAGAAGACCGCCGACAACGGCGAGCACATGAATTCCGGCCGCATCGACATCCCGAAGGACGACGTCGACCGGGACAATCAGCTCGTCGAAGGCGAGCAGTACTTCGACCAGAACAGCCCGGAATGGGCCGACATCGACAAGGTGGATGCTCTGTCTCGGCAGATCATGGCCACCAAGTCGATGCAGTGAGGCAATGATGAACATGTTGCTTCACAGCCATAAGGCCGGGAGCCGCCGGTCCGTAAAGGCCTTCCTGAAGGGCGTCGTGCCGCTCGCCTGTCTGGCGCTGCTGGCGCTCTCACAGCCGGCCACGGCCGACGATGCCTGGAAGGCGGACTGGGACAAGACGGTGGCCGCCGCCAAGAAGGAGGGCAAGCTCGTCCTCTACATGCGCGGCTACGACGGCGTATTGAAGGACTTCACGAAGAAATATCCGGAGATCAAGCCGCTCGCCGTGACGGGCGAGGGCGCCGTGCTCGGCCAGCGCATCCTGACCGAGCGCCGCGCGGACAAGTATCTCGCCGACATCTACATCGGCGGCCCTTACACGGTGAGTGGCATGCTGCGGCCCGCCGACGCCGTCGACCCGATCGCCGACAAGCTCGTGCTGCCGGAAGTGCTGGATCCGTCGGCCTGGGTCGATGGCCGGCATCACTACACGGACCCGGAACGGAAATACAACTTCGCCTTCCTCGCCAACCCGGGCGGCGGCCAGATCTCCTACAACGGCAAGCTTCTCGATCCCAAGGAGATCGCGTCCTATCACGATCTCCTCGACGCGAAGTGGAAGGGCAAGATCGTCTCGGTCGAGCCTTCGCAGCGCTCCATCGGCGCCTTCACGCAGTTCATCTACTACAACTCCGCCCTCGGCTCGGATTACTTCCGCAAGCTGTTCGGCGACATGGACGTCACCTACGCGCGCAACAGCCGGCAGATGACCGACTGGCTGGCGGCGGGGAAGTTCGAGATCTGCTTCGGCTGCCTGTCCATCGAGAAGGCGCGCCAGCAAGGGCTGCCGGTCGCCAACCTCGACACCTCGTCGTTCCGCGAGGGCGCCAGCTATCAGGCGGCCAGCGGCTCCATGAGCCTGCTGAACAAGGCGCCGAACCCGAACGCGGCCAAGCTGTTCATCAACTGGTTCCTGTCGCGCGAGGGCCAGGTCTCGGTGCAGAAGGTCAGCGACAACGGCGCGCATGTGAATTCGGCCCGCATCGACATTCCGAAGGACGACGTCGATCCGGGCAACCGGCTCGTCGAAGGCCAGCGCTATTTCGACCAGAGCGATCCGGACTGGGCCGACATCGACCCCGTCGTCGCGCTGAGCAAGGAAGTCATGGCGACCAAGTCGATGCAGTAGGGCGCCGCGCCGAAGACCAACATGCCGTCGAGAGTTCTAGAAACGCTACGAAGCAGCCAGCCCAGGGAGGGTGCCGTGCCTAACGTCTCTAAGTACATGCTGCCGCTCGCTTGCCTGGGATTGCTGGCGCTCTGCGCGTTCGCACGGCCGGCTGCGGCCGACGACGCCTGGAAGGCGGACTGGGAAAGGACGGTCGCCGCGGCGAAGAAGGAAGGCAAGCTCGTCCTCTACATGCGCCGCTACGACGCCGTGCTGAAGGACTTCACGAAGAAATATCCCGAGATCAAGCCGGTGATCGTCACCGGCGAAGGCTCCGAGGTCGGCGCGCGCATCCTCGCCGAGCGCCGCGCCGACAAGTACCTCGTCGACTTCTACGTCGGCGGCCCGCAGACCGTGCTGACCATCCTGCAGCCGGCGGGCGCCCTCGACGACATCTCGCGGCAGCTCGTGCTGCCTGAAGTGCTGGACGAATCGGCCTGGGTCAACGGCCTGCTGCGCTACAGCGACCGCGAGCGGAAGTACAACATCGCCTTTCTCGCCAATCCGGGCAGCAGCCAGGTCTCCTACAACAGCGACCTCGTGGGCACCAAGGAGATCACCTCCTACAAGGACCTGCTCGACCCGAAGTGGAAGGGCAAGATCGTCTCCATCGACCCGACCCAGCGCTTCTTCGGCGCGCTGACGCAGTTCATCTACTACAACCCTGACATGGGGCCGGCCTTCTTCCGCAAGCTGTTCGGCGACGCCGGCATCGTCTACGCGCGCAACAACCGGCAGATGACCGACTGGCTGGCCTCCGGCAAGTTCGCCATCTGCATGGGCTGCCTCTACGTCGAGAAGGCGCGCCAGCAGGGGCTGCCGGTCGGCGTGTTCGACACGACCTACTTCAAGGAAGGCGCCAGCTTCCAGGCGGGCAGCGGCTCGATCAGCCTGATCAAGCAGGCGCCGAACCCGAACGCGGCCAAGCTGTTCGTCAACTGGCTGCTGTCGCGCGAAGGCCAGACTGCGGTGCAGAAGGTCAGCGACGCTGGCGAGCACATGAACTCCGGCCGCGTGGACATTCCGAAAGACGACGTCGACCCCGACAACCGGCTGGTGCCGGGGCGGCATTACTTCGACCAGAGCAACCCGGATTGGGCCGACCTCGATCCGGTCATCGCGCTGGGCAAGGAGATCATGGCGACCCAGTCGGCGCAGTAGCCGGTTCCGGCCGCGAGGCCGGGCGCCGCTGCGTCTGCATATTGTTGAAACCTCGGCATGCCGTCTTTGGCATGCCGGAAACGAACGCCCAGGGAGGGTACTGTGAACGTGACTATGAGGAAATTGCTGCCGCTCGCTTGCTTTGGCCTGATCGCTCTCGCCTGCGCGCAGCCTGCCGCCGCCGCGGACGACGCCTGGAAGGCCGACTGGGACAAGACGGTGGCCGCCGCGAAGAAGGAGGGCAAGGTCGTCCTCTACATGCGCCGCTACGACCTCGCCCTGAAGGACTTCGCCAAGGCCTATCCGGACATCAAGCCGATCGTCGTGACGGGCGAAGGCTCGGTGCTTGGCCAGCGCATCCTGACCGAGCGCCGCGCCGACAAGTATCTCGTCGACCTCTACGTCGGCGGCTCCTACACGGTGGCCGGCATCCTGCAGCCCGCCAAGGCCCTCGATCCGATCTCCGACAAGCTCGTCCTGCCGGAAGTGCTGGACGCCTCGGCCTGGGTCGGCGGCACGCTGCGCTACACCGATCCGGAGCGGAAGTACAACTTCGCCTTCCTGGCGAGCCCTGGCAGCGACCAGGTGTCCTACAACACCAAGCTGCTCGACGCGAAGACGATCACGTCCTACCACGACTTCCTCGATCCGAAGTTCAAGGGCAAGATCGTGTCGATGGACCCGTCGCAGCGCTTCTTCGGCGCCTTGACGCAGTTCATCTACTACAACCCGAACCTCGGCCCGGACTTCTTCCGCAAGCTGTTCGGCGAGATGGACATCACCTACGCGCGCAACAACCGGCAGATGACCGACTGGCTGGCCAACGGCAAGTTCGAGATCTGCTTCGGCTGCCTCTCCATCGAGAAGGCGCGCCAGCAGGGCCTGCCGGTCGACAACATCGACACGACGCTCTTCAAGGAAGGCGCCGCCTACCAGGCGGCCAGCGGCACCGTCAGCCTGCTGAACAAGGCGCCGAACCCGAACGCGGCGAAGGTGTTCATCAACTGGTTCCTGTCGCGCGAAGGCCAGATCTCCGTGCAGAAGATCAGCGACGCCGGCGAGCACCTGAATTCCGGCCGCGTCGACATCCCGAAGGACGACGTCGACCCCGACAACCGCCTGGTGCCGGGCCGCACCTACTTCGACCAGAACAGCCCCGACTGGGCCGACACGGCGCCGATCGACGCGCTGGCGAAGGAGATCATGGCCAACAAGGCCATGCAGTAAACGGGTTCCGCACAAGAAGCTGTGACTGAGCGAAAAACCGTAGATGCCTAGAATGGATGTCCAAATGCCGCAAAACGGCCTGTTTCGGATCCGGCGAAAAGCCGGACCGAGCGCATAGCGACCTGGGGAGGTTGTCATGTCCGTGCTTCTGAGGAGAGTCCTGCCGTTCGCCTGTCTCGGTGCGTTTGCGTTCGCGTTCGCCCAGCCTGTCGACGCGCAGGAGCCTTGGAAGGCGGACTGGGACAAGACGGTCGCGGCGGCGAAGAAGGAGGGCAAGGTCGTCCTCTACATGCGCCGCTACGACGGAGTCCTGAAGGACTTCTCCAAGGCCTATCCGGACATCAAGCCGACTGTCGTCACGGGCGAGGGCGCCGTCATCGGCTCGCGCATCCTGACGGAGCGCCGCGCCGACAAGTATCTCGTCGATTTCTACGTCGGCGGGCCCTACACGGCCACCAGCACCCTGCAGCCGGCCGGCGCCCTCGACCCGATCCCGCCCCAGCTTGTCCTGCCGGAAGTGACCGACGGGACGAAATGGGTCGGCGGCGCGATCCGCTACACGGACCCGGAGCAGAAGTACAACCTGGCTTTCCTCGCCAGCCCCGGCACCAACCAGCTCGCCTACAACATGACGCTGGTCGCGGACGGCGAGGTCCACGCCTATCGGGATTTCCTCAACCCGAAGTGGAAGGGCAAGATCGTGTCGATGGACCCGACCCAGCGCTTCATCGCCGGGACGCTGCAGTTCATGTACTACCACCCAGATCTCGGCCCCGACTACATACGGGCGCTGTACCAGGACATGGACGTGACCATCGCGCGCAATAGCCGCCAGATGACCGACTGGCTGGCGGCTGGCAAGTTCGCGCTCTGCATCGGCTGCCTCGCCGTCGAGAAGGCGAAGCAGCAAGGCCTGCCGCTGCAGGTGCTTGACACGGCGGTCTTCGACGAGGGCGGGGCCTACCTGGCGGGCAGCGGCACGATCTCGCTGATCAACAAGCCGGCGAACCCCAACGCGGCAAAGGTGTTCCTCAACTGGCTGCTGTCGCGCGAGGGCCAGATCGCCGTGCAGAAGATGACGGACAGCGGCATCCACTTCAATTCGGGCCGCGTCGACATTCCGAAGGACGACGTCGACCCGCAGAACCGGCTGATCCCCGGCAAGACCTACTTCGATCAGAACAGCCCCGACTGGGCGGACATGACGCCGGTCGACGCCGTGACCAAAGAAGTCACGGCGAACAAATCAGTCCAGTAACGCTTTAGGCACGACCAGGAGAGACTTTTATGGCGACGAATGACGAGTGGAAGAACGCCGACGAATTCGAGACGATCGCGAGCGGCAACAAGCCGTTTTCGCTGAAGGTGCCGGCGCTCGTCGTCACCCGCGGCAACGACGGGCGGCTGAACATGATGCTGTCCATGTGGTTCACGCCCATGGGCTTCGAGCCGTCCTCCTTCGTCGTCGCGGTCGACAAGAAGACCAAGACCTACGACCTGATGAACGAGACCGGCGAATTCGTCATCGCGGCGCCGTCCGAAAGCATGTTCGACGCGGTGATCTATGCCGGCTCGGTCTCGGGCCACAAGGAAGACAAGTGGGCCGCCTGCGGCCTGACGGCGGTCAAGCCCTCCGTCGGCAAGGTGCCGCTCATCGGCGAGGCCCTGGCCAACGTCGAGATGAAGGTCGGCCGGATGATCCCGTTCGACGAGCGCTTCTTCCTGGTCGTCGGCGAAGTGCAGATCTGCCACGTGAAAAAGCAGCATTTCCGCAACGGCATCTATCTCCAGGGCGCCGACCCGCTGCTCTGGCTCGGCAAGGAATCCGGCGCCGCCCACGGCAGCAACAAGACGGCGCGCAACCACGCCGCCGGCATGGGCCGCACCTGGGAGGCCGACTTCAGCACGCCGCTGCTGAGCCGGCTTGCCGCCATGAAGGCGCCAGCCAAGCAGTAATGATGACAACCGTCCGCACCCAACCGATGAAGATGTCCAGCGTCCGAGCGTCCTCGGGCCCCGTTCGCCGTCTGGAGGCAGGTCGATGACCGAAGTGCCAATGGGACGTCCCGGCTACGCATGGCCGCGCCTGCCGGCGCTGCCGTACAGCAAGATCTTCATGATCCTGCTGATCGGCGTCATGGCGTTCCTCGTCGTCTATCCGCTGATCCTGATCCTGATCAACAGCTTCAACGAGGCGAGCATCGTCGAGGCGCCGCGCTACGGCATCCAGGCCTGGCGGAACGCCTTTGCCGAGCCTGGAGTCTGGCAGGCGGTGTGGAACACCCTCAAGGTGGCGGTCGTCCGCCAGGCGATCACCTTCCCGCTCGGGGTGATGATCGCGTGGATCCTGGCGCGCACGAACATCCCCTTCTCGCGAGGGTTCGAGTTCCTGTTCTGGGTCTCGTTCATGTACCCGACCGTGGCGACGGTGTTCGGCTGGATGCTGCTGCTCGACCCCGACACCGGCCTGGTGAACATGCTGTTCAAGGACGCCTTCGGGACCGCGCCGTTCAACATCTATTCCTTCTGGGGCATCATCTGGGTGCATGTCATCAGCGGCATCGACACCAAGGTCATGCTGCTGACGCCGGTGTTCCGCCGCATGGATTCCTCCATGGAAGAGGCCTCGCGCATGTCCGGCGCCGGCACCTTCCGCACCATGATGGGCGTGACCCTGCCGCTCATGACGCCGGCCCTCATCGTCGTCATGATGCTGAGCCTGGTGCGCCTCTTCGAATCCTTCGAGGTGGAATACCTGCTGGGCGCGCCCTGGGGCTTCTTCGTGCTGTCGACCAAGATCGTCGACCTGTCGCGCATGGAGCCGCCGATGATCAACCAGGCGGCGTCCCTCGGCGCCTTCGTGCTGGTCTTCCTGGCCATCCTCATCCCGTTGCAGCGCTGGCTCATCAACCGGCGGCAGTTCACCACGGTCAACAGCCAGATGAAGCCCAAGCCGATCGACGTCGGCTTCTGGCGCTGGGTCTTCGCCGGCGGCATCGTCCTGATCATGAGCATGTCGGTCGTCGTGCCGATCCTCAGCGTCATGGGCGGCGCCTTCATGGTGCGCTTCGGCTTCTTCCACCTGCCGACGGTGTGGACGCTGGAATACTGGCGCAACGCCCTGACCAACGACGGCTTGATCTCCGCGCTGGAGAACACGCTGATCGTCGCCGGCAGCGCGGCGGTCATCGGCACGATCATCTTCTCGCTGATCGCCTACATCCTGGTGCGCACCAAGCTGCCGGGCCGCGGCACCTTGGACGCGATCTGCTGGCTGCCGGCGGCCATTCCCGGCGTGCTGCTCGGCCTCGGCCTCCTGTGGATGTTCCTCGGCACGCCGGTCTTCCGTCCGTTCTACGGATCGATCGGCCTGCTCGTGGTGGCCTCCATCATCGGCAGCGTCACTCTCTCGACGCAGATCCTCAAGGCAAGCTTCATCCAGCTCGGCAACCAGCTCGAGGAGGCGTCGCGCATGTCGGGCGCCGGCTTCGTGCGGACCTACCTCAAGATCGTCGTGCCTCTGATGGCGCAGACGCTGATCCTGACGGCGGTGCTGAAGTTCCTGTTCGCGGCGCGCAACGCCTCGACCTTGATCTTCCTCTCCACGTCGGAGACGCGTCCGCTGTCGGTGCTGGCGCTCGACCAGATCGCCGCCGGCAATCAGGAAGAGGCGTCCATCACGGTCTTCCTCATCATCTTGCTGACCACAGGGTTGGCAATCGTCGCTCGCATGTTCGGCCTTCGCGTCGGACTGCGGGAGAAATAGAGAGACGGTCATGCAGAATTTCATAGACATCCAAAACCTGCAGAAGCGCTTCGGCTCCTTCACCGCGCTTCACGGCTTGAACCTGCAGATCCGCCAGGGCGAGTTCTTCACCTTGCTGGGGCCCTCAGGCTGCGGCAAGACGACGAGCCTGCGGCTGATCGGCGGCCTGGAGAAGCCCGACGGCGGCAGCATCTCGGTCGGCGGCGAATGCCTCGCCTCGCCGACGGAGCGGCATTTCGTCAATCCCGAGAAGCGCAACATGGGCATGGTGTTCCAGTCCTACGCGCTGTGGCCCCACATGACGGTCTTCGAGAACGTCGCCTATCCGCTCAAGCTGCGCTGGATGAAGAAGGCCGTCATCCGCCAGAAGGTCGAGGAGGCCCTGGCGCTCGTCGGCCTTGCGGGGCTCGGCGACCGGCCGACGCCGGCGCTCAGCGGCGGCCAGCAGCAGCGCGTGGCCCTGGCCCGCGCCCTGGTGTTCTCGCCGCGCGTGCTGCTGCTCGACGAGCCCCTGAGCAACCTCGACGCCCAGCTGCGCGACGACATGCGCAAGGAGCTGAAGGCACTGCAGGAGCGGCTGGGGCTGACCGTCGTCATGGTCACCCACGACCAGACGGAGGCCCTGAGCCTGTCGCACCGGCTGGCCATCCTGAACCAGGGCCGCCTGGAGCAGGTCGGCACGCCGGAAGAGGTGTATCATCGTCCGGCGACCAGCTTCGCGCGCGACTTCCTCGGCAAGATGTTCGCGCTGTCCGGCAAGGTGACGGCGCGCAGCAGCGGGCGGATCGACGTGCAGCTGGGCGGCGCCGACGCGCCGGTCCTGGCGGTGGAGCGCTTCAACGCGGCGACCGACGGCCTGGACGCCATGACGGCGGCGGACATCATGGTCGCCATCCGCCCGGAGCAGATCGCCGTGACGGACCGCGCGCCGGCCAAGCGCGAGAACGTGCTGCCGGCGACCGTGCGCAGCGCCCAGTTCCTCGGCGACTGCTACGAATACCATATGGCCATCGGGGCGGAGGAGCGTACCTTGGTCCTGCCGGCGAGCCACATCTTCCACGCCGGCCAGCAGGTGTACTTGCAGCTGCAACCGGAGAAGATCACGCTCTGGTGGACCGAGAAGGGCGTGCGCATGTCGACGGCGACGTGCGAGGACGACGCGGCGCGCCAGGCGACGGCCGGCGTGCTGGACATGCAGGCCGAGGCGGCGCGCCGCGTGGCGCGCGCCGAAGGCTGACGAAGACGGGCTACGAGACGAAGAGAGCGGAAGTTGCGGCGCCGGTTTCCCCCATGGGCGGGCTGCATCTTCTTAGGATGAACCTAGGGAACGCATAACAGAGGAGAGCGTGTGATGGGTAGGATTGTGAAAGAGTTCGCGACCACGTGGGAAGGCGACCAGAAGCTGTGGTTCGAGCGCGACGAGGACGAGCTGGTCGGCACGCAGCAGAGCGGCGGCGTGCCGCTGCCGCGCATCCGGATCTGCGACGTGATGTCGGGCCCGACGAACCGCGAGCGCAACAAGGCGCCGGTGCTGTGGTCGGGCGAAGACGGCATCGTCGAGAGTCACTACATCAGCGGGGCGGAGCCCTACTTCCGCCGCCCGTCGAACTTCGACATGCTGATCTTCCAGTTCGCCGGCCAGTCGGCGATCGAGACGGAATTCGGCGAGTTCCGGCTGTCGCCGGGCCACGTCATCCACATTCCGTCGGGCGCGGCCTACCGCGTGATCGGCAACTCGCAGTGCCATCAGCTGGTCGCGAAGGTCCGCGAGCAGTTCCAGGTCACCGCGAACGACGAAAAGCCGCTGACCGAGACGGTGTTCGACGTGCAGCGCGTCGGCGACAACACTGAATCCGAGCCGGTGGCCTTCCCGAAGCGCGAAGGCAAGATCCTCGAAGTCACCGAGTTCTGGAACGACGAAGCCGAGCCGATCGTCATCCAGCGCGACCATGCCAAGCTCGTCGGCTGCGCCCTGCCGAACAGCAACCGCAAGGTCACCGTGATCCGCGCCTTCGACTACTTCTGCGGCATCACGGGCAAGGGCGGCGTCCGCGCCCCCGAGCTGTTCCGCGGCAAGAACTTCAAGGTCGACGTCTACAACACCCAGGGCGAGCAGCACGGCTTCCACCGCGGCTGCGACGACGAGGAGATCTGGTTCCAGTTCCGCGGCCAGGCCAAGAACGACACGGAATGGGGCGTGCATCACCTCTCGCCCGGCGAGATCGGCTACGTGCCGCGCGGCATCGCCCATCGCATCACCGGCGACAAGGACTTCCTGCGCTTCAACCTCTACTTCCGCTGCCAGATGCGCCCGAAGGCCGACGCCAGCAACCACCACCGCGAATCGACCTACGCCGTCAACACGGTCTCGGTGAAGGAGCTGCCGGCCTACGCCGAAACGAAGAAGCGTATCGACGACGCCCTGGCGAACAACGCCCATCCGCGTATGTGAGCCGGCGCAACACTGCTGAAGTCGCATAACGACGCGAGTCGCTCTCCGGGGCGGCTCGCGTCTTCTTTACGAAGAAGTCTGATGCTGCTGAACGGAAAAGTGGAAGATCTGAACGACGTCGCGGTCTTCGTCGAAGTGGCCGCGCGCGGCAGCTTCACGCGCGCGGCGGCGAACCTGCATCTTTCGCTGCCGTCCGTCAGCCGGCGCGTGAAGAACCTGGAAAGCGCCCTGCAGACCCAGCTCTTCGTCCGCTCGACGCGCCACCTGTCGCTGACCGAGGCGGGGCGCTTCTACTTCGAGAAATGCGCCAAGCTGCTCAACGAGATGGACCTCATCCACGAGGAGGTCGGCGACCTCACGCGCGGGCTGAAGGGCAGCATCCGCATCTATTCGCCGCTCGGCTTCGGCGAGCAGGTCATGGCCGACATCGTTCTGAAGTTCGGCAAGCTCTATCCCGACATCGTGGTCGAGCTGCGCGTCGGCGACCGTTCGACCAATCCGACGGAGAAGGGCGTCGACATCGCCGTCCGCACGGCGGACCTGAAGGACAGCAGCCTGGCGTCGCGCGAGCTCGGCAGCCTGAACTACCATCTCTGCGCCTCCGCGAAATACCTGGCGGAACGCGGCACGCCGACCACCCTCGAGGAACTCGAGGAGCATAACTGCCTGGTGCACACCGCGCAGCCGTCGCCCGATCTCTGGGAGTTCGACGTCGACGGCGCCAAGCGCCTGATTCCCGTGAAGGGCGACCTGCGCTCGAACAGCGGCGCGGTGATCTTCCATGCCTGCCTGGCTGGCGCCGGCATCGCGCGGCTGCCGGAATACGACGTGCAGACCGGCCAGAAGCACGGCCAGCTCGAGATGCTGTTCCCGCGACAGCTGAATTTCACCCGCCCGCTCTACGCCTATTACCCGCGCAGCAACCATCTGCCGGCGCGCATAGACCGCTTCCTCAACTTCCTCGAAGCCGAGATCGGCCCTTATCTGCGGTCGTGAGGCGCGCGGCTCGCGCCGCAGACTCATCTACGAGAGTCATTTCATTCGCCGTCTCTGAATTTCATTTAAATCCCGCTGCGCCGAAACCCCGGATCATGTTGACGGGCAATTGGCCGAGGCAGAATATTTGCGGCGCTGCCGGACTTGGCGAAGACCACGCCGGCGCGCCGTCTCCCGAACGGAGGCGGCGATGACGACAAAAACGCCTACAGGGAGAATGCGCATGAACCCGTTCAGGATCGGGGGCTGCATCGCGACGCTTGCCCTCTTTGCCGCCGCCATGCCCGCGACAGGCCATGCCGCGGATGCGGTGGAAGGCTTCTACAAGGGCAAGACGCTCGACCTCTACATCGGCAATCCGCCCGGCGCGAGCTATGACCTCTATGGCCGCATCGTCTCGCGCTACATGCCGAAGTACCTTCCGGGCGAGCCGACGGTCATCATCCGCTACATGCCGGGCGCCGGCGGCCTGAAGATGACGAACTGGCTCTACAACGCGGCGCCGAAGGACGGCACCGCCCTGGCCATCGCGCTCCATGCCACGGCCGTCGAGCAGGCCCTGGAATCGGAAGGCATCCAGTATGACGCGACGAAGTTCAGCTGGATCGGCCGCCTCAGCCCCGTCGTCGAGGTGAGCTACACCTGGCACACCTCGCCGACCAAGACGCTGGCCGACGCGCAGCAGCGCGAGACGATCATGGGCGGATCGGGGCCGACGGCGCCGTCGATCTGGTACCTCAAGGTGCTCAACGCCTATGCGCATACGAAATTCAAGATCATCTCGGGGTATCAGGGCGCCGGAGACAGCCATATCGCCATGGAGCGCGGCGAGCTCGAGGGCACCACCAAGGCCTGGCCGACCATGAAGGTGCAGAACGCCGACCTGCTGCGCGACCACAAGGTCAGCATCCTGGTGCAGTACGGCTTGGACAAGGCGCCGGAGCTGCCCGACGTGCCGCTGATGTCGGACCTCGGCGACAGCGAAGAGGACAAGACGGCCCTGCGCTTCTTCGCCATGGGCAACGCGGTCGGGCGCTCCCTGGTGGGCGCGCCCGGCATTCCGGCCGACAGGCTGGCCGCGCTGCGCAAGGCCTTCGACGATATGGTCAAGGATCCGGAGCTTCTGGCCGAAGCTCAGAAGACCCTTACCGACATCGGCCCGACCCTGACGGGACAGGGCCTGGAGGGGATCATCAAGGAGACGCTGCAGACGCCGAAGGCGGTCCTGCAGCGCGCCGCCAAGGTGCGCAACGAGTAGGCTTTCAGTCAGTCAGTGGTCAGCATGTCCGAGAAAACGCTTCCTTCAGATATCGAAGTCATCGACGCGAACGTACTGGTCATCGGCGGCGGATTCGGCGGCACATGGGCCGCGCTGCGGGCGTCCGAGCTGACGGACGGCATTGTCCTCGTTGAGAAGGCCCGCGTCAGCCGCAGCGGGGCCTCGACCATGTCGGGCGGCGTGACGAGCTGTCCGCTGGACAGCGACGACCTCGACGCCTGGGCGGACGAGTTCATCGTCCGCGGCGGCTACACCTCCGACCAGGACTGGACGCGCCAGCTCCTCCTCGGCCAGCGCGAGCGCGTGAAGGACCTCATACGCTGGAACGTGCCGATCACGCGCGACGAGAAGGGCGAGATCCGCCGCTTCGTCAGCCGCGGCATGGGGTCCGCGCGCGTCATGCAGTTCAATCCCAAGCTGGCGATGGAGGAGATGCGCCGCCAGGTCGAGGCGAAGGGCGTGCGCATCCTCGACCGCATCTACATCTCGGAACTGCTGACGGCGGACGGGAAGTGGCCGACGCAGGCAGGCGTCATCGGCGCCATCGGCTTCCACGTGCGCACCGGCAAATGCGTCGTCCTGCGCGCCAAGCGCACCATCATGGCCACCGGCATGATCGGCATGAAGACCGGCATGCACCGCGTCGACAACGACACCGGCGACGGCGCGGCGATGGCTTACCGGGCCGGCGCGCGGCTCGTCGACCTGGAGTTCGTGAACGGCGGCACCTTCTCCATCGGAATGAAGAAATACAAGCTCTCCAGCTACAACGTCGCCGTGGCGCATGGCGCCTGGCTGATCAATGCGCAGGGCGAACGCTTCATGGAGAAGTACGACCCGGTCCGCTACGAACGCAGCGAGCTGCCTTTCGTGATCGCGGCCTTCGCCAAGGAGATCATCGACGGGCGCGGGCCCTGCTATCTCGACTTGCGCAAATGCGACGAGTCCTACTGGCGGACGCTGCCGACCCTGGGGCGCGGCGGCGTGGTCCTGCTGTCGGACGAAATCCCCGATCCGAAGATCTATCCGATGCTGATCGAGCCGACGTTCGGCATCTGGACGAGCGACGGGCGCGGCGGCATCTGGATCGACAAGGCTTGCCACACCAACGTGCCGGGCCTGCTGGCGGCGGGGGCGGTGGCCAAGAACCTGGCGATCGGCACTCACGGCAGCGCCGGCGCGCCGACCGCCTTCGCCATGGTGTCCGGCTGGCACGCCGGCGACACGGCGGGGCAGGAGAGCCTGGCGGCTGATCCGCCGGCCTTGCCGGTCGAGACGATCCTGGCGCTCCGCGAGCGCATGTTCGCGCCCCTGGGCGGCGCAAAGGGCCGCAGCTCGGATTCCCTGCATGATCAGCTGGCGGAATTCGAATGCGCCCTGATCGAGAACATCGTGCTCAGCGACGCCAGCCTGAGGGCGCGCCTCGCGGCGATCGACAAGGCGCTGGCGGCGATTGACCAGGGCGTCGCCGCCGATCTGCACGAACTGGTGAAGCTGCACGAGGCGCGCAACGTCGCCGAATGCACGAAGCTGATCTATCTCTCCGCCCTGGACCGCACGGAAAGCCGCGAGCAATTCTACCGCGAGGACCATCCCTACACCGACGACGAGGACTGGCTCTGCTGGCACGGCGTCAGGCGGGGCGGGCAGGGGGCGCTGTTCGACCGGGCGCGCATCCCGTTCGACAAATGGAAGATAAAGCCCGTCAAGTCGGAGCGGCACCTGAGCCCGATCGCGGCCTTGATGCGCGACTGCTACGACCCGGCCGTCCATAACCACAGCCTGAGGCCCGTCGCGGGCGGCGCGGTGCAGAGCGCGGTGCGGTCATGACCGTGGCCATCGACGCCGCGAAATGCGACGGCTGCGGGATCTGCATCGAATCCTGCCCCGTCGACGTCCTCAGGCTGGACGCTGCGACCGGCAAGGCGGTCCCCGTCTACGAGGCCGATTGCCACGTCTGCTGCCTGTGCGAAGACGATTGCCCGACGAAGGCGATCGACATCGACTACAGCATCTCGAACCCGCGCCAGAAGAGCATCTACGACACGCTCGACATCCCGACGCCGGACATCACCAAGCAGAGCCTCTAGTCCTCGACCGGACCTGACGCCCCGGGCCGCGATGGCGACCCGGGGCTTTTGGTCGTCTTGGGCCTGTCTGCAGCCTTGGCCTGGGGACCTTCCGCGTCTCTTTTCCTGTTCGATTTGAGGGCTAACAGGCGCTAGTTCCACTCCTCAGAGGACTAAATTCCCGAAGCTCCATACGACCGTGTGCAGAAATGTCATGCCTCTCATTTTGGTTCGTAAATTATTCGTCACTGAGCAAAATTAACGTTGAATCAATATATAAAGATGTCGTTATATCCCGCCCCATAAGGAGTCGGCTCTCTGATTCTGTCATATGTCTTTGATAATATGATGAAAATTAGGAATAGGCTCCTGAGGCTAAGTTTGGCTCAAATCCTGGCTTTGGAACGTATCGGATTTTCCGATGAACATATTCCCAAAGCTGGAATTGAGTTTCGCAATTTCTAGGGCGGTTTTAGCCCGCGACGGCTTTCTTTGAGTGGGGGATCACATGACTTTTCTTCGGGTTCGCGTTCTTGAACAGCGCATCATGCTCGATGCCGCCCTCGTCGCGACCGCCGCGGAAGCCGCCAGCCAGCAGGCCCAGTCTGCCGACCAGCCCCACGTCGCGGACCAGCCGCACGCCGCCGACCAGCCCCACGCGGACGCGCCCCAGAGCGACGTCGCGGCCCTGATCAACGACGCCTCTCACGCCGTGCCGCCGACCGGCGAAGCCGCGCCGGCCGCTTCCGGCACCGACGTCCAGCCGACCGTCCTCGTGTTCATCGATTCGCGCGTCGCCGACGCCCAGACGATCATGGACAACCTGACCGACGGCGCGAAGGGCATCATCATCGACGCCACCGCCGACGGCATCGCCGAGATCTCCCAGATCCTCAAGGACACCGACAACGTCTCGGCCATCCACATCTTCTCGCACGGCTCGGCCGGCGACATGCAGATCGGCGCCGACCACCTGAACAACGACACGCTGAACGGCCTGGTCGCCAGCGAGATCCAGGGCTGGCAGGGCTCCCTGACGGCCGACGCCGACATCCTGCTCTACGCCTGCGACGTGGGCCAGGGCGCGGCCGGCGCGCAGTTCGTCAGCAGCCTGGCGAATCTGACCGGCGCCGACGTCGCGGCCTCCGACGACCTGACGGGCGCCACGTCCCATGGCGGCGACTGGACCCTCGAGGTGCAGACCGGCACCATCGAGGCGACGACGCCCCTGACGCAGACCGCCCTCGACAGCATCGACACGCTCGCAGCGCCGACCCTGAGCATCACCGGCGGCACGACGACCGCGCGCAGCACGCTCGAAGACACGGCGGTCGGGCTGACCGGCGTCACGGTCGGCGACGCCGACGGCGGCAGCCTCACCGTCACCCTGAACGCCAGCGACAGCGGCAGCCTGCATCTGGCCTCCACGAGCGGCCTGACGGTGACGGGCAACGATTCCGACCATCTGGTCCTGTCCGGTTCGGCCACCGACCTGAACAGCGCCCTCGCGGGCCTCACCTACAAGGGCGCGCAGGACGCCTCCGGTGACTTCACCGTGACCTTCGACGTCACGGACGGCGTCAACAGCGCGTCGCAGCAGACGCTGCATGTCGCCGTGACCTCGGTCAACGACGCGCCTGTGCATGACGTCGGGACCCTGGTCGTGGACGAAGGCGGCAGCGCCAGCTTCTCGACCGCCACGCTGGACTACACCGACGTCGACAACACGGCGCAGCAGCTGGTCTACCAGATCACCGCGCTGCCGACGGACGGCACGCTGACCTTCAACGGCAACGCCGTGCTCGTCGGCTCGACCTTCTCGCAGGACGAAGTCGGGCAGCTCGTCTACACGCACAACGGCAGCAACGTCGACGTGAACGATTCGTCGACGACCAGCGACCATTTCGTCGTCACCCTGCGCGACGGCGCCGGCTCCGTGCTGACGAACCAGACCGTCTCCATCGCCCTGCGCCCCGTCAACGAGGCGCCGGCCGTGACCTCCTCGGGGCAGGTCTACGAAGGCCTGGACGGGCACGTCACCATTTCCGCGACCGACAGCGACGACGCGAACCTGACCTACACGGTCAACAGCATGTCGCTCAACGGCCAGGGCACGCTCTATCTCGACGTCGACCACAACGGCGCCTTCGGCGGCAGCGACACCACCGTCACCAACGGCCAGGTGCTGAGCGTGGCGGACCTCGCCCTGCTGCGCTTCGTGCAGAACGGCAACGAGCGCCCGACCGACCCGGCGGACCTGCCGAAGTTCACCCTCACCGTGACCGACCAGGGCGGCGGCACCGGCCAGTCCTACAGCGTCAGCACCGTGGACGGCGCGCAGAGCTTCGATTCGACGTCGAACCCGGCCGATCCCAAGAGCACCGCGGTGACGATCACGATCGACGTCACGCCGGTCAACGACGACCCGGTCTTCAGCCTGCCCGACACTCAGACGGTGACGCTGCCGGATAATACGTCCTTCACCATCGACAACACCCATCTCGCCGCGACCGACGCGGAAAGCACCCACGCGCAGCTGGCCTACGTGCTGGCGGAGAATACCCAGTACGGCGAGCTGCAGCTCAATGTCGGCGGCCAGTGGATCATCCTCGGCGCGGGCTCCATCGTCACCCAGGCCGACATCGACGGCGGCCTGCTGCGCTACGTCCCGACCCAGACGGTTACGCCAGGCACGCAGGAATCCCTGCAGTTCCGCCTGTTCGACGGCGGCCTGAAGCCGACCTTCACGCGCGACGGCAGCAACGAATGGCAGGCCGGCGCGCCGGACATCGAAGGCGCCTACCGCCACGGCGGCGCCGACCCGCAGATCATCACCCTGAACCTGTCGCTCGCCGGCAGCATCGTCGGCGGCACCGGCCCGGGCACGCCGCTCGCCAGCGGCCAGGCGCCGATCTCGGCGGACACGAACGTCGACCACACCTCGCTCGGCGACCCGATCAACGAAGGCGACGCCGGCAACACCGACACCTCGCTGGTGATGACCGACGCGATGCTGAAGTATTCCTCGTCCTACGTCGTGGGCGGCGACCACTACGACATCCCGGCCGACAGCATCATCTACACGGTGACCAGCATCCCGCCGGCGGGCGAACTGCAGATCACCACCGACGGCGGCGCCACCTGGCACGCGCTGACGACCTACAGCACCTTCACGCAGCAGGACATCCACGACGGCAACATCCGCTACGTCCACGACGGCAGCGAGACCTTCACCAACAGCTTCTCCTTCTCCGTCACCAACGGCACCGCGGACGCGAGCGGCAACCTGGCGCGCGCGACCGGCAGCTACACCTTCCACGTGACGCCGACGAACGACGAGCCGACGGCCTCGTCGGGCGGCACCATCACGGTGGTCGAGGGCGGCACGGCCACCGTCGACGACAGCTACGTCCACATGTCGGACGTCGACGGTGTCGGCTCCGACCTGAACACCGGATATGCGCAGGAGAACGACTTGCGCTTCCGCCTCACCGACCTGCCGGACGCCGGCGAGCTGCGCTACAACGGCGTCGCCGTCGACGCGGGCACGCTGGCGACCACCTGGTACACGATGGCCGACCTCACCTCGGGCAAGCTGACCTACGTGCACGGCGGCGACGAGGTCTTCACCGACAGCTTCAAGTTCCAGGTCGACGACCAGAGCGGCGCCGCGAACCACCTGTCCGGCGAGCAGACGGTGAACATCCGCGTCGCGCCGCTGAACGACGCGCCGCAGATCGCGCAGGACCCCACCGGGAGCGACCCGTCCATCACCGTGGGCGACACCGGCACGTACGGCGACGGCACCGGCGCCAACGAGGTGCTGACGGTCACGGAAGGCGGTTCGGGCGCGATCGACAGCGGCCACCTGCAGGCCGTCGACCCCGACAGCCCGCTCTACCGCCGCCAGTTCCGCATCGACAACACGACGGACTTCGGCAGCATCGAGCTGAACGTCGGCGGTTCGTGGCACGTCCTCGGCGTCGGCTCGGTCTTCACCCAGGCCGACATCAACGCCGGCAACGTGCGCTACGTCCATAGCGGCGCGGAGTCGACGGTCCAGACCGGCATCAACGGCACCCAGTACGTCGATTCCTTCACCTTCACCGTCAGCGACTCGGTGGCGGACCACAATTCCTCGCCGGCGACGTTCTACATCATGACGACGCCGACCAACGACGCCCCGACCGTCACCGGCCCGTCGTCCGTCGACAACTTCTCGTCCTCGCCCGTGACCTTCACCGGCGGCAACCAGATCGTCGTCGCCGACCCGGACCTCGCCGACGGCGCGCAGTCCGGCGAATCCGACTACCTGAAGGTCACCATTTCGACCGACCTCGGCGGCAGCTCCTCCGGCACGCTGAACCTGACCGACCTATCGGAGGGCGCCACCATCGTCAGCGGCACCAACAATTCCGCTGGCAACACGCTGGTCATCGAAGGCACGCACGCCCAAGTCCAGGACGCCCTCGACCACCTGCAGTACAGCCAGGCGGCCGACGTCGATGCGACGGTAAACCTGGTCGTCACGGTCGACGACCGGGACCCCAACACCGGCAATCCCAATGGCGGCACGGTCAACCAGCCGCTGACCCCAGGCGGGACGAATCCGGCGATCAACGACGCCAACAACACGGCGACGCACACCATCGCCATCCACTCGTCGATCACCAACGACGCGCCGAGCCTCGATGGCCCTGTTTCGCTGGGCGCCTACGAAGATACGCCCATCACGTTCACCGGGATCACGCTGAGCGATAACGACGGCTCGTTCGGCGGCGACATGACCGTCACGCTGGAAGTCGACCACGGCACGCTCACGATTTCGTCGCCGAACGGCGTCGACGTGGTGGGCGGCGGCACCGACAGCGTCACTTTGACAGGCACCTATTCGCAGATTCAGGCGCTGCTGGGCGTGGGTATCACCTACAAAGGCGACCTCAACTACAACGGCAGCGACAACCTGCACATCACGGCCAACGACAACGGCAACAACGGCGCCGGCGGCGCGCACGGCGATTCTCTGGATATCGGGATTGCCGTAAACGCGGTCAACGACGCGCCGACCATCGCCGGCCCGGCCGGCCCGATCCTCGGCAGCCACGGCACGCCGGTGGACTTCTCCGGCACGCCGGTCACCGTCGACGACGTCGATCCCGACAACGACCTCAGCCCGCACGACATCGTCAAGGTGACGATCGACCCGAGCGCCGGCTGGAGCGCGAGCGACTACGGCGTCCTCACCCTGGACGCGACGGGCGTCACCATCCTCTCCGGCACCAACGGCGGCACCATCACCTCCGGCTCGGCCGGCGCGTCCGGCCCGCTGGTCATCGAGGGCACGCGCGACGAGGTCAATGCCGCGCTCGCCACCTTGACCTACGAGCCGCCGGCCAACGCCGACCGCGTCGTCGACCTCACCTTCACGGTCAACGACGAAGGCAACGGCCAGGGCGGCAACAACGTCATGACCGCTTCGCATGTCGTGCCGATCAATGCCACCGACGCCAACGACCCGGCGGTCATCACCTTCCCGCCCACGGCGAGCGCGACGGAAGACACCACCTTCAACTTCGGCACGACCATCTCGGTCGCCGATCCGGACGACTTCGGCGGCGACCTGACGGTCACGCTGCATGTCGACCAGGGCACGCTGACGCTCGGCTCGACCACCGGCCTGACGATCAATTCGGGCGCGAACAATTCGGGCGACGTCACCTTCACCGGCACCGAAAGCGCCATCAACGCGGCGCTCAACGGCCTGAAGTACAAGGGCGACGCCAACTGGAACGGCGACGACAGCCTGACCATCAGCGTCAACGACAACGGCAATCTGGGCACCGGCGGCGCGCAGGTCACCACCGAGACGGTCGCCATCACCGTGGCGACGCAGAACGACGCCCCGGTCGCCAGCGGCGACCAGTCGCTCGGCCACATCGCTGAAGACGCGCCGGCCGGCGGCATCGCTGGCACCACGCTCGGCGACCTGCTGGGAAGCAGCTACAGCGACGCCACCGACGTGCTGCACACGCCGGGCGACACCGGCACCGACACGCCCTTGACCATGGTGGCGATCGTCGGCAACGCGGCGACCGCGTCGCAGGGCAACTGGCAGTACTCGACCGACGGTTCGACCTGGACGAACATCCCGACCTCAGGCCTGAATGATTCTCACGCACTGGTCCTGACCGCGGACACGCAGGTTCGCTTCGTCCCGGCCGCCAACTGGAACGGCACGCCGGGCGACCTGACGGTCCATCTCTCCGACGGCAACCCCGGCACCGCGACGGGCATGAGCGTCAATCTCGCCAGCGCCGGCGGCGTCGGCGGCACCGGCGCCTGGTCGACGGGCACGGTGGACATCGGAATCATCGTCGATCCGGTCAACGACGCGCCGACGGTCACGGGCTCGGCGACGCTGCCGAGCGTCGACCAAGATGCGACGGATCCGTCCGGCTCCACGGTCGCGACGCTGTTCGGCCCGCAGTTCGACGACGCGACCGACGAGGTCAGCGGCGGCTCGTCGGCGAACAGCTTCGCCGGCGTCGCGATCACGCACAACGACGCCGATCCCGCCACGGAAGGCCATTGGCAGTACTCGACCGACGGCACGACCTGGGCCGATCTGCCTGCGGTCAGCGACGGCTCGCCCCTCCTGCTGAAGACGACGGACGAACTGCGCTTCGTGCCCGTCGAGGGCTACGTCGGCACGCCGGGCGGCCTTGACGCCCACCTGATCGATAACTCGTCCGGCGCGGTGACGACCGGCCCGGGCCCGGACCTCACCTCCGCGACCGGCGGCACCACGGCCTATTCCACCGGCACCGTGCCGCTCGACACCGCCGTGTCGAACGTCAACGACGCGCCGGTGCTGACGCCGACGAACCCGGACCTGACGCAGCAGACCGAAGACGCCGGCGCGCCGAGCGGCGCGGTCGGCGAGCTGGTCTCCGACCTGACGGGCGGCGTGACCGACGCAGACAGCGGCGCCGTCAAGGGCATCGCCATCGTCGGCGCGGATGCCAGCCACGGCACCTGGTACTACTCCACCGACAACGGCGGGACCTGGACGGCGTTCGGCGCGGTCAGCGACAGCAGCGCGCTCGCCCTGCTGGCGGACAGCGCCACGCGCGTCTACTTCAAGCCCACGGGCGACTTCAACGGCCCGGTCGACGGCGGCCTGACCTTCCACGCCTGGGACAGCACGGACGGCACCGCCAACGGCCATCATGCCGATGCCAGCGTCACCGGCGGCACCACGGCCTTCTCGACGGCCACCGACACGGCCGACATCGTCGTGACGGCGGTCAACGACGCGCCGACGGCGGCCAACGTCGACATGGGCGGCATCGCCGAAGATTCGACGCCGGCCGGCACGGCGATCGGCGACTTGCCGGGCCTGACCTATTCCGACGCCGCCGACACGGTGAGCGGCGGCAGCACCGGCACGGCCATCGCCGGCATCGCCATCACCGGCAATGCGGCGACGGACCCGACGCAGGGCAGCTGGCAGTATTCGACCGACGGCGGCAACAGCTGGACGGACGTCCCGACCTCGGGCCTGGACGACGCCCATGCGCTGGTGCTGGCGGCGACCGCCGAGCTGCGCTTCCTGCCGGCCGCCGACTGGAACGGCACGCCTGGCAGCCTGACGGCCCATTACTCTGACGGCACCGGCTTCGCCACCGGCAGTTCGGTCGATCTGACCGGCGAGGTCGGCGGCACGGGCGGCTGGTCGGCCAGCCATACCATCGGCATCACGGTCGATCCGGCGAACGACGCGCCCGTCGCCGACGGCGACGTGACGCTGCCGAACGTCAGCGAAGACGATCCGAACCCGCCGGGCCAGCCGCTCGGCACGCTGCTTGGCGGCAGCTACAGCGATGGCGTCGACGATGCCGGCAATCCCGGCACGACGGACGGCGACACGCCGCTGACCTCGGTGGCGATCACCGGCAACCACGCCACGCCGGGGCAGGGCACCTGGCAGTATTCGACCGATGGTGGCACCAGCTGGACCAACGTCCCGACCAGCGGCCTGAGCGACACGAACGCGCTTGTGCTCGACGCCGGGTCGCAGGTCCGCTTCGTGCCCGCCGCTGACTGGAACGGCACGCCGGGCTCGCTGGACGTGCATCTCGCCGATGGCAACGGCGGCTACACGCCGGGCGCCAACGTCGACATCACCGCGCATGGCGGCGTCGGCGGCACTGGCGCCTGGTCCGCCGACACCGTGGCCATTGGCATCACCGTCGATCCGGTGAACGATGCGCCGGTCGGTTCCACCACCGTCGACCTGCCGCCGCTGACCGTCGGTGACACGCCGACTGGCCACGACATCTCGACCGTGATTGGCACCGTCTACAACGACGGCCGCGACGACGTGCCGGGCGGCTCCACGGGCACGCCGCTCGAAGGCATCGCCATCGTCGGCAACCACGCCACGCCGGACCAGGGCGCCTGGCAGTATTCCACCGATGGCGGCACGACCTGGGTCGATGTTCCGGCCACCGGCCTGGCCGACGGCACGGCCTTGACCTTGGTCCCCACCGTCGAGCTGCGCTTCGTGCCGGCCACAGGCTTCACCGGCACGCCGGGCGGCCTCGACGTGCGCACGAGCGATGGCAACGACGGCCCGGTCGCCAACGGCACCACCGACATTTCCTCGTCGGTCGGCGGCACTGGCGGCTGGTCGGACACGACCATCACCGTCGACATCGTCATCAATGCCGCGCCGACGGATACGGGCGACCCGACGCCGCCGCCTCCGCCGCCGACGGACACGGGTACGCCCACGACTCCGCCGACTCCGCCGACCACACCGGTCGATCCCTTGCCGCCGGTCATCGTACCCGTGGGTGGGACTGGCACCGGTACCGGCACCGGCACCGATACGCCGACTCCTTCGACGCCGACGGATTCGCCATACGACACCGCCGTTGCGGCGCTGTCCGACGACACCCGGGGCTACTTTCCAGAGCTCAATCCGGTGCAGCTCACGGTCGCGCTGCAGGACCGCGTGCTCGACGGCGACACGCCGCAGGAATTCAGCCTGCCGCAGACCGCCTTCCAGCACACCAACCCGAGTGAGAAGATCAGCATCGAGGCGACGCAGCCCGACGGCACGCCGCTGCCGAGCTATGTCCGCTTCGACACCAACACGCTCAAGTTCACCGTCGACATGGCTGTCGCCAAGGCGCTCGGCCTGAAGAACGTCGACGTCAAGGTGACCGGCGAGGACAGCCAGGGCAACGAAGCCTCGACGACCTTCACCGTCTACATCGAGGAGCCGACGGTCGGCGACACGCCGGCAACCCAGGCGCCTGCGCCGCAACAGCAACAGAAGCAGGATCAGCAGCCGCAAGATGGGCAGCCGCCCGCTGCGCAGCAAGCTGTGCCTGGATCGCAGCAGCCCGCGTCGGACGAGTCCGCGCCGGCGACGCCTGACGACCATGCCGCCGCGCCCGACGACCATGCCTCGCTCGAGCATGGCGACCTGGCTCCGCACATGACGTTGCAGGACCAGCTGGGGCAGGCAGGCCGCGCCGGCTTCTTCGCCGAACGCGACAGCCTGGTCGCCGACCTGAACACGATGGCTGCCTGAGAGATGGCCGCCGAAGAATAGATAACGTCCTTTCAGATACCGGGGAAAAAAACCGTGATTACATTTCGCGCCGCTTTGCTGCTGTCTTCCGCCATCCTCGTGACGGCTTGCTCCGTCGATCCGGAGCCGCTCCAGCAGGCCGACATCAACAAGGCCGTGGTCGCGGACCAGGCCGTGATCTCGGACAACCAGGAAGCCATCGTCAAGCCGCTGACGCTGCGCGAGGCGATGGCGCGTTCGATCGCCTACAACCTCGATCACCGCACGCGCCTGATGGAAGAGGCCCTGGCCCATGGCCAGTTCAGCCTCGCCACCTACGACATGCTGCCGACGCTGGCCGCCAGCGCCGGCTACGTCGGCCGCGACAGCGAGCTGGCGTCGTCGAGCGAATCGATCCTGACCCGCCGCCAGTCCCTCGAGCCCTCGACCTCGCAGGACGAATGGCGTCAGGTCGCCGACCTGCGCCTGAACTGGAACGTGCTCGACTTCGGCGTCAGCTACTTCCAGGCCAAGCAGCAGGCCGACCGCTTCCTGATCAGCCAGCTCAACCGCCAGAAGCTGATGCTGCGCCTGCTCCAGCAGACGCGCACCGCCTATTGGCGCGCGGCCTCGTCGCAGATGCTGAAGCCCGAGGTCAGCCGCGTCCTGCAGGAGGCGCGCGGCGCCCTGGCCGATGTGGAGCGCACCGAGAAGCAGCGCCTGCAGCCGCCGCAGGTGACCCTGCAGTACCGCCGCGCCCTGCTGGAAATCCTCAGCCAGCTCGAGACGCTGCAGCAGTCGCTCTCCACCAGCGAGGTCGAGCTGGCGAGCATGATCAACGTGCCGCCGCGCACGCCGCTGGCCTTGAGCCTGCCGACCCAGCTTGAGCCGCTGCCGAAGATCGACCTTCCGGTGTCCGACCTTGAGCTGATCGCGCTGCAGAAGTCGCCCGACATCGCCGAGCAGATGTACAACGCCCGCATCGACCAGGCCGAGGCGCGCAAGGCCATCCTGCGCCTGCTGCCGGGCATCGAGCTCGGCGCCAGCTACAACTACGACAGCAACAGCTACCTGGTGGACCAGAGCTGGGGCGAGCTGACCAGCCGCGTCACCTGGAACCTGTTCCGCCTGCTTTCGATCGATTCGGTCATGGACCTGCAGAAGGCCCGCGAGAACCTGGCGGTCACGCGCCGCCTGGCCTTCAACATGGCGGTGGTCACGCGCGTGAACGTCGCCTGGCGCCGCTACATGGACGCGCAGTCGCAGTTCGACCGCGCCCAGCAGATCAACGACGTCGAGCAGAACATCGCGGAATTGACGGCGACCCAGGAGCAGGCCAACGCCCAGAGCCAGGTCGAGCGCGTCCGCAACGACGCGTCGGCCCTGCGCGCCGCGCTGCGCCGCATGGAAGCCTATGCGAGCGCCCAGGATTCGCTGGGCGCCTTGTTCCTGAGCCTGAGCCTCAATCCGGTGCCGGACAACTTCCGCGAGATGGACATCGCCCAGCTCGTCGGCGTGCTCGACAACAGCATGACGCCCTGGGAGCACGGGGCCCTGCCCAAGCCGGAAGAGGCGCCGCAGGCCGTGGCCAAAGGCGAGCAGCCGGCCGCGGCAGATCAGCCGGCGCAGGCCGGCGACACTCAATCGGAGACGGAATCCGGATGGTTCGACTTCCTGTTTTAGTCCTTCTGGCGACGGTTTCGGCGTCGGCGTTCTGCGTGCCCGGGCTGGTTCAGCCAGCCCAGGCACAGTCCATTTCGCCGGACAGCGGGGCTGCCGGCAGCACGGTCCGCGCGCAGATCAAGGCCGGCCGCCAGACGGTGATCGCGGCCACCGCCGCCGGCGTGCTGACCAAGCTCGACGCGAAGGAAGGCCAGATCGTGCGCGAAGGCACGGTGATCGCCTCCATCGACTGCACGAGCCAGCGCGCCGCGCGCAAGATGTCGGCGGCTAAGCTTGAGGCCGCCAGCGCCAAGTCGCGCGTCAATGCCGACCTGGCGAAGAACAATGCCGTCAGCGTGCTGGAAGTCGAGGTCTCCAAGGCCGAGATGAACATGGCGCAGGCGGAGCTGGAAGGCGTCGACGTCGCCATCCGCAAGTGCGACATCCATGCGCCGTTCGATGCGGTCGTGGTGAACCGCCCGGCCAATCCCTTCCAGTTCATCCGCGAAGGCGAACCGCTTTACGAGCTGGTCGGTTACGGCAACCTGGAGATCGAGATGGTCGTGCCGGCCGGCTGGCTGGTCTGGCTCAAGCCCGGCTCGAAGTTCGCCCTCGACATGGAGGAGACGGGCCAGCACCGCATGGCAGTGGTCGACCGCCTCGGCGGCCGCGTCGATCCCGTCAGCCAGACAGTACGCGTGCTCGGACGCTTTTCCGACGGCGGCAAGGATCTCTTGCCTGGGATGAGCGGCATCGTTCGCTTCGCAGATGCAGACATCGCCGCCCACTGAACCCGCGGAGCGCAACCAGACGCTTGAGCGCCTCGCCACCCTTCTGCTGCTGCAGCAGAAGGCGCGCGCGGCGGCGTCGGCGGTCGAGCTCTCCTACCTCGCGGTCAACGAGACGGCGCTGCTCGTCAATACGACGGTCGGGCTGGAATTCACCCGCGGCGTCGGCGGCGGCCTGCGCCTGCACGGCGTCTCGGGCCTGCCGTCGCCCAGTCCCGATGCGGCCTTCACCGGCTTCGCCAACCGCTGCGCGGCCCATTTCGCGCCGCTGGGCAAGACGCCGCAGCGCGTGAGCGCAAGCGGCCTGCCTGAAACCTTGCGCCAGGACTGGGGCGACTACCTGCCGCCCGAAGCGATCTGGCTGCCCTTGCCGGGCCGGCGCACGCCGCTGGTCGGCGGCCTGCTGCTGCTGCGCGACGCGCCCTGGCAGGTCGGCGAGGAGCGCCTGCTGGTCCATTGGGCGGAGACGCTGGGCCATGCCTACGAGCATCTCTCCTCCGGCCGCGCGCGCTGGCATGTGCCGCTCAATCCCAGGCGCAAGTTGCTGCTCGGCGGCGGCGCGCTGGCGCTGCTGTTGCTCGGCGCCATGCCGGTCAGCCTCTATGCGCTCGCCAACGCGGAGGTCGCGCCTAAGGCGCCGATCGTGGTGCGCTCGCCTCTGAGCGGCGTGGTCGAGACGCTGCTCGTCGAGCCCAACGACCAGGTCAAGAGCGGCCAGCCTCTGGTGAAGTTCGACCTGACAGAACTGAACGGCCGCCTCGACGTCGCGCGCCAGACCTACGAGATCGCCGCGGCGGAACTGCGCCAGGCCCAGCAGCAGACGATCCAGAACGTCCAGCTGCAGACTGCGATCCCCGTGCTGCGCGCCCGCTTGGAACAGCGTCGTGCCGAGATTGCCTACGACGAGAGCCTGCTGCAGCGCGCGAACGTCACGGCACAGCAGGACGGCGTCGTCATCCTGCCGGACGCGACCGCCTGGCAGGGCCGTCCGGTGAAGATCGGCGAGCGCATCATGCTGCTCGCCAATTCGTCGGCGGCCGAGCTGGAGCTATGGATTCCCGTGGCGGACGCGCTCGAGCTGACCGAAGGCGCCGAGGTCACCCTGTTCCTGAACAACGATCCGGAGCAGGCGGTGCCGGCACGCCTGCGTTACGCCAATTACCAGGCGGTGCCGGGGCCGGACGGCATCGTCGCCTTCCGCGCCGTCGCCGACTTCACGGCTGCCGCGCCCCGCCTTGGCCTGCGCGGCACCGCCAAGGTGCGCGGCCCGCGCGTGCCGCTTGTCTACGCGTTGATCCGCCGGCCCTGGGCCGCTTTCCGCCAGTGGGCGGGGATGTGAGACGTGACGGACGTCGCCACGGATATTGCCGCAGACTTCGACCTGGGTGACCTGCCGCGGCCGGTGCTCGGGGGCCTGCGCCCGGAACTGGAGCTGCTGCCGGTCGATCCCGACCCGGACGGCAGCCCGGCCTGGGTGCTCGTCGATCCGCTGGCCGGGCGCTTCTATCGCCTGGGCGCATTGGAAGTCGACTTGCTGCACCTCGTTCCTCTCGGCGCGCCGTCGCGCATCGCCGAGGAAGCGACGCGCCGTGCCGGCAAGGCCGTGTCCGAGGATCTGGTAAAGGAATTCATCGCCTTCCTCCTGCAGCAGAACCTGACGCGCGTGGTCGGCGACGAAGGCCGTGCGCGGCTGGAACGCCTGCGCAAGCAGACAGGCAAGTGGAGCCTCCGCCAGCTCACGCAGGGCTGGATGTCGGTGCGGCTGCGCCTGGTGCGGCCGGATCGCTTCCTCGAAAAGGCGCTGCCCGTCGCGCGCTGGTGGTTCAGCCGTCCGGCGCTGATCCTGACGGCGATCGTCGGCGGCCTAGGGCTGCTGCTGGCCTCGCGCCAGATGGACGCCTTCTTCGCCACCTTCAGCTTCTTCTTCAGCTTCGATGGCCTGGTCTTCTACACGCTGACGCTGACCGCCCTGAAGGTGCTGCACGAACTCGGCCACGCCTTCGCCTGCAAGCTGCAGGGCTGCCGCGTGCCGAGCATGGGCGTGTCCTTCCTGGTCTTCTGGCCAGTCCTCTACACCGACACGACCGAAGCCTGGAAGCTGCCGTCGCGTGCATCTCGCCTGAAAATCGGCTCGGCCGGCATGCGCGCCGAGCTGATGCTCGCCTGCTACGCCCTGTTCCTGTGGTCGCTGCTGCCCGACGGCGTCATGCGCAGCGTCTGCTTCTTCGTCTCGACCACGGCGGTGCTGCTGACCCTGACGGTCAACCTCAATCCGCTCATGAAGTTCGATGGCTACTACCTGCTGTCGGACTGGCTGCAGTATCCGAACCTGCAGCCGCGCACCTATGCGCTGGCGCGCTGGTGGCTGCGCGCCAACCTGCTCGGCTGGCGGCAAGCTCCGCCGGAGCCGCCGAAGGCCTATCTGATCGGGCTCGGCGTCGCCATCTGGTTCTACCGCCTCAGCGTCACCCTCGGCATCGCGCTGCTGGTCTATCACTTCGCCTTCAAGGCGGGCGGCGTGCTGATGGCGCTAGCCGTCCTGTGGTGGAGCCTCGTGCTGCCCTTCGCCAAGGAAATCAAGGCGATCTACCAGGCGCGCCACGGCTTCAACCGGCGCAGCAAGGTCACGCTCGGCGTCCTGCTGACGCTGCTGATCCTGGCATCCGTGCCGTTGCAGGGCCATACGGCCCTGCCGGCCTTCGTCGGCGCGGAGAGCGTGTCGCGCATCTACGCCACTGCCGACGGCCGCATCGCCGAGATCGACGTGGCGAACGACCAGGAGATCGCCGCCGGCCAGCCGATCATGCGCATGGACACGCCGGACCTCGCCTACAAGCTGGCGGATGCGGAGAGCGAGGCCGAGGCGCTGCGCTGGCAGATGTCGAGCCAGGGCTTCGACCGCAACTTGCTGGACCGCGCCGTCGTTACGGCGGCGGAGCTGGGCACGGCGCTGTCGCAGCGCGACAGCCTGCGCGACCAGATGACGCGCGCCCAGCCGCTGGCGCAGTCGGACGGCATCGTCGTCGACCTGCCGGACAACATGCAAGCCGGCGACTGGGTCGGCGAAGGCACCTACCTGGCGTCCGTCGCGGCGGCACAGCCGGGCGACCTCGTCGCCTACGCCAACGAAGACCAGATGCGCCGGATCCATCCCGACGCCAAGGGACTGCTCTACCTGAAGGGCATCGGGGGCGCGCCGATCCATGTCCGCGTCGCCGTGATCGAGACTTCGGGCCTGCGCGAGCTCGACCAGGCCTTCATGGCCTCGACCCATGGCGGCCCCATCGCCGTGCGCGACATGGGCGAGGGCAAGCTGGTGCCCGTGCGCGCCCTCTACCGCATCCGCCTGAAGATGGAAGGCGACGTCGGCATGATCCGCCATGTCAGCATGGGCAACGTGCGGATCGAGGCGACGGCTGAAAGCCTGCTCCAGTCCTTCTGGCGCCAGACCTTCGGCCTCCTGCGGCGCGAACTGTCGTTCTAGCCGCCGCTGATTAGGTCAGTGGCCGTCGGGCGCCTTCCAGGCCCGCGCCAGCTTCGTCTTGCGCTTCCTCGGCTTGTAGAACAGCGACGCCTCCTGGCATTTCTCCGCCGCGGCGGCGTTGGGCAGCGACTCGTCCCACAGCTTCGCGTCGAAACGGCAGCCGTTGAAGTCGCTCGACTGTTCAGACGCGAGCCACAGCGCCACCGGCACGACGACGGTGGCCGGCAGGCCGACGCCGCGAATCTCGCCGCGGCCGAACTTGGTGTCGACGGCGCCGCCGGGCTCGATGCTGTTGACGGTGACCTCGCTGTCCGCCAGTTCCTCGGCCCAGCTCAGCGATTCGGCGTCGAGGCAGGCCTTCGATGGGCCGTAGGCGCCGCTGAAGGCCTCGTGCATCGTGTCGCGGCTCTTCGAGATGTTGATGACGCGGCCCCAGCCGGCCTTGAGCATGTGGGGCACGGCCGCCTTGGCCATGCGGTAGGGGCCGACGACGTTGGTGTCGATCACGGCCTGCCAGCCTGCCGGATCGGTCTCCCAGAACGGCAGGTTGCGGTCGCCGTGGTAGCGCTGGCTCTTGCCGGCGTTGTTGACGAGGATATGCAGTCCGCCGAAGGATTCCACCGTCTGCAGCACGGCCGATTCGCAGTCGGCCCACACGGTCACGTCGGAATGGATGGCGAGCACGGTGCCCTTGCCGGAAATCCGCTCGATCTCGGCGGCGACCGAGGTGAGCTCCTGGATGATCGATTCGCGCGTCTCGTCGCGGGCCATGGCGGCGGTGATGGTGAGCCCTTTGATGCCGGCCTTGGCATAGGCGAGGGCCATCTCGCGCCCCATGCCGCGGCTGCCGCCGGTGATGAGCGCGACTTTTCCCTTGAGCGAAATCGGATCCACTAGCTCTCTCCTGGATGATGTCTTGAACTGCGGCCTTGGAGTTCGGGCCCCGGCGCCGCCGGAGCCCGTCATTCGGCTATTCGCGGCCCATGGCGTGCTTGACCAGGTCGACGATGGGGGCGGGCGTCGCATAGGCCTTCTTGATGATGCTTTCGATCTCCTCGCTCGACACGTACTCGATCTCCATCTGGGCCTTTTCGGATTCGGCGAGCAGTTCCGGGTCCTTGTGGGCGGCGGCGAAGGCCTCCTTCAAGGCCTTGGCGCGGTCGGCCGGAATGTCCGGCGGCGCCAGGTAGGGCCGTGCGGCGATGTCGCGGGCGAACAGCAGTTCGATGGCCTGGCGCTGCTCGTCGGTCTTGGCGAGCGTGCCGACCGAGCGAATGTCGGGAATCTCCGGATGCGGCGGATTGGCCGTCTGGAACAGGATGTTGATCGAATGGTCCTTGATCCACTCAGGCTTAACCGTCTTGAGCGCGCCCCATGACCAGTAGGCGAGGCCTTCGATCTCGCCGCGCTCGACGGCGAGCACGGCGCGGTTGATGCCTTCGTAGCCCGAGATGATCTTGAACTTGGTGCCGATCAGGCCGTTGAGCGCCTTCGGCACGATCTCCGAATCGGCGCTGGCGCCGGTGCCGGCGACGATCAGCTCCTTGGTGAAGAGGTCTTCCGCCGTCTTGACCTGCGACGTGTGCCAGGAGATCGCCAGCGAGCTTTCGCGGCTCGGGCTGCCAAGCCAGAGGAACTTGAGCGGGTCGTAGTCGACGGTGGCGGCGCCGCCGAGCAGCGGCTCGAAGGGCAGGCCGCGGCCGATGGTGCCGAACACGGTGCCGTCCTTCGGCGCGGTCGTGTAGAGGTAGCGCGTCGCCGTCAGGCCGCCGGCGCCAGGCATGTTGCGCACGATCATGGTCGGGCTGCCGGGCAGGTACTTCGGCATGTGGCGCGACAGGATGCGCGCCGACAGGTCGTAGCCGCTGCCGCTCGTGGTGTAGACCACGATGCTGACGATCTTGCCTTTATAGAAATCGGCGACGGAGTCCGCCTTGGCGACGGTGGCGCCCACGAAGGACGCGGCGAGCGCGGCGGTCAAGGTGATGGCGGTCGCGATGGTGCTTAGGGCGAACCCATGCCTCGCGGCGCCATGCATGGCTTTGGACATTCTGCTTTCCTCCCCTGTGTGCTTCTCATGGAAGCGGCCGGCGGTTCTCTTGTCGGAACCGCTCGGCGATCGGTCAAAGATGATGGCGATTGCGCCGCTCAGAAAACCTCTTTTGCATCAATTGGTTGTCGCCTTCATGCGGAGAAGGCGGCGGCAGAAACGATGACGGAGACGGCCAGCGCGCGCCGACCGTCTCCGTCATTTAAGCACCGTCGCGGAAGGCCGTCCCGGGAGAATCGCTCGCAGCGCGCAGATTCCCGGGGACGGTTTCCCCTATTCGGTGATCGCCTTGGCGCGCTGGACCGCCGCGGCCGGAGCCGCGTAGATCTGCTTCAGCATGTCCTCGACTTCCGTCGCCGTCATGGGGTCGATCGGCAGCTGCGACTTCTCGGCGTCCGCGAGGAAGCTCTTGTCCTTCATCGTGGCGTCGAACGACGCGCGCAGAATGTCGAGCTGCGCCTTGGGCACCTTCTTCGAGGTGACGTAGGGCCGGCCGATCTCGCCGGCGCCGTTGATCACGTTGAGCACGGCGCGGTCCTCGTCGGACTTGGCGAGGTCGTTGGCCCAGGGCACGTCCTTCGGCGCGTCCGGCGGCAACTCGCGCGACAGCTTGATGATCGGGAAGATCAGATGGTTGTCGCGCCAGTCCTGCGAGATCGAGGTCCAGGAGCCGCAGTCGCCGTCCAGCTCGCCGCGCTCGACGGCGAGGCGCTGCTCGGCGGAGCCCGGGAAGCCGATGATGATCTTCATGTCAACGTTGAAGACGCGTTGCAGCGTGCGCTGATTGACCCAGTTGGCGGCGCCGACGCCGGTGGTGCCGAAGTTCCAGCCCTTCTGCGCCTGGAACGCCTCGAAGGTCTTGATGCCCTTGTTGCCCTTGCCGCCCCACAGGTAGCAGACGCGCTGGTCCTTCGCGGCGTTGCCGACCCAGGCGTAGTCGAGGAAGTTGACCTTGTTCTTGTCGTCCAGCATGCCCTGGGTGATCAGGCCCGGGTTGAAGGCGGTGATCGCGGTGCCGTCCTTCGGCGCCGGGCCGTCGAGCCACTTCACCGCCGTGAGCGAGCCGGCGCCGGGCATGTTCTCGACCACGACGGTCGGCTTGCCGGGCACGTTGTCGCTGAAATGCCGCGCCAGCAGGCGGGCGTAGGTGTCGTAGCCGCCGCCCGGCGTGAAGCCGACGACGACGTGGATCGTCTTGCCCTGGAAGAAGGGCGCCTGGGCATGTGCGGGCACTGAGAGCGCCGCCGTGGCGGCGGTGAGTACGAGCGCAGCCGCGCCGGTACGGGCAAAAGCCTTCATGGGTGTCTCCTGGTTGAAGCTTCCTGTGTGCAGTCTTGTCGGCCCTGCGTGAGGGTGCGGGCCGTTGTGGGTACGCTGTACGCGTCGCGCGGCGAAGAAACTGCGGACGGAGCTGCGTCCGGAACCGATGTTAGAGCGGATTGCGACGCCAAGCCAAGGGATGGGTTTTCTTCCGGAGGGTGAAACACCCGGTCGCTGCGGAAACGTTAACGCTTCGGCCGAGATGCGGCGCGATGGCGCGGAAACAGGCTGACTCAGCGCGCCGGCCCGGCGTCCATGGCCTGGGCGATGACCTTCGCGAGGTCGTTTTCGCTGAAGGGCTTGTTGAGCTTCAACATGCGGACATTGGCGTTGGCGCTGAGGGGCAGTTCGCCGTAGCCGGTCGCGAGAACCGTCGGCAGCTTCGGCCATTCCTCGCGGATCGCGGCGGCGAGCTCGAGCCCCGTCATGTGCGGCATGGCCTGATCGGTGATCACGAGGTCGACGGCCTCTGCGTGCCGGATCGCGTCCAGCGCGTGATGGGCGGAGGGCGCTTCCAGGACCATATGGCCGAGCTCCTCGAGCATCTCGACGGTGTTCATCAGCACCAGCGGATCGTCGTCGACGGCGACCACCACGAGCGGGCGCATGGCCTTGCCGCTCCCCGGCGCGGCTGCCTGGCCTTCTCCGGCGGCGATGGCGGAAGTGGTGGCGACCGGCAGCCACAGTTCGGCCGTGGTGCCTTCGCCCTTGCGGCTTTTGAGGACGAGCCGGCCGCCGGACTGTTCGGCCAGGCCGTGGATCATCGGCAGGCCGAGGCCGGTGCCCTTGCCGACGCCCTTCGTCGTGAAGAAGGGCTCGGTGGCGTGCTGCAGGGTTTCCTCGTCCATGCCTTCGCCGCTGTCCGTCACGGCGAGGCAGACGTAGCGTCCCGGCTTGAGGCCCTGGCCGGCGACGAGGTTTTCCTCCTTCGCCGAAACGACGATGCTGCCGCCCTGCGGCATGGCGTCGCGCGCGTTCACCGCGAGGTTGAGCAGCGCCATCTCCAGCTGGTTGAAGTCGGCCTGCACCGACGGCAGCGACAGGGGAAAACGGGTCTCGATCATGACCTCCGGCCCCAGGGAGCGCTGCAGCAGGTCGGTCATGCCGCGCACGAGGTTCGGCAGGTTGACGGGCTTCGCGTCGAGCTCCTGGCGGCGGGCGAAGGCGAGCATGCGCTGGGTCAGCGATGCGCCGCGCTTGGCGGCCTGGATGGCGTTGTCAATCAGCGGCGACACGCGGGGATCCTGGGTCAGGCGCTTCTGCACCAGTTCGAGGCTGCCGAGGACGGCCATCAGAAGGTTGTTGAAGTCGTGGGCGACGCCGCCGGTGAGCTGGCCGATGGCGTCCATCTTCTGGGACTGGAACAGCGCCTCGCGGGCGGCTTCCAGGGCGAGCTGCGTCTCCCGCCGCTCGCTGATGTCGCGCGTGATCTTGGCGAAGCCGATCAGCGTCCCGTCCTCGCGCCGGATCGGGTCGATCACCACGTTGGCCCAGAAACGCGTGCCGTCCTTGCGGATGCGCCAGCCTTCCTTTTCGTAGCGGCCCTCGCGGATGGCGGTTTCCAGCGCCCTCTGCGGCGCACCGCTCTTGCGGTCTTCCTCGGTGTAGAAGCGCGAGAAATGCTGGCCGACGATCTCGTCCGGCGCATATCCCTTGATGCGCTGCGCGCCGAGGTTCCAGTTGGTGACGTGGCCTTCCGCGTCCAGCAGGTAGATGGCGTAGTCGGTGACGCCCTGCACGAGCAGCCGGAACTGCTCTTCGCTCTTCTTGAGGCTGTCCTCGGCCGCCTTGCGCTCCGTGAGGTCGCGCGTGATCTTGGCGAAGCCGAGAAGCTCTCCCGAAGGCGCGCGGATGGGGTCGATCGCCACGCTCGCCCAGAAGCGCGTGCCGTCCTTGCGCACGCGCCAGCCCTGGCCCTCGAACTTGCCGCTGCGGACGGCACTGTCGAGCACGCGCTGCGGCAAGCCGCTCTTGCGGTCTTCCTCTGTGTAGAAGCGCGAGAAATGCTGACCGACGATTTCGTCCGGCGCATAGCCCTTGAAGCGCTGGGCGCCGGCGTTCCAGGTCGTCACGATGCCGCTGGGGTCGAGCATGTAGATCGCGTAGTCCGTCACTGCATCGAGCAGGAGACGGTAGCGGTCGTCATCCGTCAGGGATGCATTGGGGCGCGCGAGGGTCTTCATGGATGGTCCTTGGCGACGGGGCCGCTGGGAAGCGGTCTTCTGGCTAATCGTACACTAACGCGTCGGATGCCGCCTGGTTCCCGTACGCCATGGCGGTCAGGCGTTTTTCGCCGCCTGCCGCTTGATGGCCAGGTTGATGAGCTGCTGCAGCAGCGCGGAGTAGGCCACCCCGTCATGAAGCGCCGCCTGGGCGAATTCCTGGCTTTCGGCGATCTCCGGGTTGGGATTGGCCTCCAGGAAGTAGGGCACGCCGTCGGTCGAGAGGCGGAAGTCGATGCGGGCGTAGCCGTCGAGTTCCAGAATGCGGCAGATGCGCTTGGCGGTCCGGTTGATCAGGGCGCGCAGTTCCGGCGCCAGGTCCTTGGCCGGACCCTGCAGGATAAGGCGGCGCTCCTGGTAGTCGGGGTCGTGCTTGACCCGCTCGGTGGCGATGGCGCGCTGGCCCTGGCCGAGGTTGCCGAACTCCAGCTCCCAGATCGGCAGCACGCGCAGGCGCTGGCCGCCCATGACGCCGACGTAGATCTCGCGGCCCTCGATGTACTGCTCGGCGATGGCGTCGGTGCCGGTGCGCTCGTGGATGAAGGCGACGCGCTCGGCCAGCTTCTCGTCGCTGTCGACGACCGAGGCCTGGGCGATGCCGATGGAGGCGTCGTTGCTCACGCTCTTGACGAACAGGGGAAAGGAGAGCTTCGCCGGGCGCTTGACCGTATGGCCCCTGCGGAACACCGCGAAGGCCGGCGCCGGGATGCGGTGATAGGTCAGCAGCTTCTTCGACAGGTCCTTGCCGCGCGCCAGCATCATGCCGCGCGGGTTGCAGCCCGTGTAGGGGATGCGCAGCAGCTCGAGGTAGCTGGCGACGTTCTGGTCGTAGGCCGTCTCGCCGTGGAATTCCTCGAGCAGGTTGAACACCACGTCGGGCCGCCATTCCTCGATGGCGTCGCGGATCGGCTTCAGTTCATGCTGCACGCCGAGCGGGCGCACGTCGTGGCCGGCGGCGCGCAGCGTGGTAACCACGTCGTACTCCGTCTTCCAGACGTAACTTTCCTGTTCGCTGTAGCCTTTGAGCGAGTCCGGGGGGACGAGGTCCGGGTGCATCAGCACCAGGACACGCAGCCGCTTCATAATGCGTACCATTGCCTTCGTGACGGGCTGTAAAGCGAGTGCACCGTCTGGGCCGTCACCAGAACGGTGAAATCCATCAAAACCTGACGCTTCGAGCCGACCACCCGCAGCTTCAGCTCGCGGCAGCGCACGATCATGTCGTCGAGGATCGAATCCAAGGTCAATTGATACTCCCCAGTCCATTTCGACACCAGGGGGCGGATTTCCGCGCGGTTCTGCACGATGAAGCTCGATGCGGCCAGGCCGCGAGCGTGCTGCGGCGCGCTGGAGAACAGGCGCAGCAGATCCTTGTCGTAGGCCTTCGACGGCTCGACCAGGTAGTGCGCCTGCTTGCGCCGGTAGTGCTCGTCCAGGGTGCGGGTGATGCCGCCTAAGGGGTCGACGCGCAGCTTGGCGCGCACGGTCGGCCGCTCGTCGGCGATCTCGCCCATCAGCTCTTCGACATATTCGAGCTTCTTGAGGGCGGGCCAGCCGGCGTAGCGCTTGCGCCAGTCGGAGCGCGGCTTCAGCCAGACGGCGAAGGTCTCGGCGAAGTCCTCGTCGGGGTGGCTCTGCGCGTACCACAGGCGCAGGTGCTCGACGAAGCTCTTGCTTGCCGGATTGGGCCGGTAGTAGCTCGGATAGCGCCGCGACGACGGGCCGAACAGCTTCTGCCACTGGCGGCGGCGCTGCAGCTGGTAGGCCGTGCGCAGCGCGTGGCCCGCCTCATGGCGCAGGATGCGCATGCATTCGGCGACGGTGCCGCCCTCGACGTCGATGATCTTCTTGCGCTCGAGGCGCATGAGCCGGGGATGCGCCAGGTAGAAGGGAAAGGCGATGCCCGGCGTGGTGTCCGGGCTGAACCATTCGTCGGAGATCCAGGCGTGCGGCTTGAAGCGCAGGCCGCGTTCCTCCAGCTCGTTGTGCAGCTCGTGCAGGCAGTCCTCGAGCCAAGTCCCTTCCAGGGTCAGCTTGAGGTCCTTGATGCGCAGTTGCAGCAGCTGATTGTCGGGCAGGGATGCCCAGGGGAACCGGCGGGCCATGTCGCCTTGTGGTCTACGGGTGATGAACGGCTTTTACGTTAGCGGTCTTGCCGCAGGGGGTAAAGGCGGGGCGGCGCAGGCGGCCAAAGAAAAGGGCGCGGGATCGCCCGCGCCCTGTGCCTTGTCCGCGTCCCGGCAGGCTCACTCCGGCGACAGGTTCGATTCCACCAGCCAGAGCTGCTGGTCGATGCCGCGCGACATCTCGGTGAACAGGTCGGCCGTGTCGAGGTCGCCGAAGTCGGTGGCGAGCGTGATGGCTTCGCGAGTCGCCTCGCCGAAGGCGGCCAGGGCCTCGGAGATGGCGAACAGGTGCTTCTTCGTGTCCGCGATGTCGAGCGCGTAGGGCACGAGGTAGGAACGCTGCGCGGCAATCTGCACGGTGCCGTGGGCGACGCCGCCGAGGGCGCCGGCGCGTTCGGCCAGCATGTCGGAATAGTTCTCCACCTCGGTCGAGACGCGGTCGAACAGCTCGTGGACGGCGATGAAGCCGGGGCCGCGCACGTTCCAGTGGGCCTGCTTGACCTGCGCATGCAGGTCGATCGCCGCCGCCAGATGCTTGTTGAGCAGCTCGATCGCCTGCGCCCGGACGTTCTCGGACAGGGTGTTGTGGGTGTTCTGCATGACGGGTTTCCAGTTCGTGAGGGGTGCGGTAGCCGGGAGAGAACTGGACTGCGCGGGCGCGGCCTTGTCAACCGTTCTGTCGGTCGCGGGCGCCTGCGGCCGTAGCGCTTATGGAAAGGGCCGGGATGCCCCGTCGGCGTCCCGGCCCGTGAGGCCGGCCTCAGTTCGGCGTGCCGCGATCCGGCAGGATGGTCTTCACGTTGTCCTTCACGTCTTGCGGGGCGTCCATGACGCCTTCGATGAGCTTCTGCAGGGTGACGCCGTCCATCGGGTTGATCTCGGCGCCCATCTTCGCCGCGTCGGCGATGAAGGCGGGATCGGTCAGCGTCTCGTCGAACGCCTTGCGCAGGGCGGCGATGCGCTCTGGCGGCACGCCGGGCGTGGTGCCGATCGGCCGGCCGACGGCGAAGGCGCCGCAGATGTATTCGAGGGCGGCCTTGCTCTTGGGGTCGTTCGTCAGCTCGCTGAGCAGCGGCACGTTGGGCAAGTCCTTCTCCTTGCGGACGCCGACCTGCACCAGGATTGAAATCTGCTTGTCGCGGACCAGCTGCGGCGAGGCCGAGAGCAGCGCCGACCAGGGGTTGGCGCCGAAGCCTTCGACTTCGCCGCGCTCCATGGCCAGCTTCACTTCGCTGCCGCTCTTGTAGCCGTTGATGATCTTGAACTTGGTGCCGAGCACGGTGTTGTAGACGGCGGGCAGCCAGGACGAGCTGTCGCCGGCGCCGGTGGCGCCGATGGTGGTCTCGTGCTTCTTGGCGTCCTCCATCGTCTTCACCGGCGACGTGTGCCAGGTGTAGGTCAGCACGTTCGAATCGCCGATGTTGCCGACCCAGCCGAAGGTGCGCAGGTTGGCCTTGAAGGTCGGCGTGAAGCCGAGCGCCTGGTCCATGGCCAAGGCCTGGCTGATCATCGTCAGGTGCGTGCCGTCCTTGGGCGCGATCTCGGCCATGTAGTTGGCCGCGGTGATGCCGCCGGCGCCCGGCATGTTCTGCGGCAACATGCTCGGCTTGCCCGGGATGTGGTTCACGATGTGCGCGCCGATCAGGCGCGAATAGGTGTCGAAGCCGCCGCCGGGCGCCGAGCGGATGATGAACTTCATCTGCTTGCCCTTGTAGAAGTCGGCGACCGACTGCTGGGCCAGCGCCGGCGTGGCGGCGGCGAGCGCGGAGGCCGCCGTCGCGGCGACGAGAAGGGAACGAACGAGCGCCTTGGGCGCGGCGGAGGCTTTGGCAGTCACGTGACGTCTCCTTTTTATAGCGGCCCTTGTCGCGGTTTGTGCAGCGAGCCGCCGATGAAGTCTCCCGTCCGGCACTGTGAACCGAAATCGGGAATAATTCAAAAGATGCACGGGCCGTGCCAGGGGGCGTTTCGTCAGGCGTACAGCCCGGGATGGCTTTCACCTTGATCGGCATATGAAAAAGGGCGCGCCGTTACGGGCGCGCCCCATCATTCATGCCGTCATTCATGCCGCCGCAGCGGTCAAGCCTTGCAGGCCTTCTTCGGGCAGGGCCCGAAATATTCGCACATGTCGCATTCCGCGCCGTTGCCGTGCAGCTCGTCGAGGAAGGTCTGGTGGATTGATGGATCCTCGTCCTCGAACTCGACCTGGTAGCCGCCTTCCTTCACGCTGGTGAAGCTGGCCTTGAGGTCGCCGGAATTCTTCATGAGCGGTTTGAAGAACCAGTTGTTGCGGTGGATGGCCAGATAGCGCACGCGCTCGGCGCCGCTGTTGAAATGCTGGTGAAACCACTGGTCCGGCGGCACGACGATGGTGCCCGGCTTCCAGTTCACGCGCATCGGCGGCTGGTCTTCCTTGCCCGGCTCCCATAGCAGCGTGTAGCCCTTGCCGGTGAGGATGATGAGATGCGCGCCCGGCCCGTGGCGATGCGACTTCTTGTAGGAGCCGACGGGAAATTCCGAGGCGTGCGCGCCCATCGACTGGCCCGCCAGGTTGAACTTCAGGTTCGTGCTGTCCTTGCCGCGCACGCTGTAGTCGTAGAGCTTGATGGAGCGCACGTCCGGCACGAAGTTCGTCGTCATGAACAGGCGGCCCTGAATCTTGCCGTCGCCGCTGAAGTAGTCGCCGTTGTTTCCGTCGAAGCGGTCGGCGAAGACGTAGTCGTTGTCGAAGATGTAGTCGACGCTATGGAACAGGTTCATCATGAAGCAGCAGTTGGTCACGGCGTAGAAGCGCGCGCCTTCGAGGCCGCTTGAGTTGAAGTGCTGGTAGCTGGCGTTGAGTGGGATGGCGAAGAGGCTGCCTGGCCCCCATTCGAAGGTGTGCTTGCGCCCGTCCTTCTGCCAGATGGTCGTGGCGCCGTGGCCCTTGGTCACGTAGATGGTCTCTTCGTACATGTGGCGCTGCGGCTTGGTCGCGGCGCCCGGCGGAATCTCGCAGACGTAGGCGTCGTTCATGCCGCCGGTGCCTTCGAGGATGACGAAGGCGGCCGGCACGCCCTTCAGCTCCCAATGCTCCAGCGGCAGCTCGTCGATGTCGATGTAGAAGCCGCGGTAGACCGGAATGCCCTGGGAGTTGAGCCACTTGTCGTAGGTGTCTGCCCGGTCCGGCAGGATCATCGGGTTGTCGTCGACTTCGGCCGTCTCGGGCGGCATCTGCTCAACCTGCAGGCTGGTCGTCATGGCTATGTCCTCGAATGGGTGACGCACGCGGCGGGGAAAGGCGGGGCGCCTGCCTGGCGCCCCGGTCGTCGTCAGTCGGAACTGCCGCTGCGGTCGGGTAGCACGGCCTTCACCTTCTTCTTGATGTCGTCGGGCGCGCTCATCACGTCGTTGATGAGCGTCTGCATGTCGGCGCCGTTCATCGGCTTCAGCTCGGCGCCGGCCTTGGCCGCTTCGGCGAGGAAGACGGGGTCGACGAGCGTGTCGTCGAAGGCCTTGCGCAGGGCGGCGAGCCGTTCCGGCGGCACGCCCGGCGAGGTGCCGATCGGCCGGCCGACGGCGAAGGCCTTGCAGATGAACTCCAGCACGGCCTTGCCTTCGGGGTCGTTCGCCAATTCGCTCAGTAGAGGCACGTCGGGCAGGTCCCTCTCGCGCTTCGTGCCGACCTGCACGAGGATGGAGATCTTGTGGTCGCGCACCAAGTCGGGCGAGGCGGACATCAGGGCGGCCCAGGGATTCGCGGCGTAGCCCTGGACTTCGCCGCGGTCCATGGCGAGCTTCACTTCGCTGCCGCTCTTGTAGCCGTTGATGATCTTGAACTTGGTGCCGAGCACGGTGTTGTAGACGGCGGGCAGCCAGGAGGTGGCGCTGCCGGCGCCGGTGGCGCCGATGGTGGTCTCGTATTTCTTGGCGTCTTCCATCGTCTTCACCGGCGAGGTGTGCCAGGTGTAGGTCAGCACGTTCGAATCGCCGAGATTGCCGATCCAGCCGAAGGTGCGCAGGTCGGCCGTGAAGGTGGGCGTGAAGCCGAGCGACTGGTCCATCGGCAGCGCCTGGCTGATCATCGTCAGCACGGTGCCGTCATGCGGCGCGATGGTGGCGACGTAGTTCGCCGCCGTGATGCCGCCGGCGCCCGGCATGTTCTGCGGCAGCATGCTCGGGTTGCCGGGGATGTGCTTGACGATGTTGAAGGCGATGAGGCGCGAATAGAGGTCGTAGCCGCCGCCGCCGGCCGAGCGGATGACGAACTTCATCTGCTTGCCCTTGTAGAAGTCGGCGACGGCGTCCTGTGCCTGGGCGGATTGCAAGGGGAGGGCGACGCCGGCGGCGAGCGCCGACAGCAGGACGGCGGCAGCCAGGGAACGCGGAGAGGATTTACGGACGACGAGTGCCTGAGCGATCACGTGACGTCTCCTTTTTATGGCGGTCCGGTCATGGCCGCCGATGAAGTCTCCCGATGGATACTGTGAACCGGAATCGGGAGTTTTTCAAAATATGCACGGGCCGTGCCAGGGGAACGGCCTTTCGCCGGGCGACATGCGCAGCGCAACGGATTGACGCGCCTGGGAAAAGCGCGTGCGCCGCTGGCTTCCGCATTGGCAGCCCAGCCGGCTCGTCTGCGCGACGCGGGCGCGCTAGACTGATCGCGGAACGACGACGGGAGCCATGATGCTGAACCTGCAGAAGCTCGTGCATTTCACCATTCCGGTGAAGGACCTTGACCGCGCCGAGGCCTTCTACACGGGGCTCCTCGGCCTGCAGAAGATTCGGCGCAATCCGCACATGCTGTTCCTGCGCTGCGGCGGCGACCATTTCGTGCTCACCCATTCGGAAAGGCCGGTCGATCCCAACCCACCCGACCGCCACGAAATCCATACGGCTTTCCTCGTCGCGCCGGCGGGCTACGACGCGGCGCTGAAGACGCTGGCCGATCACGGCGTGCGCGTCTTCCTGGAAGAGGACCGCCAGCGCGGCACCTTCCAGGGCCGCAGCGCCTATTTCCACGATCCCGACGGCAACGTGCTGGAGCTGATCGACTTGCGGAACGATCCCGCCAGCGACAGCGGGGCATGAGCGCGCCGCATCGTTGACGAGCGCGGAACAGAAGTTCCGCAAGGTGGAACATCCGCACGAGCTGCGGCGCGACACGCCTTCGCAGCGGTCAAATCCGGCAAAAAATATGCAATGGCGCCAGCGGGATATAAGCATGGCTCGCGCCTTGGCGCGGATTTGCTATGGTTGAGCCCTGTATTCGCCGGAACGGCGTGCCAGCAGGAGAGAGAACGTGGCCACTCAGATCGACGAAGCGAAGGTCAATGCCGCCAAGATGGTGGAGGCGACCGACGACGAGAAGCTGATCCACCTGATGGACTATCCCGATTCGACGGAGGAGATCCCTCTCATCGACCTCGGCGACTATCGCGCCGGCGTGCCGGGCGCGGCCGACAAGGTGGCCCAGGCGCTGCGCGAGGCGACGGAGACGGTCGGCTTCTTCTACCTGCGCAGCCACGGCATTCCGCAGGAGATGATCGACCGCGTGTTCGGCCAGGCGCACCGCTTCTTCGCCCTGCCGCTCGACGAGAAGATGAAGGTGCCGCGCGTCGACAACACCGGCTACGTCCAGATCAAGGACGCGCCGCATTCGGCCAACAGCAGCATCGTCAAGAACGTGAAGCCGGCGCTGAACGAGTCCTTCATCATCAACCGCGAGCGCACGTTGGACGATCCGGCGGTGATCGCCAAGAAGCCGTTCTGCGGCATGAACAACTGGCCGGAGAACCTGCCCGGCTTCCGCGAGAGGCTGCTGGAATACCACGCCGCCATCGAGAAGCTCGGCAAGTCGATGCTGCCGCTGTGGGCGCGCTCGGTCGGCATGCCGGACAATTTCTTCGACGGCCTGTTCGAGCAGCCGCACTGCAACCTGCGCCTGGCGCACTACCCGCCGCAGAGCGAGATCGGCAACGGCCAGTACGGCATTCCGCCGCACACCGACAACTGCCTGACGACCTTCCTGGCGCAGTCCAACGTGCCGGGCCTCGCCGTGCAGATGCCGTCGGGCCACTGGCGCGTCGTCGAGATCATCCCGAACACCTTGCTGGTCAACACCGGCAACCTGATGGTGCGCTGGACCAACGGCCGCTACAAGTCGACCAAGCACCGCGTCATCAACCTCTCGGGCCTCGAGCGCTACTCGATCCCGGTGTTCTTCGGCCCCGACTTCGACGCCATGATCGACGTCATGCCGAGCTGCGTCACGGCCGACAAGCCGAAGCAGTTCGAGCCGATGACCTACATGGACCTGCGCCTGTGGTACTACGGCTACCACAAGGGCAAGGGCGAGGCCTACAACGCCTGACGCCGCAGGATGCGTGAATGAAAAAGGCCCGAACGTGTGTTCGGGCCTTTTTCGTTGTGGGCGCGGGGACGCTCAGGCGACGGCGCGGCGCGCCTTGCGCCAGCGCTGCAGCGGCCGCCAGAGGGCGGCGGCGAGCGGCAGGGCGGCCGTGATGAGCAGCACGATCCAGGCCGGGCGCAGGCCCGCCTGGGTGGTGAGGTTGGCCTGCAGCACCAGGCTCGGATCGATGCCGGTGAAGAGCGCGTAGTAGCTCCATTCGCCGGCGGCCGTGAAGAGCCCGGCGACGACGGCGAGCAGCGACAGCGCCCACAGCGTCGTCACGCTCTTGCGGCTGACGAATTCCTCCCAGGCGCGATAGGCCATCAGCCAGACATAGAGGCCGCCCATCACCGTCGGCTGCGCGACGTCGAGCTTGGACTGCATGAAGAAATGCACCACGGCGATGGCGCCGACGAGGTAGGCGGCGCGGTGCAGGCGCTTCCAGCGCTTGCCGCCGAGGCGGCGGACCATGCCGTCGGTCGAGGTCGCGGCGAGGACGGCGAGCAGCACGAGCCCGGCGAAGCCGATGGTCAGGTAGTAGCGCAGCACGATCTCGGAGACGACCTTGCCGAGGTCGAACATCTCGTCGGCGGCGTAGCCGACCAGGTGGATCGCGATGTAGCAGAAGGCGGCGACGCCGACGATGCGACGAACCGAGACTAGCCTGTGCGCCGCCAGGACCTGGCGGAACGGCGTGATCGCCAGGCTGACGAACAGCAGGCGGATGGCCCAGTCGCCCGTGGTGTGGATGATCTCGGTGATCGGCTTGGCGCCGAGCGCGTCCTGGGCATAGTTCAGGGCGAGCAGCAGGCCCGGCAGCATCACGAGCAGCAAGGTGGCCGCCTTCAGGGCGGGGATGCTGCGGTCCGCCTTCGAGGCGGGGGCGGGGCGGTCGGCGCTGGACATGGGACCAACATAAGGGCTGGGCCGGACGGCGCAAATCACGAGCCGTTCAGGCGGGGCGCGGCCGGACATCGGCCGCGTTCCTTATCTTTCGCGGGCCTTGCCGAAAGGTTTCAGCAGGGGCGGTTTCGGCGACGGAGAACATCCTCATAGCCCGCCGCAGGCATGAGATTTGAAACCTATCCCTTTGTGACCTGTCAAAACGAGCAAGTTTTAAGACCTAAGTAATATTTCCATTGAAATATCCGCTCCGAAATTCCCCAGCCGCCCGTCGCGATCTAGGAGCTTGTCCCATGTCTTCCCTGCAGCGCCTGTCCATCCGCCACAAACTCATCCTCGCCTTCTCCCTTTTCGGCCTCGTCATGGCCGTGCTCGGCATCTTCAGCGTCAACCGCCTCCAGGCGGTCAACGCGGTGTCCACCGACATCCAGGACAACTGGCTGCCGGCGACGCGGTGGGCTGGCGCGCTGCAGACCTCCCTTAGCGAGCGCAACGGCGCTGCCCTGGGCCACATCCTCGCCGGCGACGACCAGGGCATGGCGGCGGCGGAAAAGCGCATGGCCACGTTCGAAACCCGGATCGCGGAATCTTCCAAGAAGTACGAGGCGCTGATCGCCTCGCCGGAAGAGCGCGCGCTCTTCGGCCAGTTCCAGAAAAGTCTCGCCGACTACCTCAAGGCGTCGGGCGAGGTGATCGCGATTTCGCGCACCAACGACAACGCGAAGGCCGTCGCGCTCAACAACGAACGCGTCACGCCGCTCTACCGCGAGGTCGCGGCGAACCTGGAAAAGATGATCACCCTGAACATCAACGGCGCGGACGCCGCCAGCGATGCCGGCGACGCGATCTACAGCCTGTCGTTCAAGCTGATCGTCGGCGCTCTGGTCGTCGCGGCGCTGCTCGCCGTCGGCCTGACGCTGCTGATCGTGCGCAGCATCAGCCAGGGCATCTCCTCCGTCGTCACGCCCATGCAGGCGCTGTCGCAGGGCGACCTGGCCGCCGTGATCCCGTCGCGCGGCGAGAAGACCGAAATCGGCACGATCGCCGACGCGGTCCAGGTCTTCAAGGACGCGCTGATCGAGAAGAAGCGCCTCGACGAGGCCGCTGCCGCCGAAAACGAGACCAAGGTGCGCCGCGCCGAGAAGCTTGAGGCGCTGACGAGCAACTTCGAAGCCAAGGTCGGCAGCCTGGTGCAGGCCCTGTCCGCAGCCTCGACCGAGCTCGAAGCCACCGCCCAGTCGATGTCGGGCACGGCGGAAGAGACCAACCAGCAGGCGATGACCGTCGCGGCCTCGGCCGAGCAGACCTCGGCCAACGTCCAGACGGTCGCCACCGCGACCGAGGAGCTGTCCTCCTCGATCCAGGAAATCGGCCGCCAGGTCGAAGGGTCGAGCCGCTATGCGGCGCAGGCGGTCGAAGAGGCGAAGCGCACGGACGAGACCGTGCAGGCCCTGGCGGTCAGCGCGCACAAGATCGGCGAGGTGGTCAGCCTGATCACCGACATCGCCGCCAAGACCAACCTGCTGGCGCTCAACGCCACCATCGAGGCGGCGCGCGCCGGCGAAGCCGGCAAGGGCTTCGCGGTCGTGGCGTCGGAAGTGAAGATGCTGGCCAACCAGACGGCCAAGGCGACGGAAGAGATCGGCACCCAGGTCGCGCAGATCCAGACCGCGACCAAGGACGCGGTCGGCGCGATCCAGACCATCGCCAACACCATCGAGGAAATGAGCCGCACCACGGCGACGATCGCCGCGGCCGTCGAGCAGCAAGGCGCCGCGACGAAGGAAATCTCCAACAACGTGCAGCAGGCTGCGCAGGGCACCCAGGAAGTCACCGGCAACATCGTCCAGGTCAAGGAAGCGGCGACCTCGACGGGTGCCGCGGCTGGCCAGGTGCTGAGCTCGGCTGGCGAACTGGCTCGCCACTCGTCCGATCTGCGCGGCGAAGTGGACGGCTACATCCGCGGCGTCAAGGCCGCGTAAGGCCCGTCGTTTCGGGGTTCGTCGCCGGCCAAGGCCGGGCGACGGACCCCGAATTTCTTCCAGGTCGGCGAACCTCTTTTAGGTCAGCGGCTTGGCGTGCGTGTGGCCATGCTTGGCGCCATGGCCGTGCTTGTGCTGGCTTTCGACCATCTCGGTGGCGATCAGATGGAGCCGGCCGTGGCGCACGCCTGTCTCGGCAATGGTCGCCTCGGCGAAGCTGCGCAGGCTTTCGGTCTCGCCGTTCAGCACCACCACCTCAAGGCAGTTCTCGTGGTCGAGATGCACATGCAGCGTCGAGAGCACGTAGGAATGATGGGCGTGCTGCGCCTCGGTCAGCCGGCGCGCCAGCTCGCGCTGATGGTGGTTGTAGACGTAGGACAGGCAGCCGACCGAATGGGTCGCCGCTTCCTTGCGCTCCTGGTCGCGCTCGAGCCGCTCGCGCAGCAGGTCGCGGATCGCCTCCGAGCGGTTGGCATAGCCCTTGCGCTGCATGTAGCCGTCGAACTTCACGAGGAGATCGTCGTCGAGGGAGATGCTGACCCGTTCCATACCTTGTCCTAGAGCTGAGAGCGCGTGGGGATGCCGTCCCGCGGGGCGCGGGCCGGGCGATCATAGGCGAAATTGACGGATGACGAAATCGGCCGGAGCGTCGGCTGGATGACGCTCGGAAGGCGGTGCCCCAGACGATGCTTAGGGCTTCTTGTTGGCTGGGTCGTTGAGGTCGCGGGCGCGGCGGGCGTCGCGGTCGCTGCGCATCTGGTTGCGCTGCTCGATCTGGCGCTGCTGCTGCTGCAGGCGCTGTTCGGCCTGGTTGTCCTGCTGCTGGCCGACGGCGTCCTGGCTGCGCTGCTGGCGCTTGACGTCGAGGTCGCGGTTGAGCTGCTGCTGGCGCTGCTCCAAGGAGCTCTGCGCCATCACGGCAGACGGACCGGCCAGTACGGCGACGGCGACGAGGGCGCCGGCAAGGCCGTGAAGCAGGGTGCGATGCTTGCTCATGGTCTTCATATGGCACCGGCAAATGGCGATTCCAAGGCAAGGAAGAAACGCCGGCCAGCCCTTTGAGTTCCTTGCGGAATTGGCTACCGAATCGCAGGCAAAGAAGAAGCGGCCCCGTTTCCAGGGCCGCTTCCGTAGGCGTCGCAGGCTAGGCGGAGAGCTTAGACGCTCTTGCCCCAGCCTTCGAGCAGGTGGCCGAAGCGCTCGCGCGCTTCCTTCGCCTGTTCCTTCGAGGGCATGTTGACCTTCGGGAACTGGTCGCGCCAGTGGAACGGACGGCACGCGTCGATGATGGCGCGGCTGTTCGTGAAGTCGCCACGCTCGCGCTGTTCCGGCGTGATGCGCGGATCGAGCGGCGTGGACCAGGCGTTGTGCACGATGTCGATGGAGGTCGCCGGGTCGGAGCGGGTGACGACCGCCCACATCAGCTCTTCCAGGTTCGACACGTCGATGTCGTCGTCGACGACGAAGACGTACTTGCCCGCATAGGCGCCGACGTGGCACTGGCAGGCGATGTGGCCGACCTGACGGGCGTGGCCCGGGTAGCGTTGCTTGATCGAGACGGCGACGAACATGCGCGCCGTGCCGACTTCATGCGCCCAGACGCCGCTGACGTCGGGGACGCCGGCCGCCTGGATCGACTGCTTCAGCAGGGCCGAACGGGCGACGGCGCGGTAACGGGCCAGCTCGTCGGGCGGACGCTGCGGAGGGCAGCCGAGGATGATCGGGTCGTTGCGGTGGTAGATCGCCTCGACGTGCAGCACGGGCTCCGGACGCATGTCGGACGCGTAGTAGCCGGTCCACTCGCCGAAGGGGCCTTCGTCGCGGAATTCCTTCGGGTCGATCCAGCCTTCGAGGACGATTTCGGCGTCCTTGGGGAACGGCAGGCCGGTGATCTTGCCCTTCACGCACTCGATCGGCTTCTTGTAGAGGCCGCCGAGGATGTCGTACTCAGACACGCCGTACGGAACTTCCTGCGACGCGAGCAGGAACATCATCGGGCTGCCGCCGACGACGATGCAGGCGGGCATCTTCTCGCCGCGCTCGGCGTACTTGTCGCGATGGATGCGGCCGTGCTTGCCGGGCGAGATGTAGAAGCCGATGTTGGTCTTGTCCTGGATCATGCAGCGGTAGGTGCCGCAGTTGATCCAGCCCTCGTCGGGGTCCTGGGTCACGTTGTAGGAGCCGGTGCCGAGGTAGCGGCCGCCGTCTTCCTCATGCCACTTCGGCGTTGGGAAGATGCCGAGGTCGACGTCCTTGCCCGTGAGGATGTTCTCGAAGATCGGGCCGGTCTCGACGATCTTGTGCGGGATCGGCTTGTTGTCCTGGTTGCGGTAGACTTCCAGGAAGGCCTGGCTCAGCTCCATGCGGTTGAGGCCGGCCGGGAAGCCGAGCGTCATGTTCGCGCGCTTGGCGCCGAAGAAGTTCGTCAGGACGCGGAAGCCCTTCTTGATCCCCGGGACTTCGTCGAACAGGCCGCAGGGGGCCGGATCGGTGTGATGGAGCATCTCCGTCACCATGCCGATCTCGCGTTCCCAGTTCAGGCCGTTGATGTACTTCATCTCGCCCAGCTTGTCCGCCTCGGCGATCCAGCCGCGCAGATCCTGGTAGGCGAATTGGTGTTTCAGATTGTCAGCCATTGGTCTCTCCCTGATACGGGTAGGGTAAGCGTTTATACTAAGTGGTCTTGGTCCTCGCGGACGGCCTCAACGGCCCGCCGCCGCGCGCTGCGGCGGATCGAGCTGGGTGAGGTCGTGGTCGCGAAGATTCCTGAGCATGCGCACGAGCGCATCCCGGAACTGCTGCGCATCCCGGCCGGCGAAGCCGGCGAGCAGGATGCGTTCGTAATCCTTGTAGAACACGGGCCGGTTCTGCAGCGCGAGCTTGCGGCCCTTCGCCGTCAGGCTCACCTGCACGGAGCGCGCGTCGTCGGCGTCGCGCTGGCGGCGGATCAGCCCCTTCTCGCCCATGCGGTCGAGCAGGCGCGACAGCGTCGAGATCTCCGCGCCGGTGAGGCGAGCCAGATCCTTGACGGTGGCGCTGTCGCGCGGCAGCAGGCGGAACAGCACGCGCACGCCCTCGATCGTCAGCCCGTAGGCGCGGGCGTGCTTCTTCACCGAGCTGTCCACGAGGTTGAGGATCTCGTGCATGACGAAGGGGATGCTGCGTTCGGATTCGTCGATCGGCCGGCCTTCCTCGGCGCGCGCGGCGGCGGCGCGCGAAGAGGCGCTGCGCGAGGCGGAGAGGCGTGCGGAATCGGCCATGCGGATCGGATGCCTATCGGGCGGACATGCAAGGGTGACGGCGGGTCTGGGCCCGGTTCGGTCGCGGCGCGGACTCTGCCGCCGATTAGTTGCAAACGCAACAATTGATTTTGCAAATATTGCGGCGCAGCAAAAGCGCCAGAGTCCTTTACAAGACCCTGTGGACAATTTGGGGAAATGCCGCGAGTCGAGCCGCTTAGAAAATCGCGGTGCGGATCATGTTGAGGCCGATCAGGATCAAGGCGACGAGCAGCACCTTGCGGAAGATCTCCTCATTGACGTGATGGCGGACGTACTGGCCGCCCAGCATGCCCAGCACGACCGGGATGGCGGCAAGCAGGGCCGGGACGATGTGCTCGGCCCGGAAGGTGCCGTCGATCACGTAGAAGATGCCGGTCGGGATCACGCCCAGCAGGTAGACCAGGCCGATCGTGCCGATGAACTCTTCCTTTTTCACCTTGAGGGCGACGAGGAACATGATCACGGCCGGGCCGATGAAGAGGGTCAGGCCGCCGAAGAAGCCGCCGGTCAGGCCGATCAGCACGCTGACCCAGGTCTCGTGGCGCGGCTCGACGTTCAGCTTCGGGTTGAGCAGGTTGACCGAGGAGAAGAAGGCGACGGTGGCGCCGACGATGCCGTTCAGCCAGGCCGGGTCGATGGCGACCAGCGTCTTGCTGCCGAACCAGGCGCCGACGATGACGGCCATCATCATGGGCCAGAAGCGCTTGAAGGCGTCGACGAAGTAGCCGCCGCGGAAGGCCTGCCAGATGTTGGTCAGCAGCACGGAGACATAGAGGATGGCGATGGTGTCGCGCAGGGAAACCGCGGTCGACAGCAGGGGCAGGGCCAGCATGGGCAGGCCGACGCCGATCATGCCTTTGACCAAGCCGCCCGCCAGCAGCGCGCCAAAGCAGACGAGCAGGGCGATGGTGCCGATTTCTGTGCCGGAGATGGTCAAGGACATGGGGATGAGGGGTTACTCCCGTCTCCCGGGACAGGTCAAGCCTCCTGCGCGCTTTTTAACCCTTTCGTGATGGGGGCTTTGTCGCCGAAACACGCTGTGCGAAATGTTCGCCGAGACAGATGACGAGGTCGGCGCCGTCATGCTAACCACAGCGACCGTCATATTCATAACGAGCGGCATAGGGGACTAGACGTGTCTGGGGCAGTGGAATCGAGTGAGATCGTCATCGTCGGCGCAGGTCAGGCTGGCGGCCGCGCGGCGGAAGCCATGCGCCAGGCCGGCTTCGCCGGCCGGATCGTGCTGATCGGCGACGAGCCGCACCCGCCCTACGAGCGTCCGCCGCTGTCGAAGGACATGCTCGGCGGCGACATGCCCCACGAGAAGGCCTTCCTCAACCCGGCGGAGTTCTACGCTGCCCAGACCATCGAGCTCTGGACCGACACGCGCGCCGACAAGCTAGACGCCAAGGCGCACAAGCTGACGCTGAGCGGCGCCCATGCCGGCGAGCTGACCTACGGCAAGCTGCTGCTCGTCACCGGCGGCCATGTCCGCAAGCTGCCCGTCCCCGGCGCCGACCTGGACGGCGTCCATTACATCCGCAGCATCGCCGACACGCTGGAGCTGAAGCCGAAGCTCGTTGCCGGCGCCAAGGTGGTGGTGATCGGCGGCGGCTTCATCGGCCTTGAGGCGGCGGCGAGCGCGCGGGCGCGCGGCTGCGACGTGACGATCCTCGAAATGCAGCCGACGCTGCTCGGCCGCGTCTGCGACAAGTGGGTCGGCGACTGGTACGTCGACCTGCATCGCCAGAACGGCGCGACCGTGACGACGCAGGCCGTCATCGACCGCATCGAGGGCACGGACAAGGTGACCGGCGTGCGCATGGGCGACGGCAGCGTGCTGCCCGCCGACATCGTCATCGTCGGCATCGGCATCATCCCCAACGTCCATCTGGCGAGCGACGCGGGCATCGCCGTCGACAACGGCATCACCGTCGACGAATTCGGCCGCAGCAGCGACCCCGACGTCTATGCCGCCGGCGACGTCGCCAACATCCCCAACCCGATCCACGGCCACCGCGTGCGCCTCGAATCCTGGGCCAACGCCCAGAACGGCGGCATCGCCGTGGCGCGCAACATGGTCGGCGCGGAGCAGGTGCCCTACAACGAGGTGGCATGGTTCTGGTCGGACCAGTACGGCGTCAACCTGCAGATCGCCGGCGTGCCGCGCGCCTGGGACAAGATCGTCACGCGCGGCGACGTCGCCGGCGGCAAGTTCATGCTGTTCTACATGCACGGCGGCAAGGTCGTCGCCGCCAACACCTTCAACCTCGGCCGCGAGATGCGCTTCGCGCGTAAGCTGATCGAGACCGGCAAGGCGGTGAGCGAGAGCGACCTGGCGAACGAGGCCGTCAAGATGAAGGACATCGCCGGCTGAGTTGGCCAGGGAGACCTGTCGCCAGGGGAGAACAGTGCCGCACGCTTAAGCCGTATTATCGGCGGGGGGCGCGGCCGGTATAACCGGTCCGTCCGTCGTCTCAGATAAAAAAAGCAGGGAGAACAGCGACAATGGCGTCCCGCAGCAAGAAGACCTCCGCCGGCAAGCTCGCCGCCGTCGACCGCCCGGAGAAGCTGGGCGGCAACCGCCGCATGGGCTGGAACTCCGACGCCATCGCCGAATTCGCCCAGCGGCTCGACCTCAAGTACATGAGCCTGGTGCCCGGCGCGAGCTACCGCGGCTTCCACGATTCGATCATCAACTACCTCGGCAACACCAATCCGCAGATGGTCATCTGCATGCACGAGGAGCATTCGGTCGCCATCGCCCACGGCTATTCCAAGGTCACGGAAAAGCCGATGTTCGTCAGCGTGCACAGCAACGTCGGCCTGATGCACGCCAGCATGGCGATCTTCAATGCCTGGTGCGACCGCGCGCCGATGATCATCTTCGGCGCCACCGGCCCGGTCGACGCCGCCGAGCGCCGTCCCTGGATCGACTGGATCCACACGGCGCGCGACCAGGGCGCGCTGATCCGCGACTTCACCAAGTGGGACGACCAGCCGGCCTCCGTGCCGGCGGCCATCGAATCGATCCTGCGCGCGCGCCAGATCTGCATGACGGCGCCCTACGGCCCGACCTACATCAACCTCGACGCCGGGATGCAGGAGGCCAAGCTGACGGGCGAGGTCGAATTCCCCGACCTCTCGCGCTACGAGCCGGCGCCGCCGCCAGCGCCTGACGCGGCCACGGTCGCCGCCGCCGCCGACCTGCTGGTCAAGGCGAAGCGGCCGGTTTTCCTCTGCGGCCGCGTGTCGCGCAGCGACGCCGACTGGGACGCCCGCGTGAAGCTGGCGGAATCCATCGGCGCCGTGGTGCTGACCGACATGCACAATTCCTCGGCTTTCCCGACCGAGCATCCGCTGCACGTCATCGAAGGGCGCTTCCGCCCGTCCGACGCCATGCGCGAGATCGTCAAGTCCGCCGACGTGATCCTGGCCTACGACTGGCTCGACCTCGCCGGCTTCCTGAGCCAGTGCACCGGCGATTCGAACGCCAAGGCCAAGATCATCAACTGCTCGGTCGACATGTACCTGCACCGCGGCTGGAGCATGGACTACCAGGCCCTGCCGGCGGTCGACCTGTTCCTGCTGTCGCCGCCCGACGCGGTGACGGGGCCGCTGCTCGCCGCCATCGACAAGCGCACCAAGGGGGCCCGCCACAAGACGCCGAAGATGAAGATCAAGCTGCCGAAGCCGGCCGCGCCGCTGAAGCGCGGCGCCAAGGCCGGCATGAGCCTGCGCGACATGGCGACCTGCGTGACCGACGCGCTGTCGGGCAAGCCGGTCAGCTACGCCCGCCTGCCGCTCGGCTGGCCAGGCTTCGCCAGCAAGTTCACCGGCCCGCTCGACTACCTCGGCCATGACGGCGGCGGCGGCGTCGGCTCCGGCCCCGGCATCGCCATCGGCATCGCGCTCGCCCTGATGGATTCGGGCCGCATTCCGGTCGCCATCATCGGCGACGGCGACTTCATGATGGGCAGCAACGCGCTCTGGACGGCCGCGCGCTTCCACATCCCGCTGCTCGTGGTCGTCGCCAACAACCGCTCCTACTACAACGACGAGACCCACCAGGAGCGCATGGCCATCGTTCGTGGCCGCCCGGTCGAGAACAAGTGGATCGGCCAGCGCCTGGACGATCCGGCGGTCGACCTGGCCGGCATTGCCCGCGCCCAGGGCCTCGACGCCGAAGGCCCGGTCTGGGACCTGAAGGACCTGCCGGCGGCGCTCAAGCGCGGCGTGGCGGCGGTCGAGGCCGGCAAGCCCTACGTCATCGACGTCCGCATCGACCCGGGCTACGCCGAGATCAACATGACGACGACGAGCCGCAAGAAGGGCTGACGCCGCGGTTCTGGCGATGCGACGGGCCGGCTCCGCGATGGCGGGGCCGGCCCATTCCTTTTCGGCGCGGCGCAGGCGCAGTTTTGGCCGTTTTGCTGGCTTTTCGGCCGAAAAAGGCCTACTGGCTCGGCTTGCCCGGCTGGGGGCGAACGTCTAGGATGCGCGCCTTGCCGACAGCCATGGGTGTCGACGGGGCACGCCCGTGCCCTTGACAGTCTCATGGCTGAATGCAAAGATATCTAATCATTAGATATCAATCGAATTGGTGGGCGCACAAGCCTGCGGCGTGCTGCGCCGTGGCGGGCGCCGGGAAACGGCCCGTCGGGCTGCGGATCAGATGAAAGGCAGCGGCCTGCGCGGTCGTTGAAAGAGAACGTTTTATGGCAGAACACCGCGTAGCGAAGGTCGGCGACATTGATGACGAGGCCGGCAAGCAGTTCAAGATCGGCGACCTCGATATCGCCGTGTGGCACACGGACGGAAACTTCTACGCGACCGACGCGATCTGCACGCATGCGTGGGTGTCGCTGATCGACGGATACATCGAGGACGGCTGCGTCGAATGCCCGCTGCACGCGGGCCGCTTCGACCTCAAGACCGGCCAGGCGCAGGGCGCGCCGGTGTTCATCGACCTGAAGAGCTACCCGGTGCGCATCGACGGCGACGACATCGTCATCGAGACGCCCTGAGGCCGAAAAGAGAAACGGCGGAGGAGGCCAGGCATGACCGACAAGGCGAAGGGCGGGGCGAACATCCCGCGCATTCCGTTCGACGAATTCGAGCCGGGCCTCAAGGAGGCGCTGCGTCCGAAGGTCGAGCGCCTGGGCTACTGCGGCGAGATCTGGCAGATCGGCGCCAACGTGCCGAAGTCGATGCTCTCATTCTGCAACATCACCGAAGACCTCAAGGACGAGATGCCGATGAAGGTCGTCGAGCTGGTCGCCCTCACGGTCGCCGGCGTGATGGACAACAGCTACGAGCGCAACCAGCACGAGAACCTGGCCGACAAGCTCGGCTACGGCCGCGACTGGATCGCCGCCGTGAACACGCTCAAGGCCGACGAGGCCGAGGCCTTGTCGCCGGACGAGCGCAAGATCCAGAAGTTCGTCATCGCCGCCATCTACCGGCGCGGCCAGGACTGCGGCCCGCTGTTCGACGACGTGGTCGCCGCCGTCGGCCCCAAGACCGCGACGGGCATCCTGCTGTCGATCGGCCGCTGCGTGCAGCACGCCATCTTCCGCAACGTGCTCGACCTCGAGCCGCCGGTGAAGTCGATCTTCGAGAAGGGCCAGGCGGCATGAGCGAGAAGGGAACCGAGCATCTCGTCCCGCGCATCGCGTTCGAGGACATCGAGCCGACGCTGAAGGAGCTGTTTCGCCCGCGCGTCGAGCGCCTCGGCTACCTCGGCGAGTTCTTCCGCGTCATGTCGGCGCAGCCGGAGACGATGCAGGGCTTCTTCACGATCACCGAGAGCCTGAAGAAGGCGCTGCCGGACAATTTCACCGAGATCATCTCGCTGTCGATCTCCAGCCGCCTCGGCAACCTCTACGAGCAGTACCAGAACGAGCAGCTCAGCCGGAAGCTCGGCTTCTCCGACGACTGGATTCGCGAGGCGCTGGAAGGCCAAGGCACGACCAAGCTGTTCGACGAGAAGGAACAGGCCGTGCAGGCCTACGCCATCGCCGCCGCGCTGCGCAGCGGCCGCGACGTCGAGGGCGAGTTCGAGGCGCTGGTGCAGGCCGTCGGCCCCGAGCAGGCGATCGCCGTCGTCTGGCTCGTGATCCGCACCGTGTCGCACGCCCTCATCAGCAACACGCTGAAGCTGGCATCGCCTGTGAAGTCCATTTTCGCGAAATAACCAGAAGAAATTCAGGAGACCTCATGTCCACTCCCGAGATCGTCATTCCCGAAACCTTTCTGTGGCTGACCGAAGCCGACGTGTGCTCGCTCATCGACCTGAAGGACAGCATCACGGCGCTGGAAAAGGGCCTGGTGATGGAAGCCACCGGCGAAGCCATCAACATGACCAAGACGCAGACCGTGTGGAAGAGCGGCAGCCTGAACGTGACCGGCGCGCAGTTCACCGGCGCGGGCCTGGTCGGCGCCAAGGTGTGGTCGAACGCCAACCTCGGCGCTGCGCCCATCATCGTCATGCACGGCTCGGAAGACGGCCAGATCCGCGCCATCGTCGAAGCCTTCGCGCTCGGCCAGATGCGCACCGCGGCGCTCTCCGCCGTCGCCACCAAGTGGCTGTCGCAGGAAAATGCCGAGGAGATGACCATCATCGGCTCGGGCCACCAAGCCCTGCCGCAGGTCTCCGCCGTCCGCTCCGTGCGTCCGATCAAGCGCGTCCGCGTGTGGAGCCGCACGCCGGCCAACCGCGCCGCCTTCGTCGAGGACATCCGCAAGACCTGGCCGGAGCTCAAGGTCGAGGACTGCGCGACCGTCGAGGCGGCGGTGAAGGATTCGCCGATCATCACCACCTTCACGCGCGCCAAGGATCCCTACATCTTCGCCGACATGCTGGCGAAGGGCGCGCACATCAACGCCGGCGGCGCGATCATCCCGTCGAACAAGGAAATCGACACCGGCGTGTTCAAGCGCTGCGACAAGATCATCTGCGACAACCTGGCGCAGGTGCAGAAGGGTTCCAAGGAACTCATTGATTTCGTTGCCGCGGGCGGCAGCTGGGACCAGATCAAGCCGCTCAGCGAGCTGGTGAAGGACCAAAAACCCCGGCCGGCCGGCGCCGACCTCACTATATATAAATTCATGGGCATGGGCCTGGCGGACATGGCGTCCGCCGTCGAGGTCTACCAACGGGCGGTGGCCAAGAAGGTGGGAACCGACTATCCCCACCCGCAACGCTCGCAACCGAAACTGCTGTAACCCTTTCGCACGGAGGAAGGACATGTCGTTCGACTTTGACCAGAAATTCAAGATGGTGGACGTTTCGGGCCGCCAGACCCCTGACGTCCACACCTGGAAAGACCATTCCATGGAGCTGTGGGCGCCGCTGATCATCCGCAAGGAAGAGATCGACGCCGAGGTCGACCGCTTGGCCAGCCTGCCGCGCCCGAACAACGGCATCCGCCGCACCCAGTTCGTGCATCCGCAGTGCGAGCCGGGCCTGAAGAGCTTCGCGCCGGGCATCGGCCTGTCGCTCGACGTGCTCCTGCCGGGCGAGCGCACCCAGCGCGTCCGCACCAACGCCTCGACCGTCAACTTCCCGATCCAGGGCGGCGGCTCGATGATCGTCGGCGACAAGCGCTTCGAGTTCGCCCAGTACGACGTGCTCACCACCCCCTCGATGGCGGTGCACGAGTACATCAACGACACCAAGGACATCCAGGTGCGCCTGCGCTACGACAACGCGCCGCTGCTGGAGCGCCTGCACATTCACTGGCTCGACGAGAACCCGCCGGAGACCACCTCCGACGTGCATGACGCCAAGGCCGAGTACGAGGCCAAGGGCAAGGAACTGCCGAAGAGCCCCTACGGCACCTTCCAGCTGACCGAAGACGGCGCCTGGCTGATGCCCTACGAGAAGCTGATCAACCCGGAGCCGATCTCAATCACGCCGCACCAGTGGCCGTGGCAGAAGGTGAAGACCGAGCTCGACAAGCTTGCCGAGCTGGGCTCGTCCTACAAGGGCCGCCGCCTGTACCTGCTGTGGGACCCGGCGACGGGCCGCACCAACGGCACCAACCCGAACTTCTTCTCGGCGCTGACGATCCGCCCGCAGGGCATCGTTGACCGTCCGCACCGCCACGCCTCGGCCGCCATCAACTACTACTTCGGCGGCGAAGGCCACTCGGTCGTGCAGGGCCAGCGTCTCGACTGGAAGGCCGGCGACCTGATGTTCTCGGCGCCGGGCTGGGCGATCCACAACCACGCGACCGACGTCGGCCCCGTGTACGAGATGACCATTCAGGACATGCCGTTCTGCATCAACACCGACGCGCTGCTGTGGCAGGAAGACCTGAAGGGTCCGATCTCGCTGCTCGGCTCGCACGCCGGCTTCGAAACCAACCGCACCAAGGTGGCCTAACGTGATTAAGCTGAAGAAGAACTTCCTGCGTGGCTCTTATCCCCCGGCCGTCACTCCGTTCAAGAACGGCAAGGTGGACTACGCCAAGTTCGAGGAAGTCGTCGACTACATGATCGACAACGGCAGCCATGGCATCCTCGTCACCGGCACGACGGGCGAGCCCTCGACCCTGACGACCGAAGAGCGCAAGCAGCTCTACAAGATCGCCGTCGACGTGACGGCGAAGCGCGTGCCCGTCGTGGCGGCCACCGGCTCGCAGTCGGAAGCCGAGACGATGGAGCTGAGCTTCGCCGCCCAGAAGGCCGGCGTCGATTCCCTGCTCGTCGTCACGCCGTACTACGTCCGTCCGCCGCAGCGCGGCCTGGTCGAGTACTACGCCCAGATCGGCAAGAAGATCGACCTGCCGCTCATGATCTACCACATCCCGGGCCGCACGGCCGTGGGCGTGACCCTCGACACCGTCGAGCAGATCATGAACAAGACCGAGAACCTCGTCGGCATCAAGCACGCGGTCAACGACCTCGGCTTCGTGACGCACGCGCTCGACCGCTTCGGCTTCGACTTCCGCGTGTTCGTCGGCCTCGAAGACCTCAGCTTCCCGATGCTCTGCGTCGGCGCCTGCGGCCTGATGAACGCTGTCGGCAACGTCGCGCCGCGCAAGGTCGCCGACCTCTACGAGCAGACGGTCGCCGGCAACATCGAGAAGGCCCGCAAGCTGCACTTCGAGCTGGCCGAGCTGAACGAGGCGGTGTTCTACGACACCAACCCGATCGCGATTAAGTACATCATGAAGAAGCTGGGCGTGCTCGACAAGAACGAGCACCGCCTGCCGATGATGCCGGCGACCGCCGAGGTCGCCGCCCGTCTCGACGGCGTGATCAAGCGCGCCGGCCTGAAGCCCTACAGCAAGAAGGCGAAGCGCAAGGCCGCGTAAGCGTCCTTCTCCCTTCGGAGACAGAAGGCCCGGCGGAGCGATCCGCCGGGCCTTTTTCTTTGCGGAACCTTTGCCGGGGCAAGCGATCTCACGAGAGGCGGTTCGGCTCTTGCGGGGATGCGCCGGCTCTTTCGGATAGGAGCGCTTAGCCTATATATCCCGATCCGGAACGTATTCTCATTGGCGTGCGTTAGTTCCACGTCCTACGCTGAATAGTAGAAGCGCGGACCCGCGGTTGCCGGCCAGCGGTCAACGTGAAGGGCCGGCGCGAAGGGATTGTCGCTTAACGTCGTGTCGCGCGGTGCGGCGCGGGTGGCGTAGCAGGTACAGCAATGACGTGGCTCATGCAGAACGATCTGCCATCGACCGCCGCCGGAGCGTCCATGACGACGAAGGCGCCGCCGCGCGGGCATCTCGCCGTGCTCGACGACGAGAGCCTCTTCTGCGAGTTCGTCGGCTACGTCGGCGACGCCTGCGGCTACGACGTGTTCGGCACCACCCAGCCGCACCAGCTCTTCGACCATCTCGAACAGCATCCTGCGAGCGTCATCGTGCTTGACCTGCGCATGCCCGGCATCGACGGCCTCGACGTGCTGCGCCAGTTCGCCAGGAGCGGCGTCGGCGCCAACATCCTGATCGCCAGCGGGGCGGAGAGCCGCGTGATGGAGACGGCGCTGCGCCTGGGGCGCGCCCATGGCCTGAACATGGCCGGCATCATCCGCAAGCCGATCGACGCCGACGCGCTGCGCGACGTGCTCGAGCGGCAGGCCCACGCCGACCTGCCCCTGTCGCCGGAGCGGCTGCGCGCCGCCATCGACGCGGAGGAGCTGGTCCTGCACTACCAGCCGATCGTCGACCTGCGCGACGGCGTCGTCACCGGCGTCGAAGCCCTGATGCGCTGGCAGCATCCGCAGCTCGGCCTGGTGATGCCGTCGGTCTTCATTCCCATGGCCGAGCGTGCCGGCATCGTCGGCCTGCTGACCGACTGGGCCCTGGGCGAGGCGGTGCGCCAAGCCGGCATCTGGCAGCGCGCGGGCCTCAAGCTCAAGATCGCCGTGAACATCTCGATCGCCAACGCGCCGGACGAAGGCCTGCCGGAGCGCCTGCAGTGGATGTGCGAGAACGAGGGGATCACGCCGGCGGCGATCTCCCTGGAGCTGACCGAGAGCGCGACCATGCGCGATCCGGCGCGGCTGATGGAGCTGTTCACGCGTTTCCGCTTGAAGGGCTTCGACCTGTCGATCGACGATTTCGGCACGGGCTACTCGTCGCTCGTGCATCTGCAGCGCCTGCCGTTCTCGGCGCTCAAGATCGACCAGACCTTCGTCGCCTCGATGCTGGTGTCGGAAGCGGGGGCGGCCATCGTCATCGCCGTCATTGGCCTGGCGCGGGCGCTCGGCCTCAAATGCATCGCCGAGGGCGTGGAATCCCAGGCGATGCTGGAGTTCCTCAAGGACAACGGCTGCGACTTCGTGCAGGGCTTCCACATGGCCCAGCCGATGCCCGCGGCGGACATTCCGGTTTTCCTAGCCGCTTAACCCCCCGGTTTGCGGTCGGAAGAAGAGCCCGGCGGAGCGATCCGCCGGGCTTTTTCATGGAGCGTCAGACGGCCCTGCGGCCGAGGTCGCGTCAGATCGGCCGTGCGACCGGAGATCGCATTAGATCGGGTAGACGATGGTGGCGGGGACCATTTCCGAATCGTAGACGCAGAGCCGCTGCTTGAGCTTCAGCTCGCCCTTCTCGCGCACGAAATGGTCGAGGTAGCGGCCGGCGTTGAGGATCTTGGTGTATTCGCCGGGCAGCGTTTCCAGCACCAGGTAGTTCGCCTCCGCGTGCACGTCGTCGCCGTTCGCCGTGCGGATGCGCGTGTTGGTGATGAAGTGGCGCAGGTAGCGCTTGCGGAACACGGTCGTCTTGGTGACGCCGACGACGCGGTCGACCAGGCCGCCATGGCCCTCCGCGTAGATCACCGCCAGCGGTAGGTTCTGCTCGTGGTTCTCGCGCGGCAGCACCTTGTAGACGCAGTCCGCCGTGAAGAAGTCTTTCCACTCGTGGATGTCGCCGTCGTCGAGGCAGTCGGCGTAGGCGGTGTTGAATTCTTCGATCTCGGCGCGGAGCGCGGCGAATTCGGCGGCGCGGGGCTTGGTCGTCATGTTCATGTCTTTCCCTCGCTCCGGGCCTAGAGGCCCATGACCTTGCGGTAGCCGTCGTAGAAGGCGCGGATCGCCGATTCGGTCACCATGTGCTCGGTGTCCTCGACGTCGCGGCCGCCCATCTCGACGACGGCGCCGGCGCCGGCGTATTTCGTGATGCCGGCCTGGATCGCCTCCATCACCTCGGAATCGTCGGCGGAGACGTAGCCGGCCGGGCCCATCAGGTTGGCCTGGCGCAGGCGCTTGTGCGTCATCTCCTCGGACTCGTCGGCGAAGCCGAAGTAGGTCCAGTGCAGCTCGAACTCCTCCGGGCCGACGAGGTGGATCTGGCGCATGGCCAGCGTGTTCGACTGCTGCTGCACCATCAGGTTCGGCCAGATCGTCTGCATCACCACGGTGGCCTCGCCGGGGAATTCCTTCTCCGGCTGCAGCATCAGCGGGTTGGCCAGCGTGAAGTGCGCCTGGTTCTGGCGCATGTCGGAGGTCGTGTCGTCGGCCTTCTTCTCGCCGCGCTGCGACACCAGCACGGAATGCAGGCCGAGCCGTTCGTCCATCTGCACCTTCGAGGGATTGTCGGCGCGGAACAGGCTGAAGGACACCAGGAACACGTGCAGCAGGGAGGCGTGGTAGGGGTCCTTGATGTTCTCGAACACGAGCTTCCAGTTGCAGCGGATGCGCTGGCGCTGGTAGCCCAGCACCTTGAGCGGGCGCCCGCTGAACACGCGGTCGTACCAGCCGACCATCTTGGGGCCGATGTAGTCCTCGAACGAAGGCATGCCGTGGTCGAAGCTGGCGAAGATCACGCCGTGGCGCGTCGCCACCTTGAGCTTCTGCAGGCCGTTCGCCTTCATGTCGAAGTCGGCGGGCATGCCGCCCTGTTTCTGCAGGCCGCGGCGGAAGGGCACGGCGGTGGTCTCGCCCTTCAGGTTGTAGGTCCACTGGTGGTACGGGCAGATGAATTCCTTCTTGTCCGTGCCGTGCATGTCGTAGCAGAACTGCACGCCGCGGTGCGCGCAGCGGTTGACGACGACATGCACCACGCCGTCCTCGTCGCGCATGAAGATCACCGGCTTGTCGCCGACCTTGGTCTGGCGGAAGTCGCCCGAGTTGGGGATTTCGCACTCGAGCCCGATGTAGTTGTAGCTCGAGCCGCCGAACACCAGCTCCTGCTCGCGCCTGTAGATCTCCGGCGAGGAATAGACCCAGTAGGGCACCCGCGAGGGGCCTTCCTTGGGCCAGGTCAGGTTGAGCGGAGTGTCGGTCGTCACTGCGGTCGCCATGGGCAAGGGTCCCTGCTGCCAAAACCAGAATGATGCCGGCATGGCCGGCGAACGCCCGGAAAACGACTGTGCCGCGCGCCCGTCAGGGCGTCGCGTCACTTGGCCTCATGGACGCCGGCGCGGGAGTTCGCTCCCGTCGATAGGCATCCGATTATGTTCGTTTCCCAGACAAAGCTTAGATATCAAATTAAATTGCCGGGAGCAAGTCTCGGCAGACGCGGCCCGGGCGGCGGAACCCTCAGGCGCGCCGCTTGAGGCAGCGCATGGTCCACAGCACGAGCGACAGCAGCACCACGGCGCCGGCCTGGTGCAGCGCCGCGATCGGCGTGTCGACGACGGTCAGCAGGGTGGCGATGCCGAGGGTCGGCTGGATCAGCGCCATGGCGAGCAGCGCGCCGGTGGCAATGCGCGCCGAGGCGGGAATGGCCTTGCTCTGGGCGTAGAGCGCGAAGGCGATGACGCAGAGCGCAGTGCTGACGGCGAGCCAGCGGTGGTTGAACTGCACCGAGGGGATGTTCTCGAAGACGTTGTGCCAGAAGGGCGAGAGCATCGCGTAGCCCTCGGGCACGAAGCGGCCATCCATCAGCGGGAAGGTGTTGTAGGTGAAACCGGCGTCGGTGCCGGCGACGAAGCCGCCGCTGCAGATGGTGAGCACGACGAGCAGCGCCAGCGGATGCGACAGGCCGCGCAGGCGGCGCGCCGTCGGCGAGGTTCCCCCTTCAGCGACGGACCAGCCGTCGTTCGGGCGGATGCGGCCGAGGCCGAGCCACAGCAGCCAGCCGTAGAGCGACAGCGCCAGCAGCAGGTGGGCGGTGAGGCGGTAGGCGCTGACGCGCGGGTCGTTCACCAGGCCGCTCTCGACCATGAACCAGCCGAGCGCGCCTTGCGCGCCGCCGAGGACGAAGAGCGCCGGCACCTGCCAGCGCAAAGGTCCGCGCAGCCAGCCCTTGAAGAGGAAGACGAGGGCCGGGATCGCGAAGGCGAGGCCGATCAGACGGCCCCACAGGCGATGGATGTATTCGAGCCAGAAGATGCCTTTGAAGTCGGCCAGCGTCATGCCGAAGTTCACCTTCTGGTATTCGGGGAACTGCTGGTACTTGGCGAAGAGCTCTTGCCAGTCGGCGGTGGTGATCGGCGGCAGGGCGCCGAACAGGGGCTGCCATTCGACGATGGAGAGGCCCGATTCGGTCAGCCGCGTGACGCCGCCGATGACCACCATGACGAAGATCATCAGGGCGCAGATGGTCAGCCACCAGCCGACCATGCGGTCGGGAGTGGAGGGGCGGGCGACGGCGGTGGTGGAAGAGGACAGGGTGGCGGACACGGCAGGCACCTGAACGGGGGAAGGGGCTGGCTGGCGGGGCAGATATGGCGCGCCTGAGCCCTGCGACGCAAGGCCTGGATGCGAGCCTCGCCAAGGCGTTACAGGCCTAGGGAAAGCGAGGCGAACCGAGGGGAAAGCTCAGGACAGCCAGGGCTTGCGACAATATTCACATCTATAAAATGTATTATTTTCTATTTCACAAGCCAGATTGTTGACTTTGGACTTCCGCTGGTCATAATGCGCGCCAGTTGACCGCCCCTTCACCCGGGGGCGCAGGAGATTCCACATGTCCGAGACTTTCGATCTGGCCCGCCAAGTGCGCGGCCGGCAAACCCCGCCGCCTATCGACGAAGTGAATGGCAGCGAACCTCTGGCGAGCGTCTCCGACGCCGACGAGTTTCGCGCCGCCTATGCCAAGGTGAAGTCCGGCGAATGGGACGCGACCAAGTGGCAGGGCTTCCGCCTGCGCTTCGGCCTCTACGGCCAGCTGCAGCCGAACGTCCACATGCTGCGCATCAAGGTGCCCGGCGGGCTGCTGCCCTTCGAATGGGCCAACGTCGTCGCCGAGGCGAACCGTAAGTTCGGCGGCGCGAAGATCCACGTCTCGACGCGCCAGGACCTGCAGATCTACTTCATCAAGCCGGACGAGGCGCCCGACCTGCTGCAGTTCCTCTACGAGCGCGGCCTGACCACGCGCGAGGCCTGCGGCAACACGCTGCGCAACATGACCTCCTGCCAGCTCGCCGGCATCTGCCCGCGCGAGCATGTCGACGCCGGCAAGGTCGCCGACCAGCTCGCCTTGAGCTGGATTCGCCATCCGCTCGTCCAGCACATGCCGCGCAAGTTCAAGATCACCGTGTCCGGCTGCGAGACCGACTGCGCCTCGTCGTCGATCCACGATCTCGGCCTCGTCGCCGTGCGCGACGCGTCGGGCAAGCCGGGCTTCAAGGCCTATGCCGGCGGCGGCACGGGCGGCATCGCCATTCCGGCGTCGCTTGTCGCGGACTTCGTCGAAGAGAAGGATCTGCCGGCGGTCGTCGAGGCGCTGGTGCGCATCCATCACCGCTATTCCAACCGGCGCAACCGCAACCAGGCGCGCATCAAGTTCGTCAACAAGCGCTTCGGGGCCGAGAAGTTCCGCGCGCTGTACGAGGAAGAGTTCGCCCGCACGCGGACCATGCCGCAGCGCCCCTGGCAGGCGCTCGAATGGCGCCAGGGCGAGAACGCGCCCGAGCCGGTCTCGCCGGGCGGCATCGTCCAGCAGCATGACGGCAAGACCGCCGTGGTCGTGAAGGCGGAGCTCGGCCTGTTCTCGTCCGACGAGCTGGACAAGTTCGTCGACATCGCCAAGAGCAACGGCTCCAGCGGCCTGCGCACCACGCGCGAGCAGAACATCGTCATCGTCGGCCTGGAGAAGGGCGCCGTCGGCAAGGTCGTGGCCGCCGTGCGCGCCATGGGCTTCGGCGTCGAGAACCATCCGGGCGACGTGCCCAACGTGGTCGCCTGCCCCGGCACGACGACCTGCGGCATCGGCATCACGACTTCGCAGACCTTCGGCCTCGAAGTGCAGGAGCTGGCCACGAACTACAAGGCCAAGCCGAACGTCAACATCAAGATCTCCGGCTGCCAGAACGGCTGCGGCCTGCACCACGTGGCGGACTTCGGCTTCCGCGGCATGGGCAAGAAGATCGGCGCGCGCAACGCGCCGCACTACCAGATCTACGTCGGCGGCGAAGAGCGCAAGAACGGCCATCTCGCCCTGCTGGGCCCGGTCGTGCCGGCGCGTCTGGCCAAGCGCGCCCTCGAACTGCTGATGGACGGCTACGCCGCAGGCAAGCAGGGCGACGAGTCGGTGCGCGACTGGTCGCTGCGCCTCGGCAAGGACGGCATCCGCAAGCTGATCGAGCCGGTCGAGAAGGAAGTCGATCCGGCGAACGAAGGCCTGTTCTTCGACTTCGGCGAAGACTGGGAATTCTCCCCGCCGGCCGGCCGCACGGCCGAATGCGCCGTCGCCACGGCGGACGACGACGTGCAGAAGGATCTGGCCGACGACGCGCTGATCTCGACGGACCGCGCGCTCGCCGCCGGCTTCGCCGACCAGGCCCGCGCCGCCGCCGACCTCGGCTTCCGCTACTCGGCCCAGCGCCTGCGCATCCGTGCCATGATGCCGGGCGCCGAGGACGACAGCGAGGAGACGGTGATCAGCACCGTGCGCACCGCCTACTTCGGCGATACGGAGGTGATCGAGACGCTCGACCGCTACCTGGCGACCCGCTCCCAGGCTGTGAATGCTGACGGCCAGCTCGACGCCCAGCGCGAGGCCTTGGCCCTGTGGCAGGACACCGTCGAGGACGTCATCGCCCGGCCGGTGGCCGCCGCCGCCTTCGCGGGCTTCGGCTCGGGCCTCGACGACTCGGCCGGCTCGTCGGTCCTGGACATGATCAAGGGGCAGTAAGCCCCGTTGCGGGCGAGGTCGTTTTAGGCTTCGTTCGGTCCTATATGTACTGTCAGGGCGCGTCGGTCAGGCCGGCGCGCCCGTTCTTTCAGATAAGCGCTTGCCATGACCCAGTCCGCCGCATCCCTGACGCTCGCCCACGGCCTCTCCTTCGCCGACCTCTATGCGCGCCGCGGCTTGGTCAAGCTCGACGCCGCTTTCGTCGCCTATCTGCAGAGCGCGGACGTCGAGCTGTTCAATCGCCTGATGGCGGCGCGCGCGACGCCCGAGACGCTCGAGGCCAAGGACGAATCGGCCCTGCTGATCGACGTCGCGCCGCACCTGGAGGATTTCCTCGGCGGCCTATTCGGCATTTCCGACGACCTGCGGGCGCTCGCCGCGAAGCACGACGCCCTTGCGCCGGTCTACGAGACCAAGCGCCTGTTCGTGCAGCGCCGCGCCGTGAAGCGCTTCAAGCCCGACGAACTGGCGGCGCTCGACGTGGCGCCCATCGAGGCGGCGCTGGTCGCTAAGCTCGGCGCGCCCGTCACGGAAGAGAGTTTCTCCGCCGCCGTGCAGGACTGGCTGAAGGACGAGGCCGCCAACAAGGACGCCCTCGACCTCGCCGAGGCCTTCGCCGCCTGGGCGACGCTGCATGAGGCCGGCCAGGCCCGCTTCAAGGACGGCGTGCTGTTCAAGGCGCCGAAGAAGCTCGATTTCCAGCATCTCGTGCCGGTCGAGACCGAGCAGCGCGACGGCGTGACCATGATCCGCCTGTCGCCCCACCACTGGCGCCAGCGCGAGGGCTTCGCGCTCACCGACGCCGGCATGGACCTGAAGGGCGCGCTCGACCAGGCCAACTACTGCATCTTCTGCCACAACCAGGGCAAGGATTCCTGCTCGAAGGGCCTGAAGGACCGCAAGACCGGCGCCTACCAGAAGAGCCCCTTCGGCGTCACGCTGGCCGGCTGTCCGCTCGAAGAGAAGATCTCCGAGATGAACCAGCTGAAGTCGTCGGGCCACACGCTCGGCGCGCTCGCGGTCGTCGTCATCGACAACCCCATGACGGCCGGCACCGGCCATCGCATCTGCAACGACTGCATGAAGTCCTGCATCTACCAGAAGCAGGAGCCGGTCAACATCCCGCAGGTCGAGACGCGCACCCTCAAGGACGTGCTGGCGCTGCCCTGGGGCTTCGAGCTCTACAGCCTGCTGACGCGCTGGAATCCGCTGAACGTTCGCCGCCCGCTTCCCAAGCCCGACGCGGGCTACAAGGTGCTGGTCGTCGGCCTCGGCCCCGCCGGCTACACGCTCGCGCATCACCTGATGAACGATGGCCACACGGTCGTCGCCGTCGACGGCCTGAAGATCGAGCCGCTGCCCGACGGCATCTCCGGCGTGGCGCTCGACGGCTCGCGCGTGCCCTTCAAGCCGATCCGCGACATCGCCGAATTGACCGAACCGCTCGGCGACCGCGCCATGGCCGGCTTCGGCGGCGTCGCCGAATACGGCATCACCGTGCGCTGGGACAAGAACTTCCTCAAGATCGTGCGCCTGCTGCTCGAGCGCCGCGCCAGCTTCGCCATGTTCGGCGGCGTGCGCTTCGGCGGCACGCTGACCGTGGACTCCGCCTTCGCGCGCGGCTTCGACCATATCGCGCTCTGCGCCGGCGCCGGCCGCCCGACCTTCATCGAGATGCCGAACGCCTTGGCGCGCGGCGTGCGCCAGGCCTCCGATTTCCTGATGGGCCTGCAGCTCACGGGTGCCGCCAAGCCGGGCTCGCTCGCCAATCTTCAAGTTCGGTTGCCGGTCGTCGTCATCGGCGGCGGCCTGACCGCCATCGACACGGCGACTGAATCGCTCGCCTACTATCCGGTGCAGGTCGAGAAGTTCCTGATGCGCTACGAGACGCTGGTCGCCGAACGCGGCGAGGCGAAGGTGCGCGCGGCCTGGAACCCGGAAGACACCATCATCGCCGACGAGTTCATCGGCCATGCCCGCGCCATCCGCGCCGAGCGCGAGCTCGCTGCGAAGGAAGGCCGCGAAGCCAACCTGATCAGGCTGCTGCGCTCCTGGGGCGGTGCCACGCTCGCCTATCGCCGCTGGATGACCGACAGCCCGAGCTACACGCTGAACCACGAAGAAGTGGAGAAGGCGATGGAAGAGGGCATCGACTTCGCCGAGGGCCTGAGCCCGGTGGAGATCGAGGTCGACGACTTCGGCCATGCGCGCGCCATCACCTGCGCCCGCATGGAAGCGGGCGACGACGGCCGCCTGGTGGATTCGGGCACGACCGTGCAGCTGCCGGCGCGCAGCGTGCTGATCGCCGCCGGCACCCAGCCCAACACCGTGCTGGCGCGCGAAGATGCCGCCCACATGACGCTGGACGGCAAGTATTTCCGCGCCCTCGACGAGGACGGCAATCCGGCGACGCCGGAGAAGCTCGCCAAGCCTTCCGCCGTGCGCGTGCTCACCGCCTTCGAGCCCGACGGCCGCGCCGTCAGCTTCTTCGGCGACCTGCATCCGTCCTTCGCCGGCAACGTCGTCAAGGCCATGGGCAGCGCCAAGCAGGGCTATCCCGTCGTCAGCCGCACGCTCGCCAAGCGCGCACCGACCGGCGTGACGCCGGCCGACCTCGTCGCCGACATGAACAAGGCCCTGCGCGCCACGGTCCACGCCGTCAACCGCCTGACGCCGACGATCATCGAGGTGGGGATTCATGCGCCGCTGGCCGCCCGCAACTTCGAGCCGGGCCAGTTCTACCGCCTGCAGAACTTCGAGAGCCTGGCGCCGCGCGTCGACGGCACCATCCTGAACATGGAAGGCCTGGCGCTGACCGGCGCCTGGGTCGACCGCGACAAGGGCCTGATCTCCGTCATCGCGCTGGAGATGGGCGGCTCGAGCGACCTCTGCGCGTCGCTCAAGATCGGCGAGCCCGTGGTGCTCATGGGCCCGACCGGCTCGGCGACCGAGACGCCGGCCGGCGAGACCGTGCTTCTGGTCGGCGGCGGCCTCGGCAACGCCGTGCTGTTCTCCATCGGCCAGGCGTTCCGCGCCGCCGGCTCGAAGGTGCTCTACTTCGCCGGCTACAAGAAGCTGATCGACCGCTACAAGGTCGAGCAGATCGAGGCGGCGGCCGACGTGGTGATCTGGTGTTCGGACGAAGCCCCGGGCTTCGCGCCGGACCGCGCCCAGGACAAGACCTTCGTCGGCAACATCGTCGAGGCCATCGTCGCCTACGGCTCGGGCAAGCTCGGGCCCGCGTCGATCGACCTCGCCGCGGTGAACCGCATCGTCGCCATCGGCTCGGACGGCATGATGGCGGCCGTCGGCCGCGCGCGCCATACGGTGCTGAAGCCTTACCTCAGGCCCGACCATCAGGCCTTCGGCAGCATCAACTCGCCGATGCAGTGCATGATGAAGGAAATCTGCGCCCAGTGCCTGCAGCCGCACGTCGACCCCATCACGGGCGAAACGCACGTCGTCTTCACCTGCTACAACCAGGACCAGCCGCTCGACGTGGTGGACTTCCGCTCCTTGCGCGAGCGGCTCGGCCAGAACCGAGCGCAGGAGAAGCTGACGGCGCAGTGGATCGACCGCTGCCTGAAGCGGCTCGACCTGCGCCAGAGCGCGGCGGAGTAGCGGCCTTAGAAAGCCGTCATGCCCGCACTTGTTGCGGGCATCCACGCCTTGCAATCCATCGACGCAGAAGGCGGATGGCCGGACCAAGTCCGGCCATGAGGAATGGGGATGGGCGAGCCGCCTACGACCGCGCGTAGCGCGCGGCGGCGCCGCGTTCGATGCCGGCGGCGGCGAGCCGCTCGACGTCCAGGCGGTGGCGCATCATCTCGAGCATGCGTAGCTCTTCCTGGCTGGCTTCCTGGTCGACCGCGACGACGTCGACGGCCAGCGCATAGGCCGTCTCGCGCAGGTGCTTCGGCAGGTGCTTCTTCACGTACTTGAGCGCGCCTTCCAGCCCGTCCTCGTCTTCCATCAGCTTGGCGAACGCCTTGGTCGCCTTCGGCAGGCCTTCGATGTCGTAGTCGGCGAAGATCGGCAGGGTGCGCACGATCTCGCCGATGGTGGTCATCTCCGCGTCGGTCATGTTGCCGTCGGCGGCAGACACCAGCAGCATGGAATAGATCAGGGCGTCGTGATGGTCGATGCTCATGGGTATCCTCTTGGAGGCGACAGCTACGCCGGTTTGGTCGGGTTGGAAACGCCGGGCGATGCGAAAAAGTTCCTAATTTCGGTGACGGCTTCGGCCAGGCCCAGGCGCTGCACGGCGACGCCGGGCGGGAAGGCGGTGGCGAGCCGGCTCGGCAGCGCCGAATCGAGCATGACGAACACGCCGGCGTCGCCGGCGCGGCGGATGAGGCGGCCGTAGGCCTGCTTCAGCTTGAGCCGGGCGAGCGTCTCGTCCCAGGCCTTGCCGCCGAAGGCCTGGCGGCGCGCCTTGTGCAGGATGTCCGGGCGCGGCCAGGGCACGCGGTCGAACACGATCAGGCGGAGCGCGCGGCCCGGCACGTCGACGCCGTCGCGCACGGCATCGGTGCCGAGCAGGCAGCTGTCCTCCTCGGCGCGGAAGATGTCGACCAAAGTGCCGGTGTCGAGCCCGTCGACATGCTGCGCCAGCAGAGTGATGTCGGCGTCCTCCAGAGCGGGCGCGATGCGCGAATGCACGTCGCGCAGCCGCGCGATTGAGGTGAAGAGGCCGAGCGCGCCGCCGCCGGAGGCGAGGAACAGGCTGCGATAGGCGCTCGCCACGGCAGCCGGGTTGGCCTTCGCCACGTCGGTGACGACCAGCACGCGGGTGCAGGCGGCGTAGTCGAATGGCGATGGCACGCTGATGTGTTGCGCCGGGGTCGGCAGATGCCGGGCGCCGCTGCGCGCCTCGGCGCTCTGCCAGTTTTCGTTCGCCGGATCGGCGTCGGCGGCGAGAGGGCCGCTGTCGCGCAGGGTGGCGGAGGTGATGAGCGCGCCGTGCGACGGCTCCAGCACGTAGCGGGCGAAGGGCGTCGTCGGGTCGACCCAGTGGCGGTGCAGGCCGACGTCGACCTCGCGGCCGTCGATGCGCTCGACGGAGAACCAGTCGGCGAAGTCGGGCGGCGCGTCGTCGTCGACGGTCGCCAGCATGGCGCGCCAGGCGACCAGCGGCATGGCGGCGCGGCGCTCCAGGCTCTTCAGCGCGCCTTCCAGGCGTTGGCGCGTCGTCGTGTCCAGCTCGTCCGACTTCTCGTCGAGCATGCGCGCCAGCTTGGCGCCGAGCTTGGCGATGGGCGTCTGCAGCGCCTGAAGGGCTTCGTCGAGCGCCAGCGCGGCAGCGGCGAGGCCGCCGATCAGCGGCGTCTTCTCCGCTTCCAGGCTGTAGCCGGCCTCGGCGTCGGGCGCACGGGCCAGCACCTGCTGGCGCACGAAGCCAAGGAACACTTCCGTGGCACCCCGAGGGACGCCGGACAAGGCCTGGTCTTCCGCCAGGCGCTTCTGCCAGCCGTCGCCGGGAAGCGCGCGGGCGGCGCGCAGGGCCGTCGTCAGCAGGTCTTCCGCTTCGCCGTCGCCCGCGAACAGGTCGCCGATGCGCTTCTGCAGGCCGCGCGCGCGCGACGGGCGCCCGCTGGTCGTCTCGGCGCCGAGCAGCCAGCGGCGCAGCTCCGCCGTCTCGCGGCCGCCGAGATGGGCGGCGAAGGCGGAATCCGCCGCGTCGAACAGGTGGTGGCCCTCGTCGAAGACGTAGCGCGTCGGCACGTTGGCGTCGTCGAGGCCGGCGAGCGCCGCCTGCGCCATGACCAACGCGTGGTTGGCCACCACGATGTCGGCGTGGCGCGCGCGGCGCACCGTCTTCTCGATGAAGCATTTGCGCCAATGGTCGCAGGCCGCGTAGATGCATTCGCCGCGCCGGTCCGTCAGGCCGAGCGTCGGCGCGTAGCCGAGCAGCTGCGCCAGCCAGGAGGGGAAGTCGCCGCCGACCATGTCGCCGTCGCGCGTGGCCCGCGCCCAGCGCGCCATCAGGGCGGTCGCCACCGTCTCGCGCGGCGTCACGGCGGCGCGGTTCACCTGCTCTTCGAGGTTGAGCAGGCAGAGGTAGTTCTCGCGGCCCTTGCGGATGACGACGCGCGACGCCTTCTCCAGCGGATCGGGGTGCAGCCGGTCGAGCTCGACGTCGAGCTGGCGTTGCAGGTTGCGCGTGTAGGTGCTGAGCCAGACGGCGCCCTTGTTCTTCTCCGCCCACAGGCTGGCGGGCGCGATGTAGCCGAGCGTCTTGCCGGTGCCGGTGCCGGCCTCGGCCAGCACGACGCGCGGATCGCCGGCGGCGTCGCGCGGCGCGAAGGCGGCGCTGGCGGCGGCGGCATAGTCCGACTGCTGGGGCCGCGCCTCTCGCGCAGTCCCGTCCTGGTTCTGGCCGATCATGTCGGCCAGGCGCTCGCGCGCCTCTTCGGGATCGACCGGCAGGTGGCCGGGCGGGGCGGGCGGCGGCTCGTCCTGCCATTCGCGCAGCTTCATCCAGACGCGCAGCGGGCCGAGGCTGGTCTGGCCGACGACGGGCGCTTCGGCCGGCGCGACGGTGCCGAGCGCCGCCATGCATTCGGGCCCCCAGGCCCAGCCGACGCGGGTCATGGCGCGCGCGATCTCGGTGGCTTCGCGCAAGGGTTCGCCCTCGAGCTTGGCCAGCCTGTCGAGCAGCAGGCCGGCGGCGGCCTGCAGGGCTTCCGCTTCGGCCAGCAGGCCGGCGCCGACCGTCAGGCCGAGCGCCTCGGCGACGCCGCGCGGCGTCGGCAGGCAGAAGCGTGCCGGGCAGACGAAGGCGAAGAGTTCCAGCACGTCGCGCGCCGGGAACTGCGGCACGTTGAGGCGGCGTGTGGTGGCGGGCGCGTGGCAGAGGATCGGCGGCGCGCCCTCGAACAGGCCGCCGTCTTGCGGGCGGTGCAGGCCTAGGTGGCGCGCCATTTCGCGCGGCGGCATCTCGACGATCTCGCCATCGGCTGTGACGGTCACGGCGCGGCTGATGCCGGTGACCAGCACGGGCGCGAAGGAGGCGAGACGGGGGGATGCGGTCGGGGAGGACATTGGCGTCAGTGTAAGGGGGCCCCCGCCGGTCGGCCAGCGAGGAAAACGGCGGAATCCCTGGAAATTTCCCGAAGCTTGCGGCAAGCGGGCGGGAATGCGCAAAATTCCGTCGCCGGCATGTCACATCCGGCCTCGCCACCTCGTCTTAGCATCGAACCCACCTTCATCGGAGATGATGCCATGACCCCGCGCATGAACTACTACGCCGCTGCTCCCAAGGTCTTGAAGGCCATGATGGAGCTGACCAAGATCCCGGCCGAGAGCGGCCTGGAGCATAGCCTTCTGGAGCTGGTGAAGATGCGCGCCTCGCAGATCAACGGCTGCGCCTTCTGCATCCACATGCATTCGCGCGACGCCATCGCCGCCGGCGAGACGGCGGAACGCCTGATGCTGCTCGACGCCTGGCAGGAATCGCCGCTCTTCACCGATCGCGAGCGCGCCGCCCTGGCCTGGACCGAGGCGCTGACCCTGGTCTCGCAGACCCACGCGCCCGACGCGGACTTCGAGGCCGTGAAGGCGCAGTTCAGCGACGAGGAGATCGTCAACCTCACCCTGGCGATCACCACGATCAACGCCTGGAACCGCTTCTCCATCGGCTTCCGCTCGATCCACCCGGTCGACAAGAAGAGCGCCGCCTAGGGCTTGAGGACTGCCATGACCGAAGATGCCGCCACCTCCTTCGCGCCTCTCCGTCCGCGCCTGCTGCGCATCGCCTATCGCATGCTCGGCTCGCTGGCGGAGGCGGAGGACATGGTGCAGGAGGCCTACATCCGCTGGCATCAGGTCGACCGTTCGGCCGTGCGCGACGCAGGCGCCTTCCTGTCGCGCACGGTCACGCGTCTCTGCCTCGACCAGATCAAGTCGGCGCGGTCGCGGCGCGAGGCCTACGTCGGCCCCTGGCTGCCCGAGCCCATCGTCGAGATGGAGCCCATGATCGAGATGGCGAGCAACAAGGACGAGGTGACGCTCACCCTGATGATGGCGCTGGAGCGGCTGTCGCCGCTCGAGCGCGCCGCCTTCCTGCTGCACGACGTCTTCGGCATGGAATTCGAGGAGGTCGCCAAGGCCATCGACCGCGATCCGGCGGCCTGCCGCCAGCTCGCCGCCCGCGCGCGCCAGCATGTGCAGGCGGCGCGGCCGCGCTTCCCGGTCACCAAGGAACGCGGCAAGGACATTGCGCGCGCCTTCTTCGCCGCCTCGCAGGGCGGTGACGTCGGCGCGCTGCGCCAGCTGCTGGCGGCGGACGTCATCGCCTACAGCGACGGCGGCGGCAAGGCCCCGGCGGCGCTCAACCCGCTCTACGGCGACGACAAGGTGGCGCGCTTCTTCGCGGGCCTCGCGCGCAAGTATTCCGAAGGCGTCGCGCCCAACTATTCCAGGCCCATCGGCCGTCCGGTCTTCTGCACGATCGACGGCTTGCCCGGCATCATGTACGTGAACGACGCGGGCCAGGCGGTGCAGACCACGGCGCTGGAGATCGAGGGCGAGCGCATCGTCGCGCTCTACATCACGCGCAACCCCGACAAGCTGACGCGCATTACGCCCGTCGCGGCGGAACCGCGCACCCCGCTTCATTAAGGCAGCCGGCCTCATTGAGGCACCTGGCTTCATTGAGAGATGAAGCGCCGGATTTTCCTAAAAGTCCGGATTTCACGGCCTTTCGGATCTGCGCGACGGAAACTGAACGAACCCGCGTATAATGGGAAATGCCCGAATCGAACGGGGCATGCGGGGGATCGTCGTTCACGGAACCGGAAGCCATTCCATGGAATCCACCGCCACGCAGCCGCTCGACGCCGCCGACACCCGCCATCTGCTCGCCCGCGTCGGCTTCGGCGCCACCGAGGAGGAAGCCGCCGCCCTGCATGGGCTCACCCGCGCGCAGGCGGTGCAGGCGATCCTCGACGGCGCGCGCCGCGAGGCGGTCACGCCCGGCCCGGACTGGCTCGGCGACGCGGCCCATGTCTATCCCACCCTCGGCAAGCTCGATGCCGACGACCGCAAGGCCCTGGTCAAGCTGACCAACGAGCGCGTTCTCGCCCTGAAGGCCTGGTGGTACGGCGAGATGCTCGCCACGCCGTCGCCCGTCACCGAGCGGATGACGCTGTTCTGGCACAACCATTTCACCTCGTCGCTGCGCAAGACGCGCTCGCCGATCCTGCATTTCCGGCAGAACGCGCTGCTGCGCCGCGAGGGGCTCGGCAATTTCGCGACGCTGCTGAACGCCGTCGCGCGCGATCCTGTCATGCTCGACTATCTAGACAACCGGCTGAACCGCAAGCAGAAGCCCAATGAGAATTTCGCCCGCGAGCTGCTGGAGTTGTTCACGCTCGGCGAGGGCCATTACACGGAAGCCGACATCAAGGAGGCGGCGCGCGCCTTCACGGGCTGGACGACGGACCGCGACCGCGTGCATTTCGTCGACAATCCGCGCATCCACGACGCGGGCGGGAAGACCTTCCTCGGCCAGACGGGCCGTTTCGACGGCGGCGACATCCTGCGCATCATCCTGCAGCAGCCGCGCACGGCCGAATATGTCGCCGGCAAGATGTGGCGCGAGTTCGTCTCGCCAATGCCCGACGCAGCGGAGGTCAAGCGCCTCGCCGCCGTCTTCCGCGACGGGCGTTACGAGATCAAGCCGCTGATGTCGGCGCTACTGACCTCGGAAGCCTTCTGGGCGCAGGCCAACCGCGGCGAGCTGATCAAGTCGCCCGTCGAACTGCTCGTCGGCACCGTGCGCTTCTTCAAGAACACTCCGGTCGACGACGTCACCCTGGCGCGCTATGGCAAGCGCCTCGGCGAGGACATCTTCGATCCGCCCAACGTCAAGGGTTGGCCCGGCTACACGGCCTGGATCAGCACCGACACGCTGCTGGCGCGCGAACAGTTCCTGCAGCGCCTGCTGCGCGGCGACCGGCTCGGCGCGGTCCCGGCCAACATGGTGCGGCCCGGCAAGCCCGCGCCCCCGTCGCTGCCGATGGCGACCGACGAATCCATGGCCGGCCCCAAGGGCGTCGCGGCGGAAGCGGAGCTGCGCACGCTGCTGCTCGCCAAGCCGCCGGCCAACCCGCCGTCCGCCGATGCCTCGGCGCGCGTGCGCCTCGCCGCGCTGTTCCTCGATCCCGTCTATCAGCTGAAGTAAAGGGTTCGTCATGATCCGCCTGTCCCGCCGCGACAGCCTCAAGATTCTGGGCGCCGCCGCCCTCGTGCCGGTGATGTACGGCGCGCCCGGGCCTTTGCGCGCCTACGCGCAGGCGGCGCGACGCCTGCCCGCCAGCCGCATCGGCAAGCGCGTCTTCGTGCTGGTCGAGCTGAAGGGCGGCAACGATGGGCTGAATACCGTCATCCCCTATGCCGATCCCAACCTGCCGCAGATGCGCCCGAGCCTGGTGCTGCCCGGAGAGGAGATGCTCACGCTCGGCGATGGGCTCGCCTTCAACCCGGCGCTGAAGCCGCTGATGGCCGCCTGGGACAAGGGCGATCTCGGCATTCTGTGCGGCGTCGGCTATCCGCAGCCCAACCGCTCGCATTTCCGCTCCATCGAGATCTGGGAGACGGCCTCCAAGAGCGAGGAGACGCTGAGCGAGGGCTGGGTCGCCTCCACGCTGCATGGCGACGTCGGCAGGACGGCCGACGGCATCGTCATCGGCGACTATGAGTTCGGGCCGCTCACCGGCAGCGCCATGCGCAACGTCATCATCGGTAAGCCCGACCAGTTCATCGCCCAGGCGAAGAAGATCCAGGCGGTGAAGGATAGCTCCGGCGGCGGCGCACTCGGCTACATCCTGCGCACGCGCGCCGAGTTGCTCGACGCCTCCACCAAGCTGGCGCCGCTCTTCGCCGAGCCGCCGGCTCTGCCGGTGGCCTTCCCCAGCACGGCCTTCGGCAACGAGCTCAAGACGGCGGCGCAGCTCATCGTCGCTGACGCCGGCGTGCCGGTGCTGAAGGTGAGCCTCGGCAGCTTCGACACCCACGTCAACCAGCGCGGCCAGCACGACAACCTGCTCAGGCAGCTCGCCGAGGGCTTGGCCGCCTTCCGCGAGGCGATGCTCGTCACCGGCCACTGGAACGACGTGCTGATGCTCACCTATTCGGAGTTCGGCCGGCGTGCCAACGAGAACGCCAGCAAGGGCACCGACCACGGCACCGCCGCGCCGCACCTGCTGCTGGGCGGCCGGATCAAGGGCGGTTTCCACGGCGCCCAGCCGAACCTGGAGGACCTGGAAGCCGGCGACCTTAAGTTCAGCACCGACTACCGGGCGGTCTATGCCACGGTGGCGCGCGACTGGTGGGGCCTGGCCGGCGACATCGGCCGCCTGGGGGCCCATAAATCCCTGGGCCTATTGGCTTAATCGCGCCTTGCGGCGGCGTTGACGGCGGGTCCGGCACCCCCTAGGTTGCCGGACCCGCCCTCATCAATGGTTGTATTGCCGTGTCCGACGATCTCCGCGCCTTGGCCCTCGCCAGCACCGCCTGGCCCTTCGAAGAAGCCCGCAAGGTCCTGGCGCGCATCGGCGGCAAAACGCCGGCCAAGGGCTACGTCCTGTTCGAGACCGGCTACGGCCCCTCCGGCCTGCCGCACATCGGCACCTTCGGCGAGGTGGCGCGCACCACCATGGTGCGCAATGCCTTCAAGCTGATCTCCGACGTGCCGACCAAGCTCGTCGCCTTCTCCGACGACATGGACGGCCTGCGCCGCGTGCCCGACAACGTGCCGAACCAGGAGATGGTGAAGAGCCACCTCGGCAAGCCGCTGACGAGCATCCCCGATCCCTTCGGCACGCACGAGAGCTTCGGCCACCACAACAACGCCCGCCTGCGCGCCTTCCTCGACACCTTCGGCTTCGAGTACGAGTTCCGCAGCGCGACCGCCTGCTACAAGGCCGGCCAGTTCGACGAGACCTTGCTGAAGGTGCTCGCCAACTACGACGCCGTGATGGACGTGATGCTGCCGTCCCTGCGCGCCGAGCGCCAGGCGACCTATTCGCCGTTCCTGCCCGTCTGCAAGAAGACCGGCGTGGTGCTGCAGGTGCCCGTGGTCGAGCGCAACGTCGCCGCCGGCACCATCGTCTACCGCGACGAGGACGGCACGCTGGTCGAGACGCCGGTCACCGGCGGGCACGTCAAGCTGCAGTGGAAGTGCGACTGGGCGATGCGCTGGACGGCCTTCGCCGTCGACTACGAGATGTCGGGCAAGGACCTCATCGATTCGGTCAAGCTGTCGACGCAGATCTGCCGCATCCTCGGCGGCGTGCCGCCCGAGAGCTTCACCTACGAGCTATTCCTCGACGACAAGGGCCAGAAGATCTCCAAGTCGAAGGGCAACGGCCTGACGGTGGACGAATGGCTGACCTACGCGCCGCCCGAGAGCCTAGCGCTCTACATGTACAACTCGCCGCGCAAGGCCAAGCGCCTCTTCTTCGACGTCATCCCGCGCCATGTCGACGACTACCTGACCTTCCTCGAGAAGTTCCCGGGCGAGGACATGGCGAAGAAGCTCGCGAACCCGGTGTGGCACATCCACGCCGGCAAGCCGCCGCACGAGGTGCTGCCGGTGAGCTACGGCATGCTGCTGAACCTGGCCAGCGTCTGCAACGCGCACGACAAGGCGCTGCTGTGGAGCTTCATCTCGCGCTACGCGCCGGACGCGACGCCGGCCACCGCGCCGATCCTCGACAAGCTGGTGGGCTACGCCGTCGCCTACTACCGCGACTTCGTGAAGCCGGCGAAGGTCTACCGCAAGGCGACCGACGTCGAGCGCGCGGCGCTGGAAGACCTGGCCAAGACGCTGGAAGGCGTGGCGCCGGGCAGCACCGCCGAGGAAATCCAGAACCAGGTGTTCGAAGTGGGCAAGCGCCACGGCTTCGCCGAGCTGCGCGCCTGGTTCGGCGCGCTCTACGAGATTCTGCTCGGCCAGACCCAGGGCCCGCGCATGGGCAGCTTCATCGCGCTCTACGGCGTGCCGGAGACCCTGGCGCTGATCCGCCGCGCCATCGCCGGCGAGGACCTCGCGGCGTAACGCCACTTCCGCCGCGGCGTCGTTTTCCGCTTCTAGGCTTTCGCGGCGGGCGGCGCGGCCGCTTTCGCCCAGTCGAAGTAGAGCGCGCGCGCCTTTTGGTAGAGCGGCCCCGGCTGCAGCGCGCGTTCCTCGATCTTGATCAGCGGCGTGACCTTGGCGTAGTTGCCGGTGCTGAATATCTCGTCCGCTTCCAGCAGATCCTTGTAGGGCAGGGCCCGCTCGATCACCTCGGTGCCGGCGTCGCGCAAGAGGCCGATGACGCGCTGGCGCGTGATGCCGTCGAGGAAGCAGCCGTTGGGCTGCGGCGTGTGGACCTGGCCGTCCTTGGCGATGAAGAGGTTGGCGGTGGCGAATTCCGCCACGTTGCCGGCGGCGTCCAGCACCACGGCGTTGGAAAAGCCCTTGGCGCGGGCGCGGCGCATGGCCTCGGCGTTCTGCGGGTAGAGCGCGCTCGCCTTCGCCAGCGTCGGCGCGCTCTCCGGCGTCGGCCGGCGGGTGTCCGACAGCGTCGCGGTGAAGCCCTTGGGGTCCGGCATGGGCGCTTCGAAGATCGTCAGTACGAAGCGGGTACTTTCGGGCTTGGGGATCACGAAGCCCTCGTCGGCGTAGAACACGGGGCGGATGTAGAGCTCGGCGCCCGGCGCGAACTTCCCGATGCCGTCCCAGGCGCGCGCGGCGATGTCGTCGGCGCTCAGCGTCGGCGCGAGCCCGAGCACCTTCGCGGAGCGCACGAGGCGCGCGGCATGGCGCTCGAGGTCGGGGGCGACGCCGGCGAATGCGCGCGCGCCGTCGAAGGCGACCGAGGCCATCCAGAAGGCGTTGGCCATGGGGCCGAGCAGGGGCGGGTTGCCCTCGACCCACTGGCCGTCGATGAGATGCAGGGATGTCATGCCGCAGTATAGGCGTAGCGGCGTCCGGACTGAACCGCGTCGTGATGCGGCGCGGTTACTGGCGCGCTACTGGCTGACCCAGAGGATGCGCGCCATCCACAAGGCCTCGCTGGTCTCCATGCGCGTCGTCGCATGGGCGGCGTCGAGCGTGGCCCATTCGATCTCCGACGAGCTGCGGTTGACCAGTTCGCGCACGGTCACCTCGCCGTCGCGCAGGCGCGCCACGACGCGGTCGCCCTTCTGCACGCGCGCCGCCGGGGAGACGATCATGACGTCGCCCTTGCGGTAGGTCGGCAGCATGTCGTCGCCGGTGACCTTCAGGGCGTAGAGGCCGGGGTCGCGGATTTCGGAGACGACGCCGGGCAGCTCGATCTCCTCCCAGCCGTCGGGCCGCGGCGCGCCGCTGTCGTCGAAGGCGCCTTCGCGTCCGGCCTTGCCGAGGGCAAGCAGGGGGATGTGGCGCGGCGGGCCGTCTTCGCCCATCAGGCCGAGGAATTCCGCGAGGCTGCAGTCGGCGGCGGCGAGGGCCTTGGACAGGCTCTCGGTCGAGGGCCAGCGCGGCTTGCCGTTGAGCGCCACGCGCTTGCTGGGGTTGAAGCTGGTCGCATCGAGGCCGGCGCGGCGCGCCAGCCCGGACGGGCTGAAGCCGCGCGAGCTGGCCAAGGCGTCGAGGGCGCGCCAGATGTCGTCATGTTTCAGCATGGCGAGACCTCGTCGCGCGCGGGAAATGAATCAATGAGCCGCTGCCTCCCGTCTCTCAGGCCGTCGCCCATGCGCTCCCCCATGCGGCCCATCGCCAGACCTGAACAGTCGTTCGGTCGCATGCGGTGGATCTCCTTCGCTTGAGGGTTACATCTACAAGGAGGGCCGAGTGAGGCGGTCTTTCCCCGCCGGCTCGTCCGAGTTAGGGTGCGCCCATGACGACCGCACCCGCTTCCCTGCCGGACTTGATTTTTCACATCTGCCCGAAGGCCGATTGGCAAAGCTCAGGTATAACGGGCTCCTATGCCGGAAGTTCCCATAGCCGCGCCGATGGATACCTTCACTTTTCCTTGCGCGAACAATTGGCTGAGAGCTTCGCCCGGCATTTTCCCTCGCCCGAGGGGCTGGTGGTGCTGGCCGTGAGCCCGGCGGAGCTGCTCGCCCTCGGCGCCGACATGCGCTGGGAGGTCAGCCGCGGCGGAGCGCTCTTTCCGCACCTCTATTCCCCAGTGCCGGTGGAGGCTGTCGTCGAGGTCCGGCCGGCCTCGGACATCGCCCAGATCACGCAATAGCTGCCATCCCCGGCGATATTTCGCTTTGCGGAACTGTCCGGGAAGCTTTCCTTAACCATATTTCAAGACCTGCCGCCGCAAAGTCGGACCCTCGGCAAAGGGGCCTGGGAGGCCCCCGCTGCCGTCATTTTGACCCGGGGTCCACGCCGCATGTCCGCCTTCAAGCATCTGTTCGGGATTCTGGCCTACGGCCTGTTCGCCGTCGCCATCGCCCTGTTGCTGCCGAGCGTCGTCCCCGCCCTTGAGATGCCGCTGGCCGCGCTCGTCGGCATGGGCGTCTTCCTCTTCGGCGCCGTGCTGCACGAGCATCTGGCGCGCCAGGCGCGCGACGAGGAGCTGGCCGCCGACGTCCGCGTCTTGCAGTCCGTCATCGACCGCCTGTCCGAGGAATCCGGCCTGCTGCGCGAGGAAGCCCGCACCGTGCGCCAAGGCCTCGCCGAGGCGACCGAAGGCGTCGACGCGCGCGAGCAGCATCTCGAGAAGGTCGTGTCCGAAGTCCGCGTGCTGCAGAGCCTGATCACGCAGCTGTCCGACGCGCAGGTGACGGCGCATGGGCTCGGCGAACGCCGCGTCGCGGGCGGCGGCGCCCGCATCCTGAAAGGCCCCGGCGCCAAGCCGGCCGAAACGCCGCGCGCCGAGAGCGGCCGAGGCGACGTCGGCCGCGTCGACGTGGCTCGGCTGGACATGGGCCGGCAGGAGACGGGCCGGCAGGAGATGGGCCGGACGGATTTCGGCCGCCCCGACGTGCTGCGTCCCGACATGCTGCGCACCGACGTGGTGCGCACCGGCCTCAACGACGCCCAGATCCTCGACATCGTGCGCGAAGGCCTCAAGCGCGACCGCGTCGACCTGTTCCTGCAGCCCATCGTCAGCCTGCCGCAGCGCAAGCCGCGCTTCTACGAATGCTTCTCGCGCATCCGCGCCGAGGACGGCAGCATGATCCTGCCCGAGCAGTACATCGAAGTGGCGCGGCGCGACGGCTCGCTCAGCGCCATCGACAACATGCTGCTGTTCCGCTGCATCCAGCTCGTGCGCAAGGCCCAGCGCCACAAGCACAACCTCGGCTTCTTCTGCAACATCTCGGTCCACACCCTGGTCGACCGCGCCTTCTTCCGCGAATTCATCGAATTCATGGCCGACAACCGCGAGCTCGCCTCGCAGCTCACCTTCGAGTTCGCGCAGGAGGACATCGCGAGCCACTGGAAGGACGTGTCGCAGGATCTCTACGCCCTGGCGCGCCTCGGCTTCTACTTCTCGATGGATCGCGTGCAGCGCCTCGACCTCGACCCGCAGGAGCTGGCCAAGCGCCACTTCAAGTTCATCAAGGTCGACGCCGCCAACCTGCTCGCCGCCGGCGAGAAGGACATGCGCCAGCTGAAGCGGGACCTCGACCGCAGCGGCATCGATATGATCGTCTCCAAGATCGAGAACGAGAGCGAGCTCGTCGAGCTGCTCGACCACAACATCGACTTCGGCCAGGGCTACCTGTTCGGCGAGCCGCGCCTGAGCAAGGGCGACAACAACTAGCGGGCTCAGCCCGGCAGTTTCGCCCGCGCGTCCAGCCGCGCCGCGGCCCGCCGTTTCCCGCTTTCCTTCATGGGCCGTGCGTGGCACAAGAGCGCGCGGTTTCCGTCCGGCCCTAGGGCCTCAAGCGGGCACCGCATCCCGCCATCAGCCGGTCGCCTGTCGCTCCATGGCCATTTCCCTGATCCCGAACCTGTCCGCCGTCGCCGACGCCTACGACGGCTTCGTCCTCGACCTGTGGGGCGTCGTCCATGACGGCCACAAGCCCTATCCCGACGCCGTCGCCTGCCTGACCGCGCTCAAGGCGGCCGGCAAGCGCGTCGTGCTGCTGTCGAACGCGCCGCGCCGCGCCGAGGGCGTCAGCGACGCCATGGTCGCCATGGGCATCCCGCGCGACCTCTATGACGGCGCGGTGACATCCGGCGAGCTGACCTGGCAGGCGATCAAGACGAAGAGCGATCCCTGGCACGCCCGGCTCGGCAAGCGCTTCATCCACATCGGCCCCGAGCGCGACCAGGGCCTGTGGGCCGGCCTCGGCCTCGAATGGCACAAGGAAGTCGAAGCCGCCCAGTTCGTCCTCAACACGGGGCCCTGGCGCGACGAGGAGACCCTGGCCGACTTCGAGGCCGTGCTGCAGGACTGCGCCAACCTGCGCCTGCCGATGATCTGCGCCAACCCGGACCTGGAAGTGATCCGGGGCGGCGCGCGGCTGATCTGCGCCGGCACCCTGGCCGCGCGCTACGCCGAGCTCGGCGGCGACGTCGCCTATCACGGCAAGCCCTTTCCCGCCGCCTACGACGCCTGCCTCGGCCTGATGGCCCTGGCCGACCGCTCGCGCATCCTCGCCGTCGGCGATTCGCTCATCACCGACATCAAGGGCGCCGTCGGCGCCGGCATCGATTCGGCGCTGGTCACGAGCGGCATCCATGCCGAGGAGCTGGGCCTCGCCTATGGCGAGCATCCCGATCCGGCGCGCCTCGAAGCGGCCTGCCTGCGCCTCGGTGCGATGCCGAAGCTCGCCTTGCCTGCCTTCCGCTGGAATTGACACACGGCGCTGCGCTCGTGTGAGCGCCGCATTTTGCCGGTTTTCCGCCTTTACGCTGTTCGGGCAAGCATTTAGGGTCGCAGGCCATGGGATTGCGGCGTCGTATGTCACGGCCGGCCGCGGACCGTCATGCGGCGGGGGATCTGGGCGCGATGACGCCACCGAAAAAGCAGTTTGCGTTGATCGTCCTCGTCGGCCTCGTCGTCAGCGCGCTATGGCTGGCGCTCTGCGCCAACTACATCGGCGACCAGGTCGGCTGGGATAACCTTTTTTTCCTATTGCCGCATGAGCTGGGCATCTTCGTCGCCGGCGTCTTCGCGCCGCTCGCCTTTCTCTGGCTCGTCTTGCTTTACGCCGCCGTCGGCCGCCGCCTGGCGCGCACGCGCGACCTGCTCGATGCGCGCCTCGACGCCCTGACCTATCCGGCGGACGGCGCGGAAACGCGCGTCGCCGCCGTCACCGAGGCGCTGCGCGCCCAGGCCCGCGAGCTTTCCGCCGCCAGCGAGGCGGCGGTCGCCGCCGCCGAACGCATCGAAGCCGTGCTCGACCGTCAGGCCGCCGCCTTGGGCGACGTGTCGGTCCGCCTGTCCGCCCAGGCGGACGGCATCGGAGCCGCCGCCGACCAGCAGGCTTCGCGCCTGACCGAGGCCGTCGCCGCCACCCATCGCGAGATCGACGCCATGACGGCGGCGATCGACGATGCCACCTTCCGCCAGCGCGCCAAGCTCGCCGAGACGGTCGAGGCGACGACGCAGTCCATCGACGGCGTCGCGACGGCGGTTGCCGCCGCGACGGAACGCCAGCGCCTTGTGCTGGCCGACGCTGCCGCGACGGCGCGCGACGGCGCCGACGACATGGCGGCCGTCATCGACGCCGCCGGCGCGGACCATGCGGCCAAGCTGGCCGAAGGGCTTGAGGCGACGCGCCGCGAGGCGGCCTCGTCGCTGGAGGCCTTGCAGGCGGCGTTCGCCGAACAGAAGGCCGAACTGGCCAGCGCCGCCGCCGATGCGCGCGCGAGCGTGGATGAAGTGACCTCCGCCATCGCCGCCGCCGCCGCCGACCAGTCGGACAGGCTGACCGAAGGGCTGCAGGCGACGCGTCGCGAAGCCGCCGCCGCGACGACCATGCTCGTCGGCACCATGCAGGAGCAGACGGCGCGCCTGACCGCCGCCGCCGCCGAACAGGCGACGCAGCTCGACGCCGGCTTGCAGGCGACGCGCCGCGAGGCTGCCGCCGTGACCTCCGCGCTTGCCGCGACCATGGAAGAGCAGACGGCCCGGCTGTCCGCTGCCGCCGCCGAGCAGGCGACGCAGTTCGACGCCGGCTTGCAGGCGACGCGCCGCGAGGCTGCTGCCGTGACTTCCGCGCTTGCCGCCACCATGGAAGAACAGACGGCGCGCCTTTCCGCGGCCGCCGCCGAACAGTCGGCGCAGCTCGCCGAAGGCTTGCAGGCGACGCGCCGGGAAACCGCCGCCGCGACGGCCGCGCTCTCCGCCATCATGGAGGAGCAGACCGCGCGCCTGTCGTCCGCCGCCTCTGACCAGTCCGCCAAGCTGCGCGAGGGATTGCAGGCGACGCGCTACGAGACCGCCGCCATGACCGAAGCGGTCGCCGCCACGGTCGAGGAGCAGAAGGCGCAGCTCGCCGCCGCCGCCGCCGCCGCGCGCGACAGCGTCGACGACATGACGGCGACGCTTGCCGCCGCCGTCGCCGAGCAGTCGGCCCGGCTGGCCGAAGGGCTGCAGGACACGCGCCGCGAGACGGCCGCCGCCACCGCCGCCATCGAGGCGACGATGGACGGGCAGCGGGCCAAGCTCGCCGACGCCCTGGCGGCGACGCGCCAGGACGTCGACGAGATGTCCGCCGTCATCGAGGTGGCCTCGGCCGACCAGCAGACGGCCCTGGCCGACGCGACGCGCGCGGCGCTGCGCGAAGTCACCGAGATGACGCGCGCCGTCGGCGCCGCCGTCGAGGCCCAGTCGGTGCGCCTGCGCGAGGCCGCGGCAGACGTGCGCCACGAGATCGAGGCGGCGGCGAAGACCATGGCCGACGGCGTCGACCTGCAGGCGGCGCAGATCGGCGCTGCGAGCGCCTCGGCAAGCGAGCGCGTGCAGGCGATGAGCGAGGCGCTGAACGCCGACTTGCGGACCCTGGTCGGCGACGTCGAACAGGCGATCCTGCGCGTCAACCGCCTGAGCGAAAGCTGCCGGCAGGAAGCTGACGCCCTCAAGGACAGCTACGCCGGCCTGTCGGTGCAGGCGCAGCAGGTGGCGCAGACCGTGCACGGCCAGGCGCAGAACCTCACCACCGCGACCGACCGCATCAACCACGAACTGCGCGCCGCGAGCGAAGTGTTCAGCGCGCGCATCCTCGCCTTGCCCGACACGGCCGACCGCGCCGCCGCCCGCCTGGCGCTCGCCACGGGCCAGGTGAACGCCCAGGGCGAAAGCGTCGAGCAGACGGCCGACCGTTCGGTCACGGCCTTGCAAGGCGCCTCGGACGGCCTGGCGCGCCGCGCCGCCGACCTGGCGGCCGCGACGGAGAAGGCCGAGGAGCTGCTGGCGCGCGTCGGCGCCGAATTCCAGGGCCGCGCCGCCGAGGTGCATGTGGCTTCCAACGAGACGGCGACCTTGGCGGACAAGAGCGCCACGCTGCTCGAGCGCCAGGCGGAATCCCTGAGCCGCGCCGCCGACCATGCCGCAGGCAAGGCCGAGGACGTGCGGCGCATGCTGGGCGAGCAGACCGAATCGGTGCGCGCCGCGGCGGCCCATGCCGCCGACGAGGCGGCCCGCATCGGCGACGCCTTCACGCGCCAGGCCTCCAGCCTGATCGAGGCGGCCGACCGCGCCGGCGTGAAGGGCGACGACGTGCGCCGTCTCATGCAGGACCAGAGCGAGGCCTTCGACCGCCTGGCCGACGACCTTTCCGCCCGCGAGGAGACGCGCGGCGAGGCGCTGCGCCGCATGCTGCGCGAGCAGGAAGACACCTTCGCCAGCCTCTCGGAGCAGCTCGCACTGCGCGTCGAGACGATCGAGGAGACGCTGAAGCGCCAGTCGGCCAACCTGGCGCGCGGCTCGGAAGAGGCCGCCGCCAAGGCCGACAGCCTCGGCGACATCCTGCGCCGCCGCGGCGAGGACGTCGCCAAGGTGACGCGTGACGCCACGGCGCAGATCCGCGAAGTGGGCGAGGCCCTCGGGCGCGAATCGGAAAACCTCGGCGAGGCCGCGCGCCTGGCGAGCCGCCACCTGGAAGACAACCGCGCGGCGTTCAACTCCAGCACCGGCGACTTCCAGAACGTCTCGCGCAAGATCTCCGAGCAGATGCACGCGATCGGCGCGCTGTTCCGCCAGCAGAGCCAGGAGATGACCCGCGCCGCCGAGAATGCGCGCGACCACGTCAACCAGTCCGGCGCGCAGCTGCACGTGCAGACCGCCGACTACGTCAAGGCGCTCGAGCTCGCGGCCCACAAGGCCAACGACATCGCCTCCGCCTTCGACAGCCAGACCGACGCCCTGCTGCAGGCCTCCGAGCATGCGGCGGCGGAAGCGTCGCGCGTGCGTGCCGGGATGCTCGATTCGCGCCGCGACACCTTCCTGCGCGCCTCGAAGTTTATCGTCGAAGACCTGAACTCCATCGGCATCGACATCAGCCGGATGCTCGACAAGACCGAGGCCGAGAAGCTGTGGCGCAGCTATTCCAAGGGCGACAAGGGCGCCTTCATCCGCGGCCTGCTCTCGGGCGGCGACAAGAAGGCCCTGGAGACGATCAAGGGCCGCTACGAGGGCGACGACAGCTTCCGCCGCTTCGTCGTGCGCTACGTCGAGCAGTTCGAAAGCCTGCTCAACCAGGCCAACGAAAGCGACCCGGAGAACCTCCTGAGCTCGACCTTCGTGACCTCGGACGTCGGAAAGCTCTATGTCCTGCTGTCGCGCGCCGTCGGCCGGATGAACTGATCCGTCAGATAACTATTTGTAACTAAAGGCTGTTTCCTGGCATTTTGGCGTTCTGGCCAGGGAACGGCCGGTGGGGCGGCTCCGGCCTTTCGGCTTGACGATATGGGGCAATTTTCGTACAAAACCGCCTCTTTCGGGGTCCGCGGGCGTCCGCGCCCAGACCCTAAAGCCGAGACAGCGAATTTCATTCGACCGGCCGGGCCCAAGTCCCGGCAGGCCATTCTGAGGAATAGAGTTATGGCGCGACGCTGCGGAGTGACCAACAAGGGCGTGATGTGCGGCCATCGGGTCAGCCACGCCAACAACAAGAGCGGCCGCAAGTTCCTGCCGAATCTGCAGCACATCTCGATGATCAGCGATGCGCTCGGTCAGTCGGTGCGCCTGCGCCTCTCGACCAACGCCATCCGCTCGATCGAGCACAACGGCGGCCTCGACAGCTACCTGCTGAAGCTGCGCGCCGACGATCTGTCGCCGACCTTCCGCCGCCTGCGCACGCGCATCCAGCGCAAGCTCGAAGGCGCAGCCGCCTAACAGGCCGCGAGACTGGACAAGAAAAAGGCCGGGCGATTTGCCCGGCCTTTTTTATTTCCGCCACGCCGCGTGGCGCGGGCAGGCTGAAGCTCAGGCCTTCAGGTACTTCTTGAAGAAGGCCGTGGTGCGGCTCCAGGCGAGATCGGCCGCCGGCTTGTTGTAGCGGTCGGCGCCGGTGTCGTTGTTGAAGGCATGGTCGGCGCCTTCGTAGGTGTTGACCGTCAGCTCCTTGCCCTGCGCCTTCATGGCGCTCTGGAACGGCGGCCAGGTTTCGTTGAGCTTGGCGTTGAGCCCGCCGAGCTGGACGAGCATGGGCGCCTTAACCTTGTCGGCGTCGGCAGCGTTCGGCGAATTTCCGTAGTAGACGACGACCGCGTCGGCGCTGGAATTGACCGCCATCATGGCCGACATGGCGCCGCCCCAGCAGAAGCCGACGACGCCGACCTTGCCGGTGCCTTGCGGATATTTCTTCAGGTAGTCGACGCCGGCGACGAAGTTCTTCATCACGCTCGGCATGTCCTTGCTGACGTCGGCGATCATCTTCATCGCCTTGTCCTGGTCGGCGGGCGCGCCGCCGACCGGCGACAGCGCGTCGGGCGCCAGCGCGATGTAGCCTTCCAGCGCGATGCGGCGGGCGATGTCCTGAATGTGCGGGTTGAGGCCGCGGTTCTCGTGGATGACGAGCACGGTGGGCAGCTTGGCGGTGCCCTTGGGGCGCACGAGGTAGCCCGTCATCAGCTGGGCGCCCTGGTAGGTGACCATCTTGGCGTCGAGGCGCTTGTCGTCGGCCTTGATGGTCTCGGCGAAGGCGTAGTTCGGCCGGATCAGGTCGACGGCGGCCGCGGCAGCGGCCATGCTGCCGGTGATCTTGGCGACGCGCGTCATGAAGACGCGGCGGTCGAGGCCGTCATGCGTGTATTCGTCGTACAGCTCGATGATGCGGCGGTCAGCCATAGTCGTTCTCCCCTTAGCCCCCGATGATCGGCCCGCGTTGCGCAAGGCCAGGCGCATGATGCGCTCACGGCGAGAACGGTAACAAAACCCCCGGCGGGTCGCTAGACGGCGCCAAGGGGGAGGGATCAACTCGGCGTGAGAAAATGCCGGGAAACGCCGAAGGCGGGAGTCGCGCCGCAGCAAAACGGTCATATCCCGCGCGGCGTGTAGCCATGCAGGCGATTGTCGTGCTTAAGGCGAGAGGCCGTTAAGCAAGCGGCGTCAATGCTGGATCGGCTTGGTCGCCTTGCCGGCGGCGGCGCGGTGGCGAGCGAGTTGCTCGGCGCGGTGGCTCTCGCCGCCGTCCGCCTGGCCCGGGCCTTCCTCGTCGAACAGCTCGGCGAGCTTCTCCATCATCGTGCTGCCGAGCTGCTCGGCGTCGACGATGGTCACGGCGCGGCGGTAGTAGCGCGTCACGTCGTGGCCGATGCCGATGGCGACGAGCTGCACCGGCGAATAGCTCTCGATCCAGTCGATGACGCGGCGCAGGTGCTGCTCCAGGTAGTTGCCCGGATTGACCGAAAGGGTCGAATCGTCGACCGGCGCGCCGTCGGAGATGACCATGAGGATGCGGCGCTGCTCGGGGCGCGTCACGAGGCGGTTGTGCGCCCACAGCAGCGCCTCGCCGTCGATGTTCTCCTTGAGCAGGCCTTCGCGCAGCATCAGGCCGAGGTTCTTGCGAGCCCGGCGCCAGGGCGCGTCGGCGCTCTTGTAGATGATGTGGCGCAGGTCGTTGAGGCGGCCGGGCGCGGTCGGCTTGCCGGCGGCGAGCCACTTCTCGCGCGACTGGCCGCCCTTCCAGGCGCGGGTGGTGAAGCCGAGGATCTCGACCTTCACGCCGCAGCGCTCCAGCGTGCGCGCGAGGATGTCGGCGCTCATGGCGGCGAGCGTGATCGGGCGGCCGCGCATGGAGCCGGAATTGTCGATCAGCAGGGTGACGGCCGTGTCGCGGAAGTCCATCTCCTTCTCCATCTTGTAGGAGAGGGAGTAGACGGGGTTGACGATGACGCGCGCCAGGCGCGAGGCGTCGAGCATGCCTTCGTCGAGGTCGAAGTCCCAGGAGCGGGCCTGCTTGGCCATCAATTTCCGCTGCAGGCGGTTGGCGAGGCGGCCGATGATGCTCTGCAGGCTGGTGAGCTGGTTGTCGAGGTGGCTGCGCAGGCGCGTCAGCTCGGACGGCTCGCACAGGTCGGCGGCGTCGACCACCTCGTCGAAGGCGGTGGTGAAGGGGCGGTAGTTGTTCAGGTCGGGGCCCTGGTTGCGGTTGTGCTGCATCCAGCGCATGTCGGGCGGCAGGCCGTCGCCTTCGCCGGCGCCCGCGTCCATGTCGTCCATCGCGTCCTCGGCGGCGCCCTCTTCGCCTTCCTCCTCCTGGCTGCCGGCCTCGTCGGTGCTCGGCGTGTCGGAAGACTGCGAATCCTCGGAGTCCATGCCGGAGGATTCTTCCTCCGTCTTGTCGTCCTCGCCTTCGCTGTCGGTGCCGGCCTCCATGTCCTCGATCGCCTCCTCGTCGCTCAGCGACAGGTCGGTGATGAGGCGGCGCAGCGCGCGGGCGAAGTTGGCCTGGTCGTTGATGTGGCGGTCGAGGTCGGCGAAGTCCTTGCCGGCGCGGGCGTCGACCCAGCTGCGCCATTCGTCGACCATGGCGCGCGCGCTCTCGGGCGGGGCGCGCCCCGTCAGCTTCTCGCGCGCGATCATGCCGATCACTTCGGCCGCCGGCACGTTGCTGTATTCGTTGACGCGGTTGTAGACCACGTTCTTGCAGCGCTGCTCGAGCGCGGCGTCGAGGTTATGGGCGACTCCGGCCATGCGCCGCGCGCCGAGCGCCTCGACGCGGGCCTGCTCGACCTCGGCGAAGATCTTGCGGGCCGAATCGCCGGCCGGCTGGTGCTTGGTGTGCAGCGCCTCGTCGTGGTAGCGCAGCTTCAGCGCCATGGCGTCGGCCTCGCCGCGCAGGCGGGAAACCTCGTCGGCGGCCAGGTCGCGCGACGGCGGCTGCAGGCGGGCCTTCATGCCGCGCACGCGCGCCGGGTCGGGAGAGAATTCGACGGACAGCTCGGGCTTGTTGGCGACGGCGCGCATGGTCGCCGCAGTGACGCGCTTGAACGCTTCCTGCGGCGTGTCCTTGTTGCCCAGGTTGCGGCTCTTGCCGGCGGGCTTGGCCGTCAGCGTCGGCGCGCCGTTCGAGGCGGGCGCGCCGGGCGCCGGCGGCTGGTGGGCCGCCGGCAGCGCCGGGTTCTTGCTGTCGTCCGCGGGGCTCACGCCAGGGAAATCCTCGTCGCCGACTCGGGCAGCTCCTGGTCGAAGCAGCGCTGGTAGTACTCGGCCACCGTGGCGCGCTCGACTTCGTCGCACTTGTTGAGGAAGGTCAGGCGGAACGCGAAACCGACGTCCTTGAAGATGCGCGCGTTCTCGGCCCAGGTGATGACCGTGCGCGGCGACATGACGGTGGAGATGTCGCCGGCGATGAAGCCGGCGCGCGTCAGGTCGGCGAGCGAGACCATGTTGGAGATCGTCTTGCGGCCTTCCTCGGTGTCGTAGCTCGGTACCTTGGCGACGACGATCTTGGTCTCGTCCTCGTGCGGCAGGTAGTTCAAGGTGGCGACGATGTTCCAGCGGTCGAGCTGGCCCTGGTTGAGCTGCTGCGTGCCGTGGTAGAGGCCGGTGGTGTCGCCGAGGCCGACGGTGTTGGCGGTGGCGAACAGGCGGAACGACGGATGCGGGCGAATGACCTTGTTCTGGTCGACCAGGGTCAGCTTGCCGTCCACTTCCAGCACGCGCTGGATGACGAACATCACGTCCGGGCGGCCGGCGTCATATTCGTCGAACACGAGCGCGGTCGGGGTCTGCAGCGCCCAGGGCAGGATGCCTTCGCGGTATTCGGTGACCTGCTTGCCGTCGCGCAGAACGATCGCGTCCTTGCCCAGCAGGTCGATGCGGCTGATGTGGCTGTCGAGGTTGACGCGCACGCAGGGCCAGTTGAGGCGCGAGGCGACCTGCTCGATGTGGGTCGACTTGCCGGTGCCGTGGTAGCCCTGGATCATGACGCGGCGGTTGTAGGCGAAGCCGGCGAGGATGGCCAAGGTGGTGTTGGGGTCGAAGCGGTAGGCGTCGTCGCCGTCGGGGACATGCTCGCTGCCCTGGCTGAAGGCCGGGACCATCATGTCGCTGTCGATGCCGAAGACCTGGCGCACCGAGACTTCGATGTCCGGGGTCTCCAGCGGGTGACGGGATTGGCTCATCGCTTCTGTGCTCATCGACTCGATTCCGCTTTAAAACGTCGGGTGCGCTGCCGAACCGGGCTCTTAGCCGGGCCGTCAGGTGGCGCTGACGCTGTTTTTGAGGGTTGCGTAAGCTTGGTTGACCAATTTTAACCGCTCTTCAGCGGTTTTGTCGCCCCCATTGGCGTCCGGATGCAGGCGTTTCGCCAGTTCCTTGTAGCGCCGTTTCAAATCCGCCAAGGTCAGCGGCCATTGCAGCCCCATGGTGCGCAAGGCCTTGTTCTGCTCGGGCGAAGCGCCGAAAGCGCCCTTTCCACGGCCTTTTCGCCCGCCAAGTCCCGCTGCGGGGCCGTTTTCGTCGAAAAAGCCGAAGGGATCGTGCGCCTTGGCGAAGGGATCGTCCTCCGGCTTGGCGCGAGCGCGCCGGGTGCCGCGGGTTCCCGTGCCTTCCGGCCCGTTCCGCTTGGTGGCGTCCTCGCGCTTGGCCTCCTGGGCGGCGCTGCTCAGGCGGCCGAGCGGCCAGGTCGGGCGCCAGCCGACGATGTCGCGCTGCACATGGGCCTCGATCTGTTCGGGCGTCATGCCGGCGAAATAGTCCCAGGAACGGTTGAATTCCCGGATATGGTCCAGGCAAAGCCACATATGGCTGGCCAGGGCGTCGCGCGACTTGGGCGCGCGATAGACGCCTTCGCCCGCGCAATCGGGATGATCGCAGGATCGCGCGGTACCGGCGGGCCGGGTCGCCCCGGCCGGGGAATGGGTTCTTGCCCTTGGCATGGCTAAAATATGAGGGGTCGTCCTCGCCGGCGCAAGCAGACCTGACGGCATGCATCATTTTAAGCCAGATCCTCCTGCCCAGAAGGTCGCTTGACGGAGTTGGTGGAGGGCGGCACCTTCGCGCCAGCTGCCGTCCCTTTCGAGAGTTCGCCCATGCCCGCCGTTGCCGACGCCATCGCACGCAAGCTGCGCGACGCCCTCGCGCCGACGCGGCTCGACATCCTCGACGAATCAGCCCGCCATGCCGGCCATGTCCATGCCGGCCAGGCCGGCGCGGCGCACGGGCAGGCCCCCGGCGAGACGCATTTCCGGCTCTACGTGGTGTCCGAGCGCTTCGAGGGGCTCGGCCGGGTCGCCCGGCAGCGCATGGTTTACGCGCTCCTCGCCGACGAGATCGCCGCCGGGGTCCATGCCCTGGCGATGACGACCGTGGCGCCTTCGGAGGCCGCCGCGCATAGCCCGCTGGAGGCCGAGGCGCACGGCTGACGTCGCCTGGCTGCCATGGCCGGCGCCCCTGGCCGGCGATAGGTAGTTGGTTGTAGTTGAGGCCCGCTATACACTTGTGGGTTGAAAATCGTCGGGTGGCGGATAAAGTGCCCGCTTTGCAGAATTCGTCGTCATGCTTCTCAGTCGCAACGTCACGATTTCCGGTCGCCGCACCAGCATTCGCCTGGAGCAGGAGATGTGGGAC
>DASYCO010000047.1:0-113642 GCA_036500145.1 Alphaproteobacteria bacterium | reverse complement strand
GACATCGCCCGGGGCCGCATCCTGCCCGCGTTCTCCGCCCCGGCCGACACCTTGAAGCAGATTCCGGCAGCACCCGAAGGCAGCCATGTCGGGCCGTTCTATCTGCGCCTGATGGTGGTCGATCGCCCCGGCGTCATCGCTGACGTGACCGCGGTCATGCGCGACGAGAACGTATCGATGGAGACCATGATCCAACGCGCGCGGGCGCCCGGTGACCGCGTGCCGGTCGTCATCACCACCCACGAGACCAGCCAGGCGCAGATCAGCCGTGTGGTCGAGCGCCTGGGCAACGTCAAGACCGTGCTGGAGCCGCCGCACGTGATGTCGATCGAATTGCTGTCATAAATCGGAACGAAGATCGGGAAACGGAGAATCAAATGGATCGCAACCTGGCGCTGGAAGTGGTGCGCGTGACCGAGGCGGCGGCTTTAGCCGCATCGCGCCTGATGGGCCGCGGCGACGAGAAGGCGGCCGACCAGGCGGCGGTCGACGCGATGCGCACCGCGCTCAACAGCCTCAACATCGAGGGCACCGTCGTGATCGGCGAGGGCGAGCGCGACGAAGCGCCGATGCTCTACATCGGCGAGAAGGTCGGCCTCGGCGGCCCGAAGATCGACATCGCGCTCGATCCGCTGGAAGGCACCACCATCACCGCCAAGGGCGGCAACAACTCGCTCGCCGTGATGGCGATGGCCGAGCATGGCGGCTTTCTCAACGCGCCCGACGTCTACATGGACAAGATCGCCATCGGCGGCGGCTTCCCGCCCAACCTGATCGACCTCGACCAGACGCCGCTGGAGAACCTCAAGGCGCTCGCCAAGGCGAAGAAGACCGAGATCGCCGAGCTGGTCGTCTGCATCCTCGACCGTCCGCGCCATGCTGACCTGATCGCCGCCGTGCGCGGCGCGGGTGCGCGCATCATGCTGATCTCCGACGGCGACGTGTCGGGCGTCATCGCCACCTCCGAGCCGGACTCGGGCATCGACATGTACATCGGCTCGGGCGGCGCGCCGGAAGGCGTGCTGGCCGCCGCCGCGCTGCGCTGCATCGGCGGCTTCATGCAGGGCCGCCTGCTGTTCCGCAACGACGACGAGAAGAGCCGCGCCGCCAAGTGGGGCGTCAAGGATCTGAACCGCAAGTACGCCACCGAAGACCTGGCCTCGGGCAACGTCATGTTCGCCGCCACCGGCGTGACCGACGGCGCCATGCTGCGCGGCGTGCGCCGCTTTCCGGGCGGCGCCACGACCCATTCCATCGTCATGCGCTCGAAGAGCGGCACGGTGCGCAAGGTCGACACGCGCCACAACTTCACGACCAAGGTCGGCTTCCGGCCGGAACATCCGTAAGATGGGCCGTCCGCTTACAGCGGACTATTACTATGAGTAGCCCCGCCGCATCAGGCGGGGCAGGAGCGGAATCCCTTCCAGCTTCCGCCCAGCGCGCCGAGAACGGCGAGACCGTCGTCGCGCGGTCGTTCACCGGCAAGCGCTGGAAGCAGCGCCTGAGCGACGACCGCTTAGGATTGGCGCTCGCCCAGCGCCTCGGCTGCCCCGAGATCGTCGGCCGGCTGCTCGCCGCGCGCGGCGTCGGGCCGGAGGAGGCGGCGCTCTACCTGGCCCCCACCTTGCGCGAGCAGCTGCCCGACCCGTCGCACCTGCGCGACATGGACAAGGCGGTCGAGCGCCTGTCGCAGGCCATCCGCACCAACGAGAGCATCGCCATCTTCGGCGACTACGACGTGGACGGCGCAACCTCGTCGGCGCTGCTGCGCCGCTTCCTGCGCGCCTGCGGCCACGAGCCGCTGATCTACATCCCCGACCGCATGCTGGAGGGCTACGGTCCCAACGGCCCGGCGCTGCTCGGCCTCGCCGACCAGGGCGCGCATCTGGTCATCACGGTGGACTGCGGCATCGCCTCGCACGAGCCGTTCCAGCGCGTGAAGGACTACAACGACGAAAACAAGAAGAAGGGCATCAACCACGCCCTCGACGTGATCGTCGTCGACCATCACCTGGCGGAGCCGAAGCTGCCCTTCGCCCATGCCGTCATCAACCCGAACCGGCTGGACGAGACGAGCGAGCATGGCCAGATGGCCGCCGTCGGCGTCACCTACCTGCTGGTCATCGCGGTGATGCGCGAGCTGCGCCAGAACGGCTACTTCCAGCGCAAGAACCTGCCCGAGCCGGACCTGCTGCAGTGGCTCGACCTGGTGGCGCTCGGCACCGTCTGCGACATCGCCAAGCTGACCGGCGTCAACCGCGCCTTCGTGGCGCAGGGCCTGAAGGTCATGGCGCGCCGGCGCAATCCCGGCATCGCGGCCCTGGCCGACGTCGCCAAGCTCGACGCCAAGCCCGAGGCCTGGCATTGCGGCTTCTTCCTGGGGCCGCGCGTCAACGCGGGCGGCCGCGTCGGCGATTCCGACCTCGGCGTGCGGCTGCTCTCGACCGACGACCCGGCCGAGGCGCGCGAACTCGCGCTCAAGCTCGACGCGCTCAACGCCGAACGGCGCGCCATCGAGGCCCAGGTGGTCGAGCAGGCCGTCGCCACGGTGGCCGAGGACAAGCCCGTCTCCGTCGCCTTCGCGGTCGGACAGGGCTGGCATGAAGGCGTCATCGGCATCGTCGCCAGCCGCTTGAAGGACCGCTTCGACTTGCCGGCCATCGTGCTGGCGCTGAGCGACAAGGGTGTCGCCGGACAAAGAGTGGCGAAGGGCTCGGCGCGCTCCGTGCGCGGCGTTGACATGGGCGCCGCCGTGATCGCGGCGCGCCAGGCCGGCCTGCTGCTCAACGGCGGCGGTCATGCCATGGCGGCGGGCTTCGCGGTGGCCGAGGCGAACATTCCGGCGCTGCGGGAATTTCTCGAAGAACGCATCGCGCGCGAGCTCGCGGCGGGCAATGTCGAGGCGAGCCTGTCGGTGGATGGCGCGCTGCTGCCCAAGGCCTGCACGGTCGAGCTGGCGCAGTCGCTCCAGGCGCTCGGCCCCTTCGGCGCCGGCAATCCGGAGCCGCGCTTCTGGCTGCCGGCGGTGAAGCTCGCCAAGGTGGACATCGTCGGCGGCAGCCACCTGCGCATGTTCGTCTCCGGCGACACGCTGGGGGCAGGGGCGGCGGCGGGCGGCGGCGGCCAGCTCAAGGCCATGGCCTTCCGCGTCGCCGACCAGGAACTCGGCAAGGCGCTGCTGAATGCGGGCGGCCGCACGGTCGCCCTGGCCGGCCGCTTGCGCGCCAACGAATGGATGGGCAAATGGTCCGCCGAATTCCAGATCGACGACGCGGCGGCGGTTGAGGAATAGCGCGCATTAACCTGTCTCGATTCAGGCCTAATTCCCTGAAGCGCGCCGGCCGTGAATCGCGATAGAATGACCCCGTAAAAATACGAAAGCGCGGCCGCTTAAGGATCGCGCATATGACAGGGGTCTATTCATGAAAACATTTCACGCCACGATTCTGTCTGCCGCGATGCTGGCCGCTGCGGCCGGAGCCGCCGGTTCCGCTCAGGCGCAAAGCGCCGCCGATTTTTACAAGAACAAGCAGATGTCCATCATCGTCAGCACCGGTTCGGGCGGCGGCTACGACACGCTGGCGCGCGCCCTGGCGCGCTACCTGCCCAAGTACATTCCGGGCAACCCGACCTTCGTCGTGCAGAACATGCCGGGTGGCGGCCACATGCTGGCGGCCAACTACATGTACAACGTCGCCGCGAAGGACGGCTCGATCATCTCGGCGCTCAACCAGAACGTGCCGTCGCATCAGGTGCTGGACGGCAACGGCGTCCGTTACGACGCCGGCAAGTTCATCTGGCTCGGTCGCTTCACCGAAAGCAATCCGGTGATGGCGCTCTGGCACACCGCCCCGGTGAACACCATCGAAGAGGCGATGAAGACCGAGATCATCATCGGCGCGACCGGCGACGGCTCCAGCTCCTACCGCTACACGACGGCGCTGAACAGCGTGCTCGGCACCAAGTTCAAGATCATCAAGGGCTACAAGACGGTTCCGGAACTGCTGGTGGCCATGGAGCGTGGCGAGATCCAGGGCCGCGCCGGCGGCCTGTCCGCCTACGAGGACAGCAACCCGGAATGGATCACCGACAAGAAGATCAAGTTCCTGGTGCAGATCGGCACGAGCCGCGACGCGGACATGAAGGACGTGCCGCTGTGGACCGAGATCGCCAAGACCGAGGAGCAGCGGCAGATACTGAACCTCGTCGCCTCGCCGACCAATCTCGGCCGCCCGGTCAACACGCCGCCGGGCGTGCCGGCCGACCGCGTCGCCATCCTGCGCAAGGCCCTCGAAGAGACCGTGAAGGACCAGCACTTCATCGAGGAGGGCAAGAAGCTCGCCTTCGAGACGGAGTTCCGGGACTGGCAGGAAACGACGAAGATCGTCGCCGAGACGATGCAGGCGTCGCCGGACGTCGTCGCCAAGGCTCAGGTCGCGATGAAGTAGGGATCGCTGCGGCCGCCGGTTTCATCTGGCGGCCGCAGTTGCCTACCGATGGCGGAGCGAGAGGGATTCGAACCCTCAGTCGTCGATTTGCATTTGGTTGCGGGGAGGGGATTTGAACCTCTGGCCCAAGTCCGCGGGGATGGCGTCCCCAAGCGGATTCGAACCCCTCTGGCCGGATTTCTCGGTCGGGAAGCCAATGCCCGTAAGGCTTTACGCCCAAAGGTTAATCCCGAACCAGTTGGCCCTTGATTCTCCGGCCATTTCCCCGTAATCAGACGCACCTTCCTGGGGCGGCCCGCCTGTCATGTTCGGCCGCCAACTGCCTCGTCCCCATCGTCTAGAGGCCTAGGACACCACCCTTTCACGGTGGATACAGGGGTTCGAATCCCCTTGGGGACGCCAACTCCGCAGCTCCGGACAAGCCTATGAAAAACAATAGGTTGTCGGGCCAGCCGGGTTCAGCTTCATCATGACGGACATCTTCGCCTCGCTGTCGCCGCTGCACATGCTCGCCGGCTTGGCGATGCTGTGCGCGTCCGGGATGCTGCGCGGCTTCAGCGGCTACGGCTTTGCCGTCGCCGCGGTGCCGCTTCTGAGCCTGTTCATGCCGCCGACCGCCGCCGTGTCGATCGTGCTGATCCTGCAGCTCTTCATCAGCACCAACAACGTCAAGGAAACGGTGCGCCTGGCCGACTGGCGGACGGTGAAGGTTCTGGTCGCGGCGGCAGCGCTGACGACGCCCATTGGCCTTCTGCTGCTGACGCGGCTTCCGGACGACGTCACGCGGCTCTGCATCGCGGCCATCGTCGTCGGCACGGTGGCGGTGTTGGCGGTCGGGCGCCGTAGCGATCAGGCGTTCACGCCGTCGAAAGGCGTCACGGCGCTCTACGGCGTCATGTCGGGACTGTCGAACGGCCTCGCCGGCATGTCCGGCCCGCCCGTCATCGCCTACTTCCTGGCCACGCGCGTGCCCAAGGAGCGCGCCCGCGCTTCGATGATCACCGTCTTCACCTTGAGCGGTGTCTGCGCGCTGGTGCCGCTGCTGATCGCCGGCGAGGTGACGCTCGACATGGCCGCGCTGGCGCTCGTCGCCGTGCCGCTGGTCTGGCTCTCGACGTCGCTCGGGCGGCGGCTGTTCCTGGTCAGCAGCGAGGCCGTCTATCGCTGGTCCGGCCTTATCTTTCTTGGCTTGACCGCGCTTGTGCTCGTGTTGAAAGTGTTGTGGCCCGGCGAATGAGGCGAGGTCAGGGAATAAGCGGAAAATGAGCGACCAGCGCCAGCCTTACATCATCAACGCGTCGACCAACCTGCTCGGCATCTGCTTCGTCATCATCACGGGCCTGAAGCTGACGCGGGCCAGCGAGGCGACCATCGCCGACGAGCTCTGCATCGTCGCTTCCATCGGCTTCATGACGTCCTGCATCTTCGCCTATCTGTCGCTGCGCACGGAGAAGAACACCCGGCGCTACGAGACCATCGCAGACTACGTCTTCGTGGCCTCGATGCTGTGCCTGTTCGCCGCCGTGCTCGTCTTCGCCGGCAGCGTCTTCTAGGCAAAAAAAGGAGGCGCGAGTAGCGCCTCCTTTCGCAGTCTCGAAAAATTCAGCGGCGGCCTACCAGCTCGAATTGTTCTTCGAGAAGGTCAATTTGGAAACGGCGTTGCTGCGGTCATATTCAACGACCAGCGTTTCCACCTGCACGGTCTGCATCCGATAGCTCGTGAAGTTATGGCTGTAGACTTGATTGGACGTGCCGTCGGATGTCGTCGAGGTGGACGACGGATTGCCGAGAGCCTGCATGACCTGCGCCTTGCTCGTTCCCTTCGGGAACATGGCGCTCAGGCTTACGTCGGTGGAACTCGCGAGGATTTGCGGCCCGGTATGCTTGTCGGCCAATGCGCCGCCCGGATTGTATAAATTGGCTTCGCTGTAGCCGTACGGCACGCACGCAGCCAGCAACGTGCCCGCGGCGATCAACGCCGCGAGGATCAGTAGTTTTTTCATTGTCTTGTAGTCCCCGGTCTAATGATTGTTGCGTTTGCAGGCAAACGGCCATGTGAAGACGGTCGATCATCCATGGCGCGCCAAGCATATCGCAGCGCCATAGAGTTCGTATGGGCGATTTAGCTTTAGGTTCCAAATATTATCGTTCTAGCGAGGCCAGCGCCCGCTGCCGGGCCAGTCCGCGGTCGCGGTCCTCGACATGGATCAGGCCGGCGATGCGCCGCAGCAGCATGTCCTCCTCCGGATCGAGCACGCCGTCGGCGTAGGCGACGGTCCACAGCATCTCGACGATGCGCACGCGCTCGTCGTAGTCGAGCCGCGCGCAGATCTCGCGCGTGAAGGGGAACATCTGCGTCGAGCGCGCGACCGCCGCTTCGGCGGCGGCGACCAGGGCGGCGGTCTGTTCCGGCCCGTGGCCGAACTTCGCGCCGAGCAGCCGGCCGATGGCGGTGCGCTCGACGCCGTCGAAATGGTCGTCCATGCGCGCCGCCTCGATCAGCAGGGCGGCGACGGCGATTTCGAGGTCGTCGACCGAGGCGGTCGCGGGCGCCTCGCGACCCGAGAGAAGCTCCAGCACGCGGTCAAACATCATGGCTCCGGAGAGGGCTGTGGCGGGGAGGGAGAGGAGGAACATTTCGGCGGGCCATTGAGGCGGTTTTGCGGCGGAGCCCCTCGGGGGCCAGGCCGCCGGCCGCTTCAGCGCGCCATAGCCTCTGCGGGTCAGGTCTTCAGCGCGTGAGGTCTTCGGGATGGGTCGAATTGGCCTGTTCGTCGGCCTGCGAGCGGTGGCTGTAGAACACCAGGCTCATCAGGCCGATGCCGAGGGCGGAGGTGAAGAATATGCCCAGGCCCATGGCGATCCAGCCGTGGATGCCCATGGTGCCGTCGCCGCTCGTGAACAGGTCGGTGGTGGCCCAGAGGATGCCGAACAGGACGGCACAGATGGCAATGTTGGCAGCGAAGAAGATACCGAGCCAGCGCATGGGAAGGGCACTCCGGAGGGCGAAAGGCGGGACGGCGGCCGGGCTGCGGCGGGCGCAGCCGGCTGTTATCCATGTAGGCTTTCTGTATGATGGGAACAAGCGCCGCGTCGCCGCTCTGGGAGCGAGGCCGCGCGGCACGTTCGCCTGTTCCTGGCGGCCCGTCCGATCTTCGGGGGCCGCGCCCGCACATCGTATCGCCGCATGTCCCGCACGCCCAACGCGGCCTTCGCCGTCGTCCTTGCCGCCATCGCGCTCGCCAGCCCGCTCGCCATTCACCTGTTCCTGCCGGTGATTCCCTGGCTGAAGGCGGATTTCGGCCTGTCCGACGCCCTGGCGCAGCTTGCCTTCAGCATCAGCCTGTTCACCATGGCTTTCACCACCCTGGTCTACGGCGCCCTGTCGGACCGCTTCGGCCGCCGTCCGGTGCTGCTGTCGGGCCTGGCCCTGTTCCTGGTCGGCAGCGCCGCTTCGGCCTTCGCGGAGACGGCGCCGCTGCTGATCGGCGGCCGCGTCGTCCAGGCCATGGGGGCAGGGGCGGGCGTCGCGCTTTCGCGCGTCATCGCGCGCGACGCCTATGGGCCCGAAGCGCTGGTCAAGGCCATCGCCTATCTCACCATGGCCTACACGCTCGGCCCCTTCATCGCGCCGCCGGTCGCCGGGCTGCTGGTCGACAGCTTCGGCTGGCGCAGCGTGTTCTGGTTCGCGCTCGGCGCGGGCGGGCTGATCGCAGCCGGGGCCTATTTCATCCTCTACGAGACGCACACGGCGGCCATGCGCGGCACAGCGCTCAGCGCGCTTGACATGCTGCGCGGCTACGGCCGGCTGTTCGCCAATCCGCGCTTCGACGCCTTCGTGCTGCAGACCAGCTTTTCCTCCGGCACCTTCTTCACGCTGGCGGGCGCTTCCAGCACCATGATGCAGGTCTACCTCGGCCGTCCGGCGACGGAGTTCGGCCTGTTCTTCGCTTTCTGCCCAGCCGGCTACTTCGCCGGCAACCTGATCGCCAGCCGCATGAGCGGCCGCGTGCGCCTGGAAACGATGGTGCTGGCGGGTTCGGCCCTGCTGCTCGCTTCGGTGATCGCGCAGGCCGCCTTCGTGCTGTCGGACATCGTGACGCCGCTCGTCATCTTCGTGCCGGCCTTCGCCATCGCCGTGGCGCAAGGGTTGGCCCTGTCGAATGCCCAGGCCGGCGCCATTCGCACCATCCCCGCCTTGGCCGGCACTGCCTCGGGCATCGGCGTGTTCCTGCAGCTGCTCGGCGGCGCGGTCTTCTCGCAGCTCTACGGCCTGTTCGCCGACGGCACGCCTCTGCCGATGATCGCGGTCATGGCCGTCGCCGGCAGCCTGACCTTCGCCTGCGGCCTCTGCGCCTTCCTGCTGCGGTCCAGGCCGGCGGCGCCCGAGCCGGCTTCGTGACGCCGCGGGATTAGGGAAGAGGAGGGAAGCGCTTGGAGTCGGGATTGGTCGAGTCGCTGCAGCATCTCTACCTGTGGCTGGACAAGCCGTTCGACGGCATGTCCTGGCCGGTGATCGCGAGCATCGTCGTCATCTACTTCGTCGCCTTCGCCGGGCGCGGCGCCATCGGCTTCGGCGCCATCGCGCCGGCCGTGGTGCTGACCTCCTGGCTGATCCCGCCGCACCACGCCGTGCTGCTCGCGATGATCGCCGCGACGATCCCGCAGCTCCATCTGCTGCCGGAAGGCATGCGCGAGGGCGACTGGAAGGTCTGCCGGCCGGTGATCGCCGCCTTGGCGCTGTCGATCACGGCCGGCGTCTGGATCTTCGCCGAGCTGAGCGCCGACTGGCTGTCGCTGGCGCTCGGCGCCATCATGACGGCCATCGTCATCCTCGACATGGGCAAGCTGCTCAACCGCTTCGCCGAGCGCGTCGACATCCGCGCGACGCCGGTCGCCTTCGGCCTGGCGACGGCGATCGGGCTCGCCACCGGCGTCGCCGGGGCGGGGGGCATGATGATGCTCTCCGTCTACCTCAAGCACGCCTGCAAGGACCATGTCAGCCTGCGCGGGACGGCAATCCTGCTCGGCACCAGCCTGACCCTGTGGCGCACGCTGGCCAGCGCCGCCGCCGGCATGGTCGACTTGCAATTGATAATCGAATCGGTGCTGCTCATGCCGGTGGTCTACCTCGGCATCTGGATCGGAACGCGCTGGTTCCGAAAGATGACGCCGGCGGCCTTTTATCGGGTTTTTCAGTGCGTCCTGCTGCTGTCGGCGGCCGGATTGGTGGTCGAAAGCCTGCTCAAGTTTATTTAAGCCAGGGCGGGCTTATTCGAGAGGGAATTCCAGGGACGCGTGCTAGGGTGACGCACCACTCACCGGGGAGGCCCTCATGGCCGAGACAGACAAGCAAGTCGTCATCGATCACAACACCGTTTTCGAAGCCTCGCGTCCCGGCGTGAAGACGGGCCTTATCTTCCTCGCGATCATCGCCGCCATCGTCATCGGCATCTACATGCCGCAGATCAAGGCGACGCTCGGCCTGTAATCCGGCCGCCTCGCCAAGGCGGGGAGACGTTGCTGCCAGGTTTCGGAAGGCTTCTCTGCGAGGCCTGCGTCCTGGCTCGCGCTCCTGGCGTGCCCTCAAGCTCGTCGGGGGCGGCCGCCATGCCTGCTTGGCATCTCCATATTCAAACGCTTTCAAGCCCTTTTCGGCACGGTTTCGCGCCCCTTATTTGCCACGGGCCGGGCGGGAACGCCGCCGGCGCGCCTCGCGTTGTCCTCCCAGATATTCGCCAGATCTAGGCGCCATCAGGGGAGAACAGCCATGCTGAGAGTCATCGAAGTCACCATCGTCGCCGCGGCCCTGACCGCGACCGCCTTCGCCACGGTGATGATCGCGCCGGCCTGGTCCCAAGGCATTCCTCAGACCATGGGGCTGGTGAAGGTCGATCCGCAGACCGTGGCGACTGGCTACCGGGCCTCGAAGATCGTCGGCAGCGACGTCTACAACCAGGCGGGCGAGACCATCGGCACGGTGGACGACGTCATCGTCAGCAACGACGGCAAGGTGCCCTATGTGGTGCTGGCGGTCGGCGGGTTCCTCGGCATGGGAAAGCGCCTCGTCGTGGTCGGCTCCTCGAGCCTCGCCATTAAGGACGGCAAGATCCAGCTTGCCGGCGCAAGCCGTGACGAGCTGCGCGCCTTGCCGGAATTCAAATACGCCGATTGAGCGGGGCCTTCGGCTTCCGGAGCCGCCGTGTTGCGGCATGAGGTTGGCAGGAAGTTAGTCCTGTATATTCAGCCTATTAGAATACTTTTCTTAAGCAAAAAGGTAGGAATGGGGAATGGAACTCGAAGCATTCCCCATGCGTTCTTTTTACATGGGGCGGATGGATGACCCCATAGAGTGAGCGCAAGACCGTGACGAGTATCGAACAAAGCGACCAGACGCCCCCCTTCAGCGCCATTTCCGGCGCCCTTCAGCAGGCCTTGAGGTCGTGGGACTTTCTAGAATGGCTGCCGATCGGCGTCTATGTCTGCGACTTGGCCGGCGCCATCGTTCTGCACAACAAGCGGGCCGTGGAATTGTGGGGCCGGGCTCCGCTGCCCGGCGAATCGGAAACCGCCTTCTGGCTGTCCTCGCACAGCGCCGTCATCAGCGGCCCCATGGGCGGCCAGACGCTTCCCGTCACCAACGGCCCGGTCAGCGACCTGCTGACGGACGGACGGCCCGTCCGCGACCGCGAATACGTCATCCAGCGCCCGAACGGCACGCGGGCCACCTTCCTCGCCAACCTCGACCCGCTGTTCGACGACAAGGGCAGGGTCATCGGCGGCGTCAACTGCTTCCAGGACATCACCAGGCGCAAGCGCGTCGAAACCATCCGGCGCGAGCGCGAGCGGCAGTTCCGCGACCTGCTCGAGGCCCTGCCGGTCTCCGTCTACACCACGGATCCGGAAGGCCGGCTGACCTTCTACAACAAGGCCGCGGCGACGATGTGGGGGCAGGGGCCCGACCTCAACGACAAGGGCTGGTGCGAATCCTGGGCACTGTTCCTGCCGGACGGCGCGCCGATGCGGCAGGCCAACTGCCTGATGGGCACCGGCTTCGGCGACGAACCCGCGCCTGAGATCGAGGCGCAGCTCGAGCGGCCGGATGGCACGCGGGTGCCGTTCATCGCCTATCCGACGCTGCTGCGCGACAAGGCCGGCACGCCGATCGGCGCCGTCAACATGATGGTCGACATCAGCGAGCGCAAGCAGGCCGAGGTCGAGCAGAAGACGCTGATGGACGAGCTCAACCACCGCGTGAAGAACACCCTGGCGACGGTGCAGTCGGTCGCTTCCCAGACCTTCCGCAAGGCGCAGGTGCCGTTCGAGATCCGCGACCTGTTCGAACGGCGCATCTTTGCGCTGAGCAAGGCGCATAACCAGCTCTCCTCGACGCGCTGGACCTCGGCGGACCTTCGTTCCCTGGCCGCGGAGATCCTGGAGCCTTACCAGGACGGCGACGGGGATTCGCCGACGCTGCGCATCGCCATCGACGGTCCCTCCGTCGACCTGGCGCCCCATGCCGCCCTGACCATCGCCATGGCGCTCAACGAGCTGGCGACCAATGCGGCCAAGTACGGCGCGCTTTCGGTCCCCTCGGGGCAGGTGACGCTGGAATGGAAGATTGAACAGGGGGGCGATCCCCGGTTGGTCATGGACTGGCGCGAGGCGGGGGGGCCGCCCGTCGTCCGCCCGCAGGCCAGCGGCTTCGGCACGCGCTTCGTCGAGCGCGGCATGGCGCAGCAGCTCAAGGGCAGCGTCGAGCTCGACTTCAATCCCGCCGGCCTGCGCTGCCGCGTGACCATTCCGCTGGCCGGGAACGGTGCGACATGACCACGCGCCGCAACATTCCCTTCGTCTCGCTGGAAGGCTTGAACATTTTGATCGTCGAAGACGAGGCGGCGGTGTCCTTCCTCGTCGAGGACATGCTGCAGGATCTCGGCTGCACCGCGGTCTGGCACGCCAGCAACGTGCGCGAGGCGCTCGACATCCTGGCGAAGCATAAGCCTGACGCGGCGGTGCTCGACGTCAACCTGCGCGACGAGCTGGCCTATCCGGTCGCCGAGCAGCTCGACGCGCTGGAGGTGCCCTTCATCTTCGCGACCGGCTATGGCCGCAAGGGCATGCCCGCCAACTGGCTCATCAAGCCGGTGGTGCAGAAGCCGTTCGACGCGGACACCCTATGCAAGGCGCTGAACATCGTGTTGGCGCGCTCGGACAGGGTCCGCAACGGCGACTGACCGCCCATCCCCCCAGGGCTGTTGCGGCAAATGCGCATGTTGCAAACATGCATGTTAAGGGCGGCCGGGTGATCCGGCCGCCCTTGGTCTGCATGGGAAGGCTGCGTCAGGCGGCCGCCTTGGCGGCCTTGCCCTTGCGCTGGGCCTTCAGGCCCTCGAACTGCTCGCCGAAGGTGTTCAGCGAGTCAGGATCGAATTCCTTGCGGAGCATGGAGAAGATTTCCTTCTCCTCCTCTTCGATGTGATGCTCGAGCATTTCCTTCACGATCGTGACCTTCGCGGTCCAGACCTCGTCGGAAGGCGAGAGACGCTCGATCTCGGCGATCAGCTTGTCGACCAGGTAATGCTCCTCGTAGCCTTCGAGAATCGTGTCGCGGTCTTCCTTGATGCTCTTGAGCCGCTCGTAGACGACGATCTCCTCGGCACGCGAGTGGGCGACGATCTCGGCCTTGAACTTGTCGAACAGGGTCTTGCGCTTCTTCTCCGCCCGTTCGGTCGTCTTCAGGATGTCGGCGAGGATCGCCTTGACCGCCACATGGTCGCTCTTCAATGCCTTGAGAATGTTCATTCGGCTCTCCCGTTGCCTGCATGCGCCCTCGCGGGCCCTGCTGCGTCAACGGCGGCGCATCGGATTTTGTTCCGCCTTCAGGCCTTGTCGCTCTTTTGCGACAGCAGCTGCTCCACCGACATGCAGCGCGCCTTGGCCGCCTTCTCGAACTTCAGCTTCAGGGCCTCGAGATCCTCCGCCGTCAGTTCCTCCAGGTCGATGAGGTTGTCGTCGGCGTCCTTCGTGGCGCGGATCAGCTCGTCGAGCTTGATGTGGATCGACTGGGTGTCGCGGTTCTGCGAGTACTGGATGAGGAACACCATCAGGAAGGTGACGATGGTGGTGCCGGTGTTGATGACGAGCTGCCAGGTGTCGGACCAGCCGAATATGGGCCCGCTGACGCACCAGACGACGATGACGGCGACCGCGAGGGCGAAGGTGTGGGGCCGTCCGGTCTGGATGACGGTGGCATGGGCGAGGCGGCCGAACAGACGATTCATCATGGCTTGGTCCTTCGTGAGGCCGTCCGACGCATCGGGTATGGGCGGCCTAGGAAAACGTGCCGCTCGATGTCCCGTTCCCCGATGGGAGCCTCGCCATGGAACGGTCATGCAGGCGGGAGAGCAGGGCGAGCGCGCTGACGGCGCCGACGATGGCCCAGGCCATGTCGGTCTGCGTGTCCCAGACGTAGCCCTGGGTGCCGAGGAAGTTGTCGGCGCCGCCGAGGGCGACGGACACCAGCCATTCGATGATCTCGAAGCAGGCGCTGAAGGCGAGGCAGACGGCGACGACGAGGAAGTTGAGCCAGCCGCCGCGCCGCAGCGGAGAGCGGCGCAGGAGAATCTCGCGGGCCAGGATCGCCGGCATGAAGCCTTGGGCGAAATGGCCCAGCTTGTCGTAGTTGTTGCGCTGCCAGCCGAACCAGTCGCGCGCCCATTCGCCGAGCGGGACGCGCGCGTAGGTGTAGTGCCCGCCGACCATCAGCACCAGGGCGTGCAGCGCGACCAGGACCAGGAGAAGCGTCGACAGCGGAAAGCGCCTGGCGGTCGCCAGGATTAGGGGCAAGCCGATCAGGATCGGGAAGACCTCGAGGAACCAGGTGCCATATTCATAGGGCCGCGCGGCGGACCTGGCCAGGGGCGCCAGCACGGCGACGAGGAGCCAAAGTGGCCGGGGATCGATGCCCGCCGGTGGCGACATCACGGGCTTACCGTCAAATTCTGCGTCGGGGCTGGCGGAAGGTAGACGTTCGATTCTTGAATCAGGCCGTTCAGGACGATGTTGGCGTCGCCGCCGAGGATACGGGCCGCCGTCAGCTTACGGCCCCCTTCGGATGCGTTCGTCCGCGACAACATGATCGAGGAGAGACGGAGGCGAGCCGTTTTGGCCGCGCTGGCGGCGAGTGGCAGGGGCGGTGTCGAAGGGCCGCCTTCGATCAGGCAATTGTAGAGTTGCACAGCGTCGACGCTCAGGCCGGCATTGCCGCCTTCGGTGCGAATGATGGCCGCCACGTCCTGTGCAAAGCGCAGGCCTTCCAAATGCAGGCCGGCGATGGTCGCGTTGCAATTTGCGAGTTGAATGGGAATGTCGCGGCAGCGGGTCCATTCGCAATGGACGGCCTGTAAGACATATTCGGCCCAATTCTGTCCGAGAATGAAATGGTCAGCCTCATAAAGCGTGCCGTTCGCCTGAGTGCCGCCTTCGGCCATATTAGCCATGTAGATTTGGCTCAGCACGACGCCTGTGCCGCCCCCTTGATAATTTCGCAAATCGAGGCCGCAGCGCGAAAAGCCATTGATGTCGATATTGCTCAGCGTGCTGTCGAACATCCAATTAGAGCGGCCATCTCGCGCCAGGGCTTTTTGCGGCAGGCCGATGCCCGTGGCGCAATTGAAGATGCGCAGGTCAGACAGGCGGGAGCGCGAAACGCCTTGTAGTTCGATGCCGTAAGAGGCCTTGTTGTCACGCGACTGACGTATTTTGGCCATCAAACAAAGCCGTTCGACCACATTGCCGCTTCCGGCGAGACGCAAAACTGGCGCGTCGCCGGCGTCAAGCAGAAGAGTTGTCGCCAGGCTAAGGCGGCCCTTATCGAAACCATTCGCGTTACCCGGATCAGCGGCTTGTCCGGCGCCGCTCAATCGGCGCCCCCATTGTTTCGTCAGATCAATCGGAGCCGTGAGGCGATAAACGCCGGCAGGCAGATAAATGTCGGCATGATGATCGACGGCGCGTTGAATCGCCGAGCCGTCGTCCTGTTTGCCGTCGCCGTGGGCGCCGAACCAGCGGGCATCGACTGGGCCGGAAAAGACGCGATGCCAGCGTCCGGGTTTGGTTGCGTCAGGAGCGACGACACAACCGTCGTCGTCGTCGATTTTGGAATTGGCGCGCCATACGAACCAGCCGCCGCCCTCGTCGTCCGGCGTGAAGGCATTAACCACGAAGAGTGGGGACGGCGAGGCGCTTTCCGGCCCGAGGCGACGCAAATCCGCAAGTTTGGAGATGCCGCCGGCGGGCGGCGGCCCGGACTGCGCACGGAGTGGCCGGGAGAGGGCCAGGGTGCCTAAAGAGGTGAGGCCGAACAGAAGCGTTCGGCGTGCCAAAGCAGGGCTGGCCGGCATAGGGGTCGGGGATGAAACCAAGGCGAATTTCATGCTTTTTGCCGTTCCAGCCGTAGAGATGAGGGTCTTCGATGGATTTCATGATTGTAATATATTTCAAAGACATAGTAATTGATCTTCTTCGCGTGTCAGACCCGCGGGCAAATATGGGACGGCTGATATCAATGGACGCCGGAAGGCAGATTGTCGTGATCTCTGAAGCCTTCCATTCTGGATCAGGTAGTTATTTGCAGGGTCTTGTAAATGAACTCTCCCTGCTAGAACCGGTCGTTCTTCTGTCGCCTAGGCACGAAACCGAATCACGGTTTTTATCGACGGTCGGTCGTTTCTTATTGCCGCGCATCGACGAGTTGCGTCCCAAGTTCTTGAAGGCGTTAGGCATGCAATATCAGACGTTCTGCCGGATATGGCAGGCCTTGCGGCTGCGCCCACACACATCGACTTATCTGGTCCTGTTTCCTGGCAATATCTTCTTCGCGCTGCAATTGTTGGCGCTGTTGAGATTAGTGGGCGCGCGCATCGTCTTGAATGTTCATGACGTGCGGCCGCATGTCCGCCAAGCCGGCTTCTTGCCGGCCTCCGTTGAGCATTGGCTGTTTTGTCTCTGCTATCGTATGGCGCATCATATCGTCGTGTTGACGCGTGCGTCGGCGGATGAGATGGGCACCAGTCACGGCGTCGCTCATGATCGTGTGTCCATCGTGGCGCATGGCGCGTTCTCCTTGACCGACAAAGCCCTGCCCTTGCCAGAACATCCTGGCCGGTTTCTCGTGTTTGGCGCGCTGCGGGAAAACAAATCTATTTTTGAGAGCATTTCTGCGGTTCAGGCCCTACGCCGCAACGGGGAACTAGCGAGTCTAATCATTGCAGGGCAGCCGCAGGAAAAAGACTACCGGGAAAACTGCAAGAGACTGATCGCGACGGCACCGGACGGCATTGACGTGCACGAGGGATATCTCGCGTCGTCTGATCTGCCAGCTCTATTTGCCGGTTGCAGCGCATTGCTGTTGCCTTATCGCGACTTCACTTCGCAGAGCGGCGTCGCCGTAATGAGCGTCATATCGGGACGGTCGATCGTCGCCGTGCCGACCGGCGGCATAAACGAATTGTTCGAAGCCGGATCCGTTGGCGTCATGATCGACGAGCCGGTCAACACGGAATCGATTTCGGCGGCCCTGCGAAGTTTCATGTCTAGCCCCATCGAGCCGCGCTATGTGGACGTGATCGCCGTCGGCGATCGCCTGAAAAAGAAACTGTCCTGGCCGGTGGTCGCTGCTGAATTTCGGCGTTGTCTCACCGCTATGCCATGAGTCATTGTCGTTTCAATGCCTTGTGGCTTGAGATGAAGCGCAATGTCTGGCGGGCGAAGAAATTCGTCTTGTATCTGCGTGGAATCTCCTATCACAACGTGCGCCAAGGCATCGGGCGCGCCTATGTGCCCGGCCGGTTGGATGGCTATTTCAACGATCTCACTGCCAAGACAACTTGGGCCGGCGCGGTGAACGCTGAGGGCCTACCTTTGATGGTGACGGATACCGGTCGCGTTTTCCTGTTCCCTATCATGCTGTTCCAACTCGCCTTGGGGCATTGGGATCTTTGGCTGTTGAGCAGTCGGCGGGACAAGCTGCAGCTTGATCGCTTCCTGCAGATCGCCGATTGGGCGGCCGCGAATCTCGATGCGCAGGACGGCTGGTCCTGTTGGGATATGATCGATCGTGGCGCGATTGACTCGCCCTATTCAGCCATGGCTCAAGGGCAGGGACTATCGGTGCTGGCACGCGCCTATGCTGAAGGCGGGGATGCGCGCTACGCGGCGGCGGCGGCGCGGGCCTTGGCGCCTTTGGTGCGGGAGCCGTCGCCGCTGAAGATCAATCGGCGCTGTGAGGGCCATCTTATTTTTGAAGAATATCCGGGGGCGATGTTTCCGGCTGTCTTAAACGGGTGGATATTTGCGCTCTTCGGCCTGCAGGATTACGGCTTGGCCTTCGGAGGTGCAGCTAAGGGAGCTCTGTCGGAAAGCCTGGATGGCCTTGTCGCTTTCTTGCCACGCTTTGACATCGGCTATTGGTCGCTGTACGACCTCGGCGGCAATTTGGCTGGGCCATTTTATCATCAACTGCATATTGTCCAGTTGCGGGCATTGGCGTTGACATTTCCGGGACATGCCAAGGAGATTGCCGACGGCATCGCCGTCTTCGAACGTCAGCAGGCATCGGGCACTTGCCGCATGCGCGCCATCGCCGTTAAAATTTTCCAGAAATTGCGGTCACGTGGCATCAGTGAAGTTATGCCAACGAAGGTCGACGGTCCGCTCGCTTCGGGGCCGTCATCGTGACGGCCTTGGTAAAGTCGTTCCTGGGCCGTCTGCCGACATCGACCGTGCGTTTCTCCTTCATCGTGGTGCCCGTCATCATCGCGCTCTCGAAGCTGCTCGGCCTCGTGCGAGAAGGCCTTCTCACGAAGTTTTTCGGCCTTGGGCCGGGCCTCGATCTTTTTATCTTGTTCACGACCCTGCCAAATTACGCGATGGGTTACGTGCTGGGGCCGTTCAGCGTGGCTTTTTACGCCAGCTTGGCAATGCCGGGAAATGCGGCATGGGCCTTATTGCGCCGACTGTTTCCCTGGCTGTTTTACGGTGGGCTGATTGGTGGTCTGTTGGCCTTCGTGGCGGCGCTGATCATCGAACCACGCATGGACATGATCGGTCTCTCGGTCGGCGCCTATGCGGCGATTGCGGCCACCTGTGCGGCGACCATTCCGCTTGCCGTTCTGATCGGTGCCGCAGTTTGCCTGCTGCATGCCAACAAGGGGCATACGACGGCAGTCTTGCTGACCGTCGTACAGCCCTGGGGGTTCGTCCTGCTACTATTGAGTTTGGATGCGCTGTTCGAAGGCGGCATCTTCGGTCCCATCGGTCTGTCCTACACTTTGAGTTTTTTGCTGGCCTTAGCCGTTGCCTATTGGTGTGTCGACCGCAGCGATTCGCAGATGGAAAGCACGCCCGAAAATCAAACTGCCGCCATCAAATCCTTTCGCGGCTATCTCGGATTGGCGACGGTCGAGACGACGGGATTCTTCGCCAATCAGTTGCTGACCATGTTCTTTGCAGGCCTGTCGGGTGTCGGCGGGATCGCCGCAAACGGTTTGGCGGTTCGTGTAATGTTGACGCCCTTAACGCTGATGGTAACGCCGCTGTCGCCAATTCTACAAAATCTCTACCGGCGGTCGGATGAAATGCGACGCCGGTGGATTTTCGCGCTGGCCTATATCTCAATTCTGCTTTTGATCTTCTCTTCGATGATCGTCATCGTCTATTTCGGCGACGAAGTCATCCGCCTATTCTTCCAGCACGGTGCGTTCAATGCGGAAGACACAGCACGGGTAGTGGCCTTGCTCATCCCTTATTGCGTCTATGCGATGTTTATCGCGTCCAATCAACTGTGCGCCGCCGTTGCCTTCGTTAGTGGCAACGGGAAATTCTATACTTTCACGATGTTGACCAATTACGGGGTCAGCAATCTCCTGAAGATTCCGATGCTGGCGCAGTTCGGGCTGGAAGGCGTGATATGGGCCGCCGCCGCGGCTGAAGGGGCGGCGGCATTGGCCAACCTGTGGCGTCAGTTGTTTCGTCGCGCCGACATGGCGCATTCGGGAGAGGCTCAATGAGCGCGCGTATGTGGATTCTGTTCGTGCCGTTGGCCATCGCGCTTGGCGACATGCCGCTGATCGAGAACATGAACCTGATCATGCGGCCGATGTTGGGCTTGGCCATCCTCGTGGGGTTTTTCGCATCGCGCGGACATATTCAGCCGGGAGAGCGTACCTGGGGCGCGCTTCTCCTCTTTTACATGGCGGCGCTCGGGCTGTCCTGCGTGAACTCGGTCGCGCCTGACGCCATTGCTGTGAGCTTGGGGCGACAGGCGTTCCTCATGGCGGTTTCGCTCGCGCTGGTCATCCTGTTCAGGGATCCCGAGACCCGCCTGATCGGCCTCAAGGGCTTGCTGTTGGTCGTCCTGTCGTCGATCGGGTTGACGTTCTGGGTCTACCTGATGCTGGTTCCGGAATATGGCCTCTCCTACGAAGGGACGCGTTTGATCAAGGGCGCTGCGCTGACCGACTACGGCGTGGGCCTGAACATTCTGTCCTACCTTTTGCCGCTCGCCCTGTTCGGCGTCCGCGCCGCCTATCGGCCGGGATTTCTGCTCGATGTCCTTCTTTTCGGCGCAGCCCTGCTCGCGATCCTCATGATGGGCTCGCGCGCGACATTGCTGGCTTTGGCGCTGTCCTGGCTGATCTTCGCCATCCTGCGCCGCATGTGGAGAGTTTCGCCGCTGCTGTTTTTTGTCAGCACTCTGATCGTGGCATCGCTGGCGGCGCTGTCCTGGATGATCGTTGCCGGCTATGCCGTGGAGATTCGGGAGATATTCGGAAGCGACGTGCTGCGCGACATTTCCGTCGGGCGGACAGACATGTGGGAAGGCGGCCTCCTGATGTGGACGAAGAGCCCGCTGTTCGGCTGGGGGCCGGAATCGTGGCGGGTGCTGCTGCTGGAATTCCTGCCGACGGTGAGCGAGCGCTCACTGCAGATCATCAGCAATCTGGAAAGCGGCAGCTTCCACAACGGATTCGTCACGATCCTGGCTGAGCGCGGCGCCGTCGGCTTTGTGTCGGCTGTCGCGATGCAGATCTACATGTTCTATTGCGCGGGCAGCGTTTACCGGCATCGCGAACTTCTACCCGACCACGACCGTCGGTTTGCAGGCGTCTTGCCGGTCCTTGTTCTGTTCATGTTCTTCCGCAGCCTGGCCGAAAGCAGCGGCCTGTTCGGCAACGCCAACAGCGAAGTCGACTATCTGACGTATTTCATCTGCAGCTACCTTGTTGCGCTGCACGCGGAATGCATGTGGCGGTCGCGCGAAGAGATGGAAGCGTCCTTCGCGTCGGACGGGGGGGGCATCGACGAAGCCTCCTCGGCAAACCAGCTGTCCTGATCCGATGCGCATCGTCTACATCGCTAAACAGCTCCCTTACGGCCACGAGGAAGCCTTCGTCATTCCGGAGGCGAAGGCGCTGCTCGCGCGCGGGCATGACCTGCATCTGGCGCCGCTCGAGGGCCGGGGCACGGTTCGCCATGACGACGCGCGGCCGCTGGAAGCCGTCACCTGGAGCGCGGGCCTGCTGTCGCCGGCCGTGCTTGGCGCGGCTTTGCTGGAAGCTCTCAGCCATCCCTGCGCGGTGTTGCGGGCCATGGCGCCGCTGGCGCGCAGCCGCACGCCCTGGCTTCTGCTGAAGAACCTGGCGGCGGTGCCGAAGGCGCTCTGGCTGGCGCGGCGCTGCCGCGCTGCCGGCATCGAGCATATCCATGCCCATTGGGGCGCGGTGCCCGGCACCTACGCCATGGTCGCCTCCGCCGTCGCCGGCATCCCCTTCAGCCTGACCTGCCATCGCTACGACATCGCGCAGAACAACCTGCTGCCGGCCAAGGCCGCGCGTGCGAGCTGGATCCGCGCCATCGACCGCGCCGGCGCGCGCGAACTCTCGGGCCACATCGGGCCCGGCCTGCCGCAGCCGGCGGTCCTGCACATGGGCGTCGAGATTCCTCCGGCCGCGGCGCGGGCCCGGCGCGCCGACGGCAGGCCTTGGCGCTTCGTCATCGCCGCGCGGCTGGTCGAGAAGAAGGGCCACCGCTACCTGTTCGAGGCCCTGGCCGCCCTGCGCGCTGAAGGCCGCGCCGTCGTGCTCGACGTGCTGGGCGAGGGGCCGTTGCGCGAAGACCTGGAACGCCGCGTGCGCGAGCTGGGGCTCGGCGACGCGGTGACATTCTCCGGCACCATGCCGCATGACCGCTTCTGCGCGCAGCTGCAGGCAGGCGCCTGGGATGCCATGGCGCTGCCCAGCGTCGTTGCGGCGGACGGCGACAAGGAAGGCATTCCGGTCTCGCTCATCGAGGCGATGGCCGGCGGCGTGCCGGTGGTGGCGACCGACAACGGCGGCATTCCGGAGCTGCTGGAAGGCGGCGCCGGCTTGGTCGTGCCGGAGCGCGATGGCACGGCCCTGGCGACGGCCATGGGCCGCGTGATGGACGACGTGCCGCTCCATGCGGCGATGACCGCGACGGCCCGCGCGCGCGTCGAGCGCGACTACGCATTGGCGGGCATCGTCGACCGGCTGGAGCGCGGCTTCAGGACCGGCCATCTCTGAGCCTTCAGCGGCAGGCTCAGCCCTTCAGCGCTGTTCGGCGCGCCTGGCCTTGTCCTGGCGGTAGAGCATCCAGCCGGCGACCGCCACGAAGACCGCGACGATCCCGATCATGATGGTGGCGAGCGCGTTGATCTGCGGGCTGACGCCGAGCCGCACGCTGGAATAGATCACCATCGGCAGGGTGCTGGCGCCGGGGCCGGAGGTGAAGCTGGTCACCACGAGGTCGTCGAGCGACAGCGTGAAGGACAGCAGCCAGCCCGCCGCCAGGGCCGGCGCGATCAGCGGCAGCGTGATGACGGCGAAGACCTTCCAGGGCCGGGCGCCGAGGTCCATGGCGGCTTCCTCCAGGCTGCGGTCGAAGCCGGCAAGCTTGGCCTGCACGATGACGGCGACGTAGGCGAGGCAGAAGGTGACATGCGCGATGGTCACCGTCATGGCGCCGCGGCCGTCGGGCCAGCCGACGCTGTTTTCCAGGGCGACGAACAGCAGCAGCAGCGCCAGCCCCATCACCACTTCCGGCATGACGAGCGGCGCCGACATCAGGCCGATGAAGGCGCTGCGCGTCGGGAAGCGCTTGTGGCGGGCGATGACGAAGCCGGCCAGCGTGCCGAGCACCGTCGCGATGGTGGCGTTGGCGGTGGCGATGCGCAGGCTGAGCCAGGCGGCGTCGAGGATCTGCTCGTTGTGCATCAGCTCGCCGTACCATTTGGTCGAGAAGCCGGCCCAGACGGTGACGAGGCGCGATTCGTTGAAGGAATAGACGATCAGCAGGATGATCGGCGTGTAGAGGAAGGCATAGCCGAAGGCGAGCAGCGTGAAGAGCGGCGAGATGCGGCGCGGCTTGCTCATAGGGCGGCCGCCTTCGCGTCTTCCGCCGCTTCGCGGCGGCGCAGGCTCTGCAGGGCGATCATCGGACCGACGAGCAGCACGAGCAGAGCCACGGCCAGCGCGGAGGCCACCGGCCAGTCGCGGTTGGAGAAGAACTCGCTCCACATGATCTTGCCGATCATCAGCGCCTCGGGCCCGCCGAGCAGGTCGGGGATGACGAACTCGCCGGTGGCGGGAATGAACACCAGCAGCGAGCCGGCGAGGATGCCGGGCAGCGACAGCGGCAAGGTCACGCGCAGGAAGGCCTGCCAGGGCTTGCAGCCGAGGTCGGCGGCGGCTTCCAGCAGGGTCAGGTCCATGCGCGACAGGGTGGCGACGAGCGGCAGCACCATGAAAGGCAGGTAAGAGTAGACGATGCCGAGATGGATGGCGCCGGTCGTGTAGAGCAGTTCCAGGGGCTCGTGGATCACGCCGAGCCAGAGCAGGAGGTTGTTCAGCAAGCCGGTGGTGCCGAGGATGCTCATCCAGGCGTAGACGCGGATCAGGAACGAGGTCCAGAACGGCATGATGACGAGCATCAGCAGCGCGCCGCGCCAGCTTTCCGGCGCGCGCACGATGGCGTAGGCCATGGGATAGCCGATCAGCAGGACGATGGCCGTCGAGACGCCCGCGATCTTGAGCGAGTTCAGCAGCGCCGCGATGTAGAGCGGATCTTCGATCAGCAGGCCGTAGTTGTCCCAGTCGAGCAGCCATTCGCCTGCCTGGTAGAGCGGCGTGTAGGGCGGCTGGCCCATGATCGACGAGGCCAGGCTGATCTTGAGGACGATGGCGAGCGGCGCGGCGAAGAACAGCAGCAGCCAGAGATAGGGCAGGGCGGAGGCGAGCGGCGGCAGCTTGGCGCGCAGGCCGCTGGGCGAGGCGGCGTTCATGGCGTCGGCCCTTTTGAACGGGCGTTGCTCATTCGGGGATCACCACGGCGTCGGCGGCGTCCCACGACAGCCAGAGCGTCGCGCCTGCCGTCGGCAGGTCGGCGCCGCGCCGGGCATTGGTCGTCTGCACCCGCAGGATGCGGCCGTCGGCCAGTTCCATGTTGTAGGTCGAGACGTCGCCGATGTAGGCGATGTCGCGCACCTTGCCCTGCAGCCTGTTGTGGGCCGCCGGCGCGTCGCCGAGGCGGATCTTCTCGGGGCGCACGGCGATGGTCAGGCGCGCGTCAGCCGGCAGGGGCGCAGGCGTCGCCACGGCGAAGGCGCCGGGCAGCTTGTCGCAGGCGACCTGCGCCAGGCCGTTGGCCCAGCCGGTCGCGCGGCCGTCGAGCAGGTTGGCGGCGCCGAGGAATTCCGCCACATGGCACGTCGCCGGGGATTCGTAGACCTCGCCGGGCGGTCCGACCTGCAGCACGCGGCCGTGGTCCATGACGGCGAGGCGGCTGGACAGGGTCATGGCCTCGTCCTGGTCGTGGGTGACCATGACGAAGGTGATGCCGAGGCGCGCCTGCAGCGACTTCAGCTCGAACTGCGTGCTTTCGCGCAGCTTGCGGTCGAGCGCGCCGAGCGGCTCGTCGAGCAGCAGCAGCTTGGGATGCTTGGCGAGCGCCCGGGCCAGCGCCACGCGCTGCCGCTCGCCGCCGGAGAGCTGATGCGGCTTGCGCCGCGCCTTGTCGCCGAGATGGACCAGGTCGAGCAGCTCGGCGACGCGGGCCGCGCGCTCGGGCTTCGGCATGCCCTCCTGCCTGAGGCCGAAGCCGACGTTGTCGGCGACGTTCATGTGCGGGAAGAGGGCGTAGGACTGGAACATCATGTTCACCGGCCGCTCGTAGGGCGGCAGGTCGGTGACGTCGCGGCCGTCGATGAAGACGCGGCCGCTGTCCGGCGTCTCGAAGCCGGCGAGAATGCGCAGCAGGGTCGTCTTGCCCGAACCGGAAGCGCCGAGCAGCGAGAAGAACTCGCCGCGCGCGATGGACAGGCTGACGTCGGCCACGGCCGGGGCGGCGGTTCCCGCGTAGCGCTTGCAGACGTTTTCGATGCGCAGGAACGGCGAACTCTCGGACAACGCGGACTCCTCAGGCGACTCGGTGGCGGCGGACTAGTAGCGGGTCTTGATGCGGGTCCAGGCGCGCGTGCGGGCGCGCTCGAAGGCCTGGTCGGCGGGCGGGATGGTGTAGAGCTTGGCCATCACGTCGGCCGGCGGATAGATCACCGGGTCGGACTTGATGGCGGGATCGACGAACTTGTCGGCGGCGGTCACCGCGTTGGCGTAGCCCGTCTCGTTGGTGATCGGGCCGATGACCTCGGGGCGCAGGATGAAGTTGATGAAGGCATGGGCGTTCTCGACGTTCGGCGCGTCGGAGGGGATCGCCATCACGTCGACGTTGAAGGCCGCGCCCTCCTTGGGCAGGAAGATGCCGATCTCGACGCCGCGGCCCGCTTCCTTGGCGCGGTTGCGCGCCTGCACCAGGTCGCCGGCATAGCCCATGGCAAGGCAGGTGTTGCCGTTGGCGAGGTCGTTGATGTAGGCGGATGAGTGCAGGTACTTGTAGTTGGCGCGCGCCTTGGTGACGATGTCGCTGGCGGTCTTGAGGTCGTCCTGCGACAGGCTCGTCGGCGTCTTGCCGGCGTAGGCGAGGGCCGCGCTGAACACTTCGTCGGACGAATCGAGCACGCTCACGCCGCAGCTCTTGATCTTCGCCAGCACCTTGGGATCGAAGATCATCGCCAGGCTGCCGATCGGCGCGTCCGGCATGAGCTGCTTGATCTTCGCCACGTTGTAGCCGATGCCGGTGCCCGCCATCAGGTAGGGCAGGCCATGCGCGTTGCCCGCGTCGTACTTCGCCAGCTCCGCCAGCACGCCCTTGTCGAGCCCGGCGGCGTTGGGCAGCTTCGCCTTGTCGAGCTTCTGGTAGATGTTGGCCTGCAGCTGCTTGGCGAAGAAGGGCGAGGTCGAGGGGAACACCACGTCGAAGCCGGACTTGCCGGCGAGCAGCTTGGCCTCGAGGATCTCGTTGCCGTCGTAGACGTCGTAATTCACCTTGATGCCGGTTTCGGCGGTGAACTTCTCGATGGTGTCCTTGGCGATGTAGTCGCTCCAGTTGAAGACGTTGACCACCTTCTCTTGACCCCAGGCGTCTTGAGCGGCGCCCTGCGCGGCCAAGACGGCGGCGAACAGGGCGGGCAAGAGCAGGAAGCGCTTGGAACGAAGCATCGACATCCCCCATCGGATAAGGCGTGGCGCGCCGGGCCCTGCGGAGGGCCGGTTGCGAAACGCGGCTATGTTAGTCGAAACTCTGTCCGGGGGAAGCCTCGTGTGGCGATTTTTCTGAGGTCTTAGAGACGTTTAGCTTGTCATAAAGCTTGGTGCGGCCCGCGTCGCTTGCTAACCTTTTAGCCAATCCTGGGCCGTCGGAAGCTTTTGGCCCGATAATCACCGTTCAGGGATGTCGCAGCGCAGATGTGGATGACCGCCGACCTTCTCCGCAGCCTCGCCGCGCAAGGCGAGCGCGCGGCCGTCATCCAGGTCGAAGGCGAAGCCGCCCGGCCCCTGTCCTCCGCCGAACTTGCCAGCCTGGCCAGGGGCCTCGCCCACGGCCTGATCGCCCACGGCGTGAAGCCGGGCGACCATGTCGGCCTCGTCGGGCCCAACGGCGCGGACTGGATCGCCGTTCGTCTGGCCTTGGCGGGAGCGGGGGGCATCGCGGTCGCCTGCGACGACCAGGGCAATCCGGAGGAAATCGCCGGCTTCCTGCGCGACAGCGCCTGCAAGCTCGCCTTCGTCAGCCGCGCCCATGCGGAACAGCTCAAGGCGGGCGGCGCGACCTATGAGATGCGGCTGCTCGACGGCGGCGACGGGGCGGACGGCTGGCGCGCCTGGCGCACGGAAGCGGCGGGTGACTTGCCTAGGTCTTCGCCCGACGACGAGACCATGGTGGTCTACACTTCCGGCACCACGGGCAAGCCCAAGAGCTTCGCGCTGACCCATGCCAATCTCGCCGCCAACGTCGAGGCGCTGCTGGCCGAGAAGATCGTCGGCGTCGACGACCGGGTGCTGCTGCCCTTGCCGCTGCACCATGTCTTTCCGCTGCTCGTCGGCCTGCTGACGACCCTGGCGAGCGGCGCGGCCCTGGTTCTGCCGGAAGCGGTCGCCGGGCCGCAGATCGCCACGGCGCTGCGCGTCGCCAAGGCGACCGTCATGGTCGGCGTGCCGCGCCTCTTCACGGCGCTGCTGGCGGGGATCGAGGCGCGCATCCTCGCGCGCGGCGGCTTTGCCGCCTTTGCCTACCATCGCATGCTGAAGCTTTCGTCGGTCCTGCTGCAGCGCTTCGGCTGGAAGGTCGGCCGCAGCCTGTTCGGCACGCTGCACGAGCAGCTCGGCGGCCATCTGCGCCTGATGGCGAGCGGCGGCGCCAAGCTCGAAGCGGCAGCCACCTGGCGGCTCGAGGCGCTCGGCTGGCAGGTGCTGAGCGGCTACGGCTTGGCCGAAACAGCCTCCATGTTCACCGCCAACCTGCCGGGCCGCCAGCGCATCGGCAGCGAAGGCCGCCCCATCGGCGGCGGCCGGATCCGCGTCGCCAAGCTGCAGGACGGCAACGGGGACGAGCCCGGCTTGAACGGCGAAGCCATGGGAGAGATCCAGCTCAAGGGCCAGAGCGTCTTCGCCGGCTACCGGAACAATCCGGAGGCCAACGCCACGGCCTTCACCGAGGACGGCTGGTTCCGCACCGGCGACCTCGGCCATCTCGACGCCGACGGCTACGTCTTCATCACCGGCCGCGCCAAGGAAATGATCGTCCTCGGCGGCGGCAAGAACGTCTATCCCGAGGAGACCGAGCGCCACTACGCCGCCAGCCCCTACATCCGCGAGCTGGCAGTGCTGGAGCGCGACGGCAAGCTTGTCGCCCTGGTGCTGCCGGACCCGGTGGCGATCCGCGCCGCCGGCCTCACCCGGCTGGAAGACGCCGTGCGCGTGACCCTGTCGGAGAAGGCGCAGACCCTGCCGAGCTATCAGCGCATCGCCGGCTACGCCCTGGTGCGCGAGGCGCTGCCGCGCACGCGCCTCGGCAAGTACCGCCGCTTCCTGCTGCCGAAGCTTTACGACGAGGCCAAGTCCGGCCTCTCGCGGCCGAAGGCGACCACGCTGACCGCCGAGGACGAAGCCCTGGTGGGCCGGTCGCCGGCGCGCGAGGCCTGGGAGCTGCTGCGCGCCCGCTATGCAGAACGCGGCATCGCGCTCGATTCCAACATGTCGCTCGACCTCGGCATCGATTCGCTGGAATGGATGACCCTGTCGCTGGAGCTGGAATCCCGCCTCAAGCTGAAGCTCGACGAGGCCGACCTGCAGGACGTGAACTCGGTGCGCGACCTGCTGACCGTGCTTGCCAAGGCCCAGCCGGCCAGTGGCGGGACGGAGACCGCCTCGGACGTCGCCGCCGCCGCGGCTCATTGGCTGGCGCCGACCGGCCCGGCGCTCACCGTCGTCGGCGCACTGCTCTATGGCTTCAACTGCCTGCTGATGCGCGCCATGTTCCGCGTCAGCGCCGTCGGGCTGGAGAACGTGCCGCTCGAAGGGCCGGTGCTGATCGTCGCCAACCATGTCAGCGACATCGACCCGCCGGTGCTGGCTGCCGTCATGCCATACAGACGTATGCGTAAGCTGTTCTGGTCGGGCGACGTCGGCCGCCTGTTCGAGACCGGGCTCGGCAAGGGCTTCGCCCGCGCCACCCACATCTTCCCGGTCGACGAGCGCTCGCCCAAGGCGACCTTGGCCATGGGCAAGGCGGTGCTGTCGCACGGCAACGGCCTGGTCTGGTTTCCCGAAGCCTGGCGCTCGCCGGACGGCGAACTGCAGCGCTTTCTGCCGGGCGTCGGCCTTGTCCTGATCGACCAGCCGGTGACTGTGGTGCCGGCCTACATCGACGGCGCCTACGAGGCGCTGCCGCGCCATCGCCATTCCCCCAAGTTCGTCAAGGTCACGGTCACCTTCGGCAAGGCCATTCCGGCGGCCGAGATCAAGGCTATGGCCAAGGGGAATGGGGCGGCGGGCGAGGGGGATGGGAACGAACGGGCGCAGCGCATCGTTGCCCATCTGCAGGACCGCGTGGCCGCGATCATTCCCCGCCGCTAGCGCCGCCCCGCGCGATTTCGTACGCTCGGTCGGTGGGACAGGGCTGCCCTGTCCCGGAATAGGAATCGGCTCATGGGACAGGTGCTGTCGCGTTGGCTGCTGGGCGTCGCCGTTCTGGCGCCCCTGAGTGCCTTGGGCTGCTCCTTGGCCGCGCCGGCCCGGGCTGCCGCCTTGGAAGGCGAATATGTCATCGAAGGCCGCGATCCCGATGGCGGCACGCCTTACCAGGGCCAGGTCCTGGTGGTGAAGGAGGACGCGACCTATTCAGTGATCTGGAAGATTCAGCAGCAGGTGCTCTACGGCACCGGCATCCTCAAGGACAAGGTCTTCGCCGTCACCTACATGAACTACGGCCCGGCCGGTGCGCCGGGCCTCGGGCTCTACGACGTGGCGGACGACGGCACCCTGACCGGCAAATTCACGATGCTCGGCGCCAAGGTCGTGGGTGTCGAAGCCTGGGTTCCATCAGGTGATGTATTACCTTAAGAGTCGGATTTATTTATTTTAGATATAAATAGTTAGGGCCTGATCCTCATGTTGAGAATCAGACCCTTAAACTGTCCGCCATGCCGTTCAGGCGAGGGCGGCGGCGACGGCGCGCTTGGCGATGACGGTCACCAGATGGGCGCGATATTCGGCGCTCGAGTGGATGTCCGACAGCAAGCCCTCGGCCGGCACCTTGATGTTGGCGATGGCGTCCGGCGTGAAGCTCTTGGCCAGGGCGGCCTCCATCTCGGGGATGCGGAACGCCGAAGGCCCGGCCCCGGTGACGCCGACGCGCACCGCGTCGCCCGTCTTGGAGACCATGACGCCGACCGTGGCGTAGCCCGAAGCCAGGTGGGCGAACTTCAGGTAGCCGGCCTTGTCGGGGATCGGGAAATGGACGGCGGTGATGATCTCGCCGGGCTCGAGGGCGGTCTCGAACAGGCTGACGAAGAAGTCGTCGGCGGCGATCTTGCGCTTGTCGGTCTCGACGGTGGCGCCGAGCCCGACGATGCCGGCCGGGTAGTCGGCGGCCGGATCGGCGTTGGCGGTCGAGCCGCCGATGGTGCCGCGATGGCGCACGGAGGGATCGCCGATGCCGCCGGCCAGCACGGCCAGGGCGGGGATGGCCTTCTTCACGTCGGCCGAGGTGGCGACGTCGAAATGGCGGGTCATCGCGCGGATGGTCAGGGTCTTGCCCGAGACGCTGATGCCCTTCATGTCGGGGATCTGGGCGAGGTCGATGATGTCGCTCGGCTGGGCCAGGCGCTGCTTGAGGGTCGGGATCAGCGTCATGCCGCCGGCGAGGAACTTGCCGTCGGCGGCGTCCTTCAGCTGCTGGGAAGCGTCGGCGACGGACGTGGCGCGGTGGTAGTCGAAATTGTACATGCCGCGACTCCCTTAGTGATGCTCTTTGAGGGGCAGGACGCCGGTCTGCATGGCTTCGGAGCCGGCCATGACCGCCTCGACGATGCCCTGGTAGCCGGTGCAGCGGCAGATGTTGCCGTAGAGCTCTTCGCGCACGGTGGCCTCGTCGGCGCCGGGCAGGCGGCGCGCGATGTCGACCGCGACCATGACCATGCCGGGGGTGCAGTAGCCGCACTGCAGGCCATGATATTCGCGGAAGGCGGCCTGCATCGGATGCAGGGTGCCGTCGGGCGCCGCCAGGCCCTCGATGGTCACGACGTCGCCGCCATCGGCCTGGGCGGCCAGGATGGTGCAGGACTTCACGGCTTCGCCGTTGTAATGCACGTTGCAGGCGCCGCACTGGCTGGTGTCGCAGCCGACATGCGTGCCGGTCAGCCCAAGATGCTCGCGGATGAATTGCACGAGCAAGGTGCGAGGCTCGACATCGCCGGTCACGGGCTTGCCGTTTACCTTCAAGGAAATCTTGGCCACGGGTCTCTCTCCTGTTGGCAGCCTGTTCGGCTTGTTGTCAGCCTTGCGCGCTACATATAGCAGACGGCGGGTTACGCCGTCGTGGGCGGCGTGGCGACGTAGTCCGCGCCGGGGTTTTCCGTCATGTGCTTGACGAAGCGGGTGAAGAACTGGTCGGCCATCTTCTTGGCGGTCGAATCGATGAGGCGCGCGCCGATCTGGGCGAGCTTGCCGCCGACCGAGGCGTTGGCCGTGTAGCGCAGGACCGTCTCGTTGCCTTCGGTCGAGAGGTTGATCTGGGCGCCGCCCTTGCCGAAGCCGGCAGCGCCGCCCGAGCCCTTGCCGGTGATGGTGCAGCTGTTGGGCTCGTCGATGTCGCCGAGCGTCACCTCGCCGCTGAACTTCGCCTTCACCGGACCGACGGCCATGACGACCTTGGCGGTGAACTGCGTGTCGGACAGCTTCTCGACCGATTCGCAGCCGGGGATGCAGAGCTTGAGCACCTCGGGGTCGTACAAGGCGTCCCACACGACTTGCTGGGGGGCCGGGATGCGCTGTTCGCCGCTCATGTCCATGACGCGTTCTCCTTGGTCGAATACGAAACGATGATCAGGCCGCCTGGCGGCCCTTTGCTGCTTGAATCGCGCGCCACACCTTTTCGGGCGTGAGCGGCATGTCGATGTGGCGGATGCCGTAGTCCTTGAGCGCGTCGAGCACCGCATGGACGAGGGCCGGCGGCGCGCCGCAGGCCCCGGCTTCGCCGGCGCCCTTGACGCCGAGGTCGTTGGTCGGCGAAGGCACGCTGTTGAAATGCACGTCGATCATCGGGAAGTCGCCCGCGCGCGGCATGCCGTAGTCCATGAAGGAGGCGGTGAGGAACTGGGCCGTCTCGCTGTCGTAGATCGTGCTCTCGACGAGCGCCTGGCCGACGCCCTGGGCGATGCCGCCGAGCACCTGGCCGTCGACGATGAGCGGGTTGAGCACGGTGCCGCAGTCGTCGATCGCGGTGAACTTCACGATCTCGACGGTGCCGGTGTCGGCGTCGACTTCCGCCTCGACGAGATGGCAGCCGTTCGGGAAGTTCTGGCTCTCGCCCTTGCGCTCGTAGAGGTAGCTGACGTCGAGGCCGGGCTCCATGCCCTCCGGCATCTTGTGCGGGTCTTGCGCCGCGCGCGCCACTTCATCGAGCGTGACGCTGCCGGCGCCGCCGCGGAACACGCCTTCGCTGAAGGTCACGACCGCGGAATCGGTCTGCAGCAGGTGGCCGGCGATCTTCTTGCCCTTTTCGACGATCGCTTCGGCGGCGCGCTTCACGCCGACGCCGCCCATCATGGAGCTGCGCGAGCCGAACGTGCCGACGGCGCCCGCCGGCGTGATGTCTGAATCGCCTTGAAGCAGATTCACCTTCGACGCATCCACGCCGAGATATTCGTTGAGCAGCTGCGAATAGACCGTGTCATGGCCCTGGCCGTGCGAGAAGGTGCCGGCGATGACGCTGATCGTGCCGTCCTTCTCGAAGCGGACGCGCATCTCCTCGGTGGGGCGGCCGCCGGCGCCTTCGACGTAATAGCCGATGCCGATGCCGCGCAGCTTGCCGCGCGCCTTCGATTCGGCGCGGCGCTTCTCGAAGCCCGCGAAGTCGCCCTTCTGCAAGGTGACGTCGAGCGTGCCCGAAAAGTCGCCGCTGTCGATCAGGCAGCCCATCTGCGTCTTGTAGGGGAATTCGCGGATGAAGTTGCGCTTGCGCATCTCCACCGAGTCGATCCCGAAGGCCTGGGCGCCGAGCTCGATCAGGCGCTCCATGATGAAGTTCACCTCGGGGCGGCCGGCGCCGCGGTAGGTGTCCGTCGGCACGGTGTTGGAGAACGAGCTCTTCACCGAGAAGTAGAGCACCGGCACGTCGTAGGCGGTGCCCATGATCTTGCCGCCGCCGAGCATGGCGAGGGTGGCGCCGCCTTCGGAGAGATAGGCGCCGACGTTCACGATGGTCTCGTTGCGCACGGCGAGGATCTTGCCGTTCTCGTCGAAGGCCATGGAGGCGCGCGTGGCCTGGTCGCGGCCGTGGGCGTCGGAGACGAAGGTCTCGCCGCGGTCGGCGCGCCACTTGAGCGCGCGCTTCTGCTGGCGCGCCGCCCAGACCATCATGACCAGCTCGGGGTAGACCTTGCTGCGCACGCCGAAGCCGCCGCCGGTGTCGAGCGAGACGAGGCGGAACTTCGACAGCGGAAGCTGGAAGATTTCCTTCGACATGGTGTTGATGACGCGGCGGCCGCCCTGGGTCGGCGCGTAGAGCGTGGTGCGGTCGGTCTTCGGGTCGTAGTCGGCCAGCGCGCAGCGCGGCTCCATCGGGTTGCCGACGAGGCGGTTGTTGATCAGATCGAGTTCGACCGTCTTGTGGGCGCTGGCGAAGAGCGCCTCGCTGACGGCGGATTCCTGGCTCTCCCAATGGAGCGCGACGTTGGTGCCGTGCTCGGGCCAGACCAGCGGCGCGTCCCCGTCGGCAAGGCGCGCGGTGTCGGCGATGGCGGGCAGCTCGTCATATTCGATCTGGATGAGGTCGGCGGCGTCCTTCGCCTCGTTGAGGCTGTCCGCCAGCACCAGGGCGATCGGCTCGCCGGCGTAGCGCACCCGTTCGAAGGCCAGCGCGTGGCGCGGCGGCTTGAAGATGACCTCGCCCGACAGCGACTTGGCGTTGGCTTCGCAGGGGATGGGCTTCACGCCGTCGGCGATGATGTCCGCCGAGGTGTAGATGGCGACGACGCCGGGCGCGGCAAGCGCGTCCGTGGTGTCGAGCGAGACGATCTTGGCGTGGGCGTAGGGCGAACGCAGGAAATAGGCAAAAGCCTGGCCGTCGATGTTCACGTCGTCCGTATAGCGGCCGCGGCCGGTCAGCAGGCGCGAGTCCTCCTTGCGGCGGACGGGCTGGCCAATTCCGTATTGTCCCATGCGTTCAAGACCCTAAATGGCAAGATTTCCACGCGCCGCGAATCGCGGGCGGGATGCCTCTGTTCTGGAAATCCGGGGCCGACGGAACGCCAGCCCCAGCTTTTCCTTATTTTATAGGCGCTTGGCCCGTAAGGGTAAGCTTTTTTCTGGCACGAATAGGGTGCGTAAAGCGGGCAAGATGGGGCCGGCTGGGCCTCTTGCCCGCAGGGACCGGAAAACCGCGGCGTCGCTTTCGGCTCGGCGCAATTTACGTGATGCGAAATGATCGTGTCGCTGCGCAAGGCGGACGTTTTCCGGTCGCGCGGATCCTCCGTGGCCGCGGCGCGACGCGCTGATTTTGCAGTGCAATAACTCGTTTTATTGTAGGCTGTTTCGTCTCATTGCCGCCCGGTCCGCGCAGCGCAAAAAGCCGCAGGCCGGGCGGCGTCCGTTCAGCTTTCCCGTTCGCCAGGTCACGCTCATGTCCGCTTCCAAGGCTGCCTTCCAGTGGGAAGACCCGCTGCTCCTCGACGACCAGCTCACCGAGGACGAGCGGATGCTGCGCGACGCCGCGCACGCCTACTGCCAGGACAAGCTGATGCCGCGCATCCTGATGGCGAACCGCGACGGCACCTTCGACGTGGAGATCATGCGCGAGCTGGGGGCGCTCGGGCTGCTCGGGGCGACCATCGAAGGCTACGGCGCGGGCGCCGGCTACGTCGCCTACGGCCTGATCGCGCGCGAGGTGGAGCGCGTCGATTCGGCCTACCGCTCGGCGCTCAGCGTGCAGTCGAGCCTGGTGATGCATCCGATCTTTGCCTACGGCTCCAAGGCCATGCAGGACAAGTACCTGCCCAAGCTGGCGACCGGCGAATGGATCGGCTGCTTCGGCCTGACCGAGCCCGACGCCGGCTCCGATCCCGGCGGGATGAAGACGCGCGCGCGCAAAGCCGACGGCGGCTACGTGCTGAGCGGCAGCAAGACATGGATCACCAATGCGCCGGTCGCCGACGTCTTCGTCATCTGGGCGAAGGACGACGCCGGCGTCATCCGCGGCTTCGTGCTGGAGAAGGGCTGGAAGGGCCTGAGCGCGCCGACCATTCACGGCAAGATGAGCCTGCGCGCCTCGGCCACGGGCCAGATCGCGCTGGAGGACGTCTTCGTGCCGGAGGAGAACATGTTCGCCGGCGTCTCAGGCCTCAAGGGGCCGTTCGGCTGCCTCAACAGCGCGCGCTATGGCATCTCCTGGGGCGCGCTCGGCGCGGCGGAGTTCTGCTGGCATGCGGCGCGCAGCTACACGCTGGAGCGCAAGCAGTTCGGCCGGCCGCTCGCCGCCAACCAGCTCGTCCAGAAGAAGCTTGCCGACATGCAGACGGAGATCGCGCTCGGCCTGCAGGGCTGCCTGCGGCTCGGCCGCCTGATGGACGAGGGCAGGGCCGCGCCCGAGGCCATCTCCATGCTCAAGCGCAACAGCTGCGGCAAGTCGCTCGACATCGCCCGCGCGGCGCGCGACATGCACGGCGGCAACGGCATCGCCGACGAATATCACGTCATCCGCCACGTCATGAACCTCGAGGCGGTGAATACATACGAAGGCACCCACGACATCCACGCGCTGATTCTGGGGCGCGCCCAGACGGGGATTCAGGCCTTTACGGGGGCCTGAAGCGGCGCCTTAACGTCTTGTAAGGCTATAAATCCTATAAATATCAAAGGTATGTAAATGTAACTGATTTCTCTTGCAGATATAGTAAGCACGCTTATATTATCTGTGCTTAAGGAAATTTGGACCATGTTGCCTCCCAAACTCGATCGCACCCTCGGCTTTCTCGTCCATGACGTCGCCCGCCTCATGCGGAAGCGTCTGGAACAGCGCACGCGTCACCTGAACCTGACGCGCGCGCAATGGTCTGTGCTGGCCCATCTGGCGCGCCACGAAGGCATCAACCAGAACGGCCTGGCGGAAATCCTCGACGTCGAGCCGATCACGGTTGGCCGCATCCTCGACCGCCTCGAAGGCTGCGGCCTCATCGAGCGCCATCCGCATCCGGCGGACCGCCGCGCCTGGCTGCCGCACCTCACCGAAAAGGCCCATCCGATCCTGGAGCAGCTCTGGGACATCGCCGCCATCGCGCGCGAGCAGGCGATGGGCGGCCTCAACGACGCGGAACGCGAGCAGCTGATCGAACTTCTTCTCCGCGTGAAGTCGAACCTGAACGACATAGACGACGTTTCCAACCCGCAGCTTCCCCAGGAAGGCCAGTTAAGTAAATGAGCGACGTAGCCCCCAATCCCAGAAAACAGCGCCTGCGTCTGGCATTGCTGATTTTCGGCCCCGTGCTGGTGATCGCCGGCGCGGCGTACTTCTACCTGACCGGCGGGCGCTACGTTTCGATCGACAACGCCTACGTGAAGGCGGGCATGCTCAGCGTCAGCACCGACGTGTCGGGCACGGTCGCCGAGGTCGCGGTGCGCGACAACCAGACGGTGCAGACCGGTCAGCTGCTCTACCGGCTCGACGACGTGCCGTTCCGCATCGCCGTCGCCGGCGCCCAGGCGCGCGTCGCGACCGCGCGCAACGACATCGAATCCATGCGCGCGACCTATCGCCAGAAGCAGGCCGACATCGCGCAGGCCAACGCCGACGTCGCCTTCTACAGCAAGGACTACGACCGCCAGAAGGCGCTGGTCGGCAAGTACGTGTCGGAAGCGCAGTTCGACGTGTCGAGCCACAACCTCACGGCGGCGAAGCAGAAGCTCGCCTCGCTCAAGCAGGAGGCCGACAGCGTGCTGGCCGGGCTCGGCGGCAATCCCGACATCGCGGTCGAGGACCACCCAACCTACCTGACGGCCAAGGCGCAGCTCGACCAGGCGCAGCGCGACCTCGAACATACGCGCGTGGTGGCGCCCTTCGCCGGCATCGTCAGCCAGGTCGACAGCGTGCAGGTCGGCCAGTACCTGCCGGCGGCGACGGCGGCCTTCAGCCTGATCGCGTCCGACGATCTGTGGATCGAAGCCAATCCGAAGGAGACGGATCTCGTCAACCTGCGCAGCGGCCAGAAGGTGACCGTCGAGATCGACTCCTATCCGGGCGTCACGTGGCACGGCACGCTGTCGGGCGTCAGCCCGGCGAGCGGCGCAGAGTTCTCCGTGCTGCCGCCGCAGAACGCGAGCGGCAACTGGGTCAAGGTGGTGCAGCGCATTCCGCTGCGCGTCGTGCTCGACCGCAGCGACAATTCGCCGCCGCTGCGCGCCGGCATGAGCGCCACGGTGGAGATCGACACCGGCCGCACGCGGTCGCTGTTCGGCGCCACCGCCGCCGCCGCGCCCTATGACGCGCCGCAGCTCGGCAACCCGCAGCAGGGCGCCGCTCCCGCCGCGCCATGAGCGCGGTCGGCCCTACGGCGCCGGCGGGCGAGGGCGCCGTCCCCAACCGGACGATCGTCACCATCTGCGTGATGCTCGCCACGATCATGCAGGCGCTGGACACGACCATCGCCAACGTCGCCTTGCCCTACATGCAGGGCAGCCTGTCGGCGACCAACGACCAGATAAACTGGGTGCTGACCTCCTACATCGTGGCGGCGGCGATCATGACGCCGCCGACCGGCTGGCTCGCCGCGCGCTTCGGCCGCAAGCCGCTCTTTCTCGTCGCCGTCGCCGGCTTCACCGGCGCGTCGGTGCTGTGCGGCCTGGCCAGCTCGCTCGAGCAGATGGTGCTATTTCGCCTGTTGCAGGGCGTGTTCGGCGCGCCCCTGGTGCCGCTGTCGCAGGCGGTTCTGCTGGATTCCTATCCGCCCGAGAAGCATGGCTCGGCCATGGCCCTGTGGGGCGTCGGCGTGATGGTCGGCCCCATCCTCGGGCCCACTCTCGGCGGCTACCTGACCGACGCCTACAACTGGCGCTGGGTGTTCTACATCAACCTGTTCATCGGCGTGGCGACCTTCTTCGGCCTCTCGGCCTTCCTGTCGGACACGGTGAAGGACAGGACGCGCGGCTTCGACTGGTTCGGCTTCACGACGCTCAGCATCGCCATCGGCGCGTTCCAGATGATGCTCGACCGCGGCGAGCAGCTCGACTGGTTCTCGTCGCGCGAAGTCCTCTTCGAGGCGGTCGCGGCCGGGCTGGCCTTCTACCTCTTCGTCTCGCACACCTTCACGTCAAGCAATCCCTTCATCGACCCGCGCGCCTTCAAGGACCGCAACTTCTCGGCCGGCCTGATCCTGATCTTCGTGGTCGGCGTCATCCTGCTGGCGACCATGGCCTTGCTGACGCCCTACCTGCAGAACCTGATGGGCTATCCGGTGCTGGCGGCGGGGCTCGTCATGTCGCCGCGCGGCATCGGCACCATGGTGGCGATGATGATCGTCGGCCGCGTCATCTCGAAGATCGATCCGCGCCTGCTGATCGGCCTCGGCCTCCTGCTAACGGCCCTGTCGCTATGGGAGATGACGGGATTCACGCCAGACGTGTCGCGCTTCACCCTGATCCGCACCGGCGTCATCCAGGGCATGGGCCTCGGCTTCTGCTTCGTGCCGCTCAGCACCATCGCCTTCGCGACGCTGGAGCCACACCTGCGCACCCAGGGCACGGCGCTGTTCAGCCTGATGCGAAACATCGGCAGCAGCATCGGCATCTCGGTGGTGGTCTTCCTGCTCAACCGCAACACGCAGATCCTGCATGCGTCGATGACGGAAAGCGTGACGCCGTTCAGCGACCTGGCGCGCCAGCCCGAGATCGCCGCGCATCACTGGAGCCTGTCCACGCTGCAAGGCCTGACCAGCCTGAACAACGAGATCACGCGCCAGGCGGAAATCATCGCCTACAACAATGACTTCCTGCTGATGACCTGGATCGCCCTGGCCTCGCTGCCGCTGCTGCTGCTGTTGCGCAAGCCGCAACGGATCGACAAGCACGCCGCCGCTGCGGCGCTCGACTAGACGGACCGCCCCTCGAAACGGCGGGCTTCTGGCTGATTAATGCTGCAAAGATGCAGCCTTTGCGATCTCATGTGATGAAGTCGCCCTGGAGATCAGGGGGCGGAGTGGTTATATTCGTTAAGATATAACCTTGTTCATTTTCGAGGCGAGCCATGGCTGACGGCGCTCAAGACAGCACTCTCGACATTCTGCGCACCGCCGCCGACTGGCGCCGCGCCGGCAAGGGCGTCGCGCTCGCGACCGTCGTGACGACCTGGGGCTCGTCGCCGCGCCCCGTCGGCAGCCAGCTCGTCGCCGACGACCAGGGCAACTTCCAAGGGTCCGTCTCCGGCGGCTGCGTCGAGGGCGCGGTCATCGGCGAGGCGCAGGCCGCCATCAAGGACGGCAAGGCGCGCCTGCTGAAATTCGGCGTCACCGACGAGCAGGCGTGGGACGTCGGCCTCGCCTGCGGCGGCAAGGTCGAGATCCTCGTCGCGGCCGTGAACGGCCATGAGGCGATGCTCGACGCGACGCTCGCCGCCGCCGAGGCCAGGAAGCCCTTCGCCGTCGCGACCGATCTGGAGAACGGCGCGCAGGCGCTGATTCCCGACAGCCTCGGCAAGAATGAACTGTCCCTCGCGCCGGCTCTGCGCGCCGAAGCCGACGCCGCGCTGAAGCGCGAGAGAAGCGCGCCGGTCGAAGCGGCGGGCGAGCGCGTCTTCGTCAACGTCATCGCGCCGCCGCGCCGCCTCGCCATCGTCGGCGCGGTGCACATCGCCCAGCAGCTCGTGCCCATGGCCGCCATGGCCGGCTACGAGGTGACGGTGATCGACCCGCGCAGCGCCTTCGGCAGCGAATTCCGCTTTCCCGGGGTGACGCTTTCGAACGACTGGCCGGACGAGGCCCTGGCCGCCTTCAAGCTCGACGCGCGCAGCGCCGTGGTGACGCTGACGCACGATCCCAAGCTCGACGATCCCGCCCTGTCGGCGGCCCTGAAGTCGGACTGCTTCTTCATCGGCGCGCTCGGCAGCCGCAAGACGCACGCGTCGCGCCTCGCGCGTCTGACCGAGCAGGGCTTCGGCGAAGCCGACCTCGCGCGCATCCACGGCCCCGTCGGCCTCTCCATCGGCGCCGTCTCGCCGGCGGAGATCGCGGTCTCCATCCTCGCGCAGCTCACCCAGGTGCTGCATGCGGAGAAGAAGCCGGCCGAGGCTGGCGCGGGCAAGAGCAAGGACGCGGCGTGATCTACGGAGAAATCCCCCTCGACGAGGCCGAAGGCGCCAGGCTGGTCCATCGCCAGCGCGCCGGCTCGCGCAGCCTGCCCAAGGGCCATCAACTGACGGCCGACGACGTCACCGACCTGCGCAAGAGCGGCGTCGCGCGCGTCACCGTCGTGCGATTCGAGCCCGGCGACATCGGCGAGGACGAAGCGGCGGCCATCGTCGCCAAGGCGGCCATGGGCGAGGGGATCGAGCCGGGCCCGGCCTTCACCGGGCGCGTCAACTTCCATGCGGCGGCGGCGGGTATCATCGTGCTCGACGCCGCGCGCGTCGACGCGCTCAACCGCATCGACCCGTCGGTGACGATGGCCACCCTGGCGCCTTATGCGCTGGTCGAGGCCAAGCAGATGATCGCGACGGTGAAGATCATTCCCTACGCCGCGCCGCAGGAGGCGGTCGCCGCCTGCGCCAAGATCGCGTCCTATGCCACGCCGCTAATCCGCGTCGCGCCGCTGCGCCACGAGGACGTGGGCCTGATCCAGACGCGTTTGCCCGACAGCAAGGAGACGGTGCTCGACAAGACGGCGAAGATCACGGCCAAGCGCCTGGAGCTGCTCGGCAGCGCCTTGAAGGCGGAGCGGCGCTGCGGCCACCGCGCTGACGAGATCGCCGCCGCCATCGCCGCGTTGAAGGCCGAAGGCTGCGGCATGCTGCTGATCGTCGGCGCCTCGGCCATCGCCGACCGGCGCGACGTGATTCCCGAAGGCATCGAGAAGGCGGGCGGATGCGTCGAGCATTTCGGCGCGCCGGTCGATCCCGGCAACCTGCTGCTGCTGGCGCGCGGCGCGGACGGCGCGCCGATCCTCGGCCTGCCGGGCTGCGCGCGCTCGCCGAAGCTGAACGGCGTCGACTGGGTGATGCAGCGCTTGCTGGCCGGCATCGCGGTGACCGGACGCGACATCCAGGGCATGGGCGTCGGCGGGCTTCTGATGGAAATTCCGACGCGGCCGCTGCCGCGCGCCGAGGCCGAGCATGCTGAGGCGGAATATGCGGAGGAGATCGCTCCGAAGGCGCCGCGGATCGCGGCGCTCATCCTGGCGGCGGGACGGTCGAGCCGCTTCATCGACAAGACGGGCGGGCCAAGCAAGCTGCTCGCCGACGTCGGCGGCCAGCCGATGATCGCGCGCGTCGTCGGCGCGGCGCTCGCGTCGCAGGCGTGGCCCGTGATCGTCGTCGTCGGCCATCAGGGCGCGGAGGTGCGCAAGGCGCTCGCCGGCCTGGAGGTGACCGTCGTCGAGAACCCGGATTACGCCGAGGGGATCAGCACCTCGCTCAAGACCGGCCTGGCCGCCATGCCGCCGGAGGTCGATGGCACGCTCGTGGCACTCGGCGACATGCCGAGCGTGCCGGCCACGACGCTCGACACGCTCATCGCGGCCTTCAATCCGCTCGAAGGCCGCGCCATCATCGTGCCGACGGCGGGCGGCAAGCGCGGCAACCCCGTGCTGTGGGGCAGGGCGTTCTTCCAGGAGATGGGAAAGGTGGCAGGCGACGTCGGCGCGCGCCACCTGATCGGTGCCTATCCGGAGGCGGTCGCGGAAGTGCCGATGCCGGACGACGGCGTGCTGCTCGACATCGACGAGCCGGCCGCGTTGGCGGAATTTCTGAAAAGGCGTGGCGTCAGCGTCGGCTGATCAATGCCGGCTGATGCGCCCCTCGGCGCCTAGCGCCGGCTGATGCGATACACCGAGGCCGGCGGCACGTTGGCGAGGACGCCGCCGATGCGCGTCGCCTGCAGGCCGAGCCGTTCCAGGATGCGGCGCGGCACCGGGCAGCTGAATCCATAGGTGAACTGGTAGAAGTGGCCGTCGGCCCGCAGGTGCGCGAAGGCGCCCGCGAGGATCAGCAGGATCGTGCGCGGCGGCATGGAAAGCAGCGGCAAACCGCTGACGACCGCGCCGATGCCGCCGTCTTCGCTGAAGGGCAGGCGGCGCAGGTGCGCGGCGTTCATGTGCAGGATCGTCGCGTCGGGAAAGCGGAATTGCAGCAGCTGGGCGAACTTCTCGTCGGCCTCGACCAGCATGAGCTCGTTTTCCGGCACGCCGCGCGACCGCAGGGCGCGGGTGAAGACTCCCGTGCCGGGGCCCAGTTCGAGGACAGGCGCGCTCTCCGGCTTTATCTCGCTGGTGATGAGATCGGCCAGGACGCTGCTGGAGGGAGTGATCGCGGCGACGCCGAGAGGATTGTCGAGCCACGCGCGGAAAAACGGCAGGACGTCTTGCTTGAACATACGGCTCTCTGATGATCGACGGATCCGACCCCGCAGGATCGTTAATTTTATGGCGAAGATAAGGCCGGCATGCCCGCGCCCGATATAGGAACCCATCTCGACGGCATTCAAGCGGTTTTTTCGCTCACAGATGCGTGATTCCCGCCCTTTTGACGCACATCGGCAAATTCTTATGGCTTTTTGCATTTGGCTCCGCGCTGTCACGGGACGGTCGCGAGCGGGCCGTGGCGTCTCGTCGGCGAGCGAGCGATGCTCGCCTTCTCGCGAGAGAGTTTTGAGCGTAGGTAGTTAGCGAGACGACTCGCGCGTTTGATTCTTCATCTTCGTTTTCGCCGCGGCGAGATCGGACGCGCGACAACGAGTCGTGGCGAAGCGAGTCGAATCGAGTCGCGACGATGAGAATCGTCATCTCTTCATCTTCTTCTATCCATCTGCTTCTTTCCGATCGCACAGTGCGTCTTGCGATGCGGCGCGCACTTGCCGCCATCGTTATATTTTCGTCGCTATATCGCTCTCGCTCACTTTGAAAACCTGTTGCGCCGCAATGGCTAGCAGCGGTGTCATCGTTGTATTTAGTAAGATACATCGATAGCGAATAAGGCCCGTATTTGCAGCTCTAATCGCATGTCGTCGCCATTGCCAAAACGCACACGCATTGTTGACGCAAGCATAGATTGACGACGCTGCATGCAAGCGTGAGACTTCGCGCGGCCGCCAAGAATCAAGAACGACAAGGCGGCGTCGAGAGAGAGAGAACGCTTCGAGAGCCTGACGCTCCACCCGTAACCTTCGACGAGGAAGGACACCCCATGGCCGAACGAATCACCCTGAACGTCAATGGCGAGACTCACAGCATGACGGTCGATCCCGACATGCCGCTGCTCTACGCGCTGCGCGACGAGATTGGCCTGCGCAATCCCAGGTTCGGCTGCGGCCTCGCCCAGTGCGGCGCCTGCACGGTCCATGTGAACGGCGAGGCGACGCGCTCCTGCGTCACGCCGGTCTCGGCCGTCTCGGCGACCGACAAGGTCGTGACCCTCGAAGGCCTCGGCACCGTCGAAAAGCCCCATCCGGTCCAGCAGGCCTTCGTCGAAGAGCAGGTCTTCCAGTGCGGCTACTGCCTGAACGGCTGGGTCATGACCTCGGCGGCCCTGCTCAAGCAGAACCCGAAGATGACCGACGCGGAGATCCGCGAGGGCCTGTCGGGCCTCAAGTGCCGCTGCGGCACGCACATGGGCATCATCCGCGCTGTGAAGCGCGCCGGCACGATGATGGGTTGAGGGGAAACAGCATGAGCAACAGCCAAGGATTCTCCGTCACCCGCCGCGCCGTCCTGCAGGGCAGCGGCGCCTTCGTCCTCTCGGCCGCCGTGCCGAGCTTCGTCTTCTCCAAGTCGGCCGCGGCCCAGGCGGCCCGCATGGGCGTCGCCGCCCGGCCGGCCCTGGAGCCGACGCAGCTCGACACCTGGCTGAAGATCGCCGCCGACGGCAAGGTCACCGCCTTCTTCGGCAAGATGGACATGGGGCAGGGCGTCGACGTCGCCATCGCCCAGATCGTCGCCGAAGAGCTCGACGTGAAGCTCGATGACGTCGAAGTCGTCATGGGCGACACCTACTTCACCGTGAACCAGGGCGGCGCGTCCGGCTCGACCGGCGTGCAGAACGGCGCCATCCCGCTGCGCAACGCCGCCGCCGAAGCGCGCCGCGTGCTCGTCGAGCATGCCTCGCAGATCCTCGGCGCGCCCGCCGACAAGCTGACGGTCACCGACGGCGTCGTCACCGTCGCCGGCGACGCCTCGAAGAAGGTCAGCTACGTCGACATGATCGGCGGCAACTACTTCGACGTGAAGGTCGAGTGGAACGGCCAGGTCGGCAACAACATGGTCGTCACCGGCAAGGCCAAGGTGAAGCCGGTCGCGGACTACCGCGTCGTCGGCAAGCCCTACAAGCGCTTCGACATCCCGAAGAAGATCTACGGCGAGATGGACTACGTCACCGACGTGAAGGTGCCGGGCATGGTCCACGCCCGCACGATCTATCCGCCGACCGTCGGCGCCTCCGTGCTCAAGATCGACGAATCCTCGATCAAGAACCTCCGCGGCGTCCGCGTCGTGCGCGAGAAGGACTTCGTCGCCGTCGTCGCCGACAAGGAGTGGGACGCGATCAAGGCCCGCGAGCAGCTCGCCGTCACCTGGTCGAAGCCGAAGGCGGCCTACCCTGAGCAGAAAGACCTCTACGACTACATCCGCAAGGCCACGTCCGCGACCAAGAAGGTCGAGAAGGAAAACGGCAACGTGCCCGACGCCCTGAAGGGCGCCGCGCGCGTCGTCCAGGCGGAGTACGAATGGCCGTTCCAGTCCCATGCCAGCATGGGCCCGGGCTGCGCCGTGGTGCAGATCGACGAGGACGGCAAGTCGGCGACGGTGTGGAGCGGCTCGCAGAAGCCGCACTACACGCGCGACGGCATCGCCAAGATCCTCGGCCTGCCGCAGGACAGCGTGCATGGCATCTGGGTGCCGGGCCCCGGTTCCTACGGGCGCAACGACGCCGGCGACGTGGCGGCTGGCGCCGCGCTCATCGCCAAGAAGATCGGCAAGCCGGTGCGTCTCCAGAGCATGCGCGACGAAGGCCATGCCTGGGACCCGAAGGGCCCTGCCTCGGTGCACATGTGCCAGGCCGGCATTGACGCCCAAGGCAACGTCATCGCCTATTCGTTCAACAGCAAGGGCTTCTCGCGCCTCGACGTGAACTCGAACGAAAGCGATCCGTCGGACTGCCTGCCAACCCAGCTTGCCGGCGCGGTGAGCAAGTCGGCGATGGCTTTCGGCGTGCCGGAGGAATCCTACGCCTTCGACAACAAGCGGACGTCGTGGGAAATCGTCCCGCAGTTCCTGAAGAACGGCAACCCGCTGCGCACTTCGCATCTGCGCGACCCGCTCGGGCCGCAGCTGCAGTTCGCCAGCGAGCAGTTCATCGACGAGGTCGCCCTGGCGGTCAATGCCGATCCGGTGGAATTCCGCCTGAAGTACCTGAAGAACCCGCGCGACATCGCCGCCATCAAGGCGGTGGCGGAGAAGGCGGGCTGGAAGCCGCGGACGCGCCCGAACGGCAAGCCGGGCGGCACGAGCACGGTTTCTGGCCGCGGCCTCGCCTATGCGCGGCGCAGCGGCTCGGTCGTCGCCATCGTCGCGGAGGTCGAGGTCGACCGCTCGACCGGCGCGATCTGGCCGCGCAAGTTCACCGTCGCCCACGACTGCGGCCTCATCATCAACCCGGGCAACCTGCACGCCACCATCGAAGGCAACATCGTGCAGGGCTCCAGCCGCGCGATCCTGGAGGAGGTCATGTTCGACCCCGACAAGGTCACCAGCGTCGACTGGGTCACCTATCCGATCATCGAGTCGACGCAGGCGCCGGAGACGATCGACGTGGTGCTGATCGACATGCCCAACGAGAAGCCGTCGGGCGCCGGCGAGGCCTCCATGCGTCCGCTGGCGGCGGCCATCGCCAACGCCGTGTTCGACGCCACCGGCGTCCGGATCCGGCGCGGGCCTCTGTCGCCGGACCGCATCAAGAGCTACCTCGGCCAGGCCTGAACCTGGGCGGAAGGCGGCCTCACGCGGCCGTTTGAAGGCATAAATGACCAAGCAGCGGGCTTCTTTCGGGAGGTCCGCTGCTTCCATATCCGGCCCCCGCCGTAGGACGGCTGACCTATTCGCTCAATTATCGGCAAGTAGTGGTGAATGATCGGAAAACTTGCTAAAATCAGGTAATAAAATTACGCGGCTCTGATTGATGTTTCATTTGAGCCTGCGGCACAGTCCCTGCATTAAAGGGATGGCAAAAGACTGGGGGCGGTGAATTACGGTTCACCATCTGAAACGTTAGATTTTATCGCGACGCGTTTATCGGTACGACGATTGTCATGATGTTTCGGTAGCAAGCGGACGCTCGGCGCAATTCGAAAGCCCAGCTGAAGCTATCGAGGTTCGGACGCTCGCCGGGGGTAAGGAACGAGAACCGAGCGCAGGCCGGTGGTCTGCCCGAGAGAGGGACCTAATGTTGAATCGTATCGTCATCGCCGTCTTGCTGTTCGCGGCGGGCGCGGGCACGGCCTGGTATTACAAGAGCATCGTCGCGGTGTCTCAGGTATCGCCGGCCACGGCGTCTGCGCCGGAGGGCGGCGACCACGCCGTTCAGGTGGTGACGGACAAGGTGACCATCGGCCCCGTCGTCGAGACCTATGAGGCCTTGGGCACGGCCTTCGCCAACGAAGCGGTGACGCTGACCGCGAAGGTGACGGGCAACGTCAAGTCGGTGAACTTCGACGAAGGCCAGATGGCCAAGAAGGGCGACGTCCTCGTCGAGCTCGACGACCGCGAGGAGCGCGCCACCCTGGCGCAGAGCGAGGCGGAGCTGCGCAACGCGAAGCTCCTGCTCGAACGCGCGCAGCAGCTCATCAAGTCCCAGAACGTGCCGCAGGCGCGCGTCGACGAGCTGCTCGCCGGCGCCCAGGGCTCGGCCTCCAAGGTCGAGGCCGCGCGCGCGCGGCTCGCCGACCTCAAGATCGTGGCGCCGTTCGACGGCCGCCTTGGCCTGCGCCGCGTCAGCGTCGGCAGCCTGATCAGCCAGAACACCACGGTGACCACGCTCGACGACCTGAGCGTCATCAAGCTCGACTTCACAGTGCCGGAAACCATGCTGTCGAAGATCGGCGTCGGCCGCACCGTGACGACCCACAATGACGTGTTCCCCGGCGAACGCTTCAAGGGCGTCGTCAAGACCATCGATTCGCGCATCGACGCCGCCACGCGCTCCATCCAGGTGCGCGCCGAGGTGCCCAATCCGGGCGCGCGCCTCAAGCCCGGCATGCTGATGACGGTCGAGCTGCCGATGGCGGAGCGTCCGAACGCGATGACCATCGCGGAATCGGCGCTCGTGCCCGAAGGCAGCGAGCAGTACGTCTACAAGATCGTCGACGGCCGCGCCGTCAAGACGTCCGTCAAGCTCGGCTCCCGCATCCGCGGCAACGCCGAGATCCTGTCCGGCCTGACCGAAGCCGACGACGTCGTGATCGGCGGCGTGCAGAAGGTGCGCAACGGCACGCGCGTGAAGGCCAGCCAGCAGACCGCGGAAAAGAACTAGGCCATGGCACGACGGGGGAGTAACGCGCCATGATGCTGTCCGACATTTCCATCAAGCGCCCGGTGTTCGCCACCGTCATCAGCATGGTGCTGGTGATTTTCGGCGTCATCGCCTTCGGCCGCCTGGCGGTCCGCGAATATCCCGACATCGACCCGCCCGTCGTGAGCGTGCAGACGACCTATCGCGGCGCGTCCGCCGAGGTCATCGAGACCCAGGTCACGCAGATCATCGAGAACGCCGTCGCCGGCATCGAGGGAATCAAGGCCATCACCTCGACCAGCGAGGAAGAGCGCTCGCGCGTCACCATCGAATTCAAGCTCACGCGCGAGATCGAAGGCGCGTCGGGCGACGTGCGCGACAAGGTCGGCCAGGTGCTGCGTCGGCTGCCCGACGAAGTCGACGCGCCGATCATCACCAAGGCGGATTCCGACAACAGCCCGATCCTCTGGTTCGCGCTGATGAGCGACCGCCACACGCCGCTCGAGCTGACGGACTACGCCAACCGCGTGCTGAACGACCGCCTGGCGACCGTCACCGGCGTCTCCGAAGTCCGCACCCAGGGCGCGCGGCAGTATTCCATGCGCATCTGGCTCGACAAGAACGCGCTCGCCGCGCGCGGCCTCACGGTCGCCGACGTGGAGGACGCGCTCAACCGCGAGAACGTCGAGCTGCCGTCCGGCCGCGTCGAATCCCGCGACCGCGAGCTGACCGTGCGCACGGAATCCGGCCTGAAGACGCCGGAGCAGTTCAGCCAGATGGTCGTCGGCAACAAGGCCGGATACCCCGTGCGCCTGGGCGAGGTCGCCAACGTGGAGCGCGCGCCGTCGAACCTGCGTTCCAGCGTGCGCGCCAACGGCAAGGCGGCGATCGGCATCGGCATCCTGCGCCAGTCGAAGTCCAACACGCTGGAAGTGGCCGAAGGCGCCAAGCGCGAGATGAAGCGCCTTGCCTCGACCATGCCGGAAGGCATGACGGCCGAGGTCAACTATGACGAATCGACCTTCATCAGCGAATCGATCCACGAGGTGTACCGCACGCTCGTCATCGCCCTGCTTCTCGTCGTCGGCGTCGTGTTCGTCTTCCTGCGCAACCTGCGCGCCACCCTGATTCCCAGCATCGCCATTCCGGTGTCGATCATCGCGTCCTTCACCGTGCTGGCGGCCATGGGCTTCTCGATCAACGTGCTGACGCTGCTGGCGCTCGTGCTTGCCATCGGCCTGGTGGTCGACGACGCCATCGTCGTGCTGGAGAACATCCACAGGCGCATGGAAATGGGCGAGCCGCCCTTGCTCGCCTCCTTGCGCGGCGCCAGGCAGATCGGCTTCGCCGTCATCGCCACGACGCTCGTGCTGGTCGCGGTCTTCGTGCCGATCTCCTTCCTGGAAGGCAACATCGGCCGCCTGTTCACCGAATTCGCCATCTCGGTCGCGGTCGCCGTGCTGTTCTCCGGCCTGGTCGCCCTGACGCTGACGCCGATGCTCTGCTCGAAGATGCTGAAGTCGCCACATGAGGAGGAGGAGAAGTTCCTCTACCGCGTGACGGAGCCGGTCTTCCAGGGCATGAACCGCATCTACGGCCGCATCCTGCGCTGGGCGCTGGCCAACCCGTTCACCGTGGTGCTGGTCGCCGTCATCATGTCGGTCTGCGCCTTCGGCCTGTTCCAGATGATCCAGAAGGAATACGGCCCCTCGGAAGACCGCGGCACCTTCACCGTGCAGATCGAGGGCCCGCAGGGCGCCAGCGTCGAGTACATGGAGAAGCACATCGCCGAGGTCGAGAAGGAGGTCTTCGGCCTGCTCGACTCGGGTTACGCGGAGCGCGTCTTCACCGTCACCGGCTCGAACTCCACCAGCAGCGGCGGCTCGGTCAACGAAGGCCGCGTCTCGGTGCTGCTGAAGATGTGGGGCGACCGCGACCGCCGCGCCCAGCAGATCATCCGCGACCTGACGCCGAAGCTGCGCGACAACCCGTGGCTGCGCGCCGTGGCGATCAATCCGCCGGGCCTCGGCCGGCGCAGCTCGAACTCGCCGCTGCAGATGGTCATCAGCGGCAACACCTACGAGGAAGTCGCCGGCTGGCGCGACATCATCCTCGAGCGTGCCGGCGGCAACACCGGCCTGGTGAACCTGACCTCGGACTATGACGAGACCAAGCCGCAGCTGCGCATCGACATCAACCGCAACCGCGCGCTCGACCTCGGCATCTCCGTGCGGGACATCGGCGAGACGCTGCAGACGCTGCTCGGCTCCAAGGTGGTGACGACCTACACCGATCGCGGCGAGCAGTACGACGTGATCATGCAGGCGGCGGCGCAGGACCGCGCTTCGCCGCAGGACCTGTCCAACGTCTTCATCCGCTCCTCGCGCACCAACAGCCTCGTGCCGCTGGCGAACCTGGTGAAGGTCAGCGACATCGCCGGCCCCGGCACTCTCAACCGCCTGGACCGCATGCGCTCGATCACCATCAAGGCCTCGCTGGCGCCGGGCTATTCGCTGGGCGAGGGCATCAGCTACCTGGAGAATATCGCCGCCCAGGTCCTGCCGCCGCACGCACGCCTGAGCTACAAGGGCGAATCGCGCGAATTCAAGGAAACGAGCAACTCGCTCTACTGGACCTTCGCCATGGCGCTGGTCATCGTGTTCCTGGTGCTCGCCGCGCAATTCGAGAGCTTCGTCAACCCGTTCATCATCATGCTGTCCGTGCCCTTGGCGGTGACGGGGGCCTTGGCCGGCATGTTCTTCACCGGGGTGACGCTCAACGTCTACAGCCAGATCGGCATCATCACGCTCATCGGCCTGGTGGCGAAGAACGGCATTCTGATCGTCGAATTCGCCAACCAGCTGCGCGCCGCCGGGCACAACCTGCACGACGCCGTAACCGAAGCTTCGGTCGCGCGCCTGCGCCCGATCCTGATGACCAGCATCGCGACGGTGTTCGGCGCCTTGCCGCTGGCGGTTGCCACGGGCGCCGGCTCGGAAGCGCGCCAGGCGGTCGGCGTCGTCGTCGCCACCGGCGTGACCTTCTCGACCATGCTGACCTTGCTCGTCGTGCCGGTGTTCTACCTGCTGCTGGCGAAGCGCACCAAGCCCGTCACCCATGTCGCCGACGCGATCTTGGCGCTCGAACGCCGCGAGGCGGGCCTGCCGGCAAGCGCAGCCGAATAGGGCGGCATTTCCGAAACAAAAAACGCCGGCGAAGTTTTCGCCGGCGTTTTTCTTTGCCCAGAGGGCCTGATTTAGCGCGCCGCGAGCAGGCAGCTCTTGAGGCTGTCGGCGAGGTTACGCATCAGGCCGACATAGCCGTCCGGGCCGTCGGGCGCGTCCGCGCCGAGCGGGTCGAGCACGCCGCCGCGCGCCTTCGTGCCCTCGGTCACGGTGGCGACGAGGCTGGAGGTGAACTGCGGCTCGCTGAACACGCAGGATGCGCCCTGCTGGACAACCTTCTTGCGCAACGCCGAGAGGCGGCGCGGGCCGGGCAGGCGGTCGGGCGTCACCGTGATCGAGCCGACGGCGGTCAGGCCGTAGCGCTTTTCGTAATACTGATAGCCGTCATGGAAGACGATGAAGGGCTTGCCCTTGACGGGGGCCAGTTCGGCCGCCAGGGCGGCATCCATCGCGTCGATCTGCGCCGCGACGGCCTTGGCGTTGGCCGCGTAGCGGGCGGCGTCGGCCGGGTCGGCCTGGCCGAGGGCGTCCGCCATGGCTGCGGCGATGGCCTTGGCGTTGGCGGGGTCGAGCCAGAGATGCATGTCCTGTTCGGCATCGGGATGGTCAGGCTCGTCGTCGTCCGCCTCCCAGACGCCGCCTTCGCGCGTCGGCAGGAGGGTGACGCCGGGAATGGCGCTCATCCGCAGGACGCGGGCGTTCTTCGGCAGGTTGTCCATGGCCTTGGCCATGAAGGATTCGTAGCCGGGCCCGATCCAGAAGATCACGTCGGCGCGCTGGATCGCCTGGGCGTCCGATGGCTTCAGGGCATAGGTGTGGGCGGAGAGGGTGGCCCGCATCAGCAGCTGCGGTTGCCCGACGCCCGCCATGACGCCAGCGGCGAGGGAATGCAGCGGCTTGATGGTGGCCAGAACCCTGGGCGGCGCGGCGGCGGTGGCGACCGTGGCCTGGAGGAGAACGGCCAGCATGGCGACGGCAAGCGGTCTAATCATCGGAAACCTGCGGATATGGGACGGGAGGCGAAGGAATGCCCCGGAATGATCGCTGTCCGTAATGTTATATAATAACATATTCATTGTCGATGGGGGCGCACAAAAAAAGCGGCCCCGAATCGAACCGGGGCCGCGTCGATGTCGAAGGCGCTTCGGCTCGGGTCAGAACTGCTTGCTGACCATGATCCGAAAGCCGATGGGTTCGACCGGATGGAAGTGGATGTCGTCCACCGCGCTCGCTTCGCCCTGCAATTGCGAGGCGTAGTAGTAGTCGATCTGGCTACGCTTCACGTCTAGCAGGTTGAACCCGTCGAGCGAGATGGTCGTGCCGTCGTCGAAGCGATAGCCGATGCGGGCGGACAGCAGGCCGGTGGAGAACGACTTCACGCTGTTGTCCTCGATCAGCGGACGTTCGCCGAAGAAGCGGTAGCGGCCCTCGGCGAACCAGCCGAGCAGGTCGCCATATTCGATGCCCGCCGAATAGACCCAGGCCGGAGCGCCCGGGATGTAGTCGCCGGCCGGGTCGTCGTCGGTGAAGCGCGCCTTGGTGTAGGCGACGTCCAGGTCGAAGGCGATCTTGGGGTTCAGGCGGTAGTTGTTGTTCCATTCGACGCCGACGCGGCGGCTCGGGCGGCTCGGCTCCGTGGTGCCGGCGTCGCCGACGAACAGGATCTCCGAATCGAAGTCGAGCATGAACAGGGACAGCGACGAGTCGAGGCCGTCGATGGCCGTGGTGCGCACGCCGATCTCGGCGCCCTGGGACTTCACCAGCAGCGGCACCTGGGAGGCCGGCGTGACGCCATCGGCCGGATCGACCTGGATGGTCGTGCCGCGCACGTCGTTGCTGTGGTAGCCCTGGCCAGCGTTGAAGAAATATTCGGTCTTGGCGAAGGGGCCGAGAACCATGCCGAACTTCGGGCTCAGGGCCATGTCGTCGGAGTTGCCGGAATTCAGCGGGTTGTCGCTGTTCACGTCGGCGAGGAAATAGTCGCCACGCAGGCCGAAGCTGGTGCGCAGCCAATCGGTCCAGAACACCTTGGTCTGGGCGTAGAGACCGGCATTGGCCTCGTTCACGTCGTCGTCGCGCACGGTCGAGAGCACGTTCCGCTGCGCCGTCTTGAACAGGCCGACGCTGATGTCGTCGTAGCGCGTTTGGAGGCCGACCGTGTTTTCAAGGCGCAGACCGGCGATCTCGCCGGGCATCGTGTGGCTCGCGTTGATGCCGTAGATGTTGCGGTGGTCCGACTGCTTGAACTGGTCGCCGTTGACGGGATCGTCCATGAAGTAGGTGAAGTCGTTGAAGAGCGTCAGGTTCTGGCGGATGGCGTAGGCTTCGATCTTGTCCGACGTGCCTTTCTCGCTCTGCGACCAGCGTCCTGACAGGCTGTAGCGCGAGCTCTTGCCGCCGTCGGTCGGGTCGATGGCGCCGTAGCGGTCGAGCGCGCCGGAATCCACCGCGCGCTTAGGAATCTGGTCCGTGGAGTTCCAGTCCGTCTTGTTGGCCATGCCGGTTACGGAAAAGCCGTTGCGCCGCGTGCCCTGGGCGTAGCGCAGCATGCCATTGTAGCGCGCCAGGTCGTCCGGGTTCTCCCAGGGGCCGTCGTAGGAGGTGTATTCGCCGGCGCCGGTCAGGTAGCCCTGACCCAGCGCGATCGAGCCTGCGGCGAGGCCGTCGTAGTAGCCGTTGCTGCCGACCGTGCCAGCGACGATGTTCTTCTCCAGCTTGTCGACATAGTCGAGATGGATGGCGCCGGCCGAGGCGAAGTCGCCTTCATCGGCGTAGTAGGGGCCCTTGGCGTAGCTGAGCGTGTCGACGAGCTGCGGGATCAGGAAGCCGATGTCGGCGTAGCCCTGGCCGTGGCCGTGGGTCGGCATGTTCGCGGGCATGCCGTCGATGGTGATCGCCAGGTCGGTGCCGTGGTCGAGGTTGAAGCCGCGCAAGTAATATTGGTTGGCCTTTCCTTCGCCGCTGTGCTGGCTGACGATCAGGCCGGGCGTGATCTCCAGATACTCGCCGGGCCGCATGGCCGGCCGCTCGCGCATGCTCTCGCCCGACACGGTCCGCTCGCTGGCGGCGTCGGTCGGCAGGTCTTCCGGCGGCAGAGGAGCGTCGACGTCGACCTGCGGCAGGCGGACTTCGGGAGGAGCGTCGGGCGCGGCCTGGGCTTCGGCGCGTCCGGATGCTGAAAGCGCGAAAGCCGTGATGGCGCCGGACAAAATGAGGGCGGCGGCATGGCGACCATGCCGGTGGTTCTCCTGCATTCTTGAAAATCCCCTAAAGCGAAATCGCGACGGCGAAAGGTGCCCCTTCCTCCCGAACGCATCGGTATTATGTTTTCATAAAAAATAATACACGCGGGTTAGGCACTGTCAATCGGCAAAAACCGTGCCTACGCCAAGTGCGAATCATGAAATGCAAATCTCGGATGACGCTGCGTCGACTCGACGTCGCCGCCGATGCATTGCCTTAGCTCGGCAAGACTTGCAGCGACCGCTCGTGCCGCGCGCCGCCTCTGGCCCAAAGAAAAACGGACGGGAAAATTCCCGTCCGTTCTTTATCCGTCTGCGGTGAGCGTCAGCGTGCGGGTTGAGTCACGCTGTCCGTCATCGGCGCTGGCGACGAGCCATCGTCGGTCGGCGCTGGGTCTGCCGGAACACCCGAGCCATATATCTGCAAGCCGAAGTCGCCCAACCCGTCCGCAGGGGCGCCGCCCTGCGTGAAGCCGTGCGACATGTCGGTGGGAGAGCCGTCGAGGCGAAGGCTGCCGGCTGGGAGCAGCGAGCTCGACGGCTGGGAATCGAGGGTGGGGTCGGTGAAGGCGCCGCCATAGCTCTGCGCCAGGGCAGGGGCCCATGCCCCCATGGCGAGCATTGGCAGCATCAGCGCAACCCCTGCGATACGTCGCAGAACGGGCTGATTTCGGCTGGCGCGGTCGAGAATGGCGGTTTCCGGTCGTTCCATGATCGAGGCTCCCCAAGCGCAACTGGAGGGAAAATATAACAAATTTTCGGGTTGTTTACATCTTGTTAAGCAGGGCCTTGTGCAATCGTATAAGCTTTTGCGAGTTCGACGTGATCGTCCATCGGGTCCGTCCTGACCGCATGGGAGGCGGTTCGGCGCGAATCCGCGGCTGAACGACGAAAACAGGGCGCCATGCGTGACATAAAAAATACGGCGCGTGACAGCGTGGGGTTGGTTTGGTGGGTCGTTGGCCTCGGGGTCTTCGTCGCCGTCGTCTTTTCCGGCCTGATCATCTGGGAGCAGGGGCGCCAGCGCGAGCTGGTCGTCGAGCGCGCGCTGCTGTCGGCGCAGAACCTGACCCTGGCGCTGGAAGAGCATACTCGCGCGACCCTGCAGGCCGGCGACCTCGCAGTGAGCGACAGCGTCGAGTACGTCGAGGATGGCCTCGTCTCGGACGAGCTGGACGCGAAGACCCTGCACGACGAGCTGCGCGAGACGGCGGAAAAAGTGCCGCAGATCTCGGGCCTGGTCTACGTCGACGCGAACGGGGTGGTCGTCGCCAACAGCCGGACCCTGGACAACCCGGTGCTGGACGTCAGCCGCCACAGCTATTTCCAGAACGCGCGCAAGAACCCGCATTCCGGCCTCGGCATCTCCAAGCCCTTCGTCAGCCGGCGCTTCGGCGACCAGGTCATCAGCCTGAGCCGCCCCGTCCTCAACCCGGACGGCAGCTTCGGCGGCGTCGTCTTCGCGGCGATCCAGACGAGCTACTTCCAGCGCTTCCACGAATCGCTCAACCTCGGCCAGAACAGCGTCGTGGCGGTCTTCGACCTCGCCGGCACCATGCTGATCCGGGCGCCCTACAGCGCCACCGCGGTCGGCAGCTCCTTCTCGGACGACATGATCTTCCAGGAGATCGCCGCCGGAAAGCTTGCCGGCGTCCACTTCAATCCGCAGCACCGCGACAACTTCGCGCGCTACGTCGCCTATCGCAAGATGCTGGACTATCCCCTGGTCGTCAGCCTCGCGATCGAGGTGAACGAAGTCCTGGCGCCCTACACCATGTCGCGCTGGACGGCGATCTTCTACGTGGCGACGCTCATCTTCGTCCTGGTGCAGCTGACAGCGATCATCATCGCGCAGATTCGCCGCAATGAAAAAACGCGGATGCAGCTCTGGGCGACGCTCAACAACGTCAACCAGGGCGTCATGGTGTTCGACGCCAATCAGCGGCTGCTGTCGGTCAACCCGCAGTACGTCGAGATGGTCGGCCTGCCGTCGAGCGTCCTGATTCCGGGCCAGTCCTACGAGAACATCCTGCGCGCCATCGCCGCCAAGGGCGAATACGAGGAAGACGTCGAGGATGTCGTGCGCAACCGCCTGGAAGGCGCGCGCCTCAACCAGGAGCGCCAGTCGATCCACCGCAGCCGCCGCGGACGGGTGCACCAGATATTCCGTAAGCCGATGGACGGCGGCGGCTTCATCATCACCTTCACCGACATTACGGACAGCGTGCGCGTCCACGAGGAATCGGAGAAGAAGTCGCAGCTGCTGCAGGCGATCATGGACAGCGTGCACCAGGCCGTGCGCGTGTTCGACAAGGACTACAAGCTGGTGCTGGCCAACCGCCGCACGGTCGACACCTTCGGCTATCCCGAAGACTACATCCGCATCGGCTCGACCCACGAGGAGGTGATCCGCCTCTCGGCGCAGCTCGGGGAGTACGGCCCCGGCGACGTCGAGGACATCGTGCGCGAGCATGTCGCATACGGCCGGCAGCTGTCGCGGCGCGGCACCATCGTCCGCACGCCGAGCGGACGCTACGTCAAGAAGCATCGCGAGCCGATCCCCGGCGGCGGCTTCGTCGCCACCTACAGCGACGTGACCGACCTAGTGAAGGCCGAGAGCGAGCTGGCGACGAAGACGACGCTGCTGCGCAGCACGTTCGAGAACATGGGTGACGGCCTGGTCGTGTTCGACGAGAACCTCACCGTGATCAACTTCAACAGGGCCTGGGTCGAGATCTGGGGAATGCCGCCGCACATCGCGCGCGAGGGCATTCCCTTCGCGGAGCTGCTGCGCTTCAGCGTCGAGCGCGGGGAGTACGGCGACGTCGGAGACGTCGACGAGTTCATCCGCGTCCGCTCCGACGCGCTGCGCTACGGCCGCATGAACTTCTACGAGCACATCCGCCCCGACGGGCGCGTGCTGCTGGTGCGCCGCCACTACGCGCCGAACGGCACGATCGTCATCAACCAGACCGACATCACCCGCCTGAAGGCTATGGAAAAGGAGGCGGCCAGCAAGTCCGCCCTGATCCAGGCGGTGATGGAGAACATGGCGCACGGCATCAGCGTCTACGACAGGGACATGCGGCTGGTGGCCTACAACCACAACTACATCGAGCTGCAGGGATACCGGCCGGAGGACGTCGCGCTCGGCATGAGCTACGAGGAAATCCTGCGCATGGCCGGCGTCCGCGGCTCGCTGCGGCAGGGGGACCGCGAGAAGATCATCCGGGAACGCATCGCCGACGTCAAAGCCCAGCGTTTCCAGAAGAACGAGTACCTGGCCAAGAGCGGGCGCTACATCGCCCTGCGCGTGACGCCGATGCCGGACGGCGGATTCGTCAATACCTTCGTCGACGTGACCGACGTGAAGAACGCCGAGGTCGCCCTGCGCGCCAACGAGGCGCGCTACCGGGCGCTCGTCACGTCGGCGGCGCAGATCATCTGGATGACGGACGCGCATGGCGCCGCCAGGGAGATCGGGCCGGGCTGGATGGCCTATACGGGCCAAAGCGAGGCGGACGTGCAAGGCGACGGCTGGATGGACGCCCTGCATCCGGACGATTTGGACTACGTGAAGCGGATCTGGGCGATCTCGGTCGAGACGGGAACGTCGTTCAACACGGAATACCGCATCCGCGGCCATGACGGCAGCTACCGCACCTTCGCCGTGCGCGGAGTGCCAGTGCGCAACGAGGACGGCAGCGTGCGCGAATGGGTCGGCGTCTGCGACGACGTGACGGACCGGCGCGTCATCGAGCGGGAGTCGGCGCGCAAGTCGGCGCAGCTCGAGGCGATCATGGAGAACATGGCCCAGGGCATCGCCGTGTACGACAATGGCATGCAGCTCGTCGCCTACAACCGGCGCTACCTCGAGCTGTTCGACTTTCCGCCCGGCCTCGTCCATATCGGCACAAGGCTTGAGGACATCCTGCGCTTCAACGGCCGCGAAGGCGCCTACGGCCCGGACCTCGAGCGGGAAGTGGCCGAGCGGCTCGCATCGTCGCGCCGCGGCGAGAGCTATCGCAGCGAATACACCGGCCCGGACGGCGTGACCGTGTTCGTCAACCGGGCCCCGATGCCGGGCGGCGGGCTGATCAACACCTTCACCGACATGACGGAGCGCAAGCTGGCCGAGCAGGCCCTGCGCGAGGGCGAGGAACGCATGCGCGCGATCCTCGACAACGTCGCCGACGCCATCGTCACCACGGACCGCAAGGGCGTCATCCAGAGCTTCAATCCGGCGGCCGAGCGGATCTTCGGCTTCACGGCGGCGCAGGCGGTGGAGCAGAACATCCGGCTGCTTATCCCCACGTCCTACAGCGGCCCGCAGTCGAACATCGACGGGCTCCCGGCGCTGTCGCCGCGCGAGATGATGGGCCGGCGCGAGGACGGCAGCCAGTTCCCCATGGACATCGCGATCACCTCGGTCGAGCTGCCCAACCGCTGGCTGCAGATCGCCATCATCCGCGACATCAGCGACCAGAAGGCGCTGCAGGCGCAGCTGTTCCAGGCCTCGAAGCTCGCGACCGTCGGCGAGATGGCGGCCGGCATGGCCCATGAGATGAACCAGCCGCTCAACGTCATGCGCATGGCGGCGGACAACGCCCTGATCCGCATGGAGCGCGGACTGGCCGGCGAGGACTATCTCAAGCAGAACCTGTCGCTGATCGCGCAGCAGAGCGAACGGCTCGGCAAGCTGATCCTGCACATGCGCGTGTTCAGCCGCCTGGACAAGGACGGCTTCGAGAGCTTCGATCCGCGCACCAGCGTCTCCGCCGCCGTCGAGCTCATGAGCCGCCAGATCTCGCTCGCCAACATTCGCCTCAACGTGGTGCTGGAGGACGACGCCGCCATGGTGATGGGACGCCCGTCGCAGCTCGAGCAGGTCATCATCAACCTGCTGAGCAACGCGAAGGACGCCGTCGTCTCCCATGCGATGAAGGAGCAGCCGGCGGACAAGCGGACCGGCGGCTCGATCGGCAGCATCACGGTCACCGTCGGCAACGTCAAAGGCGACTTGTGCATCGTCGTGCGCGACACGGGCGGCGGCATTCCCGAAACGGTGATCGGCCGCATCTTCGATCCCTTCTTCACCACCAAGGAAGTGGGGAAGGGGACTGGCCTCGGCCTGTCGGTGAGCTACGGCATCATCACGACGATGAGCGGCTCGATCACGGCGCGCAACGTCAAGGGCGGCGCCGAATTCTCCATTCGCCTGCCGCCGACGAGCGAGCCGGCGGAGCAGCCGGCCATCGTCGCGCCGGCGGGCGACGGCATCTAGCGCCGCCGGCCGAAGCCGGCGGCGGAATCGTCACTTCATGATGCTCTTGACGAAGCTCTTCGCCTTTTCCATGTCGGCCACGTATTCCTCTTCCTGGCCGCTCTGGTACTGGTCGAGCTGCGACATGTCGAGCGCGCGCTCCGGGTCGCCGAGGGTCACGCCCTTGCGCCGGCTGTTGAGCTTGATGAGCGGCATGATCGCTTCCTGGGTCTTCTGCGTCAGCAGCCAGTTGATGAAGACGGTCGTGGCGTTCGGGTGCGGCCGCGGCTGCAGGATCTGCAGGCTGCAGACGCCGGGGCTCCAGCGCGGCAAGCCCTTGACCTGCCCGAGGTTCAGCTTGACGCCGCGGTCCTCGAAATCGACGACGGTGGAGCTCGCCATGCCGATGGCGATGGGATAGGTGCCGTCGGCGAAGGCGCCGACCATCTGGCGCGGGTTGCGGATGATGACCGGCGCTTGGTCCCGGTAGAGCTTGCGCATGAAGTCTTCGCCGTAGCGGCGGTAGAGCATGACCGTGGTGACGGAGGAGTTGCCCTCCGCCGGATCGGTCATGGCGATCTTGCCCTTCCACTTCGGATCGACGAGGGATTCCAGGTTCGGCATCTCCTCGTCCTTGATGAAGGTCCGGTTGTAGAAGCCGAAGGCGGTGTCGTACATGCAGAACGTCGGGAAGAACTTCTTGCCGTCGTCCAGGTAGGAGTGTTCGAAGCCGCCGTACCAGTTGTTCTCGTCGGTGATCTCGGGGAGCATCAGCTGGTCGCGGACGGGCGCCAGCGCGCCCTGCTTCATGAAGTCGTAGATCGAGGTGTCGGCGCCGCCGACCCGCACGTCCCACAGGTAGCGCTTCACTTCGCGCTCCTTGGCGACGCGCGACCAGTAGTCGCGGCCGGCGGCGTTCGACAGCTCCAGCTTGATGCCCGGATAGTCGTCCTGGAACTTCATCAGCGCGTCGTGCCAGGCCTTGCCGGCGGGGCCGGAGACGATCACGCTGCCTTCCTTCTTGGCAGCGGCGACGACCTCTTCCCATGTGGCGGCCCGGGCCGGCACGACGAGCTGCGCCGCAAGGCCGGCGGCGGCGAGCATCGACAAGGCGCAGGAGATGACGCTTCGTTTCATGGCTTCCTCCCCGGAAGATATGTGGCGCGTCATTTTTATAGCGACGTCGCCTATTTTTATAAGTGGCACAGCGAGAAAACGACTTGTCGCCAGCGCAACGCGAGGACTTAATCACGCGTCTCATGGGCTGACAAGCCGCATGGGGAATTTAGGCGACTCCGTTCCTGGCGCATGAGAGCATGCGCTTCATTTCATTGACCTTCCGGCAACAAGGAAGGCGCTTGCCTGGCGTCGTGGACGCGGGCATCCAAGGAGAGGACATCGAGGCATGACGTCACCGGCACAGGACCATCTCGCGGCCGAGGCCCTGCTGGTCCGCTTGCGCGAATGCGGAGTCGAATATCTCTTCGCCAACGGCGGCACGGACTTTCCGCCCATCGTCGAGGCTTTGGCGCGCGGCGCCACGGCAGGCGCCGAGATGCCGCAGCCGGTGACGGCGCCGCACGAGACTCTCGCCGTCGGCATGGCGCACGGCTACTACCTCGTCACCGGCAGGCCGCAGGCGGCCATCGTGCATGTCAACGTCGGCCTCGGCAACGCGACGATGCCGCTGATGAACGCCGCGTCGGACAACGTGCCCATCGTGATGATGTCGGGCCGCACGCCGATCACGGAATCGGGCCGCTCGGGCAGCCGCTCGTCGCAGATCCACTGGGGCCAGGAGATGCGCGACCAGACGGCACTCGTGCGCGAGACCGTCAAGTGGGACTACGAGCTGCGCTATGGCGACCAGGCGGCGAGCCTCGCCGACCGCGCCATGTCCGTCGCCGTCGCGGCGCCGCGCGGCCCGGTCTACCTGTCGCTGCCGCGCGAGCCTCTGGCAGAGGTGATTCCCGGCGCGCTCGAAAAGACCGGACGCACAGGGCCGAAGACCCTTGTCGCCGGCACGCGCCCGGCTGCGGAAGCCATTGCCGCCGCCGCCAAGCTGCTGGCCGGCGCGCGCTATCCGCTGATCGTCGTGCAACGCCCGAGCGACCTGGTCGACGGATTCGGCTCGCTCGTGCCGCTGGCCGAGCGCCTGGGCGCCGCGGTCGTCGAGTTCGCGCCGACGCGCAACGCCTTCCCGATGGAGCATCCGCTCCATGCCGGCTACCAGCCAGATCCTTGGCTCGCCGACGCCGACGTCGTGCTCTGCCTCGACACGCTGGTGCCCTGGACGTCGGGCCGCAAGAAGCTCAAGGCCGACTGCAAGGTGATCCAGGTCGCCATCGATCCGCTGTTCACGCGCACGCCTGTGCGCGATTTCCCGGCCGACATGGCGCTCGCGGGCGACCATGAGCTGGTCGCCGTGGACCTGCTGGCGGCGCTCGGGCAGGGAACGGCCGAGGAGAGGAAGGCCGTCGAGGCGCGCACGGCGGAAATCGCCGGCCGCGTGAAGAAGCATCGCGAGGGCATGTTGGAGAAGGCGCGCGCCGGCAATGCCAAGTCGGCAACCACGACGCTCTGGGTCTCGCACTGCCTCAACGAGGCCATTGACCGTAACGCGGCAGTCTTCACTGAACTCGGCTGCAACCCGTCGGTGATGTCCTTCACCAAGCCGGGCACGCTGTTCCGCACGCCGCTGTCGGGCGGCCTCGGCTGGGGCCTGCCGGCGGCGCTCGGCGCGCAGCTCGCTGACCGCGACCGCCTGGTCGTCGCTTGCGTCGGCGACGGCTCCTACCTGTTCTCCAATCCAGCGGCCTGTCACCAACTCGCCGGCACCATGAAGCTGCCGGTGCTGTTCATCGTCTTCAACAACGGCCACTGGGGCGCCGTGCGCCGCGCCACCGAAGGCATGTATCCCGACGGCGCGGCCATGAAGGCCAACAGCATGCCGGTGACGGCCCTCGAGCCGGAAACCGACTACGCCGCCTATGCGCGCGCCTCGGGCGGCTTCGGCGAGACGGTGATGACCGGCGAGGACGTGCCGGCTGCCCTCAAGCGGGCTCTGCATGCCGTGAAGGTCGAGAAGCGCCAGGCGCTGCTCAACGTGCGGCTCGCGCTCTAGCACCCGAAGCTTGATAGCATGACGGTTTGGGAGCACCTTTGTGCGAGATGGATGGCGCACGCCTGCCGCATTTGAAGGGTGAGGCTGAAGCGCCGCTCTGCCGTCAAATTCCGGCAGTTTCATGAATGGAGCGTTCAGTTGAAATCGGGTGCGTCAATTGCCGTAACGCTTCGCAACGCCGGCGCCGTTATCGATTCCTTCGTCGCCTATCACCTTGCCATTGGCTTCGACCAGGTTTTCTTGTTTTTTGACGATGAGAACGATCCCGCGTTCTCTCGATTTTCGAACAATGATTCCGTCACGCCGATCCGCCATGACCAGAAGCTAAGGCAGGCATGGAGCAAGCTCCCGATATGGGGCCTGATGGGTCCATACATCGACCTTGAGGTGATGGCCCGCCAAACGCTCAACGCTTCCTTGGCAATGGAGCTTGCGGAACGGAAGGGCCTCAAGTGGCTGCTTCACATCGACATCGATGAACTGTTCTTGCCGACGCAAAAAACCGTCAAGGATCACTTCGCGGCCTTGAACGTCGGCGGCGACGAAGTCGTCAGATACTTGAATTTCGAAGGCGTCCCCGAACGGGAAGAAATTGGGAACTATTTTGAAGAAATCACGCTCTTCAAAGTCTCGCCCCAGATGCGGCCGCCGTTGTCCGACGCGCAATCTGCCTTGTTGAAACGCACGCCACAATTATGGCCGCAGTTCTTCAACTATTACGCGAACGGCAAGGCGTCAGTTCGCCTGGGTCGAGGACTGCAGCCGCAAGGCGTCCATACGTTCGCGAGGCTTCGCGGCGAAACGAACGTCTCCGTCAGCTCCGAAGGCGTGATCCTTCACTATCCTTCATGCGGCTTCGAGCATTTCTGGGTCAAGTATCGAACCCTCGGCCGATTCTCGGACAGATTCTGGGACCGGCCGGCGTTTGTGGCAAATGACGCCCCCATGCCATTGAAGCCAGTCCCGATTGTCGATTGCAGCGGCACATATCATTTGGAGGCGCGCGATGTCGTCGCCACGAACGACCGCGAGAATGCCCGTGCGTTCTATTTAAAGCGGACGGTCATGCAGGATCAGACCCAGACCCTGGAGCTCATCAGGAGCGGCCTGCTTAAAAGGATTCCGCAGCCGAGCGAAGTCGTTCGTCGGTTGCACCGCCCGGCCTGACTTGCGCGAAGCGCCGTACGATCGGCGGGGCAGGGAGGCGTTGCGGAGCGAAAGCGCGTCAGAGCGGGGCGCGGAAATCCATTCGGATGACGGCGAGGGAGCTTCCCCTAATTGCTTGGCGACGTTATCCCCTGCGTCCTTCGCAGCTTGGCTTCGGCGCTTTCCCGCGGAATGGAAAACACCGCGATGAGAAAGAAGAAAAAACCGGCGATCATGACGATCGCGCCCACAGGCTTATTCAACAGTATCAAAACGAGCCCGACGACACAGAGGACTGCGCCGATCAAAAGGCAGACATGCGTAACTGTGAAAGACATTAAAGACTCCGCTTGAACGCTATTTTTCTCACGCCGGATCCGCATAGCGGCATCCTGCGTGCTTGGTCGTTGGCATGGGCCTTTCGCTCAGGCCCGGCCGTCCGGGGATGAGCTTGGCGCATGCCATGCAGGACGAGAAGGAGTTGCGAAGAGGCAGCCGCGCGCCTCTCCACTCCACCAAGGCCCGCAGGGCCGTTGAGCGTGACGCAGAATTGTAGAGGGGCTTTTGGCGGGCGACCTGGAAACGCCAATTAACTAATTGATTATATTAGAAAATTGGCTCCGTGGGAGGGATTCGAACCCCCGACCGGGCGGTTAACAGCCGCCTGCTCTACCACTGAGCTACCACGGAATGGCCGGTACGCTGTGGGCCGCAAAACGGCGGTCCCGATGGGTCGAACCTGTATGAAAGGCGTCGGCTCCCTCAGCGAGGGCGCGGTTATAACAGACGACCAACGGCAAGGCCAGAGGCTCTTCCGGCTTTTTTATTCAGGGACTTGGGCGATTTTGGCAGCGCTTTTGGGGAAGGGCGGGGAGATGGAGGCCGGAGGGGGAATCGAACCCCCGGTGCGGGATTTGCAGTCCCGAGCATTACCACTTTGCTATCCGGCCCCATTGCGCGCCCGGCGGGCCGAAGCGGCGGCGCCTGCGGGCCGCGACACGCCTGGGGGCGCCGCGCGGGGAGCGGACATATAGGCCGCAGGGCCCCGCAGGGTCAAGGCCGTGCGGAAAGAAGGGCTTGCGGGGCGAGGTCGTGAAAAGGCAGGCCCCGCAGTCCGTCACTCGCGGGTAAGTCGGGAAGATCGCGCCAGATTGGTGACAGATCGCGTTAAATTGCCTCGGGCGCGACGGGTTTGCCGCAGTGCAACGTTGTTTTCCATGAATAGGAACAGTATATAAGCCAAGGCTTTCTAAGCGCTTGGCGCTTGTCACGGCGGTACCTCTGCATGGATTTCTCGGTCGCTCGGCGGAACATGGTGGATAACCAGATTCGCCCCAATAAAGTAACCTCCCTGTCGTTGCTGCAGGCTTTGCTCGACGTCCCGCGCGAACGTTTCGTGCCGGAGGCGACGCGCGACGTCGCCTACGTGGACGACGACGTGCCGGTCGGCGGCAACCGCTGGCTGATGGAGCCGATGCTGTTCGCCCGGCTGGTCCAGTCGGCCGAAATCGAGGCCGCCGACGTCGTGCTCGACGTGGGCTGCGTCACCGGCTATGGCCCGGCGGTCCTGTCCCGCCTGAGCGGCACCGTGGTGGCGCTCGAGCAGGACGCGGCCCTGGCCCGCGCGGCCGGCGCCAACGTCGAAGCCCTCGGCATCGACAATGTCGCCCTGGTCGAAGGCACGCTGACGGCCGGCTGCCCGGCTCAGGCGCCGTTCAACGTCATCCTGCTCGAAGGCGCCGTCCATGACGTGCCCGCCGCCATCACCGACCAGCTCGCCGAAGGCGGCCGCCTCGTCGGCGTGGTCGACAAGGGCGGGGCGGGGCAGGCGGTGCTGATCATGCGCCGCAACGGCGTGCTGTCGCGCCGTGTGCTGTTCGACGCCGCGACGCCCCGGCTTCCCGGCTTCACGCCGCAACCCAGTTTCGTATTCTAGCTTTTTGAAGAGGGTGAGCCTTATGGCCCCGTTACGCCTCCGTCGCATTCGCCATGTCCTCGCCGTCGCGGCGCTGCTCGCCAGCACCGCGCTGGTGACCTCGGCTTCGGCCGAGACCATCGACGAAGCGCTGGCCCGCGCCTACCAGACCAATCCGACGCTGCTCGCCGCCCGTGCCGCCCTGCGCGCCACCGACGAAGGCGTGCCCCAGGCGCTGTCGCGCTGGCGCCCGACCATCGAGGCCAGCGGCGACATCTCGCGCCAGCAGAGCTACAGCAACGCCCGTTCGCCGGCCTCGCGCTACACGAGCCCGCGCGGCGCCGACCTCAGCATCGTGCAGCCGCTCTACGACCCGACCGCCGACGCCGTGACCCAGCGCGCCGAGAAGGACGTGCTCGCGGCCCGCGCCCGCCTGCAGACGACCGAGCAGCAGGTCCTGCTGGCCGCCATGACGGCCTACATCGACGTCGTGCGCGACCAGGCCGTGCTCGACCTCAACATCAACAACGAGCAGCGCCTGCGCCGCCAGCTGGACGCCGCCAACGACCGCTTCCGCGTCGGCGAGATCACCCGCACCGACGTCGCCCAGGCCGAAGCGGCCGTGTCGCGCGCCACCGCCGACCGCATCCAGGCCGAAGGCAACCTCGCCGCGTCGCGCGCCGTCTACCGCAACGCTGTCGGCGAGACGCCGGCGACCCTGGTCACGCCCAAGGCGCCGGCCAACCTGCCGGCCGCCCAGGAAGAGGCCGTCACCCTCGCCGGCGACCGCTATCCGGACGTGCTGGCCGCTGACTACACCGAGCAGTCGGCGCGCGAGAACATCCGCGCCATCGAAGGCGAGCTGTGGCCGTCGCTCGACGCCCGCGGCACCCTGTCGGCGGACGAAGCGACCACGACCAGCGACACGCGCACCAACAGCGCGGCGATCACCGCCGAGATCAGCATTCCGCTCTACACCGCCGGCTCGGTCGCCTCGCGCATTCGCGCCGCCAAGCAGACGGCCGTGCAGCGCAAGATCCAGGTCGACGAGGCTCGCCGCGACGCGATGGAAGCTTCGACCCGCGCCTGGGAATCGCTGGAGACCGCGCGGGCCAGTCTGCGCGCCTACGATTCGGAAATCGCCGCCAGCCAGATCGCCTTGGAAGGCGTCGAGAAGGAAGCCCTGGTCGGTTCGCGCACCGTGCTCGACGTGCTCGACGCCGAGCAGGAACTGCTCACCGCCAAGGTCAACCTGGTCGGCGCGCAGCATGACGAGATCGCCGCCGCCTACGAAGTGAAGGCGGCCATCGGCTCGCTCACCGCCCGCGAACTGGGCCTCCAGGTGCCCTATTACGACGAGCAGCAGAACTACAAGGCCGTCCGCGGGAAGTGGTGGGGCAACAGCATCGACGGCGAGTAAAAGGGCGGGGAGGGCCGGTTTTCGGCCATTTTCCCCCGGAAATCGTCGTTCGAGTGGCTTACGTCGCCGTGAAGAGTTTGTTACAGTCAGAAAAGGCGCTCCTGAGGGCGCATAACGGCAGACCCGGCGTCCTTTGGGGCGCGGATCGCAGACGATGAGCGCGGCGCACCCGAGATGAGCGACACCAAGGCCCAACCAGAACCGACGATGGAGGAGATTCTCGCCTCCATCCGTCGCATCATCTCGGAAAACGACGACGCGGGCGGCGCCGCCACGGATGCCGCCGACGCTGCCGCCTCGCCCGAGAACGTGCTCGAATTGACCGAAATGGTGGCCGACGACGGCACGGTCGTCAGCCTCAACGCCCCCTTTGACGACGCGCCGGTCGTGCCTGCCGAGGCCGAGCCGGCCGACGACGACGCGAGTGACGATATTCCGCCCGTGCCGGAAGACGACATCGGCGCCATGGAGGATTCGGAGGTGACGATGGAAGACGCCCAGGAGGACAGGATCGAGTTCTCGGAGGAGGAGCTGATCGGCCAGCCGCGCGCGCCGCAAGGCGCCAGCGAGGGTGGCCTGATGTCCGACGTTTCCGCCGCAGCCGCCACCGCGGCCTTCGCCTCGCTGTCGCGCGCCTCGCAGAGCGGCAACGCGGGCATGTCGCTCGGCAGCGGCCGCACGCTCGAGGATCTCGTGCAGGAGATGATCCGCCCGATGATCAAGGAATGGCTCGACAAGAACCTGCCGCCGATGGCCGAGCGCCTCGTGCGGAAGGAATTGGAGCGCCTGTCGCGCCGCGCGGAGGAATAGCCGCCGCGACGCTGCCCCGTTAGCTAGGCCGGCATCCGCCGGCCATCGTTTTTTCATCCGCGCAGGTTAAGAGGCACTCCGTGCTGGAAAAGACCTTCCGGCCCGCTGAGGTCGAGGCGAAGCATTACGCCAAATGGGAGCAGTCCGGGGCCTTCACGGCCCAGCCGGACAGCGGCCGCACGCCGTTCACCATCGTCATCCCGCCGCCGAACGTCACCGGCAGCCTGCACATGGGCCATGCGCTCAACAACACGCTGCAGGACGTGCTGGTGCGCTACAAGCGCATGAAGGGCTTCGACGCCCTGTGGATGCCGGGCACCGACCATGCGGGCATCGCGACGCAGATGGTGGTCGAGCGCCAGCTCGCCGCGCAGGGCATCGGCCTGGCGCGCGGCGCCGCCGCGAAACTACCGACCAACGACAAGCTGCTCGACCGCGCCGCCTTCCTCGACAAGGTCTGGGAATGGAAAGCCGAAAGCGGCGGCACGATCACGCGCCAGCTGCGCCGCCTCGGCGCCTCGCTCGACTGGTCGCGCGAACGCTTCACCATGGATGCCGGCCTGTCCAAGGCCGTGCTCAAGGTGTTCGTCGACCTCTACCGCGACGGCCTGATCTACAAGGACAAGCGCCTCGTCAACTGGGACCCGAAGTTCCTCACGGCGATCTCCGACCTCGAGGTCGAGCAGCGCGACGTGAAGGGCCATCTCTGGCACATCAACTATCCGATCGAGGGGATGCCCGGCGAGTTCATCACGGTCGCCACGACGCGCCCCGAGACGCTGCTCGGCGACACCGGCATCGCCGTCCACCCGACCGACGAGCGCTGGAAGCACCTGATCGGCAAGTTCGCCGTGCTGCCCCTGGTGGGGCGCAAGATTCCCATCGTCGCCGACGAATATTCCGATCCCGAGAAGGGCACCGGCGCCGTCAAGATCACGCCGGCCCACGACTTCAATGACTTCGAGGTCGGCAAGCGCCACAACCTCGAGGCGATCAACGTCTTCACCGCCGAGGCGCAGATCAACGACAATGCGCCCGAGGCCTACCGCGGCCTCGACCGCTTCGTCGCGCGCAAGCAGATCCTGGCCGAACTGGAAGAGCAGGGCCTGCTGGTCAAGACCGAGCCGCATCCGCATGTGGTGCCGCACGGCGACCGCTCCGGCGTGCCGGTCGAGCCTTACCTGACTGAACAATGGTACGTCGACGCCAAGACGCTCGCCGGCCCGGCCATCGCCGCCGTCGAGGACGGCCGCACCGTCTTCGTGCCGAAGGCGCAGGAGAAGACCTACTTCCACTGGATGAACAACATCGAGCCCTGGTGCATCTCGCGCCAGCTCTGGTGGGGCCATCAGATTCCGGCCTGGTACGGCCCCGACGACAAGGTCTTCGTCGCCTACGACGAGGCCGAGGCGCAGGCCGGCGCGGCCAAGCATTACGGCAAGGCCGTCGAGCTGCGCCGCGATTCCGACGTGCTCGACACCTGGTTCTCGTCCGGTCTCTGGGCCTTCTCGACGCTCGGCTGGCCCGACAACGCCAAGGAGGTCGCGCGCTACTATCCGACCGACGTGCTCGTCACCGGCTTCGACATCATCTTCTTCTGGGTCGCCCGGATGATGATGCTGAGCCTGCATTTCATGAAGGACGTGCCCTTCCGCACCGTCTACGTCCATGCCCTCGTGCGCGACGAGAAGGGGCAGAAGATGTCGAAGTCGAAGGGCAACGTCGTCGACCCGCTCGACCTCATCGACAAGTACGGCGCCGACGCGCTGCGCTTCACCCTGACCGCCATGGCGGCGCAGGGTCGCGACCTCAAGCTCGCCGAGAGCCGTGTCGAGGGCTACCGCAACTTCGCGACCAAGATATGGAACGCCGCGCGCTTCAACGAGATGAACGGCTGCGCGCTCGTGCCGGGCTACGATCCGGCCGCCTCCAGGAACGTCGTCAACCGCTGGATCGTCAGCCGCCTCGCCGAGGCCGTCGGCCAGGTCGAGACGGCCATCGACGGCTACAAGTTCAACGAAGCCGCCAACGCGCTCTACCAGTTCGCCTGGGGCACCTACTGCGACTGGTACCTCGAATTCGCCAAGCCGCTGTTCCAGGGCCAGGACGAAGCGGCCAAGGCCGAGACGCGCGCGACCTCGGCCTGGGTGCTCGGCCGCATCCTGCACCTGCTGCATCCGATGATGCCCTTCCTCACCGACGAGCTGTGGGAGAACCTGACGGAGGGCCACGAGGGCAGCAAAGAGCACGGCTCGCTCATCTCCGCAGAATGGCCGCGCCCGGACGCCACCTGGCATGCGCCTGAAGCTCTCGCCGAAATGGACTGGGTCGTGCGCCTGATCGACGCCGTGCGCGCCGTGCGTTCGGAAATGAACGTGCCGCCTGCCGCCAAGATCGCCCTGTCGCTGAAGGGCGCGTCGGAGACGACGCTCAAGCGCTTCGCCGCGCACAAGAGCCTGATCCTGACGCTGGCGCGCCTCGAATCGGCCGAGCCGCTCGGCGGCGAGGTGCCGAAAGGCGCCATTCAGTTCGTGGTGGACGAGGCGACGGTCGTGCTGCCGATCGCCGGGCTGATCGACGTCGCCCAGGAGCAGGCGCGCCTGAAGAAGGAAGTCGCCAAGGTCGACGCCGAGATCGCCAAGGTGATCGCGAAGCTCTCGAACGAGGCTTTCGTCTCCAAAGCCCCGCCCGAGATCATCGAGGAAAACCGCGAGCGCCAGGCCGCCTTCGAAGCGGCCAAGGCGAAGCTCACGGAAGCCCTGGCGCGCCTCTCGGCAGCTTAGACCCATGACCGTTACAGGCAGCTCATACCGTCGGTGAAGCCCACCGAGCCGACCGCGCCGACGACGCTGACCCTGTAATCGCCGTCAGCCGCTTGGCGAACGTCTAGGCTGTCGCCCAGGAAACTTGCCGCCTAGCAGGATGGGGCGTTCGTGAAGCTGAGCGAACCTGCGCCGGGGAATCCTCCGCATGTCGATCCGCTCAGGATCGTATTGCCAGATCCGCTCATGCCTGTGGGATTGCCGAGGCTCACGGCGCGGGCGACGCCGCCGCTGCTCGCAGTGCTGAAACTGTTGTCCGAAATCGTGGCGTCCGACGCGCTAAGCGCTATGCCGACCGCCGGCCCCGGGCTGGTGACGTCGAACGCATTGTTCAGCACTTTGATGCCGGTCGAACCGTTGGTGATTTGTATGCCGTACCCGTTGGCGAAGGTATCCGGCACCGTGATGCTGTTGTTGGAGATCGTCGCGTTGCTGATCCCATCGACATCGACGCCGATGGGGCTAGGTATGACGCCGGCGCCAACGTTGCTGATGGTGAGGCCGGTCAGCGTGCTGTCGTTGGCAAGCCGGAATGTCGGAGCATTGCTGCCGGGAATCGCTCCGTTGACGGCAGCGGCAGCCGTCGTCAGCGTCGCGGCATAGCCGGACGGCGTGCGGACGCTGAGCGTGCCGGCCCCCATTACGGTTTGGCCCGGTTGCAACGCCGCCGTGGCCGCGGTGGCGAATGTGCCGGACAGCAGCACCGTGGAATTGGCGCCCGCCGCCGCGATGGCGCTCGGCAGGTTCGCGCCGGTTGTGGTGGCGGAATCCAGCACGGCGAGGGCCTGGCCGCTGGCCGTCTGCGTCGCGGCCTCTATGATGTCGGCGCCACGGCTGGCCGAGCGGGTCTGGCTTACAATGTCGATGTCGCGCACCACCGTGTCGGTCATGCGTTGTTCGAGCGCAGTCAACGTTGGGGCGTCGTCTTCACGCTGCAACGGAATACGCAGGCGCAGGCCGGCGAAGGCCTGGGTGCCGCGCGGATCGTCGTGCTGGATCTCGGCACCGAGGGTGAGGCGCGAGCCTTCCCATAGGAAAGGCACCGTCTGCATCGTGAAGTCAAGGCGGGCGCGCGGCCCCGTTACGTCGTCAAGGCCGTCGGCGGTGAAGCGATAGCCTCCGACATAGAAGCGCAGCTGACGGTCGGCCTCGGCATCGAACAACGGCAAGCGCCAACCCACTTCGGCGTCGAAGCCGCCGAGCGCGCGCTCTTCGACAAAGGAACCCTGCGTCGTGACGACCTGCACGATTGCGCCGGACAGGCTCGCCGTGCTGATGCCGGGCGTCGAAGCCAAGGTACGGCTGTCGTCGCCGAGCGGTAGGTAACCGTTCACCCGGACGTCCCAATCGGTCGAGAGGGCTTCAAGCCCCAAGGTAGCCTGGCTGAAGATACTGTCGTTTTCGGTGCTGCGCCGGTCGAAGTAGCCGTAGGCGCCAAGGTTCCAGCCCGAGGAGAGCATGTGGCGGACGCCGAGGCCGATGTTGCCTTCGCTGCTCTCCTGGTCGTCGAAGCGCATCCGCATGTCGCCGAAGACGAGCGTCGTGTCGGTCTGCGCCAGCGGCAGGAAGAGGTCGCCCTCGCCGAGGTTGCGGTCCGTGCCGGCCTTGCCTTCGAGGTCGAGATGCGCGCCCCACTTGTCGGCGCTCTGCGCTTTGGCAGCGACGGGCAGGGCGATCAGCGCCGCACTGGCCAGAAACGCCGTGATGAAGCGGCGCTGCGTCAAATTTCGAAAAGCGCCCATGTTCCCCGCCCGTACTCTTGATGAAACTCATCCTAACGATGGGTTTGTAGAGGGGAACCGACGGGCGGGACAGGTGTTTTACCGGAGATGATTTCCAATATGAGTGGCGTTACACGGGCGGCGGATTGCGCTCGAACTGCTGCTGATGCCAGTAGGGATAGATCGGCGTCACCTTGCTCGCGGCGTCGAGATAGCCAAGAGCAGGCGCGGCTGAAGAAGGAAATCGCCAAGGTCGATGCCGAGATCGCCAAGGTGATCGCGAAGCTCTCGAACGAGGCTTTCGTCTCCAAAGCCCCGCCCGAGATCATCGAGGAAAACCGCGAGCGCCAAGCCAGCTTCGAAGCGGCCAAGGCGAAGCTCACGGAAGCCCTGGCGCGGCTCTCTGCGGCTTAAACGACCTGCCCGTTACGGGCAGGTCGTGCCGTTGGTGAATTCGACGGCGCCGCTGATGGGTGCAGAGCCGCCGCACACGCCGCCGTTATTGATATTGCCGGTCGAACCGGCGTTGACAACAACGCCAGGAGCGTAATTGACGGCGCGGTTAAATCCGGTGCCGCCTGATGCGCTCAAAATATTGTCGTTCACCGTCACGGTTGTTGTCCCGGAATTGCCGAGCGAGAGAGCGCTGACAGTGCTGCCTCCTATGGAGGTGAACATATTGCCGGTGATGGTGCCGCTCCCACCAACGAAATTGAGCGCATTGTTGGCAGCGCCACCTGTCGTTCGGGACGACACTTCATTGTTGCTAATGGTGACATTGTTGCTAGCGCCGCTGACGAGCAAAGTCTGAGCGACGGCCGTGCTCTCGGATGAGAGAGTATTGCCTATAATGCGGACATTGCTTACGGCATCGACGCGGACAGCAATCGAATTGGTTCCACTTCCATCGGTGTCATTGATCGTCAGGCCGGTCAGAGTGCTGTCGTTGGCCATTTGAACGGTCGCGCTGCTGCCACCGGGCGTGCCATTGATCGTTGCGCCGGGAACGTTGAGCGTGGCCGTCTTGCCAGAGGCGCTGCGCACGGCCAGGCTGCCGCCACCCACGAGGGTTTGCCCGGCCTGAAGCTGTGTGGTTGTCGTCGTGGTGAAGTTGCCGGAGAGGATGACGGTGCTGTTCGCACCGGCGGTGGCGACGCCGCTGATCATCTGGGCGCCGGTCGTCGAGGCGCTGTCGATCACTGTAAGCGCGCTGCCGCCTGCGGTCGCCGTCGCGGTCTCGACGCTGCGCGTGCCGGTGGTGACGCTGCGGGTCTGGCTGACGATGTCGATGTCGCGCACGACGGTGTCGGTCATGCGCTGTTCCTGGGGCGTCAGGCGGCTGGCGCTCTCGCCGCCGTAGAGCGGGATGCGCAGGCGAACGCTGGCAAAGGCTTGGGTGCCGCGCGGGTCGTCATGCTGCACCTCGGCGCCGAGGGTGAGGCGCGAGCCCTCCCACAGGAAGGGCACCCGGGCCATGGTGAAGTCGAGCCGGGCGCGCGGGCCGGCCACGTCCTCGACGCCGTCGGCCGCGAAGCGGTAGCCGCCGACGTAGAAGCGCAACTGCTCGTTGTTGTTGGCGTCGAAGAGCGGCAGGCGCCAGCCCACTTCGGCGTCGAAGCCGCCGAGCGCACGTTCTTCCAGCATGGAGTCCGGCGTCGTGATGACGAGGACGCTGGCGCCCGACAGCTCCGCCGTCGTGCCCCCGGCCGTCGTGCCGACGGTGTGGCTGTCGTCGCCGAGCGGGATGTAGCCGTTGACGCGAAAATCCCAGTCGGTCGAGAGCGCTTCGAGGCCGAGGGTGGCCTGGCTGAACTTGCTGTCGTTCTCGGTGCCGCGGCGGTCGAAGTAGCCGTAGGCGCCGAGGTTCCAGCCCGAGGGCAGCATGTGGCGGACGCCGAGGCCGACGTTGGCCTCCTGGCTCTCCTGGTCGTCGAAGCGCATCCGCATGTCGCCGAAGACGAGCGTCGTGTCGGTCTGCGCCAGCGGCAGGAAGAGGTCGCCCTCGCCGAGGTTGCGGTCGGTGCCGGCCTTGCCTTCGAGGTCGAGGTGCGCCCCCCATTTGGGAGCGTCCTCGGCCTTGGCGGCGAGGGGGAGGGCGAGCGATGTCGCACTCGCCAAAAGCGCCGCGATGAAGCGCCGCTGAAAACTGCCCATGTCCCGCCCTCGTACCGAATAGAACTCACTTCTGAGGGGGAATTTCTAGGCTAGATCGGATAGGCAAGACAGCGGTTTTTTTACAGGCCAATTTGAACGAGATCACGCCTTGAACGAGATCACGCCGGCGGAGGATTGCGCTCCGTCGTCTCCGGCAATTTATGTCGCATTGCAGCTATAGCCCGACATCATCGACGCGTCACAAGGGGGTGTGCCCGAAGAAGGAAATCGCCGAAGTGATCGCGAAGCTCTCGAACGAGGCTTTCGTCTCCAAAGCCCCGCCCGAGATCATCGAGGAAAACCGCGAGCGCCAAGCCAGCTTCGAAGCGGCCAAGGCGAAGCTCGCGGAAGCGCTCGCGCGGCTCTCTGCGGCTTAAACGACCTGCCCGTTACGGGCAGGTAAAGCCGTCGGTGAAGCTGACCGGGTCGACCGTGCCGACGAGACCGCCGGTGCTGCATCCGCCGTTGACGCGCACGTTGCCGGTCGAGCCCGACATGATCTGCGGATCGGTGGAGCCATTGATCAGCGAAATGGCATAAGACTGGGAGGGATCTGCGCCTGTGGCGGAGACCACGTTGTTAGCGACGCGCGCTTCGGAGCTGACCACCTGAATGCCGACCGCGTTTGCCGCGCCAACGGTCGTCACGGTATTGCCGATGACGTTCGCGTTGGTGACTGCGTTGATCACTTGAATGCCGAAGGCGGTGGCGACGGTACTCGAATCGACGCGCACGATATTATTGGCGATCGTCACGTTCTGAACGCCGTCAGCGATAATGCCTCGCGGATTGGAGAACATGGCGGCCGGGTCGGTGTGGACGACGCTCATGCCGGTGATGGTGCTGTCGTTAGCCATTGAGACCGCAGCCGTATTGCCCAACTGGCTGTTGACGATGCTGCCACCCGGCATGGCGAGCGACGCCGTCTTGCCGGAGGCGCTGCGCACGGTCAGGCTGCCGGCGCCCATCAGCGTCTGGCCGGCCTGAAGCTGCGTCGTGGCCGTGGTGGCGAATGTGCCGGAGAGGATGACAGTGCTGTTCGCGCCTGCCGCGGCGACATCGGCGACCATCTGGCTGCCGGTCGTCGAGGCGCTGTCGAGAACGGTGATGGCCTGGCCGCCGGCGGTCGCCGTCGCGGTCTCGACGCTGCGCGTGCCGGTGGTGACGCTGCGGGTCTGGCTGACGATGTCGATGTCGCGCACGACGGTGTCGGTCATGCGTTGCTCCTGGGGCGTCAGGCGGCTGGCGCTCTCGCCGCCGTAGAGCGGAATGCGCAGGCGAACGCTGGCGAAGGCCTGGGTGCCGCGCGGGTCGTCATGCTGCACCTCGGCGCCGAGGGTGAGGCGCGAGCCTTCCCACAGGAACGGCACCTTGGCCATGGTGAAGTCGAGCCGGGCGCGCGGGCCGGCCACGTCCTCGACCCCGTCGGCCGCGAAGCGGTAGCCGCCGACGTAGAAGCGCAACTGCTCGTCGTCGCTCGCCTGGAAGATCGGCAGGCGCCAGCCCACTTCGGCGTCGAAGCCGCCGAGCGAACGCTCTTCCAAGAAGGAGCCCGGCGTGGTGATGACCTCGATGGTCGTGCCGGAAAGCTCCGCCGTGCTGCTCGGGGCGACGGTGCCCAGCGTGCGGCTGTCGTCGCCGAGCGGGATGTAGCCGTTGACGCGGAAGTCCCAGTCGGTCGAGAGCGCTTCGAGGCCGAGGGTGGCCTGGCTGAACTTTGTATCGTTCTCGGTGCCGCGCCGGTCGAAGTAGCCGTAGGCGCCGAGGTTCCAGCCCGAGGGCAGCATGTGGCGGACGCCGAGGCCGATGTTGGCCTCCTGGCTCTCCTGATCGTCGAAGCGCATCCGCATGTCGCCGAAGACGAGCGTCGTGTCAGTCTGCGCCAGCGGCAGGAAGAGGTCGCCCTCGCCGAGGTTGCGGTCCGTGCCGGCCTTGCCTTCGAGATCGAGATGCGCGCCCCACTTGTCGGCGCTCTGCGCTTTGGCAGCGACGGGCAGGGCGACCAGCGCCGTGTTTGCCAGAAGCGCCGCGATGAAGCAGCGCTGCGTCAAATTTCGAAAAGCGCCCATGTTCCCCGCCCGTACTCATGATGAAACTCATCCTAACGATGGGTTTGTAGAGGGGAACCGATGGGCGGGACAGGTGTTTTACCGGAGATGCTTTCCAATATGAGTGGAATTACACCGGCGGCGGATTGCGCTCGAACTGCTGCTGATGCCAGTAGGGATAGGTCGGCGTCACCTTGCTCACGGCGTCGAGCTTCTTCATCTGCTCAGGCGTCAGCTTCCAGCCGACGGCGCCGAGGTTCTGGCGCAGCTGCTCCTCGTTGCGCGCGCCGATGATGACGCTGGAGACGGTCGGGCGCTGCAGCAGCCAGTTGAGCGCGACCTGCGGGATGAGCTTGCCGGTTTCCTGCGCCACTTCGTCCAGCGCGTCGACGACGCGATAGAGATGTTCGTCATCGACTGGCGGGCCATATTGCGCGGTGTCGTGCAGGCGGCTGTCCTTGTGAAGCGGCTGGCCGCGCCGCAGCTTGCCGGTGAGACGGCCCCAGCCGAGGGGGCTCCACACCACTGCGCCGAGGCCCTGGTCGAGGCCGAGCGGCATCAGCTCCCATTCGTACTCGCGGCCGATCAGCGAATAGTAGGTCTGGTTGGCGACGTAGCGCGCGTAGCCGTACCTCTCGGCAACGGCGAGGGACTTCATCACATGCCAGCCGGAGAAGTTCGAGACGCCGAGATAGCGGATCTTGCCGGCCTTCACCATGCCGTCGAGCGTCGAGAGCGTCTCCTCGACCGGCGTCATGGCGTCGAAGCCGTGGAGCTGGAACAGGTCGATGTGGTCGGTGCCGAGGCGCTTGAGCTGGGCGTCGACCATCTCGGTCAGGTGGAAGCGCGAGGAGCCGATGTCGTTGGGGCCGTCGGCGAAGCGGAAGGTCGCCTTGGTCGAGATCAGCACCTTGTCGCGGCGGCCCTTGATGGCCTCGCCGAGGACCTTCTCCGATTCGCCGGTGGAATAGACGTCCGCCGTGTCGAACATGGTGAGGCCGGCGTCGATGCAGATGTCGAGGAGGCGGCGTGCCTCCTTGTCGTCGGTGTCGCCCCAAGCGCTAAACAGCGGGCCTTTGCCGCCGAAGGTGCCGGCGCCGAAGCTGAGGGCAGGGACCATGAGGCCCGAATTGCCGAGACGACGATATTCCATGATGGATGTTCCCCTGATAGCGGATCGAGTTGGCTCAGCCTGACATGAGGGCGGGGCAGGGCCGTTGCAAGAGCGGTATATCCCCGGAAACTGGCCGGAAACCTGGGAATCTGGCCTTTTTTCTCCCGCCATGCGCTTGCGGCTCAGGGCCGGCTTGCCTATGCTGCCCGCTCTCCGAGAGAGCTCCGCCACACCCGTTTCCGCTTACCAGGTGCCCCCATGCCCGACGATATGAAGCCTGCCCCGACCAACAAGAAGGGCTTCGACAAGTCCAAGCTGCCGAGCCGCCACACCACGGTCGGCCCCGAGCGCGCCCCGCATCGCTCCTACTACTACGCGATGGGCCTGACCGAAGAAGAGATCAATCAGCCCTTCGTCGGCGTCGCCACCTGCTGGAACGAGGCCGCGCCCTGCAACATTACCCTGAACCGCCAGGCCCAGGCCGCCAAGGCCGGCGTCAAGGCCGCCTTCGGCACGCCGCGCGAGTTCACCACCATCACCGTGACCGACGGCATCGCCATGGGCCACGAAGGCATGAAGTCGTCGCTCGTCAGCCGCGACATCATCGCCGACTCGGTCGAGCTCACCATGCGCGGCCACTGCTATGACGCGCTCGTCGGCCTCGCCGGCTGCGACAAGTCGCTGCCCGGCATGATGATGGCGATGATCCGCCTCAACGTGCCGAGCGTCTTCCTCTACGGCGGCACCATCCTGCCGGGCCGCTTCAAGGGCCGCGACGTCACCGTCGTCGACGTGTTCGAAGGCGTCGGCATGCATGCCGCCGGCAAGATGTCGGACGAGGAGCTGCACGAGCTGGAATGCGTCGCCTGTCCGTCGGCCGGCTCCTGCGGCGGCCAGTTCACCGCCAACACCATGGCCTGCGTGTCGGAGGCCATCGGCCTCGCGCTGCCGGCCTCGGCCGGCGCGCCGGCGCCCTACGAAAGCCGCGACGCCTACGCCGAAGCCTCGGGCCGCGCGGTGATGAACCTGCTCGCCCTCGGCATCCGCCCGCGCGACATCGTCACCCGCAAGTCGCTGGAGAACGCGGCGCGCGTCGTCGCCGCCACCGGCGGCTCGACCAACGCCGGCCTGCACCTGCCGGCCATGGCGCATGAAGCCGGCATCGAGTTCACGCTCGACGACGTGGCGAAGATCTTCAAGGAGACGCCCTACATCGCCTCGCTCAAGCCGGGCGGCAAGTACGTCGCGAAGGACCTCTACGAGATCGGCGGCATCCCCGTCGTCATCAAGACGCTGCTCGACCACGGCTTCCTGCACGGCGACTGCATCACCGTCACCGGCAAGACGCTGGCCGAGAACCACAAGGACGTGGTCTTCCCGACCGACCAGGACGTCGTCGTGCCGGCCAACAAGCCGCTGACGCCGACCGGCGGCGTGGTCGGCCTGAAGGGCACCCTGGCGCCCGACGGCGCCATCGTGAAGGTCGCCGGCATGAAGACGCTGACCTTCAAGGGCCCGGCCCGCGTGTTCGACTGCGAGGAAGACGCCTTCGCCGCCGTCGTGAACAAGAAGATCAAGGCCGGCGACGTCATCGTCATCCGCTACGAAGGCCCGCGCGGCGGCCCCGGCATGCGCGAGATGCTGTCGACCACGGCCGCGCTTTACGGCGAAGGCATGGGGGAGAGCGTGGCGCTCATCACCGACGGCCGCTTCTCCGGCGGCACGCGCGGCTTCTGCGTCGGCCATGTCGGCCCGGAAGCGGCGCTCGGCGGCCCCATCGGCCTGCTGAAGGAAGGCGACATCATCGTCATCGACGCCAACACGGGCAAACTTGACGTCGACGTGCCCGCTGCCGAACTGGAAGAACGCCGCAAGGCCTGGAAGCCGCGCGCGCACAATCACCAGTCGGGCGCCTTGTGGAAATACGCCCAGCTCGTCGGCCCGGCGCATCTCGGCGCTGTGACCCACGGCGGCGGCAAGTCCGAGACGCACACCTACGCGGACATCTAGTTCGCGCGGACATCGAGAGATTATGGCCGGAGCGATCCGGCCATAATTTTTTCAGGCCACGCTTTTCTCCGTCACGCTCGGGCTTGACCCGAGGTCCAGGGTAGGCGCTCCGGCGGCGGATCAATGGATCCTCGGGTCAAGCCCGGGGATGACGAATGGAGAGGTTGGAGGCATGTCCACCCGCGAACATCGCTTCGTCGCGACGCTGACATGGACCGGCGCGCCACTCGTCGTCGCGGCTGAGGGCCCTCGCGCCAGCTACGAAAGCTATTCGCGCGAATACCGCGTCGAGATTCCCGGCAAGCCGGCGCTGACCGGCTCGGCGGCCGAGGTCTATCGCGGCGATCCCAAGCTCTACAATCCGGAAGACATGCTGGTGGCGGCGCTCTCCGCCTGCCATGCGCTGAGCTATCTCGCCCAATGCGCGCTGGCCGGCATCGGCGTCGTCTCCTACCGCGACGAAGCCGAGGGCGTCATGGCCATAAAGGATCGCAAGATGCGCTTCGTCTCGGTGCAGCTAAGGCCCGAAGTCGTCATCGCCGATGCCGCCATGCTTGAGCAGGCGAGGGCGCTGCATGCCGCCGCCCACGACGCCTGCTTCATCGCCAATTCCGTGAACTTCCCCGTCGAGCATGAGCCGACGCTGCGCGCCGCTTCGGCGACGGCCTGAGCCGCTACTTCAACTCGCACCAGATCGGCGTGTGGTCGGAGGCCTTCTCCTGGCCGCGCGGCTTGCGGTCGATCTCGCAGGCGGCCAGGCGGTCGGCAGCCTGCGGCGACAGCAGCAGATGATCGATGCGGATGCCGTTGTCCTTCTGCCAGGCGCCGGCCTGGTAGTCCCAGAAGGTGTAGCAGTGGGTCTGCACCGGATGCAGCGCCTTGAAGGCGTCGGTCAGGCCGAGGTTCTGCAGGGCGCGGAACTTCTCGCGCGTCTCCATGCGGAAGAGCGCGTCCTCGCGCCAGGCGTCCGGATCGTAGACGTCGTCGTCGGTCGGGATGACGTTGTAGTCGCCGCCGAGCACGATGGGCTCTTCGAGCTTCAGCAGCTCCTTGGCATGGGCCTTCAGGCGGTCGAGCCACTTCAGCTTGTAGGCGTATTTCTCGGTGACCTCCGGCGGCTTGCCCGACGGGTTGCCGTTCGGCAGATAGATCGAGGCGACGCGGATGACGAGGTCGCCGAAGCCGGTGACGGCCTCGACGTAGCGCGCATGTTCGTCGACGCCGTTCTCTTCAAGGTGGGGCAGGCCGCGCCGCACGTCGTCGAGCGGGCTCTTCGAGAGGATGGCGACGCCGTTGTAGGTCTTCTGGCCGTGGACGGCGACGTTGTAGCCGAGGTCCTCGAACTCCATGCGCGGGAAGCCGTCGTCCATGCATTTGATTTCCTGGAACAGCACCACGTCGGGCTCGGCTTCCTTGAGCCAGGCGAGCACGTTGGGCAGGCGCGCTTTGACCGAATTGACGTTCCAGGTTGCGATTTTGACCACGGCGGCTCCGGACGGCTGAGAGGCTACAGAACTTGGGTTTCCTAGCATATCGCGGAGGGCCGGTCAGCGGCGATGCGCGGCCGTGATGCGGTGCAGCACGGGGCGAAATGCCTTGCCGCCGTCATTGTGGGTTGCCGCGACGCCGCCCGGTCCATAAAAAGGGTGGGAGACGACCCGTCCAACGCACGAAGAGGGCCGACCCGCAGATGCCGCATCACTCGCCGCTCGTCGCGACCATCGTCATCGGCCTCGTCCTGGCGTTCATCCTCGGTGCCATCGCCAACCGTCTCCGCATCTCCCCTCTGGTCGGCTACATCCTGGCCGGCGTGATCGTCGGCCCGCACACGCCGGGCTTCGTCGCCGACCAGTCCCTGGCGCTCGAGCTAGCCGAAATCGGCGTCATCCTGCTGATGTTCGGCGTCGGCCTGCATTTCTCGCCCAAGGACCTGCTGGCGGTCAAAGCCATCGCCATTCCCGGCGCCATCGTGCAGATCGGCATCGCCACGGCGCTCGGCGTCGGCCTGGCGCTGCTGATCGGCTGGGGCGTGCCGGCCGGCATCGTCTTCGGCCTGGCGCTCTCGGTCGCCAGCACCGTGGTGCTGCTGCGGGCGCTGGAGGAAAAGCGCCTGCTGGAAACCAAGCGCGGCCAGATCGCCGTCGGCTGGCTCATCGTCGAGGACCTGGCCATGGTGCTGGCCCTCGTGCTGCTGCCGGCCTTAGCCGAATTCACCAAAGGCGGCGGCGCGACGACCGAGAGCCTGCTGCTGACCCTGGCGATCACCATCGGCAAGGTCATCGCCTTCGTCGCCGTCATGCTGATCGTCGGGCGCAAGGCGATTCCCTGGTTGCTGCACCAGATCGCCTACACGGGCTCGCGCGAGCTGTTCCGCCTCGCCGTGCTGGCGATTGCCTTGGGGGTGGCCTTCGGCGCGGCGCAGCTGTTCGACGTCTCCTTCGCCCTCGGCGCCTTCTTCGCCGGCATGATGCTGAGCGAATCGGAGCTGAGCCACGAAGCGGCCGCCGAGACCTTGCCGCTGCGCGACGCCTTCGCCGTGCTGTTCTTCGTCTCCATCGGCATGCTGTTCAGCCCGGCCATCCTGGTCGACGACGCCTGGGCCGTGCTGGCGACCGTCTTCATCATCATGATCGGCAAGTCGCTGGCGGCCTACGCCATCGTCAAGGCCTTTGGCCACCCGACGCGCACGGCCCTGGTGATCTCCGCCAGCCTAGCGCAGATCGGCGAGTTCTCCTTCATCCTGGCCGGGCTCGGCGTCGGCCTCGGCCTGATGCCGGAGCGCGCCCGCGACCTGATCCTCGCCGGCGCACTGTTCTCGATTCTGCTCAATCCGCTGTTCTTCCTGCTGATCGACAAGCTGCTGCCGAAGCTGCAGGCGGAAAGCGCCTCGGCGCCGACGCCGGTCGAGGAGACGCCGCAGGCGACCGGGCTCTACGACCATTCGGTGGTGATCGGCCATGGCCGCGTCGGCAGCCTGATCGTACTGGCCTTGCGCGACCGTGGCCTGCCGTTCCTCGTGGTCGAGGAGAACGACGAGCGGGCGGCCAAGCTGCGCGCCCTCGGCGTCGAGGCGATCACCGGCAACGCCGTGAAGGACGACATCCGCCACCTCGCCAACATGGCCGGCGCGCGCCGCATCTTCGTCGCCATTCCCAATGCCTTCGAGTCGGGGCAGGTGGTCGAGCAGCTGCGCGCCGCCAATCCGCAGATCGAGATTCTCGCGCGCAGCCATTCCGACGAGGAGACGGCACGCCTGCGCGAGCTCGGCGCCAGCCACGTTGTCATGGCCGAAAGCGAAGTGGCTCGCGCCATGATTGGAATCGCCCAGATCTGACACCATTTTCCAGGGATCGGCGCCAGGACGGCGCCAGCAGACGGAGAGAGACGTCATGGCGCGCACCCCGGCTTTCTTCATCGGCCACGGCAGCCCGATGAACACCCTTCAGGACAACGCCTACACCCAGGGCTGGGCGGCGCTCGGCCAGGCTTTCAGCGCGAAAAAGCCGCGCGCGATCCTCGCCGTTTCGGCCCATTGGTACATCCACGGCACGGCGGTCACCGCCATGTCCATCCCTAAGACCATCCACGACTTCGGCGGATTCCCGCAGGCGCTGTTCGACTACCGCTATCCGGCGGAAGGCGATCCGGGCCTCGCCGCCGAGGTGCAGAAGCTGCTGGCGCCGATGGACGTGGCGCTCGACCAGGGCTGGGGCCTCGATCACGGCACCTGGTCGGTGCTGGCGCATCTCTTTCCCGAAGCCAACGTGCCGGTGGTGCAGCTCAGCATCGACCGCAGCCGGCCGGCGGCCTGGCATTACGACGTCGGCAAGCGCCTCGCGCCTTTGCGCGACGAGGGCGTGCTGATCCTGGGCAGCGGCGACGTCGTGCACAACCTGCGACTGATCGACCGCACGGCCATGATGGAAGCGGGAGGTGGCGCCGCGCCTGACTGGGCGACCCGTTTCAACGATCGGATCAGGATGGCCATCGCCCAAGGCGACGACGCGACCGTCATCGATTACGAGAAGCTCGGCGAGGACGCCCGACTGTCGGTGCCGACGCCGGAACATTACCTGCCGCTGCTCTACGTCCTCGGCGCCCGACAGGCGGACGAGCCGACGGTCTTCCCGATCGACGGGATCGACCTCGGCACGATCAGCATGTTGTCGGTGAAGGTCGGGTAGGGCGCTTTACGCGGCCCAGGCCCTTTTTAGAGCGCGAACGAGTTTCCGCAGCCGCAGGAGGCCGTGGCGTTCGGATTGCTGATGGTGAAGCTGGCGCCCACGAGTTCATCGACGAAGTCGATCTGCGCCCCGCCCATTAGGTCGAGCGAGGTCTCGTCGATCACGACCTTGGCCCCGTCGGCCTCGAAGGTCTTGTCGTCGGGGTTCACGGCGTCGTCCAGGGTGAAGCCGTACTGGTAGCCGGAACAGCCGCCGCCCGAGACGGCGATGCGCAGCATAAGACCCGGCTGCGCCTCTTCGGCGGCCAGTTCCAGGATGCGCTTGGCGGCGCTGGGGGTGACGATGAGTACGGCGTTGGACATGAGCTCTATGTAATCTCTGGACCGCCGCCTGCCAAGCCCACCTGTGGGTAACTGACGGAAATGACGGGAAAGTTCACGGCTTCGCCTGGGAAAGATCGCCGCTTCGGTGTAGGGTCCGCGCCATGACGCAGCCGCTTCGTCCGGCCCCAGCCGGTCCGATCCCTCCGCCCGAACCTCGGGGCCTTGCGCCTTACGCATGCAAGCCATGGGAGAGCCGTGGCCGCCTCTATGCCGAGGAGGAGGCAGCCGACCGCTCGCCGTTCCAGCGCGACCGCGACCGGGTCATCCATTCGACGGCGTTCCGTCGCCTGAAACATAAAACCCAGGTTTTCGTCTATCACGAAGGCGACCATTACCGGACCCGGCTGACCCACAGCCTGGAAGTCTCGCAGATCGCCCGCACCATCAGCCGCCAGCTCGGCCTCAACGAAGATCTGGCCGAAGCCCTGGCTCTCGCCCATGACCTGGGCCACACGCCCTTCGGCCATGCCGGCGAAGAAGCGCTGCACGGCTGCATGAAGGAGTTCGGCGGCTTCGACCACAACGCCCAGACCCTGCGCATCCTGACCAAGCTGGAACAGCGCTACGCCGCCTTTGACGGGCTGAACCTGACCTGGGAAACTCTGGAAGGCGTCGTCAAGCACAACGGCCCGTTACTGAGCGGCAGTAAATCTAAAGATTTCAATCTCCTGCCGATTCCAATTCAGGAATTCAATCAGGAATTCGACCTAGAGTTGACGACCTACGCGAGCTGCGAGGCTCAAGTCGCTGCTTTATCTGATGATATTGCCTATAACAATCATGACATCGACGACGGATTGCGCGCCGGCCTGTTTCAGCCCGAAGACCTGGCCGAAGTGCCCCTGGTCGGGCCTGTCTTCGCTGAGATCTGGGCCCGCTATCCCGGCCTGGACCGCTCGCGGCTGATCCACGAGGCCGTCCGCCGCCTCATCAGCCTGATGGTCGGCGACCTGCTGACCGAGACGCGCAAGCGCCTGGCCGCCAGCAATCCCAAATCGGCAGACGACGTCCGTCGCCTGGGCCGTCCGGTGGTGTCCTTTTCCGAGGAAATGCAGGCGCACGACAAAGCCTTAAAGGCTTTTCTGTTCAAGAGGATGTATCGCCATTACAAGGTCACGCGCATGACCTCGAAGGCCAAGCGCGTCGTGCGCGACCTGTTCGGCGAATATTTCCAGACGCCCGACTGCCTGCCGCCCGAATGGCTGGTCCGGACGAACGGCGCCGGCACCCCACGCACCGCCCGGGTGGTCGCCGACTACATCGCCGGCATGACCGACGGCTATGCGCTGCGCGAGCATGACCGGCAGTTCTAAGTTTCAGTCAGTGGTTTAAGTGCGAAGAATAAAATGAATATATTCAGAGACTTTAAGAGCAAGATTGAGAAAGAATTTGAGGCGCTCGTGGCGGCGGGATCGCTGCCGGCCGGCCTCGATTTCGGCCGCGTGACGGTGGAACCGCCGCGCGATGCCAGCCATGGCGACCTCTCGACCAACGCCGCACTGGTTCTCGCCAAGGACGCCGGCCTCAAGCCGCGCGACTTGGCCGACAAGCTGGCCGAACGGCTCAAGCAGTTACCTGATGTAACTTACGTCACCGTGGCTGGCCCGGGCTTCCTCAATTGGCGGCTCGCCGAGTCTCTGTGGCGCAGCCAGCTCTCCGGCATCCTCGCCGCCGGGACCGGCTTCGCCAGCGCGCCGAAGAAGGGCAAGAAGGTCAACGTCGAGTATGTCTCCGCCAACCCGACCGGCCCCATGCACGTCGGCCATGCGCGCGGCGCCGTCGTCGGCGACGCCCTGGCCCGCTTGCTGGAGAAGGCGGGCTTCGACGTCGCCCGCGAATATTACATCAACGACGCCGGCGCCCAGGTCGACGTGCTGGCCCGTTCCGCCCACCTGCGCTACCGCGAGGCGCTCGGCGAGGACATCGGCGAAATTCCGGCCGGCCTCTATCCCGGCGACTATCTCGTGCCGGTCGGCAAGGCCTTGGCCGCGAAGTACGGCGACAAGCTGGCGAAGGCGCCGGAGGCCGAATGGCTGGCCGACGTGCGGGCTTTCGCCATCGCCGCCATGCTTGAGCTGATCAAGGCGGACTTGCTGGCCCTCGGCGTCAACCATGCGGTCTTCGCCTCCGAACGGGCCCTGGTCGAAGCCGGCAAGGTCGAGGAAGCCTTCAAGGCGCTCGAAGCCAAGGGGCTGATCTACACCGGCGTGCTGGAGCCGCCCAAGGGCAAGGCGCCCGACGACTGGGAGCCGCGCCCGCAGGTGCTGTTCCGCTCCAGCCAGTATGGCGACGACACCGACCGGCCGCTGAAGAAGTCCGACGGCTCCTGGACCTATTTCGCCTCGGACATCGCCTACCATTTCGACAAGTTCCAGCGCGGCTTCGCCACCCAGATCGACGTCTGGGGCGCCGACCACGGCGGCTACATCAAGCGCATGCAGGCGGCGGTCAAGGCGATCACCGAAGGGCAGGGCGAGCTCGACGTGAAGATCTGCCAACTCGTCAATCTTCTGGAGAACGGCGAGCCGGTGAAGATGTCGAAGCGCGCCGGCACCTTCGTGACCTTGCGCGATGTCGTCGACCGCGTCGGCAAGGACGTGGTGCGCTTCATCATGCTAACCCGCAAGAACGACGCGGCGCTCGACTTCGACCTCGCCAAAGTGGTCGAGCAGTCGAAGGAAAACCCGGTCTTCTACGTGCAATACGCCCATGCGCGCGCCCATTCGGTCTTCCGCAACGCCGCCGAAGCCTTTCCGGGCATCGCGACGGACGCCGCCAGCCTCGCGAAGGCCGATCTGGCGCGCTTGACCGACCCGGACGAAATCGCTTTGATCAAATTAATGGCCACCTGGCCGCGCATCGTCGACAGCGCGGCCGAGGCCCACGAACCGCACCGCGTGGCGTTCTATCTGCAAGAGCTCGCGGCGGGGTTTCACGGCTTGTGGAACAAAGGTAACAGCGACATCGGCGCCCGCTTCATCGTGACGGGCGACCGGGGGATCACCGAGGCGCGCATGGCCCTGCTACGGGGCGTGACGGCGGTGATCGCGTCAGGCTTGGACGTGCTGGGTGTCGCCCCGCTCGAGGAGATGCGTTGATGTCCGACAGAAATCGCGGCGATTACGACGACGACACGTTCGACCGGCCTTCCGGCGGCGTCGGGCCCAGCTCGATCGCCTACGAAAGCCGTCGCCGGCCGGGCCGTCGCCGCCTCATCACCACCCTTGTCGTGCTGGTCGCCGTCGGTGGCTTCGTCGGCATCGTCTGGCACGCCTACAACCAGGGCAAGGAAGGCGGCAGCGACGCTGTCGTGCCGCTGCTGAAGGCCGAGGACTCGCCCGTTAAGGTGCGACCCGACCAGCCGGGCGGCATGGACGTGCCGAACCAGGACAAGCTGATCTACGACCGCATCGCGCCGGGCAGCCAGATGGCGACGCCGCAGGTCGAGCGCCTGCTGCCGCCGGCCGAGACGCCGATCGCGCGCCCCGCCGCGCCAGCCCCCACACCGGCTCCGACGACGACAGCCCCGACGGCGACCGTGCCGCCCGTGGCCGCCGCCCCGGCGACCAAGGCGCCGACCGACCTGCAGCCGCCGCCGCTCGGCGAGCATCAGGTGACGCCGGCCCCCGTTGCGCCGCCCGCAGTCCCGCCGGTCGCTTCGGCTCCGGCCGCGCCTGCGCCGGCCAAGCCGGCGCCCGCCGCGCCCGCGGCGCAGCAGGCCGCCCGGGCCGCGCCGTCGGCCCCGATCCCGTCCGGCGCCGCCCGCGTTCAGCTCGGCGCCGTGCGCACGAGCGACGCCGCCCAGAAGGAATGGGCGCGTCTGCAAGGCGCCAACAAGGACCTGCTCGGCGGCATGAGCATGAACGTGGTGACCGCCGACCTCGGCGCGCGCGGCGTCTACTACCGCATCCAGGCGGGACCGGCGGCCGATGCCGCCGACCTCTGCGCCAAGCTCAAGGCCCGCAACGTAGGCTGCATCGTTGTCCACTAGCCCGCCGTCCGCTAGTCGGGACGCGCTCGCCGCGATCTTCGGCTGCGCCGGACTGCGGCTGAGCGAGGAGGAGCGGGCTTTCTTCCGCAAGGCCAATCCCTACGGCTTCATCCTGTTCGCGCGCAACGTCGAGACGCCGGATCAGGTCCGCGCCCTCGTGCGCGAGCTGCGCGACGCGGTCGGCCGCGCCGACGCGCCGCTGCTGATCGACCAGGAAGGCGGGCGCGTCCAGCGCCTGAAGCCGCCGCAGTGGCGTGGGGCGCCCGCCGGCCGCCGCTTCGGCGAGCTGATGGCGCATGATCCCCAGGCGGCGGAAGAGGGGGCGCAGGCCAATGCACGCCTGATCGCCGCCGAGCTCGACGATCTCGGCATCGACGTCGACTGCCTGCCGCTGCTCGACGTGCCTGTGCCCGGCGCCCATGACATCATCGGCGACCGCGCCTTCGGCGAGACGCCCGACGTCGTCGCCCAGCTCGGCCGCGCCGTCTGCAAGGGGCTGCGCGCCGGCGGCGTGCTGCCCATCGTCAAGCATGTCCCCGGCCATGGCCGGGCGCGCTCCGACAGCCATCTCGAGCTGCCGGTGGTCGACGCCTCGCTGGACGAATTGCGCGCCACGGACTTCGCGCCCTTCAAGGCGCTCGCCAAGGAAGCCTGCTGGGCCATGACGGCGCATGTCGTCTACACCGCCATCGACCCGGACGCGCCGGCGACGCTCTCGGCCAAGGTCGTCCGCGAGATCATCCGCGGCGAGATCGGCTTCGACGGCCCGCTGATTTCCGACGACCTCTCGATGAAGGCGCTGAGCGGAGACTTCGCCGAGCGCACGCGCCTGGCGCTCGCCGCCGGCTGCGACCTCGTCCTCCACTGCAACGGCGACATGGCGGAAATGACCGCCGTGGCCGCCGCCTGCGCGCCACTGTCGCAGCGGGCGGTCTTCCGCCTGACGCGCGCGACCGCCGCGGCCGAAAGGCAGCGCGAAGCCGACCCAAGCAAAATCGACCGGACTGCGCTCTTGGCCAGACTCGACGCCCTTCTCGGCGCGGTGCCGAATTCCTAGATGACGAAGTCCTAGACAATGAATATGGACATCCAATCCCTGCTGTACGGCATCTCCGTCTGGGCGCTGCCGGCGATCATCGCGATCACCTTGCACGAGGCGGCGCACGGCTATGCCGCGCTGCAGTTCGGCGACGACACGGCCAAGCGCATGGGGCGGCTGTCGCTCAACCCGCTGCGCCACGTCGACCGGGTCGGCACGATCATCCTGCCGGCCGTCCTGCTGCTGATCCATTCGCCGTTCCTGTTCGGCTACGCCAAGCCGGTGCCGGTCAATTTCGGCCATCTGCGCAAGCCCAAGCGCGACATGATCTGGGTCGCCCTGGCCGGGCCTGGGGCCAACGTGCTGATCGCCTTGATTTCGGCGCTGCTGCTCTACGGCGCGCTCCTGCTGCCGGACCAGGTCGCGCCCTGGGCTGTGGAAAACTTGCAGAACTCGGTTCAGATCAATGCCGTGCTGGCGGTTTTCAACATGATTCCGATCCCACCGCTGGACGGCGGGCGCGTCGCCGTGGGCCTGCTGCCGCTGCCTCTGGCGCGACGTTATGCACAGGTGGAACGCTACGGATTGCTCATCCTGCTCGGCGCCCTGTTCCTGCTGCCGATGCTCGGCCGGCAAATCGGCACCAATCTCGACATTTTTCCCTGGCTGATAGGGCCTCCGGTGGACTATCTCATCAGGTTCATCGCCACCGTCACGGGCCTAGCCCCGTGATCTCATTCACTTTCCGGACGCTGTGCCCGCGCCCCATGATCGCGAAATGATCGCCTCCGCCGACAACGGCAACGACACGGCGCAACCCGTCAACTTCGACGCGGTGGACGCGCTCGTCACCGACAGCCAGCTGCTCGTCGACCTCGACGGCTTCGAAGGGCCGATCGACGTCCTGCTCGCGCTCGCGCGCGACCAGAAGGTCGATCTCACCAAGATCTCGATCCTGCAGCTCGCCGATCAGTACCTGGCCTTCGTGGCGCGCGCGCAGCGCGTGCGCCTGGAGCTGGCCGCCGACTATCTCGTCATGGCGGCCTGGCTCGCCTACCTGAAGTCGCGCCTGCTGCTGCCTGAGCCGGAAGCGAACGACGAGCAGCCGAGCGGCCAGGAGATGGCCGCCGCGCTCGCCTTCCAGCTGCGTCGCCTCGAATCGATGCAGGACGCCGGCGCGCGGCTCTTCGCGCGCTCGCTGCTCGGCCGCGACGTCTTCGCGCGCGGCGCGCCCGAGCCGGTCGACGTCGTTTCCGAGATCCATTACGAGACCAAGCTCTACGACCTGCTGCGCGCCTATGGCAACATCCGCAACAAGACCGATGCGGCGGCGCCGCTCGAGATCGCCCAGGCCGAGCTCTATTCCGTCGAGGTCGCCCTCGACCGCCTGCGCGAGCATCTCGGCCGCATGCCCGACTGGCAGACGCTGGTGTCGTTCCTGCCTGCGGGCCTCAAGGACAGCCTGGTGATGCGCTCCGCGCTCGCCGCGACCTTCGTTGCGACCCTCGAGCTGGTGCGCGAAGGCAAGCTGATGCTCCGCCAGTCCGGCCACTACCAGGAAATCTTCGTCCGCCAGTACGACGAGAAGCTGTCGTCGCAGGTCGCTGAGCCGATTGAGCAGCCCGGCGAAAGCGTCGAAGCCGGCGAGGCCATGCCCGATCAAGCCGAGGCCGAGGGCGCCGCCGAGAGCGAAGACATCGAACAGGCCGCGGACGAGGGCAGCGAAGCCGAATCCGCCGAGTCTCAACCGTCCGTTTCAAAACAAGAAGACAAGCCCGAATGAGCGACATCGATCCGCAACTGCCGCGCCTTCTCGAAGCCATTCTGTTCGCCTCGGCCGAACCGATGAACGAGGAGATGATCGCCGCGCGCCTGCCGGAAGGCACGGACGTGCCGGCACTGATCGCCGAAGTGGTCGCGATCTACGAGAACCGTGGCGTCAACCTGGTGCAGGCCGGCGGCAAGTGGATGTTCCGCAGCGCCGAAGACCTCGCGCCGATGATGCGTGTCTTCGCCAGCCAGGCGCGCAAGCTCTCGCGCGCCGCCATCGAGACCTTGGCGATCTGCGCCTACCACCAGCCGATCACGCGCGCCGAGATGGAAGAGATTCGCGGCGTCGGCCTGAGCAAGGGCACGCTCGACATGCTGTTCGAGCAAGGCTGGATCATGCCGCGCGGTCGTCGCCAGACGCCGGGCAAGCCGGTCACCTGGGGCACCACGGAGAGATTTCTCGTCGACTTCGGCATCGAAAGCCTCGCGGCTCTGCCGGGTGTCGACGAGCTCAAGGCCGCCGGCCTGCTCGACAAGCGTCCGGCGATCCAGATCACCGACGCCGCGCTGCCCTTCACCGACGACGAGATTCCGCAGGGCGAGAACGGCGAGGGCAATCCGCTCGCCGAGGACGACCGCCTGATGGACGACGCCGTCGCCGACCTCGACCTCGGCGCGCCCGCCAACGAGGCGCCCCAGGCCGGCGAGGATGCGCTGGACGAGGACGAATCCGAAGCTGAAGACGACGCGGACGGTGAGGATGCGGACGGGGACAGCGACGACGGGGAGTCCGACGAGGACGACTCGGAAGACGATGACGCCGATGAAGATGACGGCGACTCCGATGATGACGAATCGGATGATTCGGACGACGACGAGTCTGATGACGAAGATGATGACGAAGATGATGACGAGTCGGACGACGACGATGACGACGAGTCCGACGATGACTCGGACGGCGATGAGTCCGATGACGACGACGAGGAAGAGTCCGGCCAGCGCCGCCAGGAGGACTGATCCTCGCGGTCCGTTCCGTCCGCGCCAGGCCGTTAGTCCCTCCGGGTCTGCCTCGTAGCCATTATTTCTATCGCTCGGCGCGCGATTTCGTGATTCCACGACCAAGCCTGCCAGTGCGAGGATGGGTGTTGCGACCTGTTCGCAACCTTTGCTCGCCCCCATTCGCCGGAGAGTCTTCATGCGTATTGCGCGCGCCCGCATCCTGTTCGGGCTTCTTGCCGTTTCCGCCACCGCCCTGGCATGGCCTGCGCCGTCGCGGGCGGCGGAGACGATCAACCTCTACACCGCGCGCCATTACGATTCGGACCAGCAGCTCTACAACGCCTTCACCAAGAAGTCGGGCATCAAGGTCGACGTGGTGCAGGCGGGCGGCAACGAGCTGATCCAGCGCGTCGAGCGCGAGGGCAAGAACAGCCCGGCCGACATCTTGATGGCGGCGGACGCCGCCGTGATCGGCCGCGCCGACCAGCGCAATCTCTTCCAGTCGATCGATTCGGACGCACTGAAGGTCATCCCGCCGAACCTGCGCTCGCCTGAAGGCCATTGGTTCGCCTTCACGATGCGCGCGCGCGTCGTCATGTACAACAAGGCGAAGGTGAAGCCGGAAGAGCTCTCGACCTACGAGAACCTGACCGACCCGAAGTGGAAGGGCCGCCTGTTGGTCAACTCCTCCAGCGTCTCCTACAATCAGTCGCTGGTCGCCGCGATGATCGCGCGCGTCGGCGTGGAGAAGACCGAGGACTGGGCCAGGGGCATCGTCGCCAACATGGCCCGCCCGCCGAAGGGCGCCGACACGGACCTGATCAAGTCCGTCTATGCCGGCGAGGCGGACCTGGCGCTCGCCAACACCTACTATCTCGGCAACTTGATCCGCGACAATCCGAAGGAGAAGGTGCTCGACAAGGTCGGCGTCTTCTTCCCCAACCAGACGGGCGAGGGGCTCGATGGGCGCGGCGCCCATGTCAACATCAGCGGCGCCGGCGTACTGCGCTACGCGCCGCACCGCGACGCGGCGATCAAGTTCCTGGAATTCCTCGCCACGCCGGAAGCCCAGAAGGACTTCGCCGAAGGAAATTCGGAATATCCGACGGTGCCGGGCGCCCAGGCTTCGACCATCGTCAGCTCCTTCGGCGCCTTCAAGGCCGACCAGGTGAACATCGGCGAGGTCGGCAAGAACAACTTGGCCGCCGTGCAGCTGATGGACCGCGCCGGCTGGCAGTAAGCCGCCTCAAATTTGCCTGACGGAACAATGGCGGCGATGCCGAATAGGCGTCGCCGCCCTTTGTCATATGGGAAAGGACTAGCTCCTCGGTCAAATCGTTGTTTCGTTCCCGCTCCCCCGGCGGCTACGAGAGTCCTCATAAGAACGCGGAAAATCCGCACAAGGCTTCGACTCAACGATCAACCATAGGGGATCTCGATGACCGTGACCCGCAGCACCATCCTGGCCGGCTTCGCCGGCCTGAGCCTGTTCGCCTGCGTCGCCGGCGCGTCCGCGCAAGGCGTCGTCAATCTGTACTCCGGCCGCCATTACGAAGCGGACGAAGCGCTCTACAAGACCTTCACGCAGCAGACCGGAATCAAGGTCAACGTCGTGCAGGCGAGCGGCAATGAGCTGATCACCCGCATCGAGCGCGAAGGCGCCAACAGCCCGGGCGACCTGTTCTTCGCGGAGGACGCCGGCGTCGTCGGCCGCGTCCAGCAGAAGGGCCTGTTCCAGCCGGTCAAGTCGGCGGCGCTCGAAGCGGCCATTCCGGCCAACCTGCGCGAGCCCAATGGCCATTGGTTCGGCCTCAGCACCCGCGCGCGCGTGGTCATGTACCACAAGGACCGCGTGAAGCCGGAACAGCTCTCGACCTACGAGGACCTGGCCGACCCGAAGTGGAAGGGCAAGCTGCTCGTCCGCTCCTCCAGCAACGTCTACAACCAGTCGCTCACCGTCTCGATGATCGAAGCGGACGGCGTGGCCAAGACGGAAGGCTGGGCGAAGGGCGTCGTCGCCAACATGGCGCGCGAGCCGAAAGGCGGCGACCGCGACCAGATCACCGCCGTGATGGCGGGCGAGGGCGACATCGCCATCTCCAACACCTACTACCTCGGGCACCTGATCACGGCGGGCAAGCCGGGCGAATACGACAAGCTCGGCGTGTTCTTCCCGAACCAGAAGGGCGCCGGGGCCGATGGACGCGGCACCCACGTCAACATCAGCGGCATCGGCGTGCTGAAGCATTCGCCGAACCGCGACAACGCGGTCAAGTTCGTCGAATTCCTCGCGACCCCGGAAGCCCAGAAGGTCTTCGCCGCGGCGAACTTCGAATATCCGGTTCGCGCCGACGCCGAGATCTCCCCGGTGATCGCCAAGTACGGCACCTTCAAGGCCGATCCGCTCGGCGTCGCCGTGCTGGCGGAAAAGAACGCGGAAGCGGTCAAGCTGCTCGACCGCGCCGGCTGGAAGTAGGCCGTCCAAGGCCTTGGGCAGGGCGGCGATGCCGGCACGGCTTGCCGCTCATGCCTGTCCTGGCCTCTAGGAATTGAGCCATATCCGAAAGCTCTAGCTGTTCGAGCAAATCGGTTGTTTTGCCTGCTCGCCTGGACAGGTACACAGGGTCTCGATATAGCAATTGCGAAGCACTCGCAGAAAAGACGCCTCGGTTGAACCGGTCGACGGACCGTTCGGCCAGGGCTTCGAAAATCGGTGGCAGGCTCGGCGTTAGCGTTTCCCTGTGGCTCTCTCTCCAGTGGTTATGCTTGTTACCGCCGTTGGGTGGCCTGTTGCCGGTTGAGGAGGGGAGCGCCAGTTAGGCGCTCCCCTCTATATTTTGCCGTGCCTAACCGCGCCAAGCCGCCGCCAGGTGCAAGAGTTCGATGAGTAGCCCGAGTCTGACAGAACCTGCCGCCACGCCCGCCTTTCGGGCGTTTCGTCGTTTTAGCGGCTGGACGGCCTTCACCTTCGTCACCGCCGCCCTGATCGCGCTGCCCATCGTCGTGGTGCTGGCCTACGTCTTCGTGCCGAGCGGGGGCATCTGGCAGCATCTCGCCTCGACGGTGCTGCCGGGCTACATCGCCACTTCGCTCTGGCTGATGATCGGCGTCGGCATCGGCGCCACCACCATCGGCGTCGGCACCGCCTGGCTCGTCACGCTCTGCCATTTCCCCGGCCGCCGCCTGTTCGAATGGGCGCTGCTGCTGCCGATGGCGATCCCGGCCTACGTCATCGCCTACACCTACACGGGCCTGCTCGACTTCGCCGGCCCGGTGCAGACGCTGCTGCGCGAGGTCACCGGCTGGTCGCACGGCGACTACTGGTATCCCGACATCCGCAGCCTGCCGGGCGCCATCGTCATGCTGACGCTGGTGCTCTATCCCTACGTCTACCTGCTGTCGCGCGCCGCCTTTCTCGAGCAGTCGGTCTGCGTGCTGGAAGTCAGCCGCACGCTCGGCTGCGGGCCGTGGCGCTGCTTCACGTCGGTCGCCTTGCCGCTGGCGCGGCCCGCCATCGCCACCGGCGTCACGCTGGTGCTGATGGAGACGCTGAACGACTTCGGCACCGTGCAGTATTTCGGCGTCAGCAGCTTCACCGCCGGCATCTACCGTACCTGGATGGGCATGGGCGAGCCGGCGGCCGCCGCGCAGCTCGCCGCCGTGCTGACGCTCTTCATCGGCGCCCTGGTGATCGTCGAGCGCCTGTCGCGCGGGCGCGGGCGGACGACCCACACCACCAGCAAGTACCGCGAGCTGCCGCGCTACCACCTGCACGGGGTCCATGCCGTCCTCGGCCTCCTCGCCGCGGCGCTGCCGGTGCTGATCGGCTTCGTCGTCCCGGCGGGCGCGCTGTTCACCTGGGCGCTGCGCACCGGCCCGCGCATCATCGACCAACGCTTCTACGCCGAGGCGATCAACACCTTCATCCTGGCGAGCATCGCCGCCGTGCTGGCAGTCGCCGTCGCCACGGCCATGGCCTACGGCCTGCGGCTGCGCCGCTCGCGAGCGACGACCTACGCGGCGCGCGTCGCCAGCATGGGCTACGGCGTGCCGGGCGCGGTCATCGCCGTCGGCGTGCTGATTCCGCTCGCCGCCATGGACGGCTGGATCAACGACTTCACCGACGCCCATTTCGGCGTCCGCATCGGCCTGGTCCTGAGCGGCACCATCGTCGCCGTGCTGTTCGCCTACATGGTTCGCTTCCTGGCCATCTCGTTCAACGCCATCGAATCCAGCCTCGGCAAGATCACCATCCACATGGACGACGCGGCGCGCACCCTCGGCCACAAGCCGCTGGCCACCCTGCTGCGCATCCACCTGCCGATCACCAAGGGCAGCCTGCTGACGGCGGCGATCCTGGTCTTCGTCGACGTGATGAAGGAATTGCCGGCGACGCTGCTGCTGCGGCCGTTCAATTTTGACACCTTGGCGATCCGCGCCTATCAATTGGCCTCCGACGAACGACTGGCCGACGCGGCGCCGCCGTCGCTCGCCATCGTGCTGGTCGGCATTATCCCGGTCGTCATGCTGTCGATCGCGATCGCCAAGTCCCGGCCGGGCCACGAGGCGACCGAGCAGGAGCGCATCGCGCGCTCGGTGGCCGACAAGACCGCGATGGAGAGAGCCTGACATGCACGGCGTGAGCGACGTTCTGAAACTGGAAGGCGTGACCCACGCCTTCGGCGCCGCGCGCGTGCTGGACAGCGTGAACATCGACGCCAAGGCCGGCGAGCTGCTCTGCTTGCTCGGGCCCTCGGGCTGCGGCAAGACGACGGCGCTCCGGCTCGCCGCCGGCATCGAGGAGCTGCAGCAGGGCCGTATCTCGCTGGGCGGCCAGGTCGTCGCGGCGGCCGGCCTGCATGTGCCGCCCGAGCGCCGCAACGTCGGCATGGTGTTTCAAGACTACGCGCTGTTTCCCCACCTCAACGTGCTGCGCAACGTGCAGTTCGGCCTCGCCGAGACGGACGCGGCCACCCGGCGCAAGCGCGCCTTCGAGGTGCTGGAGCAGGTCGGCATGGGCGACTATGCCGAAAGCTATCCCCACATGCTGTCGGGCGGCCAGCAGCAGCGCGTGGCGCTCGCCCGCGCCCTGGCGCCGAAGCCGCGCGTGCTGCTGCTCGACGAACCGTTCTCCGGCCTCGATTCGAACCTGCGCGCGCATATCCGCGACGAGACGCTGCATGTGGTCAAGGACAGCGGCACGACGACGCTGATCGTCACCCACGATCCGGAGGAGGCCATGTACATGGCCGACCGCATCGTCGTCATGAACGCGGGCAGGGTGGAGCAGATCGGCCTGCCCGACGAGCTCTACTGCCAGCCGGCCAACGCCTTCGTCACCACCTTCTTCAGCTCGATCAACCGCTTCGAGGGCACCGTGCGCGGCCAGGCGGTGGCGAGCCCCTTCGGCCCCATCGCGGCGCCCAAGCTGGCTGACGGAACGCGCGCCGAGGTGCTCATGCGTCCCGAGGCGCTGCGCGTCACGGCCATGCCCGCCGACGGCAGGCTGGCCGACGGCACGGCCAGGATCCTGGTGCTGGACGCCCGCATGCTGCGCCGGGCCAGCTTCCTGCACCTCAGCCTCGGCGAGTTCGAGGGCGTCCACCTGCACTTCCATTCCCGGGTGCCGGGCCGCTTCATGCCCCGGATCGGCGATCACGTGGCCGTGACGCTAGACCGCGCCCAGACCTTCGTGTTCCCGCTGGCCGGCCAAAAGGCCTAAAAAGGCCCCGATTTCAACAGGCCCGGGAAGGGCCCTGGAATCCGCCATCCCATTGCCCGGATTGCGGGATTCGCCGCGTTCTGTCATCATGCGCGACTGCCTGCCGGAGCGGGCCGAATGGAGCGCGGCGCGATGAATTTCGGCGTTTGGGAAGTTGTCATCATCCTGTTCGTTGGCGCGGTCATTTTCGGCGCCGGCAAGTTGCCGACAGCGATGGGCGATCTCGCCAAGGGCATCCGCAATTTCAAGTCGGGCATGCGCGATCCGGTCGAAGGGCCGGCGCACAAACCGCCGGCCGCGTCGGACGAGCGTCCGCCGGCTGTCTGAGCGATCGAATTTAACCAGGGAGTGATTCTTTATGGGCCTCAGCATTTGGCACGTTCTCATCGTCCTGCTGGCCGTGTTGATCTTGTTCGGCGCCGGCAAGCTGCCGCGCGTCATGGGCGACCTCGCCAAGGGCATCCGCAACTTCAAGGAAGGCATGCGCGAGCCTGAAGACGCGACTCCGCCGGCCAAGCCGGTCGAGTCCAAGTCCGACAAGGACCCGAGCGCGCACTCCTGATGTCCGGTACGCCGGTGCCCAATTCCGGCCCCGGCCGGCGCGAGTAACCCGTCATGTTCGATATCGGCTGGATGGAAATGCTGGTGATCGCCGTCGTGGCGATCGTCGTCATCGGTCCGAAGGACCTTCCCAAGGTCATGCACACCGTCGGCCAGTGGATGGCCCGCGCGCGCGCCGTCGCCAAGACCTTCCAGGACCAGATGGAGGAGATGGCGCGCCAGGCCGGCGTCGACGAAGTGCGCAAGGAGCTGAACAACTCCATCGGCGGCTTCGATCCGGCCAAGCGCCTGCAGCAGGCGATCGACCCGAACGGCGAGATGGAAGCCCAGATGAAGGCGATGACGGACCTCGGCCGCCTGACGCCGGACGACGCCCCGACGCCGACGTCCGCACCTTCCATCGCAGCGGGCGAAACCGCCGAGGCGGCCGCGCTCAATATGCCGCCGACCGCGGAAGCCGTCGCCATCGAGAACCCGACGCCCGCCGAGGCCGAGCCGGCCGTCAATCCGCGCGCGCTGCCGGACGACCTCGTCGCCGAGGACCGCAAGCCGGAATCGCCGCTGGAGCCGGGCGCCACGTCCTACAAGGGGCCCAATCCATAATGGGCGCCGTAACATGAGCGAACTGGGCGACATTCCCACGGGCAATTCCGGCGACGATCCGGACGACAACAAGATGCCGCTGCTCGAACATCTGGTCGAGTTGCGCAACCGCCTGATGTATTCCATCGCGGCGCTGCTCGTCGCCTTCGTCGTCTGCTACTTCTTCGCCGAAGACATCTTCGCCTTCCTCGTCCGGCCGCTGGCGCACGCCTACGGCGACCAGGAGGGCGCGCGGCTGATCTACACCGGCCTGACGGAAACCTTCTTCACCTACATCAAGATCGCGCTGTGGGCCGGCTTCTGCCTGTCCTTCCCGATCATCGCCAGCCAGATCTACATGTTCGTGGCGCCGGGCCTCTACAAGCACGAGAAGAAGGCCTTCCTGCCGTTCCTGATCGCGACGCCGGTGCTGTTCCTCGCCGGCGCATCGCTCGTCTACTACTTCATCTTTCCGCTGGCCTGGCACTTCTTCCTCAGCTTCCAGACCAACGGCAGCGAAAGCGGCCTGCCGATCCAGCTCGAAGCCAGGGTTTCGGAATATCTCTCCCTGGTCATGGGCTTCATCTTCGCCTTCGGCCTGTCGTTCCAGCTGCCGGTGATCCTGACCCTGCTGGCGCGCATCGGCCTGGTTTCGTCGAAGTTCCTCGCCAGCAAGCGGAAGTACGCCTTTCTGATCATCCTGACCGTGGCGGCCGTGCTGACGCCGCCCGACGTGATGAGCCAGCTGGCGCTGACGATCCCGGTCTACCTGCTGTTCGAGATCTCGATCCTGTCGATCCGCATGATCGAGCGCGAGCGGGCGGCCAAGGAGGCGGCCGAAGAAGCCGAGTTCGGCTCGTAACGCGCGACTCTGGACGGCGAGTCGCAGCGCGCCTATAAGTGCCGAAAGCCATTACGTTTACTGCGATTCCAGCGAGCGCCCACCATGCACGACATCAAATCGATTCGCGACAATCCGGCCGCCTTCGACGCCGCGCTGGGACGGCGGGGCCTGGCTCCTCTGTCGCCGCAGGTGCTGACGCTCGACGCCGCGCGCCGCGCCGCGCAGACCAGCGCCCAGGACATCCAGACCGAGCGCAACCGCCTCTCCAAGGAGATCGGCCAGCGCAAGGCCAAGGGCGAGGACGCCAGCGACATCATGGCCGCCGTCGCCAAGAGCAAGGACGAGCAGGCCGCCGCCGAAGCCAAGGCGGCGGAGCAGGGCGCTGTCCTCGACACACTGCTCGCCACCATTCCGAACCTTCCGGCCGACGACGTGCCCGCCGGCAAGGACGAGAACGACAACGTCGAGCGCCACAAGGTCGGCGAACCTGCGAAGTTCGCCTTCAAGGCCAAGGAGCACGCCGACCTCGGCACCGACCTCGGCATGATGGACTTCGAGCGCGCGGCGAAGATCTCCGGCGCGCGCTTCGTCGTGCTGTCGGGCCAGCTCGCCCGCCTTGAGCGCGCCCTCGGCCAGTTCATGCTCGACCTGCAGACCGGCGAGAACGGCTACCGCGAAGTGCGTCCGCCGGTGCTGGTGCGCGACCATGCGCTGTTCGGCACGGGCCAGCTGCCCAAGTTCGCCGACGACCTGTTCAAGGCCTCGGCCGACCTCTGGCTGATCCCGACCGCCGAAGTGCCGCTGACCAACCTGTACCGCGAGGAAATCCTCGACGAGGCGGCGCTGCCGGCGCGCGTCACCGCGCTGACGCCCTGCTTTCGCGCCGAAGCTGGCGCGGCGGGCAAGGACACGACGGGCATGATCCGCCAGCATCAGTTCGACAAGGTCGAGCTGGTCAGCATCACCACGCCGGAACAGTCCGCCGATGAACACGAACGTATGCTCGGCTGCGCCGAGGAAGTGCTGAAGCGCCTCGGCCTGCCGTACCGCGTCATCACGCTCTGCACCGGCGACATGGGCTTCTCCGCCCGCAAGACCTACGACATCGAGGTCTGGCTGCCGGGCCAGGGCCGCTACCGCGAAATCTCCAGCTGCTCGAACTGCGGCGACTTCCAGGCCCGCCGCATGGATGCCCGCTTCAAGGCGAAGGGCGAGAAGGGCACCCGCTTCGTCCATACCCTCAACGGTTCCGGCCTCGCCGTCGGCCGCACCCTGATCGCCGTGATGGAGAACTATCAGGACGCGGACGGCAACATTCGCGTTCCCGAGGCGTTGAAACCCTACATGGGCGGCATCGAGCTGATCAAAGCCGCCCTCTGATAGGGATGGGAACGATGGTTCGTAAAGCGGCTAGAAAAAAAGCTCCGGCGGCGAAATCGCTGCGCATTCTGATCGCCAACGACGATGGCGTTCAGTCACCCGGCATCAAGGCGCTGACCCGCGTCGCCCAATCCATCACCGACGACGTCTGGGTCGTCGCGCCCGAGATCGAGCAGAGCGCCGCGAGCCACTCGCTCACCGTGCGCCGGCCGCTGCGCGTGAAGAAGCTCGCGCCGCAGCGCTTCTGCGTCGACGGCACGCCGACCGACTGCGTCATGCTTGCCGTGCTGCATATCCTCGAAGACAAAGCGCCTGACCTCGTGCTGTCGGGCTTCAACAACGGCAGCAACCTGGCCGAGGACATCGCCCATTCCGGCACCGTCGCCGCAGCCTCCATGGGCGCGGTGCTCGGCATCCGCTCCATGGCGCTCAGCCAGGTCACGACGCTCGGCCAGAAGACGAAATGGACCACTGCCGAGACCCTGGCGCCGGACCTGATCCGCAAGCTGCTCGCCACCAAATGGGCGCCCGACAGCCTGATCAACATCAACTTCCCGGATCTGGTGACGGCCTCGGTGAAGGGCGTCATGGTCACCCACCAAGGCCGCCGCCGCGTGCACGAGACCATCACCCAGTCGTCGGACCCGTTCGGCCGGCCTTATTACTGGATCGGCGGGCCGCGCACCGAAAAGAGCCTCAGCAAGGTCAGCGACATCACCGCCATCAACGAATGCTGCGTCTCCGTTACGCCATTGCGTCTGGACCTGACCCAGGAGAAGATGCTGGCCAGTCTGCGTAAGGTTCTCGAATGACCCTCCAACAATCCAAGCCGTCATGAACAAGCGGGGCCCGAGCGGGGGCGAGCCCCGCGTGATCCGGTTGTTGATGGAGTTGCGCCGCCTCGGCGTCACCGACGCCAACGTCCTGGGCGCCATCGAACGGGTGCCGCGCGAGAAGTTCGTGCTGCCGCAGTTTCTCGACCAGGCCTACGAGAACATCGCCTTGCCGATCGGCGAGGGGCAGACCATCAGCCAGCCTATCGTCGTCGCCCTCATGACCCAGGCGCTCGAGCTGAACGACCGCTGCAAGGTGCTGGAGGTCGGCACCGGCTCGGGCTACCAGACGGCCGTGCTGTCGCCGCTCTGCCGGCGCATCTATTCGATCGAACGGCACAAGAGCCTGCTCAAGACCACCGAAGCGCGCTTCCGCGACCTGCGGCTGACCAACGTGACGGCCATCGCCGGCGACGGATCGCGCGGCTGGCCGGAGCAGGCGCCGTTCGACCGCATCATGGTGACGGCGGCCGGCCGCAAGCTGCCCGAGCCGCTGATGGAGCAATTGGCGGTCGGCGGCATCATGGTCGTGCCGGTCGGCTCGCGCAGCTCCGACCAGGAAGTGCGCCGCATCCGCCGCACGGCGGAGGGCTACACCACCGAGTCGCTCTTTCCGGTTCGTTTCGTGCCGCTGGTCAGCGACAGCGAAGAGGAAAAGCGCGCCTAGGGCGCGTCCGGCATTGCCGCGATAGCGGAGCTTGCCTTACAGTCCGTCCATGACGCGGACCCGATTTTTCACCGCTTTGACCGTTCTGGCGATCGCTGCCGCGGCCCTGTCCGCCTGCAGCCGGCGCGCCGGTCCGGCGCCGCTCGACGACCGCAGCAGCATGTATTTCGGCCGGGGCACCGCCGTGCCCATCGCGCGGCCGGCCTCGGAACGGCCGCCGGTCAGCAAGGCTGCCGCCCTGTTCACCACGCCGGGCAGCATCACGGTGCAGCCGGGCGACACGCTCTACGCCCTGTCGAAGCGCAACAGCGTGCCGATCCGCGCCATCATCAACGCCAACGCCATCGCGCCGCCCTACGTGCTGCGCGTCGGCCAGAAGCTGACGCTGCCGCGCCAGGCCTACCATCAGGTAACGACCGGCGATTCGGTGGCCAGCATCGCGCGGGCCTACGGCGTCAGCAGCCAGGAACTGGTGCGCCTCAACGACATCGATCCGCCCTATGTGATCTATGTCGGCCAGCCGATCCTGCTGCCGACCACGCCGGGCGGCCAGACCGTCGCCAGCAACGCCTCCGTCATCGCCGGCACGGCGAACCAGCCCATCCAGCCACAAGCTGCGCCGGGGGCCGTCTCCAGTCAGCGACTCGGCACCGGCTCGGGCGCCAGCACCGTCACCTCCGTGTCGCCCAATGCGCCCGGCGGCAACGCGGCGCAGTCCGGCAGCCCCAGCTTCAATCCGCAGGCGATCCAGGCCGCGCCGACGGCGACAGCCGGAGCCGGCGCGCCGAGCGGCCAGGCCCAGTCTCAGGCCCAGCCGGCCGAGGTCGCCTCCTTGCCGTCGCCGGCCGCGCCGCCGCCGCCGGAAGCCCCCATCGCCGCGCCGCCCGTCACGGCGAGCGGCAGCGCCTTCACCTGGCCGGTGCAGGGCAGCGTCATCTCCGGCTACGGGCCCAAAGAAGGCGGGCTCTACAACGAGGGCATCAACATCGCCGTGCCGCAAGGCACCGCCGTGCGCGCCGCCCAGGACGGCGAGGTCGCCTATGTCGGCAACGAGCTGCGCGGCTACGGCAATCTCCTGCTCGTGCGCCATCCCAACGGCTGGGTCACGGCCTATGCCCATAACCAGCAGTTGCTCGTGCAGCGCGGCGACAAGGTGAAGCGCGGGCAGGTCATCGCCCGTTCGGGCGCCACGGGCAGCGTCGATTCGCCCCAGGTCCATTTCGAGCTGCGTCAAGGCACGCGGTCGGTCGATCCCTCGCGCTACCTCGGCGGCCAGGGCGTGACCGACAGGGGCGGCGTCGACCTGGCCAACGGCGGCTAGGCCCATGTTGACGATAGGCCCATGTCGATGAAATGGCTGCGGCGCGCCGCCACGAGGCTTCTTTTTTCCGCCCGCTCCCTGGCGCTTCTGCGCTCGCGCTTCCGCGCCAGCGAGCTCTGGTTCATCGTCCTGGCGATCGGCGTGGGCGCCGCCGCCGGGCTGCTGACGGTGCTCCAGAGCGGCATCTCGCACGGGCTTCAGTCCATCCTGTTCGGCTTCCAGGAAACCGACCGCCTGAGCGCGCTGCAGGTCGTGCCGCGCTCGTCCTTGATCTGGCTCCCCATCGGCGGGCTGCTGCTCGGCGCCTTCATCTGGGCGCTCGACCGCTGGCGCAAGCGCGCTTTGGTCGACGTCGTCGAGGCCAACGCGCTCTACGGCGGGCAGCTCTCCCTGCGCGACAGCTTCATCGTCTGCCTGCAGACCGTCATCTCCAACGGCTTCGGCGCTTCGGTCGGGCTGGAAGCCGCCTACGCCCAAGGCGGCGGCGCGGTCGCCTCGACCCTGGGCCAGCGCCTGAAGCTGCGCCGCCAGGACATCCGCACGCTGGTCGGGGCGGGTGCGGGGGCCGCCATCGGTGCCGCCTTCGGCGCGCCGTTGACTGGCGCTTTCTACGCCTTCGAGATCGTCATCGGCTCCTACGCACCTTCCATGATCGCCCCGGTGGCGGCTGCCGCCCTGGCCAGCGAGCTGACGGCGCGCGCGCTCGGCGCGGTGCCATATTCCATCGAGATCGCCGTGCTGACGCCGCCGGCCGCCGTCGACTACCTGCTCTACGGCATCCTCGGCGCGCTTTGCGCCGTGTTCGGCATTCTCATCATGCGGCTCACCGCCCTGACCGAGCGCAAGCTGCGCATGATCCAGCTCCCCGCATGGCTGCGCCCGGCGTTCGGCGGCATCCTGCTCATGGGATTCGCCTTCGTCACGCCGCAGACCCTGTCGTCGGGCCATGGCGCGCTGCACCTGGACCTGGTCGCGGGCTTCAGCGTCGCGGCGCTCGTCGCGCTCTTGCTGCTGAAGACGGGTGCCTCGATCATCTCGCTCGGCTTCGGCTTTCGCGGCGGTCTTTTCTTCGCCTCGCTCTTCCTCGGCTCGCTGCTCGGCCAGATCTATGCGCGCTTCATCGCCTTCACCGGCCTGCCGTTCGACCTGCAGCCGGAGAACGCCGCCCTGGTCGGCATGGGCGCATTGGCCGTCGCCGTCGTCGGCGGGCCGCTGACCATGTCGTTCCTGGTGCTGGAGACGACGCGCGACTTCGGCGTCGCGGCGGCGACCCTGGCGGCGTCGCTCATCGCCAGCGTCGTCGTGCGCGAGCGGTTCGGCTACTCGTTCTCGACCTGGCGCCTGCACCTGCGCGGCGAGACGATCCGCAGCGCCCGCGACGTCGGCTGGGTGCGCAGCCTGACGGCGGGCCGCATGATGCGCCCCGACATGCAGACGATCTCCGACAAAACGGGCATCGGCGAATTCCGCCGCCGCTTCCCCTTGGGTTCGACGACGCGCGTCATTCTCGTCGACGACGCGCAGCACTATGCGGGAATCGTGCAGACGGCGAACGCCTACGTCGAAGGCCGCAACGCCGAAGATCCGATCAGCGCGCTGGCGGCGAGCCAGGACGTGACGCTGACGCCCGAAACCAACATCGAGCAGATCATGCACATCTTCGAGCGGACCGAGACCGAAGAGCTGGCCGTGGTCGACGCCGAGCGAAACGTCCTCGGCCTGCTGGCGGAGGCTTACGTCAGCCGTCGCTACGCCAAGGAACTGGAAAAGATGCAGGAAGGCCTGTTCGGCAAGGGCTGAGGCTTCGTCACTGAACGGGCTTGGCCTCGGGGAAGGTCCACTTGCCGTTCAGTACCTCAGCGCGAGGCCGGTAGAGCCTCACCAGGTAATTCCACCCCTTCATGATCGGCAGGCAATTCGGCGTCTTGCCGTCGCAATCACCGAACTGGATGGCGACAGAACCATCCGGGCTCTTCTTCGCCGTGATGTTGTTGAGCGAATAGGAATCGTAGGCGTTCTTCTGATAGTAGCCTTCGGCGTTATAGACGCTGACCGACCAGAAGGCATCGACCGGCACGTCGTCCTTGACGGTGAGCCTATAGACCGTCGCACCGTCGTTCTTGCTCGGCACGAAGCTAAGGTAGGTCGCTTCCTTCGTCGGATTGCCGCCCCAGGCCGTAGCCGCCCCGATCAGGCGGCGCACCGGATCGACCTGTTCTTTGGTTCCGAACATGCCGTCGCTGCCAGGCAGCATCGAACCCAGCGTCAAAAGCGCCTCTCGCACCTTCTTTTGGCTGACGGGATCCCAGGCCGGCACCTCGAAAGTCCCCGAGCTTCGTTGCTCGGCCTTGATTGCATCTTGCAAAGCATGGACCTGCTTGACGTCATCAGGCTTTGCCGGATCGACCAGCGTACGCACGGCGATGACGACGTAGCGCGTGCCGATCTTGTTGCGCGTCAGATTGTGGGGGCCAGCACGATAGATGACGTCCATCGTATATTGGTCCTCGTTGATCACCTGCATCGACATGAAGCGCTTGCCCGCATCGGGCAGCGTGATCGTCACCGGCCCGGCATCGAGGTCGAACACCGCGGCCGAGTAGAGCGTGTCCCGGTTGAGGCGGATGACGGTCTGGTTGTCGATCGGGGCGGGCTCGCGCGTATGATCGAACTTTCCAAAGCCGCCTTTCTTGACCACAGCGCCGAAATAGAGATCCGATTCGGCGCGGACGAAATTGTCGGGAGTCACTGGTACGGCGTCAGTCATCGCGCGCTCCACGCTGGTTCGATCCTGCGGCGAAGCGAGGGTAAGCCAGGCGAAGCTAGAGTCGAGGCAGGACGAGGCATCCCATTGGCCAAAACCGGCGCGAGCAGGCCATATCCGGAACCGTTCTGCCGCCGCCGGAAGCCTTCAGCGTCGGACCGGGATTTCGGCGTCGAAGTCGGCCTGCTCGAAATCGTTGATCAGCGCCTTGACGCGGATCGTCCATGTGCCGGGCACGGCGAGTTCCGGCCCGACGAGCCGGTAATGACCTTCTTCGACCTTCTCCATGCCGCGCTCCATCGCCTCGATGCCGGCTGACGGATTGGCCAGTTCGACGTTCACTTCGAGCGGCGAGAAGGAGCGCCCTTCGCCGTCGGCGAAGCGCAGGTCCAGGCTGTTGCGGCCGGCGATGGCAGGATCGACGTCGATGAAGGCGAGGCGGCCGTGCGAGCTCGTCACCGTCGAATAGGCCGCTTGCGCGCCGACGTGGTCGTGGCCCGCATGTTCCGACTGCGAGCGCGGCGGAATGGTCTGCGACAGAAAGGCCGTCGCCGCCAGGATCGCCAGGCCGAGCGCGATCTCGCCATGGACCGAGCGGCGCAGCGCGGCGACGTCATCCGGCGAGCGGCGCAGCCTGGGCGTCAGGCGGAGCTTGTTGTTGGCGGCGAGGGCGATCAGCGCGCCGACCAGCAGGAGCTTCAGCAGCAAAATCTGGCCGTAGCCGCTCTCCGTCAGCGGCGCCAAAGCCTGAAGCTGCACGGCAGCGATGACGAGGCCGCAGAGCAGCAGGACGGGCAGGGCGACGGTCATCGCGCGAGAGAAGCTTGTGATCGTCGGCAGGGCCTTACCATCGCGTCGGTCGAGGCGACGCAGCAAGGGCAGGAATGAGCCCATCCAGCCGCCCGCGATGACGACATGCAGCAGCAAGACAGGCAGCGTCAGCCAGCGCGGCTGCGCCGTCGCCACATGGCCGGACAGCGCGAAGGAAGCCAGGCAGAGCAGCAGGCCAAGGATTGTCATGGGCGCGAAAATCTTCGGCGAGGTCCGCAAGGCGAAGGTCAGCAGAAGGGCCGACGCCAGGGCCGTGAGGGCGGCGCTGCCACGTGTGCTGTCGAGGCCCAGACGCCAGAGGTCGGCATGCAGCAAGCCTGAGGGCGCCGCATTGGCGAGCAGGCCGCCTTCCAGGCCGAGGGTCAGAAGCGCGGTCACAGCCGCAAGCGCGCCGCAGGCGGTCAGAACCGGCACGAGCGGACGCCGGTTTGCAGCGCCCTCGCCGGGCATGACGAGGAGAAACAGCAGGCCGCCGGCGAGCAGGAGCAGGCCGGCCAGGTGCAGGGCGCGGTTCAGGCCGTTGGCGAGCGGCCAGACATCCGACTCGGCCGCGCTAGCAGGTTCGGCCCAGGCCGTCGGCACCGCGCCGACCGCGAAGAGGAAGGCGCCGCTGACCGGGTGCGAGTCCTCCGAGGTGATGCGGTAAGAGACGACGTAGGCGCCGTCGGACAGGGGGGCTGCAAGCTCGATGCGCAGGTCGTGGTCCACCGCCGAGACCTTCGCCGCTGCGGCGACGCGAAGGCCAGCCTCGTCGACGATGCTCACCGCAATCGGCTGCACCGTCTCGTTGAAGCGCAGCAGCAGGGCCGACGGCGAGTCGGCGACGACCGCGCGGTCGGCTGGCTGGGTTTCCAGCAGCACGGCATGGGCCGAGGCGGAGCCCGCCGGCAGGACTGCCGCAGAGAGCAGGAACAGGGCGAAGAAAAACCGTTTCATGGTCGAACGGGGAGAGCCGTCGCTCTCCCCGGCCTTTTCTATCAAGTGCGCGGCAGGCGCCGCAGGTCAGGGGCGCGGCGCGAGGCGCAGGCCCGGCGCCGGCATCTTGTAGTCGCCGCTCTTCTTGCCGTCGGCCGGGATCTCGATCCAGCGTTCGACGCCTTTCTCGCATTCCTGCACAACGGGGAAGTAGAGCGTCCCGGCCTTGTCCGGCATCTGCCCGCGCAGCGCGAACTCGTCGTAGAAGTCGTCGGGCAGGCGACCGCCGCTCCACACGACCTCGCGGACGACCTCGGTGATGGTCGCGCCATGCTCGCCGACGATGGGCTTGTCGAGCTTGGCCTTGACCGTGGCGAGCTGCCAGCCGGCCTTGGGCTGTGGCTTCACGTTGGTGACGCCCTCCGGGATCTGCACCTTGAAGGTTGTCATGGCCGAGCCCTGGCAGCCGTGCGGCACACGGAAGACGAGCTTGGCGGTGGTGCCCGCCGTCGCCTGCGGCTGGTCGAGAGTGACGTGGGCCGAGGCGGGAACGGTGAAGGCGGGCGTGGCGGCGAGCGCCGCGAGGGCGGCGAAGGAGACGAGACGAATGCGCATGATGCGCTCCTGGATTCGCGAGACGTGAACATGGGCCGCCACCCGGCGAACTGCCGGGAAGGGCGCGAGCTATTCGGAGACGTCAGGCGAAGGAAGGCGGCGCGCGTGGGCTTTGCGGCGCGAAGCGAAGCGCCGGCGCGGCGGACTCGGGCAGCGCGTAGGCGAGGGCGACCTCGATCCAGCCGGGCGCGGCAAGGGCGATGACCGTCGGCGCGAGGGCGGCGTTGGCCTGGAAATAACCGGGGCAGGCGGGGCAATAGGGCGCGTGGGGCACGCTCTTCGCAGGCGTCTCGGAAAGCGGGGCGGCGCCAATGTCCGCCAGCGATACGGTCTTTGGGCCGTCCGCCGTGCAGAGCACGATGGCGTCGGCCATGGCTGGCGAGCCGAGCAGCAGCGTCGAAAAAACCGCCGGAAACAGGCTCTGCAGCAGCAGTCCGCACAGGCCAAGCCGCGCGGCAAAGCGCCGCCAAGCCTTGTGCAGAGGAAGGTCGTCCCGGGTTGACATGGGCCAGACCCTACAGCGGCGGCCGAGGCCGCTCAAATGGTTTTAGGCCGCGTCCGCGCCGGGGTAGCGGTGGACTTCCACCGTGATGTGGCGGATGCCGAGCGCCTTGGGAACCAGCGCCTTGTAGCGCTCGGGCGCTTGCGGGTGGTGCGTCAGCAGCGAAAGGGCTGCCGCATAGATTCCGGGACCGATCGACCAGACATGCAGGTCCGCCAGCCGGTTGTCGCTGTCCGATTCGATCGCTTGCCGCAGGCCGTCGCGGACGGCTTGCGGCGCCGTGCGGTCGAGCAGGACATGGCCGCTGCCGCCAATCAGGCCCTTGGCCCAGACGATGATGACGGCCGCCCCGACCAAGCCCATCAGCGGGTCCAGCCACAGCAGCCCGAAATAGCTCCCGCCCAGGAGAGCCGCAATCGCCAGGACTGAGGTCAAGGCATCGGCGACGACATGCAGAAGCGCCGACCGCAGGTTCAGGTCTTCGCCGTGGTCGGCGTGGCCATGACGGTGTCCATGGTCATGGTGGTCATGTTCATGGCCGTGATCGTGGCCTTCATGCGCCAGGATGAAGGCGCAGACGGCGTTGACCGCCAGTCCGACGACGGCGACGACGAGCGCCGGCCCGAAGTCGATGCTGACGGGCGAGACGAGCTTGCCGACGCTCTCCCAGACCATGAGGCCCACGGGCACCATGAGCAGAAGCGCGCCCGTATAGCCGCCCAAGGCGGCGATCTTGCCCGTGCCGAAGGAAAAGCCCTCGTCGCCGGCCCGGCGGCGCATCCAGACATAGGCCAGCGCGCTGATGCCGAGCGCTAGGGCATGGGAACCCATGTGCAGGCCGTCGGCCAGCAGGGCCATCGAGCCGAAGGCCAGGCCCGCCAGGATTTCGGCCACCATCATGGCCAAGGTGATGAGCACCACCAGCTTGGTGCGGCCTTCGGCGGCGCGCCGCTGGTGAAGGCCGAAGCGGTGATCGTGCTGCCAGGCGTCGAGAGTGTTCGTCCTGTGCGCGTGCATGTCCGGACCTACAGATATTTGACCAGTTCGTTGATCCCCGTAAGCCGCTCGCGCGACCTGTCTGGCAGGGGGCCTAGCACTTCTTAAAGGTGATGTTCGATATGGTGAAACACCAACGCGCTCTTCGCCTTGTTCAGCGCCTGGATGACGGCGCTGAGCTGCTGGGCGATCGTGATGGCGTCGCGGCCCTCCTCCACCATGCGCACGACGGAAGCGAGATGGCCCTCCGCGCGCCGAAGACGGCCGATGATCTTGGGGTTATTTGCGTGGCTCATGGGCTGAGCCTATCCCCCAGGGGGGATATTTCAAGATCGTCAGTCCAGCGTCTTGCCGAGGCAGCCGGCGAGGTCCTGTATGAACTGCCAGGCGACGCGGCCGGAGCGGCCGCCGCGCGTCATCGACCATTCGATCGCTTCGGCGTGCAGTTCCTCGCGCGACAGCTTCAGGCCGAAATGGTCGGCATAGCCGTCGACCATGGCGAAGAAGGTGTCCTGGTCGCAGGGATGGAAGCCGAGCCAGAGCCCGAAGCGGTCCGACAGGGAGACCTTCTCCTCGACCGCTTCCGCCGGGTTGATCGCCGTCGACTGCTCGTTGTCGATCATGTTGCGCGGCATCAGATGGCGGCGGTTCGAGGTGGCGTAGAACAGGGCGTTGGCCGGGCGGCCCTCGACGCCGCCTTCGAGCAGCGCCTTGAGCGACTTGTAGCTGGCGTCGTCATGGTCGAAGGACAGGTCGTCGCAGAACAGGATCACGCGCCGGTCGGTCTCGCGGATCATGCCGAGCAGCAGGGGCAGCCCGGCGATGTCCTCGCGGTGGATCTCGATCAGGGCAGGGCCCTCGTGAGGGCCCATTTCGGCCAAAACGGCCCCATGGACCGATTTCACCAGGGAGCTCTTGCCCATGCCGCGCGCGCCCCAGAGGAGCGCGTTGTTGGCCGGCAGGCCCCGGGCGAAGCGCCGGGTGTTCTCCAGCAGGATGTCGCGCTGGCGCTCGATGCCCTGCAGAAGCGCGATATCCACGCGGTTGACCTTGGCCACCGGCTGGAGCCGGCGTTCCTCGGCCGACCAGACGAAAGCGTCGGCCACGGTCGGATCGAGCTGGGCGGGAGCGGGCGGGGCCATGCGTTCGACGGCCTCGACAAGGCGGTAAAGCCAAGTTTTCAAAGGAGAATTTGTCAGTTTGTCCATCACAAAATCGTATCAGCTGGGCATTTGCAAACAGGGCTCCGGCGGCTATAGTCCGGCCAGCCAAATCCAAGAGTCTGAATGAGATACTAGGAGAATTTGATGCTGATTTCACCGGCTTACGCACAAGCCGCCGCCGGCGTCCCTGGCGGCTTCGACTTGATGTCGCTGGCCCCGCTCGTCCTGATCTTCGTCGTTTTCTACTTCCTGCTCATCCGTCCGCAGCAGAAGAAGATGAAGCAGCATCGCGAAATGCTCGGTGCGCTGCGCCGTGGCGACAAAATCGTCACCAACGGCGGTATCGTCGGTACGATCTCCAAGGTTCTCAACGCCGAAGAACTTCAAGTCGAGATCGCCGAGGGCGTGCGCGTCAAAGTGATGCGCGGCATGATCTCCAGCGTGATCTCACGCACCGAACCGGCCGCCGAGGCCGCCGACGACGACGCGGAAGCGCCGAAGTCCTGAAGATGACCGGGCCGGCACGATTCCATCGTTCCGGCCCGTTTCTTCTCTAAAACCTGCCTTTTCGATAGCTCAGACAGCAAATCATGAATCGCATTTCGCGTTGGAAGATCATTACCGTTTTTTTGATTTGCGTGCTCGGTGGGCTATTTGCCGCACCGAACCTGATATCGCGCGACCAAGCGGCCAAACTGCCGCACTGGCTCTCGAACAGCCGCATGAACCTCGGCCTCGATCTGCAGGGCGGCTTGCACCTGCTGCTGGAGGTCAATCTCCAGGCCGTGATGAACGAGCGTATGGAGAACCTGGTCCAGAGCGCCCGCGAAACGCTGCGTAAAGAGCGCATCGGCTACACTCGCCTCGGCGTCGCCGGCCAGAATACGCCGACACCCTCGGTCGGCTTTCAACTGACCAATCCTGCCGATGCAGCCAAGGCGCGCCAGGCGCTGCGCGATGCCGAACCTGGCCTCAACGTCGATACGACGTCGAGCGGCCTGGTCACCATGCGCTACGACGAGGCGACCCTGCGCGACCGCCGCAATCAGATCGTCAGCCAATCCATCGAAATCATCCGCCGCCGCGTCGACGAATTCGGCACCAACGAGCCTTACATCCAGCAGCAGGGCGAAAACCGCATTCAGGTGCAGGTGCCCGGCGCGGGCGACCCGGAACGCATCAAATCCGTCCTGGGCCAGACTGCGCGCCTGAGCTTCCGCATGGTCGATACCTCGATCAGCGCGCAAGAGGCCCAGGCCACGGGCCGCTTGCCGCCCGGCACGGAAATTCTGCCGTCGGTCGATCAAATCGCCGGCCGTGCGACCCAATATCTCGTCCAGCGCCGCACGCTGGTCGGCGGCGACAATCTCGTCGACGCCCAGCCGGCTTTCCAGAACGGCGAGGCAGTCGTCAATTTCCGCTTCGACACGGCCGGCGCCCGCCGCTTCGCCGACGCGACCAAGCAGAACGTCGGCAAACCCTTCGCCATCGTGCTCGACGACAAGGTCATCAGCGCGCCTGTGATTCGCGAGCCGATTCTCGGCGGGTCGGGCGTCATCTCGGGCAGTTTCACCACAGAATCGGCGCGCGACCTGGCGCTGTTGCTGCGCGCCGGCGCCTTGCCGGCACCTTTGACCATTCTCGAAGAGCGCACCGTCGGCCCCGATCTCGGCGCCGACTCGATCCAGGACGGCAAGGTCGCCTGCATCGTCGGCTATATGCTGATTTTCGTTCTGATGATCGCGCGCTATCAGATGTTCGGCGTGATCGCCAACGTCGCACTGTTCATGAACTTGATCTTCACCATCGCCTTCATGTCCCTGCTAGGGGCGACGCTGACTCTGCCCGGTATCGCTGGCATGGTGCTCGGCCTCGCCATGGCGGTCGACGCCAACGTGCTGATCTACGAGCGCATGCGCGAAGAGACCAAGCTCGGACGATCGCCGCTGCCGGCGGCCGACTTTGCGCTCAACCGCGCCTACATCACCATCCTCGATTCGAACATGACGACCCTGGTCGCCGCGTTCTTCCTATACATCCTCGGCTCCGGCCCGGTGCGCGGCTTCGCGGTCACGCTCGGCATCGGCATCCTCACCACGGTGTTCACCGCGTTCACATTGACGCGTTTGATCGTCGCGATGTGGGTCCGCTGGTGGCGGCCCAAAGTCGTCCCGATCTAGGCCTGGGCGATGTCGTTTTTTGTCTCTGTACCGTCATTCCGGGGTGCGCCGAAGGCGCGAACCGGGAATCCAGTGACAAGGGGTGTGACG